>CAYZJR010000033.1:5082-57894 GCA_964478655.1 uncultured Candidatus Obscuribacterales bacterium
ACTAATTACAAAACGCTCGAACAATTCAAAAAGTTCAATCGCGCCAATAGATTTAACTAAGCCAGTCTTAATGGGCTGTTCCGCGTCTAGTGAGTCGCCGAATTTCGGAATATGCCAAAATCTGAACTCCAACTTGCTAGAGGTCCAAAATGGAAAGTTACGACCTTACCAAAGTCAAAATTTCCGGTTTATCGAATTCATATATTCTCGAATCGGACAGTGTCGATCAGTTCTTGGTGGAACCAGGAAGGTTGTTGCTAGGTTTTGAAAGACAGAAAGTCGCATTCACAAGCACAATCAGCTGGCTTGCGGCAATGCGCGATCACGGCTTCTTCCCCAAAGATGCAATGCAACTTTGCACAGTAACAGTCATGGCAGAAGGGGCCGGTCACAATCTTTCCGGGGCACTATCCACGGTGCTCGGAAATGACACGATGTATCGCGGCGATAACTGGATTGGTGTGAGTCGATTCGCGCTTCCCACGCGGGCAAAGGAAGGATACACAGACTTCGACGCAAAGGTAAATTACGTTCGACTCCATTCAATCGCGCCGGTTTGGTGCATGCTGGACACGGTTGCAACCGGCGCAACGCTTGTTCGGGGATTGGAAGGCGCTTTTCACAATGCAAAAGAAAAACCCAAACGCATAATCATGGGCACCCCTGCAGGAAGCGTCGTGGGCATGCGCAAGTTGGAAGAGGTCTGCAAACGTGAAGGAGTTGAATTCGTATGCACATTCTTCGGCGCAGCGTTCGGACTCTGGGAAGACGGAACAGGCCTGCCCTGGTGCCATCCAGACACAGTGCTAGCGGGAACAACCAGAAGCAAGAAGAATCGAACGCGCGCCGGTGAAATTTTCAACGAAAACCCCGCATTCTGTGCGGTCGGTGATTGCTCAGCAAACTTCTTCGATGTGCAAGTTGCACTCGACAATTTAGTCGAAGAAGAAGAAAAACTCAAATGGAAACTGCCAATCCGAAAGACGGACAAAGCTAAGAGATAGCCTACTTTTTCGATTCGTCAGGATTCTGTGTTGAATCGTTCTCTTTCGCAGCTTCCATGCCTGTGGTATCTTCCTGATTTCCGCTGTAGCTTCGGCGATATCTCGAACGCATCGGAGCACCGTTTTCGAGATCGACTAATCTTTGCTGACATTTCTCGAACGAAGAACCTGTCAACAAGCCACCCTCGACCTTCATCGAGAGATAACTTCCTGACGCAGAAATCACCGCGCGATAATCTGACGAAGTTTTGGGTTCGTCCTTTTTCGCGTCGGATCTACCGCCCAGCAATCGACGCAAACTTGCTGGCGGCCTGGCGTCTTGGGTGGGTGGCTGCGCGATGGGCTGTGCGGTGGGCTGTGCGACAGGAGTTCCGCCGTGCACTCCCCCTTTGGGAACGCTCGACGACGAAGCTTGCTGAGCGTCACTTGCACCAGCACTAGTTGCAGGTTGATGAACTAAGTTTCCGCTCTTCGTAAGAATATTCAACACATCTTCGCGGCACATTCGCTTAGGTTTTCGCTTGTCGTCCTGCTCTTCCGGTTCGGCAGCTTGAGTCTGGGACATCAATTTGTGCTTGACGGATTGCCGCAGGAAATTCGCTGGACGAGTAGCCTCCTCTTGCGAGACCGGCTGGGCCGGACCACCCAAAACGCCACCACTCAAAATCGCCTGAATGCGACTCTGTCCACTCACTGGCGCACCCGCTCCCGGGCCACTTTGCTGGCCACTCTGCCTGGCTGCAGCTGCGGCTTTCGGCGGAATTGTCACTACCTTCGTTTTGCTTCCGGGCAATTCGCGGGCAATGGGTAAGTTCGGCAAGACAGCTCGCTGTGCTTCTTTGCCTTTTCCATAATGACTAAATCCAATCACCGGACGAGTTTTGCGACTCGGCTTAGGTCTCGGAATCTCGTCGTTGGAAAAGTAAGCCGGGTAGTGTCGAGGCGGCGGCGCACCTTGAGTAAAAACGGTTGCATCGGGATTGGCCGGAGAGACTATCACAGTGCGGTCGTCATCCCCTTGCTGGACAAAGGGCATTGGGTTCGACGCATTGTTTTTCTGATCGTCGTCGGGACGGCTCAATTTCCAGCTCCAGCGAGTGCTATACGTTACTGTAACGCATAATTGAATTTATGGGGAGCTGCAATATTCAATGGCTTCAGGACAATCCGTCCACTTCATTCCAGCTTGGAAGCTCAAAAGCCACACCGGATTGTAGATACGAGCGATCTATCGAATGCTCGATGCTAAACGATCGTCGCACCTCCAGATGCGGATTGGTCCTTAAAATGAGACTCTCCAGTTGTGCGCTGCTCTTGCCGTATGCCTTCATTGCAACTTTGCCCAAGTGATCGCCTTCAACTGCGACGTATGGAGTGCGTTTGCTTCTGTCTTTGTCTGCCAATAATTCACTTCGGGAAGGAACATTCGAATCTGTCGGCAAAATTGAGATGGTCAATCTGTCGTTTGGATTGATGTCACCTTTTTGAATCGCCTTCAAACTCGAACTTGAGTTTGACACGACTTTAAAAGATCCAGACTCAGAAGCCTCCCAACGGCGACCAGCTCGCTGCGACCCGCCAAGCGCACCAGATATGGTGCTCTTGCTTATACTGTTCCTCACATTTTTCGGCCCATTATCGTCCTTGCCGCCATTGCTCCCGCCACCATCTTTCGAATCGGACATTCCATGCCCTCCAGATACCGCGCCCAGCGCAGAGCTGGACTTGAATGTTCCCACCAAACAAATCAAGGAATGCTTCCACGGCAATCCGAGATGAATGCAGCAATTAATGTAGGATTCCAGAGATTCCGAAGCTATTTTTTATCGTACCGCAAAATTAGATGGTCAAGATCCTCAAATCCGTGGAATAAAACCCCTGTATGGTATTTTTGTCTTTGCTCCTTGCCTGAAATCGATATGAATCAAATATTTTCCAAATTGAAAATTTCAATGCTGTCAGCGGTCTTTGCCGTGTCAATCCCGTTAGCAAGCCAGGCGTCCGTGGATCAACAATTGGTCGGCACATGGTCTCTCATGGGTCTTCCAGCCAGCGCAGCACCATTGGTTTGGCAAATTGAAGCAACCGGCCGATACAAGTCAATTGCCGGTCCCAAAGTCGTTGAACAAGGCAACCTCGTCGCCGCCGACGGAACCTGGAGCGTCAAAGCCGATTCGGGCAGAGCGGACGCGGGCTCTTTCACCATCAGTGACGGCGTCCTTCAATTGAACAGCAAAACCGGACCGATAACGAAGTGGAGGAAAGCAGGCTAGTTATTGCTTGCGGTTTTCTTCCACCCATCAACAACTGACTGACTAAGCCCGAAATACATTCCTTTGTTCTGCACGATATTGATGAACTCATCGGCAGAATGAACTTGCACGAACTCCTCGGGATGCGGAATAAGCACGAACATGCGCTTATAGTCATACTTTGCGCAAGAAAATCCCATCGAAACGTCTTCAATCTTGTTGCGCGTAACTTGCAGGCGAGAGGATGCAACACCACCATTCACCTTCTCGTTGTCGAGACAGAGCCGCATCATTGCCTGGAAATCCCACACACCATCAAACACCGGGCTCCACATGACATAGCGCGGAACATTCACCAGAATTACAGAATCCCCGGGTTTTAGTTCGGAGCGATGAGACTTCAGAATACTAGCGATTCTCTTCTGAACATCCCACGATCGCCGCCATTGGTTTGCCATTCCCCAATCAGCAAAACTGCTCAGAAGCAAAAGCGGAACAAGTACGACTGCAGCTACTCCACCTCTGATTAACGCGCGCACTGGCAACGACGACACCAAAACTTTCGAGTTCAGCTTTCGGCTGAGCCAAGTGAAAATAGCTGCAAAGATCAGGCTTGCGCCGACAGCTGCACCTGTGTTCACCCGGTTATAAATAGATGCGAGCTGAGGGTCGTACCCGCGTGCGACACCAAATATGGTGTACGAAGCAAGCAGGCAAATGCAACCAAGAATCAGGATGTTGAGGCAGTCTCGACAACTTTGCTCGTAACTTTCTGACTCATTGCAAGAAGCTTCGGACCGAGAGCTTCGATTGATTTCAAAAAATGCGAAGGCACCAAATATGGAGGCAATCAACCCTGCGAGTAACCACATTTGCATGGCGCTGATACCAACGGCAACTGCATCTTTAGCACGGTCAATGGCAAAGCCAAGCAGTTCCGGAGACAGCGATGCAGCCAATCCCTTGACCATAACATCAAAGAAATGCGCCACATCGAGTTGATGCGGCGGTACGAAATTTGAGCCGAAGGTCGAAGCAATAACACGCTGGTACAATACCAGACCGAGACAGACCGGAGCCAAGACCGCGAAAGACGTCAGTGACGATTTGAGCGCACCTCCTTCCTTTCTGGTGTTCACAATGAGATATGCAGCGACACCATTCACTACGCACAGTGGCGCAAATGCTTCGTAGTTAAAGACACTTGCGGCGAATGAACATACAGAGGCAAGCAAGAACGATCGCCTCCCAGTCTCCGCGAACTTGACAGTCGACAACAGACTCCCAAGGTACAAAACCAAGCTCAATACAACTGATGTTGCAACCATCCAATAGTGAGTCGCGTCATGAATCGGATAGACCAGAAAAATAAGCGCTGCCGTTAGTGCGAATATTCGACTCGTCGAGAAACGGCTAACAGTCAGGTAGATCAAAAGTCCGGCAAGAACTTCCAGTGCACAATTGAATATGTGATAGCCCTGTGGGTTCGCCTTAAACGCCATCCAGACCAGAGGGAAATGCAATGCCTCTAACGGTCGCGGGAGAATTCGATTGTCAGCTAAACTTCGAGAAACGAGCGACGAAAAATCCTGAGGCGCGAAATGGAGATAGGACATCATGGTCCAGTCGTCGAGGTAAAAACCTGACTGCCGGACGGAGAGCCAATAAACTGCAATCTCGCACAACACCAAGATCGCGAGTGCCACCACCATCGATGCCTTAGATTTTGACCGCAAAATCGGCTGATGCTGCATGTGTTTGTCAGTGCCGGTGCTCATCTTGGTAGCACCAGCTATCTCACTTTTTTTCTGCTTCTCAATCGTCGATTTCATTGCCGAACGAAGGTTAATTCTTTGACACTTTTCGCGCAGTTTTGTGCGTTCCCAACAAATGCCTTACAACACCGCGAAAACTACAGCCATCTTGCCGGCACAATCTAACAGCACGCTGCAAAGAGATCAAGAAAGACCAGCTAACGAATGGCAAAGGGTGGGTTTTCAAGCGCTCAATACATGGCAACTCGCCTATTGCCGCAAAAATAAAATTTCCGCGCTTTATAAAAATCCGAGAATTGAAGCTTTAATCGCAAACATATCTTGTCAGGCGATATGATGTTCCCCTTGAACGAGGAAATTGGAAACCTTTCGGGTGATTTGTGCCTTCGGAAAACACCACATCCGGTAACAAAAAATCGGCTGCATCGAATGCTAGCAAGTTTCTCGTGGCAATCGCGGCGTTCTTCGCCTTCAACGCCGTGTTGACACGCATCAAGCCAATGGCTGTGGATGCCCAGGCTTTCCCTCTCCATTCTTGGAGCTGGTGGACGTTCAAGGACCTCAAAGACTCGAAGAAGCAGTCCAATGTCGCCATCTTGGGTTCATCGTTAACAGTCGTTGCGATTTCAGAGTGTGACGCGGTTCAGCAGGGTAAGAAGCTCGACCTCTCCGAGTATCGGCAGGCTTACTACTTCGACAATTTGCTCAAACAGAAGCTAGGCGGGCAATACTCTACTTTCAACCTGTCCAGCCCAGGACAGATGCCATCTGATGCGTATCTGACACTGAAAGCCGCAATCCAGACAGGGCATCGTCCAGACGTGGTCATCTACGGTGTGGCTCCTCGTGATTTCTTTGATGGGACTTTGCAAAAAGCAACTGATACAGAGGCTTATCAGTTCCTTCGACGAGTTGTGAACACCGATGATATTTCGCACCTGATGGTTCAGCAACCGCTTCACAGGCTGGAACATGCGCTTGAAGGGTCAGTTTATCTCTATGCGAACTCGACAGACATTCAATCGAAACTGCTAAATAGAATCCAGGCCGTAAGCGCTTCGACACTGCCTCAGAGCAAGTGGAATTGGGAAGATCGCAGACGCATTTTGCCGGACTACAAGCCACTGGAAATCAATTCCGGCCAACTTTACGCTATGAACAGCGAAGCAACCGCCAATATGAAAGAGCACCTTGCTGACTACAAGGCTCGTTACCGAAACCCGGATACGCACATCTATAAGGCTCAGCTGACTGTACTGCAGAAGCTGATCCAACTCTGCAAGTTGCAAGGCATTGAGCTGGTTTTGGTCAACATGCCTGTTCAAAAGGAGAACCTCGAAATTCTCAAGCCGGCGCTTCGAAAGCAGTATCTGACGGACCTAGCGGCTATCTCGAAAGACAATTCCGTATCATTCATCGATCTCTGCGATTTCAATTGTTACAACTCGGTAGATTATCGAGACACCGTTCATCTCAACGGTTTTGGCGGCAAGAAGTTCATCGAGAAGCTCGTTGATCGTTTGGCGACTGACACAAAATTGCGCCGCGTAATGATGGCAACCAGCCATAAACACAGCCAAGTTTTGGCAGCCTCGAAGGACAAAAAAGTGCAGTGATCTGCACCCCAGCGTCGCAATCCAAGGCTAGCCCTTTCATCTTCCTTTCATTCCAAGTGACTCTTTGGAAACGTTTGTCATAACTTCTGTACACTAAACATAGCTTTAGTTATCATTAACGGGTGGTGGAAGAAAGTAGTATCTAGATGTTTCGTCCAGGTCAAGGAAGAAGTTCAGACAACGCTAAGATTCGTTTGCCAAAGCAAACGCAGGCCCCTGGTACCGCCGAACTCAGAGCGATGTACGAGCAGGGACAGGCTAATCGCGGGCGTGAAATCGAACTGACGTGGACTCAACCGGGCGCCTACCGCAACTACAGCATCATCATAAAGTTTGATCGCGTAACTCCGCATCCGTTGTGGACGATTTGGGAAGAAACCGGCAGAGACCCTAAGTTGGTTTGGCGCTTCGAGACATCGGACTTCAACGTAATTCTCGACGTTCTGTGTATGCTGGAAGTGCAATCTCCGAGCAATCAAAACCCAACCGTGCCGCTTGCTCAGGGCAATTATGCGGAGCAACAGCAGCAGGGACAAAGCGGGGCTTTTAACACCACCAATAACCAGCCGAGCACCTTCTCACCAAGGGCGACAGGCTCTTTCAAGGCAGCTCAACCATCACCGAGATCGACTGGTACATTCCGCGCAGCTCAACCGCCGACACAGACACAGTCACAGGCTCTGCCGCAGGCTCCATCGCTACTGCAGCAACAGAGCACGGCACCGATGCCGCCACCACCTCCAATACCAGCCCCCAATCCAAATGCCCCAATGCCTCCTGCGGATCCGTCGTTTCTGCAACACTTCCAGGACGTCAGCCAAACGGCATACGCCGGCGGTGGCCCGACACTTACAGGAAGCAATAGCGGCGTCTTCGGCACCAGCAGCAGTGCCGGATTAGTCGGCGCTAGTGGAGCTACAGGCAACTACCCGCCAGTCCAGCAAGCACCTCTATCTACCGATTCTGGGTATGGCATGCCTGGTCGGCCGCCACAAGGCAAGCCAGTAAAGCAGCAAATTACACGCCCGAGTGGAACGCAACTGCTTGAAGGTTCGCTCGATGAAGTACAAATTCAAGGATTGCTGCAGTCAATTGGCATGGCTCAGTTAACTGGGAAATTGGAGATTCTTGGTGCTGAGTCAATCGCGCATGTCTACTTCGAAGAGGGCCGCCCCAAGGATGCCACTACAGCTAGTGTCAGAGGTGACGCAGCGATCAAGGAAATTGTAACTTGGCGCGAGGGAACATACCAATTCGCCCAGGGAGCACGCACCGAAGTAAAGTCTTGCGAGAAGACTCTACAGGCTTCGATCATGGAAGGAGTCGCGTTGCTCGATCAAATTCTTTACCTCGAAGAATCGGGGCTTTCATACGAATCAATTTTGGCTCCGAAGCATAAAAACATGACTGATGCAGAGCTTCGCCTCATGCTGACCAAGGGAATGGCGCTCGACTTCGAATGGCAAAAGGAAATCTACGGAATGCTGCGCAGAAAGCGCACCTTCACAGACCTCTTGCGCGACAAACCCATGGACAAATCGACATGGGCGCCATTGCTTTTCAATCTCGTTCAATGCGGTCTCGTTGAAATTCGGCCCCCATCATCGGCGCGGGGTGGCGCCCTTGAGTTTATGGGCGATACGAAAGTCGCAGTACAAGCCCTGGCATACAATTTCATACGTCCAGAAACTGGAATCTACTCGTTTCCGGCACTGCTTCTCTTTTTGGAGTACGAGTTTTACCGGTACGAGGCCTACGGGTGGCCCATTTCGTTAGTTGTTTTCGAGCTTGCTAAGCGGAAAGAAGACGGACGCATCGGGTCCGACCCGCTTCCAGCGCAAGCGATAAACACCGCTGCAATGCGAATCGAGCTTGTCAAACGACCGCTTGATGTACTCGGACACTTCGAGACTTTCGAATACGCATTGTTGCTGCCAAATACTAAGCCCTCAGCAGCAGCATTCGTCGCCAATAGAATGTTGGATGTCCTAACGAGTACACCGCTTGGGCAAGGCATTGATAAAAGTAGTCTGGTAATTGCCTTCGGCGTCGCTTCAATTCCGTCGGAAGGTGAAGACTTGCAGACACTGATGGACGCTGCCAGAACAGCGAAGAATGAAGCGAAAAACGGAACCTTCCCGATCGTTTTAGCCCGAGCCTCGAAGAGAGAGTAGACCGTGGAAGATGTAGCCTCTATCCAGCTCGGCGAGCTACTTGTTCGTGGTGGCATGCTGCCGGTCGAACACCTGGAGGAAGTCTACAACCTAGCAGTCAGGATGCGGCTCCCCATAGGCCGTGTACTTGCAATGCAGGGCCACGTTTCTGAAGACAAACTTGCCGCCGCCATAGAAATACAAGCCCGCATCAGAGACAGGCTAATGACGCCGGAGCAGGGCATTCAGATACTCGGTATGATGTCGCGAGAAGGTTTTTCTCTCGACATGGCACTGGGGCGATCGGGCACGCACCAGCAGCCGACAGTCAAAATGCCAGTGCCTTCGAATCGCCTCGGAGAGCTCCTCAAAGCCGCAGGAATAATTTCGTATAAGCATCTTGAGGATGGGCTCAGAAAGAGCATGGAAACGGGGCTTCCGCTTGGTCGAGTCTTAGTCAGTCTCGGTGTCATGACACAATCAACCTTAATTTCTGCGCTCGCTGCACAGCGCCTGGTGCGCGACGGCAAGCTCGAGCGCAACAAAGCAATATATGCACTAAAAGCAGCACATCTTCGGTCAGCACCAATCGAAGAGACTCTCAGAGAGCAGAACATCAATCCTCAAGCATTGGCCGCACCATTTGGATTGGGAGAACTGTTATTGATGGGAGGAGTGATAACAGACACTCAGCTCACCACGGCAAAGGAAATCGAGCTGGTTGAAACAAGACCTCTTGAACAAGTATTGCTAGACTGCGGCTTCATTATTGAACCGACCTACAATGCCGCAATGCAACTCCTGCAGATGATTTCACAGGGTGTGCTATTCGAAGATCAAGCGGCTGAGATTCTCGGCAAAATCAAAAATGCAAGTTCGAAAGAGGAGCTTTCGGAGATTCTTACCTCCCTCGATCAGCCGATGGAATCTGATTTGGAAGGCGAAGGCGTCGATGTTACGCTGATCCTGAAGAAGTCGGGATTCATCTCGGAAAAGGAAATTCAAATTGCAACGTCACTTGCATTGGCAAATCGAATGCCGCTTGTGAAGACTCTCTTTGACGCGGGCCTCATCGATCACAAAATTCTCAGCCTCGCGACTCAATGCAAGGCGCTGGTAGACTCTAGGTTCATCGTAATCGAACAGGCGGTTATCGCCATCGTCTACGCCCTCGACAACAATTTCAGTCTGGACAAAACGCTCGAAGACTTCGGGTGGTCCGCGCCCAAGCTGGAGTGAAGTTGACTAGACTCTCATGGTGCCGCAGGTATTCAAAAGACTTGCTGACTCTGCTGATCGTTGTTGGAGTCATTGTCGCCGCATTTCATAAAACTATCTTTTTCGGTCTGCCAGTTTCAAAAGTCTGCATGGTTGCCGAATGGGACTCAGTTTTCCTGGCATACGCGAAGGGGAAACTATTCCCTATGGATTCGACAATGGTATTAATGCTGATACCAGCTTATCTATTGAAAGCAGAACTTTGGCGCGCAGGACAGCTGCCTCTCTGGAACCAGCTCAACGGTCTCGGTTGCCCGATGCTTGGCGATCCTCAATCACTTGTCCTTACGCCTCTTCACCTTCTCCTTATTGCTTCACCAACAATGCGTGCCTACAACCTTACGCTTGTTTGCGAAGCACTGGTAATGGGGGCATCGGCTTGGGCACTTTGTCGAACCTTGAAGCTGCATCCCTATAGCAGCCTCTTTGGTTCGTTGACCCTTGTTTTTTGTCCGTTCCTGCTCTGGTATTTGGAAATCTTAGGTAATGGCTACTGTTTGATACCACTTTTGTTCACAATGTTTGCTCGGGCGGCGCGTATTCCAACACCGCTACGCTGCGCCTGGGCAGGCGTCGCGTGTGCACTTCTCGTTCTTTCGTCTCACCCTGAAATTTCCTTTTTTTCAATCACCTTTGCCTCGATGTTTTTCTGCATTTGCCGTGTCACGCTTTGCTTGGACGATCGCAAAGGCACCGAGTCATTCCTCAGTATCTCAAAACAATCAATTTGGCGCCGAGCTGCTGTAGCGCTCATGCAGCTAATGATCGCAGCAATCGTTGCTTTGTGTCTCGCAGCCCCGATGCTGCTGCCGTTTGCAGAGTTTCTCGCGAACTCTGAGTCGTACAAATTCGATCTTAGGAACCCTTCACGCATGCCGCTGGAGACATTGGGTTTCAATCTTTTGCAACCAACATTCGGCGGTGCCAGTCCTTTCCTTGGAGTAGTTGCATTGGCCGTTTTGCCGTTGTGTCTTCTGGCAAAGCCCAAAAAAGCTGCAATGTCGTTGACGCTCTTCGGACTCGCGATTCTCGCATGGTGCATTGGTGCGAAAGTTTGGCCGCTAAACATTTTGCTCGAATACAAACCCTTTGCTTATCTCATTACAAATTACTGTTTTCCAGTTCTACTAGTTTTAACTTCCATCCTCGCCGCCATTGGATTCGAACGCCTGTCGATACTGTCAAAACTTGGATGGTTTGAACCTCGTCGGAGACTTGCACTCGCTTGCGTGATAGCGACATGCGTTCTTGCGTGCGTCTTTCTCTACATTGTGAAGAGTCTAAACATCCAGCTTTCCACCGCCAATTTCGACATGTGCCTGCCATCGGCTTCTCTGTCAAGAAGAGATTGGCTAAACGACACGATTCTCATCGCAATATTTATACTCACAATATTGCTGCGTCCCCTCTGGAAAAACAAATTTCGCACACCAACCATATTCGCTTGTATTGCAATTGGATTTACAAGCCAAGCTTTGGTCGCGAAAGCGTCGATGCCCATTCAAAGCAGGTTCGATTATCCTGTCACCGACGTGATTCAAAAACTAAAACAAGACAGCACGCATCGATACATCGCAACCGGCAATCATTTGCTTCGCCCCAACACAGGCAGCGTCTATGGGCTGAGTGACTTGCGTCAAGTAAATCCGATCTTCCCTGCTCGATACGTCAAATTCATGGACGCAGCCGGTGCAAAGATAGACGATTTCAATCAAGTCTTTTCAAACACTCTTTCTCCTATCTTGAATTGCGCTGGTGTTTCATCCTGCCTGACACAGACACCGGTTATAGGAGAGATGCAATGGAGAGAATCGAAAAACGCCGCTGTTCACTCCCAGCATTTAAGTGCCAAAGACTCTAAGATCCCTATTCCAGCAGCTCTAGCACAGGGATTAACTATCTCATCACTCACCCACATCGATACTGCTGACAGTGGCATTTTCGGTGAGTACACGTTGACAGTCACACCGGATTCTATCAATCGATACACAATTGGTTTCGTCTTGCTGGGACCAAATGATGAAACCCTCTGGTTTGGAGATCAAACAATGATCACGTCCGGCGGAACATTCGCATACGCCGTGCCAACACAAGGACAATCACTACCATTCAAGGTTGGTATTCATGTCTTTGATCTTAAATCAGGAGCATTCGTAGTCCCATCTGGTGTCACAGAGAAAACCGGAGACGTGCTCACTTTCGCACAAATCAATAGCGCTTCAGAAAGGAGAAACGAGAAACTGAGAGCATCTTGGGTTGAAAGGACTCCAATTCGATTTGACGGAAACATTTTTTTGTACTCAAACAAAGATGCGCTTGCTGAATCCTTTATAGTTCATCGCGCGTATCACACCAACACTGGAGCCGATTCTCTCGAACGCATCAAATCCCCAGCATTCGACCCAGCAAAGGAAGTTGTCCTCGAGACAACCAAGGCACAAGCCGTTTTGAAGCCGGCTGAAGCGAGCAACACTAACGGAGACTCAACTTCGCTAATCAGACACTCAGCTACACGCGTCATCATCGAAACCAATTCCAGCTCGCCCGGATGGCTCGTTCTCACCGACATCTTCTATCCGGGATGGGAAGCAAGAATCGATTCGAAACCTGTTGAGATTCTTCGTGCGAATTTTGCATTTAGAGCAATTGAGTTGCCGGCCGGTAATCATATTGTCGAGTTCGAGTACAGACCAATCACCGTATTCATCGGCTTTGCGATTGCGTTTCTATGCATAGCCGTGCTCGCCGCCGCACACGGCATTCAATTCCTGTTGCAACGAAAACGCAAGACTTAATCTAGATGGAACCCCACTTTGTCCTCCCCGTCGGCATTACAAAATGACTGGGAGGTGAGACTATGCCGAGAGGAAGCAAGGACAAATACAGCGATAAGCAAAAGCGCATGGCTGAACACATTGAAGAAGGCTATGAAGAAAAAGGAGTAAGTGAAGAAGAGGCCGAACGGCGAGCATGGGCGACCGTCAACAAGCAGACTGGTGGCGGCGAAAAGGGTGGCTCCGCAAGCAAGAAATCGGCAGCAAGCAAGAAAGCGGCGCGCAAATCGTCCGCAAGAAATGCTGCAGCGACACGGAAGCGCAATGAATCGGGTGGACGCAAAAAATCCACATCGAAATCGCGCAGTTCAAGCAAATAGCTCCGGTGACCATTCAAGCATTCGAGAACGGCGTCAAGTTGACGCCGTTTCTCTCCAGGGGTAACACTTGCGAGTGACTTCTGCGACTTCATTTACAGACTTTTTAGCTTGAAAGCGTGATGACCGAGGTCATCTATTGCGGCATGCTGGTAAGGAGGAAGCGCAAAGCGCGTGATTGGACTTATCAAAGGGGGACCTGCATGACATTCGCCGATATTTTGAAAGAAAAGTTTCAGAAGACAGAAAGTCCACGAATTCAATCAGCGCGAATCACCTCGACCAAGCTGAAGGCACTTCCGCCGCCAGAAGCTCCTGTGCAGCCCGCTGAGCCAGGCGAATGGGATCCCTGGACCGACAGCAAGGTTCGCTCGTTTGAACGCACCGTAGCGTTTGTTACCGGGGAGAATCCGAATATTCAGGAACAATCGGACAAGGGCGGCACCATCTCCGACACACTCAAGAAAAACGCAGAACACAGTCGTGCTCAACGCAGAACTTTCGACAGGCCGCAAGTTGAAAACCCAGACCATCAAGCGTTCCTTGCGCGACTGAAAGATAAAGGGTTCGAATAAATAACGGTCAAAGCTCCTTGCAAATTTGACAGAGGCTTTTGCCTTCTCGATATCGTTGCATCATTTTGCAAATCGTTTGGTCCCATTTGCTATCGCATCGTGGACATCTCCAAAAGGCGGTTTTGTTGCTCATCGGCTTAAGCGACGACGGGTCAAGCGACTCGCTATTAGAAGCGTCCCAAAACATTATCACCTTCTCAAAATCGCTTAACTTTGGAGCGCTTCCCCTGAGTTCAGAGACATCAATTTCTCGAAGCCGTCGCTCTGAGCACATCGGACAAATCCACCGAAAGTTCAAAGGGCTGCCACCACAAAATGTGATTAACTTATGATTACCTTTTCACGTTTACAACGCAGTCAAAACTACATAAGAACCAATGTTTACTTATGCGCGTGATGTTATAAAGAGCGCATGACTTCCGCGCTCATAACAAGAACAGAGCTCGAAAAATCATCCGTCGCCGTGACCTTCAAGGAGCGGCGAAGTGGCTGCGTTTTCGCGGCAATTTTTTGCGCATTTGTTGCGTTCGTGCTGGCGGTTCTGAACAATATCGTTCTGAGCGATGCCGCATCAAGACAGATTTTTGACAGCTGCCACTACATTCAAACGTCACGAGAATTGTACTTGTGGGTACAAGATTTGGTGCTCGGAACGAATGTCTCGGTCGGGAAAGAAACGTTGGGCAGCATGCTTCTCATTGACGGACCCATTCTGCCTGTGTGCGGAGCCATCACATCTGCATTGTGTGGAACTGCACCATCAGTCGCCACAGCAAATATTTTGATGCTGTTCCAAGCCGCTATGCATGCATTTTCTGCAGCGCTAGTAGTTTCGCTGGCAAACTCATGGCTGCGCGAAACAAGACTCTACCTCTCAATTCTTGCCGGTATTCTCTGGGCGGCATATCCAGGCGCTCTTGCAGGCGCCGGAATGTTCCTCACCGAAACATCAACAACGACACTCGTTCTTTTGCTCGTCTGGCTATCAATCCGCAGAACAACTCCCACGTTGACCAATACAAGTCTCGGCGCTGCTGTTGCATGTATTGCGCTTCTGAAGCCGCCACTTCTGCCATTGGTCGCGGCCCTGCTTTCGATTCGTTGCGCCACTAGCAAAGGTGCACGCCCTATCCCTTCGCTATCAGCATTTGTCATCGGTTTGGCAATCGTTATCGCACCATGGACGGCATTTACAAAGTATGCAACCGGAAAAGCTCAGGTGTTGCCGCAAAGAGTGCCCTCCGTAAATCTAGCAGTCGGAAACGACGTTGAATTCGATGGATGGCACGCGCTTCCCCTGCCACCACTGACGATGCTGGAAATCCTACAGTCGCCACAGCAAATCGTGTCAAGCCTGGCGCGAACGCACGGTGCGGAACTGGTCCCACTAACACTGAGAAAGTTCAGCCGACTCTGGGCGCAGCCTTGGATTCCGTCACAAAGAGAGATACTCGGGCTCTCATATGATTTGCAGTGCAACATCCACCAACTCTTGATTGCACTATCGCTGCCTGCGATTTTGTTCGCGCTGCAAATGACACGCTTGACCCGCAACATTTCTTGTAGACGAATGCTATCGAGCGCACTGTGCCTCGTTCTATTCATGCATCTTCTCTATCTCCCATTCGAGACGGTGGCTAGATACGCACTACCGGCGTTACCTGCATTGCTCATAGTTCTGGTTTGCGGAACAGCCGAGATGTTTCGAAGAAAGTCTCGAATTGCAGCCACTGCATTTGGTATCAGTAGCGCTCTTGCAATGTTCTTCATTTGGCAAGTAGATTGTTTCTCGCTTCTGTCCGGCAGCATTTCCAATGCCGCAATCACTTCACTGATTGCTCCTTCAACCTCACTAGCGTTGTTCGCGACGATACTAGTTTCTTCATGGAAGCATTCAACCCACATCATAAGCACAACTCAAAAGATTCGCGGCGCAGCCGCGTTAGCGGCGGTCGGATGTTTAGCCGGTGGCATTGCCTTTGCAACTGTCGCATCAGACGTCGCACTACCAGATTGGAAGACCAAACTTCGTTCGCTGTCGGCAAGTCAAACTGCCGCCGCAATTCGCACGATTGAATCAGCCCCTGAAATAGACTGGACAAAGGTTGCAGGAGCTTACGTCCTGGTGGACGCAGACAAGAACATCGAGACTGCGGAGATCACCGTAAATGGCGTGTTAGCCGGACAACCCGGAAGAGCCCATGAAGTCTGCGACTACCTGTACAAGAGCACTGTCGATGAGTTTCTAGCGATTTGCGCAAAATGTCGAAATCTACAGCCTGAAGATATGCGCAACTGGTGGCTGGCACCTTTAGACGTTCAGAAGATCTCGAATCAGAAGAGTTCAATTGAACTAAGAGTTGCGGCCAAACCCAATGCACCAGTCATCGTTTATGGAAACTATGTACGCGAAGGACAGAAAGAACTCCTGATACCGCACTTGCACTATCTCGGTTTTTCGAAACTGGAAACATCAAGAGACCGAATCGAGTATCGTCACACCGACAAATTCCACCGACGCACCACAAAATCTACATCGCAGTTGCAAGACGGCACTGGAACGATTCAAGATCTCTCAACCGAACCCGGAACACAGACCGGTGAGTACCGCATTTATCTTTTAATCGCGTACAAAGTTCCGCCTGAAATTAAAGCGAGTCACGACTCAGACGCTTGGCTGTATCCGGAGCATCAGCTTTGGTCAATTTGGTAGCCGCGCAGCTCCATCGCCCAAGCCCCTAGATGGCTTGAGCAATGAAGTCCACGCTCGATCCCAGTTATCAGTGTGGCGGTTTATCAATTTTGCGACGCTTTCGTACGCGCTCTCGCACTAACTCTTGATCTTGTTCTGCGATTACGACACCAACGCATATCAAAAATAACAATGCATACATCAACAACCAGAGAATCCCATTAGCAAGAAGAAATTGCTCCCAAACCCATTGCATGATTTACACCTCCGATGAATATCGAGCCTAAATACATAACGTTTCGATGCGCAAAAAAGTTCATCGAAACCGGGTTAAAATCGACGTTTCAGAAAGACAAAGCGAGTTGATGCGCAGTATTCGAAATCGAAAGAAATGTCAATTGGAACAATATAGAAAAGTGAAAGTCTGCGATCAGCCGAGCGATTTCAAGCTTTAATGTAGGAACCACCACAAAGTCCTTGCGTCTTAATTCGCAATGACTACTAGGAAGCGAATCATGTTATTCAGAGATCGGCACGATGCTGGAAGAAAGCTCGCAACCAAGTTGCTTAAGTATGCAAACCGCGATGATGTCGTCGTCCTAGGTCTGCCGCGAGGTGGGGTACCAGTCGCGTATCAAGTAGGGCAGCAACTAAACGCGCCAATTGATGTCTTTATCGTGAGGAAACTGGGAGTTCCCGGTCATGAAGAGCTAGCAATGGGAGCTATTGCTAGTGGCAATATCTCAGTTTTCAACAATCAGCTGATTGAACAAATGCACGTATCGCATCCCCAAGTTGCCAGCGTCGCGGCCCGTGAGAAGCAAGAGCTCATACGTCGAGAGAATCTCTACCGCCGAGATCGCACAGCGCTTGAGATAACCGGGAAACAGGTCATTGTGGTAGATGACGGATTGGCAACAGGCGCATCCATGCGCGCAGCCATCATGGCAATTTCAAGGATGGACCCGGCAAGAGTAGTGGTAGCAGTGCCGGTGGCAGCTCCTGAGACCTGCCGAATGTTCCAACGATACGTAGACGAGGTCATCTGTTACGCCACCCCCGAATCGTTTACGTCTGTTGGCTCTTGGTATAGAGATTTCCACCAAACCACCGACCAGGAAGTGCAGAAGCTGCTTGAGCTGGCTGCTAAGAATCGACAGGCTGCCTAGCAGTGCTACTGCGAGGAAGCCATCGCTAGTGGTGACTTCAGATATCGAGAGAACCAAGCAACTGATAGGTGCGCGACCTGGTCAAGCGCGCCGGGCTCTTCAAACAGGTGCGTGGCACTTTCCACGACCTCCAGGCGTTTCACACACGTCATTTCATGCATCGCGATCTGGTTTAGGTCGAGCACAGCAGTGTCAGCGCCACCCACGATTAACATCGTAGGCGATTTCAGTTGCCTCAAGTAGCGCCCAGCCAAATCAGGGCGCCCACCGCGAGACACCACAGCGCCTATGTCTCCTTGATTCTCAGAGGCGGCGACAATCGCCGCCGCACTGCCTGTACTGGCACCAAATATCCCCAGCTTAAGGTTCGCAGTTTCTTCAAATCTGTGCAGCCATTCAATGGAATAGGACAAGCGATTTGCAAGAAACGGAATGTCGAATCTCATATTCCGAGTGCGTTGATCTACAAGCTCTTCCTTCGCAGTGAGTAGATCGATCAGAAGAGTTCCAAAACTCGCTCGATTCAACCCCTGAGCCACGTATTGGTTACGCCGGCTGAGCCTGCTGCTGCCGCTACCATGCGCAAACAATATCAGCGCGCGCGTACGAAGCGGCAGAATTAGGTCACCAAATATAGGACCACCTTCCGTTGATATTTGAACAAGTCTGTGAATCGATGGCATCCGAAATCTCTCTCTATTCGCTAGTAAACTGAGACAAGACAATGCAGCAAGAGTTCCCCGCTGCAAATAAACGTTGCGCCGACGAATCGAGTTACGGACTTTTGAACAACATGGCCACGCCTAAAAGCAGAATGATTCCGCAAACCACACGCTTGAATACGGGCTCAGGGATTTTGTTGAGGGCGAGCTGGCCAATCCACGTTCCTAATAACACACCCGCAGTTGCGATCAAAATTGGCAACCAGTGTTCGCCAAGCCGCTTCCACTGATAGAAGAAATAAACCGGCATTCTAGCCCCATCAACGATCAGACCAATGCCCGTAGCCGTTGCCACAAATTCATTTTTGGGGAGATTGAAACCCATAAGCGCAGCCGACCGCAATCCACCTTGGTTGCCGACTAACCCACCGAACGCACCAGAGACGATGCCTGCGAGCCAGCCCAACTTGGGCGGGCAACGCAGCTTCTCAGAAAAGCCAAACGCTCCTGTGCCGCCCGCAAAAATAAGCAAAACAGCGAGCACGACTATCAATGCGCGATCTCGCAGGCCAGCGCCTATTACTGCACCGACCAAACCACCAACCGCGCTCCAGATTCCGAATCTTACGAACACTTCCTTGTTGATGTTTTTATGAATCAGCGCGAATCTCAAAGCCGTTCCCAATAGATGCGGAATAGAAACCGCCGCCACAGCCAGCTGCAAGTCGACACGCAAAGCAAGTAGCGGCGTGAGCAAGCTTCCTACACCGAATCCAGAAATGGATGCTACGCCACCAGCCGCAATGGCAACAGCAAACACAACTAACAGATCAATGAGCATCGATTACAGGGCTAAAATGTGTGAAACCTAAGTCGCAGGACGCTCGCGGCTACCGGAGAGCAACACTTTCGCCTCATAGGCCACAATACGAAGATATGCCAAGGTCATCAACCCAAGGTAGGCAAATGCATCCATGTACCAGCGCTCACCTCGATAATGCTTGCGCCAGAATCTGTAGAGTCCCCGATGCGAAGACAGAATCATCTTCGTCTTCACTTGTTTGATTGATTGTCCGTAATGGTGAATCACGCGAGCACCGGGAGTAAACCAAATCTCCCAGCCTTGTTGCTTGATTCGGAAGCACCAATCGACTTCTTCAAAGAGCATGAAGAATCCTTCGTCCAGAGTTCCCACTTCTTCAATGACCTTGCGCCGAAGAAGTAGACATGCACCTTCCGGCTGATCGACTTCCCGTTCATCATCGTGATTCCAGTCGAGCATTTTGTACTCGCGAAATTTCGCTCCAGCTTTTGAACCGGCAGGAAACATTTTAGACAAGCCGACCAGCTCGTATACCATTCCAAGAAATGTCGGGAATGCCCTGCAAGAGCGCTGAATAGACCCATCTGAATTTAACAGCTGCGGTGCCACAATTCCTGCTTGCGGATGCGCTTCGAGAAAATGAATCAGGTGTGCGATAGCGCCAGGTTGCACTTCGGTATCAGGATTGAGAAGGAGGACGTAATCACCAGATGCGGTGGCAAATGCCTGATTGTTGGCTGCGGCAAAACCACGGTTTTCGGAGTTCGCAGTTAGTTTCACCCAAGGATGCTCTTTGGCGACCATCTGAGCCGAACCGTCAGCAGAAGCGTTATCGACAAGAAAAACTTCGAATCTGCCCGCGCCCGGATAGGCTTCGAGGTCTTGCCTGAGCGTCTGCAGGCAACGGCGAAGCAATTCGCGCGTATTCCAACTGACTATAACTACTGAGAGTCGCATTCTGCGTGTGGTCTCTAGCGAACAATGCATTGTCGAACCGCCGTATCTTAGCAAGTTCCTCTTTGCAGATTGTTTTCTCCACTTTAGGTAAGCGACTAATGCAACGATGCGGCAACAATGACGCGCACCAGAATCCTTAAGAGGTTTTTATACTTCTGGCGTAGCTGGACGATAAATAGTCCTTCAATAAAAGTGGCTCAAATGAACCGCTTTGTATAATCGTGCCAGCGGCGAAGAGTTGTTCAATACAGTGAGTCTCGCTTCAAAAATGAAACTGCAACTCAAATTGAAACGGGCAACAGACATCGCACTGTGCGTCGGCGCAGGAATCGTTGGCGCACCAATCTTTGCGCTGGTCGCTCTGGCAATCAAAATTGACTCACCGGGCCCGATTATCTTCAAGCAGCGCCGAGTGGGCGTTGATGGGCAAATCTTTGAAATTTATAAATTTCGCACAATGAAAGTGGGTACGCCCAACGTGCCTACAGAGCAGATGTTGAAGCTTCCAAACCCGGTGACGCGTGTGGGACACGTGTTGCGAAGAACCAGCCTCGATGAGCTTCCGCAATTGTTTAACGTGCTTAAGGGTGAGATGAGCTTAGTCGGGCCCAGACCGGCTCTGTATAATCAGGAAGAGCTCACGGCAAAGCGGCTTGCATGCGGTGTTCTGAAGTTTCCACCGGGGATTACCGGCTGGGCACAGGTGAACGGCCGCGACGAGTTGGCTGACGACGTGAAGGTCGAAGCAGATCGCTGGTATTGCGACAATTGGAGCTATTGGCTCGACTGGCGAATCATCGCCAGAACATTTGATGCAGTACTCAGCAAACGAGGCGCATTCTAAACTCCGCGCATTATAAACAAACATGCGCATTACAGGAAAGACAATAAAAGATGAAAGGACTGATTCTAAGTGGCGGAAAGGGCACGCGCATGCGCCCCATCACACACACCGCCGCCAAGCAGCTGTTGCCGGTAGCTAACAAACCGATTCTATTCTATGGAATCGAGGCATTGATTTCCGCCGGCATCAAAGAAATTGGAATCATCATTTCACCTGAGACTGGATCTGACGTTCAAGATGCCGTCGGAGACGGCAGCCGCTGGGGAATCAAAATCGTCTACATAGTGCAGGACGAACCGAAAGGTCTAGCCCACGCGGTCAAGACTGCTCGCGAATTTCTTAGAGACGATCCTTTCGTCATGTATCTCGGCGACAACCTAATCAAAGATGGTGTTGGTCCGCTTGTGGAGCGTTTCAACAAAGGTGGCTCAGACGCATTCATTTTGCTCAAAGAAGTTCCAAACCCAAGCTCTTTCGGGGTTGCTCAGTTAAATGGGAACGGCCGAATCTTGCGCCTTGATGAGAAACCACCGCAGCCCAAGAGCAACTTGGCGTTGGTCGGCGTTTATTTGTTCAACAAAGAAATTCACAAAGCAATCGATGAAATTAAGCCGAGCCGGCGCGGCGAGCTGGAAATCACCGATGCAATTCAACGTTTGATCGAAACCGATCACCCTGTTGATAGCCACATTTTGCAGAGTTGGTGGCTGGACACGGGAAAGAAAGACGACATGCTCGAAGCAAACCGAGTCGTACTCGACGAAATGGTCGAAGTGTCCAATGAAGGAACCATTGATGAAAACTCGCGAGTATCAGGTCGTGTGCATGTTGGCAAGGGCAGCGTGCTGCGCAACTGCACCGTGAGAGGTCCAGCAGTCATCGGTGAAGACTGTGTTTTGGAACACAGCTATGTCGGACCGTTTACATCCATTGGTGACGGTGCACGCGTGAGCCATGCCGAAATCGAACATTGCATTCTGCGCGAAAAGTGCCAGATTCTTGAGTTTCATGGTCGCATCGAAGACAGCCTGATCGGTATGAATGTGGAACTGACACGCAGCCATAACAAGCCTGTGGCGTTCCGCTTGATGCTGGGAGATGACAGCAAAGTCGAAGTTGTATAACCCCAAAGTTGCCGCCAAATCAAGACATCAGGGCGAAAGGAGGAATTGATGTTTCGATTGAATAAGTTGGTATCTTCGTTTTTGTCAGAAAAGCAAACATCACTGATTGTGTCTGCCGCAATTGCTCCGGCGCTATCGTTACTGCTCCATGCGCCGGTGGTTGCACAGCAAAAACACAGCATTTGGATGGCGCTTCCACCGCCTGAAGCGAAAGAAAACGTTCCTGCCAAACCGCAAAAGCCGGCACCCAAACAGAATTTCGTCATGCCAAAAATGCGCGTCGCATCACCAAATGCGGTGACAAACACACAACCACAAGCAGCTACTCCTGAATCAACCACTGGAGCTGCAGCAGGCGCGGCGTCCGGCGCTAACGTACCAGCTGCAACCGGGATGCCCCAAGCTTTCGCTTTGCCGCCTAGCAAGGACTCCAAGCCTCCTGCGTCAACTTTTCCGGGCTATCCGACACCAAACGAGATTCCCCTGGTAAACGCTGTTTGCCCAGGTGTTAATCCAAGAAAAATTATCGTCGAACGTCTCCAAGAAATGGGAGTGTCGACAAATACAGAAACGTTCAACCTTGCGCACCTCGACATCATTGATGCTCCCGAGCTGCAAAAGCTGTTCCCCAAAAGACTCTTCTACTCTCTCAGAACACCATACGGCGCGTCAAAGCCACCAGATCCTCTAGCGAAACGCACGATCCTTTTACTGGATGACGTGGGCAACTTCATGCCGATGACTGATTGGACCGAGCTGCAACGTTTATTCATTTCACAAGGAATCAAAGTCAGCGACGAGCAAGTAGCTGCGCAAATTACAAAAGCCTGGATGGCTTTGCATCAGCAACTCGTTCGCAGCGATGCATTTGCATTCGAGGCACCCTCCGAACCGAAAATAACAAAAGCGGAAAATGGCTCCATAAGCGCTCAGGGGCAGTTGGACGCAGAATACGAAGGAAAGAAAGTCGGCCACCTGAAAGTTTATTTGCAGTTCGATCAAAGCGGACGCCTGTCGATGGTCAACGAAGACAGCACGCTTCCGCCTGGTTAGGGCCAAAAGGTTTGAATAAATCAAGCTAACATTAGGCATTATTCATTCTGAAACACGCTCAGATTATTGGGTCCACGTTGATCACTTGACCTTTGTCCAGGGAAAATCGACAAATCACTTTGTGATGCCCTGTTGTCAAGCCCTTTGGGATGTTCCCCGGGAAATACAAGGAGTCAAGAATGCGCTTAGTGCTTACAGGCGGGCTGGGTTTCATCGGTAGCAACCTAGTCAGACACTTCCTTCTCAATCACCCAACCTACGAGATCATCAACCTCGATGCCCAAACATATGCTGGGCATCAAGAGAATCTCGACGGTGTTCATGGTCATCCCAACTACAAGTTCGTCAAAGGCGAGATTCAAGACGCCGCACTCGTTGATGAAATCGTGTCAGGCAGAAGATTCGGCAAAATCGACGGCATCATCAACCTAGCCGCCGAAAGCCACGTCGATCGCTCAATTGAAGATCCAGCAGTATTCGTAAATACAAATGTACTGGGAACGCAAGTATTGTTGGAAGCCGCATATAGAAACGGTAAGGAGAACCAAGAACCAGGCAAGTTCTCGATCAAGTTTCTCCAGGTCTCGACCGATGAAGTTTATGGCTCGCTTGGACCAACCGGTTACTTCACAGAAGAAACTCCGCTGGCCCCAAATAGCCCATACTCAGCAAGCAAGGCGTCGGCCGACATGCTGTGCAGAGCCTACTTCCATACCTTCAATTTCCCGGTTTTAATCACTCGCTGCTCAAACAACTATGGACCATATCAGCACCCGGAAAAACTGATCCCATTATTCATCAATAATCTTTTGAACAACAAGCAAGTACCGGTCTATGGCGATGGACTTAACGTCAGAGATTGGTTGCACGTCTCCGATCACTGCAAAGCCATCGATACCGTCTTCCACAACGGCACCGCCGGTGAAGTCTATAACGTGGGCGGTAACAACGAACGCACCAACATGCAAATCACTAAGCTGATTCTTTCAGAACTCGGCAAGGGTGAAGAACTGATCAAATACGTACAAGACAGACTCGGACACGATCGCCGGTACGCGATCGATTCCAGCAAAATGCAAACAGAGCTCGGCTGGCAGCCCGAATACACCTTCGAAAGAGGTATCAAGGAAACCATTGCCTGGTACAAAACTCACGAAAATTGGTTGGATGCGGTTACAGCACAACCGAAAGCACCTGCGATTATCGTGCAAACAAACTTTGCTCCTAACGCCGTTTAGACTCGCCGTTTAGGGCTACCCAGTTCAACAGACTCAGACAGCAGAACGAAAGATGAAAACGATGAAGATCTTGGTCACCGGGGCTGGTGGCATGCTAGGGCAAGCCCTAGTACCTTGCCTCGAGTCTCGCGGTCACACCGTAATGGCAATGCCAAAGGAGACGCTCGACGTCACCAACTACACGCAGGTCGTCGAATCCCTCACAAAAGCAAAAGCAGACATCGTCATTCACTGCGCGGCTTATACAAATGTCGATCAAGCTGAGTCTGAGCCGGGTCTGGCTTATCTAATTAATGGATACGGAACCGAAAATCTTGCAGTCGTATGCAACACGCTCAATTTGCCTATGCTGTATGTGAGTTCTGATTACGTCTTCGACGGCGAGCAAAATCAGCCCTACAACCCGTGGGACGCCACTCGCCCTCTGTCTATCTACGGCAAGTCTAAACTCGCTGGAGAAAGAGCTGTTCAGCGGCATCTCCTTCGGTTCTACATCGTGCGCACCAGTTGGTTGTATGGACCAAATGGAAAGAATTTTGTCGACACCATTCTTGGAATGGCAGCAGAGCGCAAGACACTGCGAGTGGTGTCAGATCAGATTGGAACTCCGACTTGCACACTTAGCCTGTCCGAGACAATTGCAGATCTAATAACCACTGGGCGCTGGGGTATCTATCATGCAAGCGATGACGGCGTAACCAATTGGTATGAGTTCGCAAAGGAAATTACACGTGGGACCGGTGCCGAGATCATTCCGATCGAAACAAAGGACATGCCTCGACCGGCAACGCGTCCCAAGTATTCCGTGATGGATAAAACCACACTGATCAACACGATCGGGCGAGAACTTCCGACCTGGCAGGAGTCTCTGCAAACGTATCTTCAGCTCAAACAGGCACGACAGCCGGTATAGAGTACCGTTCGCCCTCAAAAGCAATGTAAGTCTGATTCTCAAAGTGCGGATATATCGCACTCTGTTTAGATATGATGACTTCGTTGGTGAACTTTGAAAACATACCAAAAACCCAGCTTTAATCTATACTAATAATCCATCTCCTATTTAGCCGTTCACCTCTTATCGCCACTTTATCCGCGGAGGAGCTCATTATGGAGAATGTCGAGATAATTGCTAAAACTGTCCAAGAGATAGCGTCAAACCTGATTTACCTGTCGGACCGTATCGATAGGAAATTCGACCACATCGATAAGAAATTCGACCACATCGATAAGAAATTCGACCGGCTGGATGAGCGGTTCATGTCGATGTCAGAGAAGTTAGACCAAACCAATAGTCGCATTGACGAGACCAACAAACGATTTGACAAAGTCGAACGCAGCATTTTGATGCATACTCATCAGCTGAGCGAGCTAAACGCTCTGATTCGTCAAACAAATGTGCGTCTGGACGTCACGAATGACCGTATCGACGTCTGCAACGCCGAGATCCAAGAGCTACACCGCAGAATAGACTCAAATTCAACTGAACTTCAGGACTTTAAAGCCGACGTAAAGCGGCAGTTCGAATTCGTCGACTTCCGATTCGACAAGCTCGAAGAGGCATTCGCAAGGTCTCAAAGCCACAACGCTACACCTGACGACGACAAATCCCAGCCAGCGTAACCAAATCTGCGAACCGGCGTCATACGCAATTGAAAAGAACTGGCTCTGGCTGGTATTCTATGCAATTGACGTCGTTTCGCTTGCACTCGCGGCAAGCTTTGTGAGACCAATCTAAACATGGTTATGCTTAAACCGCTAAACAAAGAACACATCGGACAGGAATACAACAAGTCGCTGAGCGTTCAGGACTATTCCAAGAAGCCAACGATTGAAGGCGTTCAGCTCATCAACTTGACGATGTTCGTCGATGACGGTGGTTCACTCGCCGAGATCATCCGATTGGACGATAACGGCAATCTTCAGGTACTGCCTGACTTTAAGGTCAAGCAGAGCACCTTCTCGCAGATGCTTCCAGGAACCATCAAAGCATTCCACCTGCACTACAACCAGGAAGATTGCTGGTTTATCATGCCGACGGATCGACTACTCATCGGTCTTTTTGATGCTCGCAAGGATTCCCCGACTTATAACAACACGATGCGCTTTGTCTTGGGTGCAGGACGCGCCCAACTTCTCTACATTCCACGCGGCGTCGCTCATGGTCTTGCAAATCCATGGCAGCACCCCGCCAACATGATTTACTTCGTCAATCAATGCTTTGACGCAAGTCAACCCGACGAACACAGACTACCTTGGGATACGCTCGGCGAAGATTTCTGGGAAGTTCGCAAGGGCTAGTTCCTGCAAGTAAGTCGTCCGCTGCACCGAATATGGTGCCAGCCCCATAAACGACGGACGCCAATTAGATTCGCCAATTACGAGACAACATCCATGTCGTGGAATAAAATCGTCCTCGTTTGTGGTATCAGCATCGTCACCATTGGTGCACTCGCCTGGTTGGTCATCGATCAACTTCCATTCGTCGTATACGGCTTAGATGGCTACTTTCAAGAACATCGCGATTTTCAGAGAGAGTTTCTCAGTAGAGTCGACAGCCCCAAGAAGGAATTCTCAGCAGTTT
Organism: uncultured Candidatus Obscuribacterales bacterium; assembly: GCA_964478655.1. Taxonomy (GTDB): domain Bacteria; phylum Cyanobacteriota; class Vampirovibrionia; order Obscuribacterales; family Obscuribacteraceae; genus CAYZJR01. Next base: position 32,030 of record CAYZJR010000033.1, read on the forward strand.
CGTACAAAGCGACTCACAGAGGCGCGGACGGTCCTCGCCAAATTACATGTTATGTCGTTGGACTCTTCGACGGAACTGTCACATTGAATAAGCAGCTTCAGATGCCTGAAGTTGTGGTCTGCCATTCATTTGGCGGTCCTATCTCGACGGCGTGGGACGAAACCAACAGACTCCTTATAAAAGGACCATATCTCTGGAACCATACTCCAGTTGCCATAAAAGGCAAACCCATAATCATTGAATTCACAGACACCGAGGGTGATTGGCGCAATCCAAAGCCCATCCCACAGACAGAACCCACGCAAGCATCAGCGAATAAACCCAACGAGAAAAGCGATAAAGAAGAAGAGTGACGATTTCTCGTCACCCTTCTTCAATCCACCCGTCTGATCGCGTTGAGCAGCGGGCCCTGTGTAGCTCTTTCAAATAGATCGCCGACGATATCTGGGAAGTTCGCAAGGGCTAACGGTTTTTACTCCCTCGTTCTAAGGCATTCGCAAAGAGAAACGCGATCATGCCGGCCGGATACGCCTGTCGCTCAAGAGATGAGTTCATGTACGCTTCGTATCCCTTCTTATCCTGCAATCTCAAATAGTTCTCCAATTGCCTTGCCTTAGCTGCGAAGATATTCTGCACCAAGGCCGTTGTTGAGTCGGACACAACGATTGGACTAGTGGACTCATTGCTGGATAGCTCAGGCTTAATGCCCGCTTTCTTGGCGATCCTGATCAGATCACGCGGTACGGATCTAAATCCATATCTAGTGGCGAATTCTTGCGGGATTCGCACCGCCTCGGACAACAACTTGGCAGTGTGGGTATTCGTAAGTGCTTCCGACAACTCTTTAGCTTTTGCGTGTTGCGCAAAAATTGCGGAATCTGTATTGAACATTCCGGAAGCCTGCGCGCTAAATTCGCGCTCTATCTTTCGAGCCTCAGCATACTCAACTGAATTCAACCGCTGGCCATTACGTTGAAACAATACCGATTGATAATAAGGTGGAACTTCACGTTTCACCTCGGATAACAACAACAATTCGAGTTGCGGGTTCGACTTGTACGTCGTGCTCGATCTGGCCATTAGTTGAGCAATCTGCTCGGGCTTAGCCGTGATGCCGATTCCAATATCGTCGGCAATCTTGCGAAGACGCAAAAAATCCTGATAGTGGTGCACTATTTCGTGAAACAAAACTCCAGACTGTGCGTTGGTAAGACGCGGTGAATTCATTAAGTCCGATGCAAGCCCTATAGTTCCGCAGCCGTAGCCACCCGACCCATCAAAATGCATTATCCAATCCGTTATCTCAACTTTGGCTGCCGGCAATCCTTCTTCTTTCAAAAACTGATTGACCGCTCGAGTCAAGTCTTGTGCGCGCTTGTTGCGAGCGGCCGACAGTTCGTTCGTTGGGTGCAGCAATGGCAATCCTAAAGACTCGGCTTGAGCCCTACTATTTGCCTCCAACTGGTTTATGCCGTCGGTATCCCAATCTCTTGTGTGCTCCTTTAAAAGATCATTGAAGCGTGCCAGACTCTTTTCATTGAGAATCGCAATTTGCCCCAGTTGGGAAAATCGTTCGACAAGTTGAAGCCGCTGTATTGGAGATAACTCCGAAAGAGTTTTGCTAGACGACACCTCTTTCGTTTCAACGCTGCCTTTCATAGATTCAATCATCTCATGCAGACGATACTTAGCCCTTCCAACCAAAGTCTGCCTGGATAGCCACACTTGATAGTGTTGACACATGTTGGCACCATCGTAATGTTGTGACACATACTGGTCCAACCTCGGATACGCGAGTGAACTCCTTCGACCAATCGGGGTACCAGCAAGGCTCAGAGCCGCCGCGGTAAAGCCCATCGAATATACCGACGTAATCAGGTCTCTGCTGTCAACTTTTCGGTCATTCACAAAGCCATCGACCAAAGTCGAGACAGTGCCACTGCCACCACCTGCGATGCTGGAGCCAACCAACGTCCTGAGAAATCCACTCTGCGGTATCGCAAGTCTATCGAGCACTGACGCTGTTCTCGAAGAAAACTGGTGCATTGCACCAAGGGTAGTGCTGCCTACAATTCCCTGGCGTATTCGAGAATCTACAAAGTCAGGGCCGCTCGTTGGCTCAAAAACCGCCCCCTGAACAAAGCCCGCCAGAATCGAATTTGAAAGGCGAAATTGCTCCAAAGCCCCAAAAGCTGGAGCAGAGCCCGCAGCCCGTATTGAATTCTCTGTGATTGCTCGTGCGACCGGACGCGTAAACGCAAGTGCTACGGCGAAGGGCACCGCACCTCCGATGCCGCCTGCAACTTGCTCCAAGTGCCACTTCAGGCTGCCCATCTCCGCCAACGCAGGAGCATCCACAAGCCGAGTCGCACTTTCGAAATTTGTTTCTGCTACATTGTCTACAATTTGAGCCATTCCAGAAAGCGGTTTCTGAAAAGCGGCATAAATGAAATGGTGAGCAGAGTCTTCAATCAGACCTGATTCTCGGTTTGTATCCATGGCAACCAATATTGACTTGTCTCGTAGCTTAAGCAAGAACCATAACCAGTGGATAACCAATCATGATGACTACCATGGAAGGACTTCTGGTCTTGCAATCAGAAGCAAGACAAAAGAAAGGCGACGATTTCTCGTCACCCTTCTTCAATCCACCCGACATAAGGCTTTTGAACTGGTTCAGGCAGTCCTATTCTCAACGGGCCTAGGCTTTGGTGTTCGCCAAAACCTTACGATTGCGAATCTCTGCTTGGATCGTTGGGGCTTTCGGACTCCAACCGAGATCGCGTTGAGCAGCGGATGAATCAATTCGTTGATCCAACGCAAGCCCATCGGCATACGGTCCGAAGAACTTGCGTGCATCTTCGACAGCATAACTCTTAGACTTTCCAGTAACTCCGGCAGTCTGTGCAATCAGCTCAGCCACTTCATTCTGCCTAACAGGCTCGCCTTGAGTTGCATTGTAGAGCGACCCGGATTTTGCCTTCTCATTGGCGAGGAAGTAGAGTTCTGCCAAGTCTTCAACGTGTACGAGGGCCCAATGATTGTCCCGATTTGTTGTCGTCGCATACGGCACTTCGCCCTGTGTAGCTCTTTCAAATAGATCGCCGACGATTCCACCATCACGGCCATATACAATGCCAGGTCGAATTACGATGGTGCGAAACCCTTGTTTAGCCGCTTCCACAACTTTCTTTTCGACATCCACGCGCCATGCAACTAGAGGAATCGGGCTGAGCGGAGTTTGTTCATTTGCAGTCTTCTCCGTGTTTCCAAATACCCACGTGCCGCTCGTATAAATAAACGTTTTATTTGTATCGCGCAATTGCTCCGTAACTACGCGCACAACTTCTTCGTCCACTTTCGGTGCGTTTGAATCGTTGGTGCTGGCAGTGTGGATCACAACATCAAACTCCTTCAGTCTCTCTTTGTAGCTTTCTGAGTTTGTAATATCACCCAAGATTGGATTGAGATTTTTCTCTTGAATCGCTTTGGCACTCTGCGGGTTCCGCGCCAAAGCGTAAACTTCATAGCCCTTTTTCTGAAAGTACTCTGCTACTGCAGAGCCGATGTAACCGGTAGCGCCAGTGATAAATAACTTCGACATGATGATTCTCCTAATTTGTTGTTTTTGAGTGCTGGGGTGAGTCCAAGGGTTAAATTTGGGCGATTCAGAACGTTGCACGATACTATGCGCAATACCAGAAGAAGGAACGCACAGTAAGATCGCACAGCATCGATGGTCAGTCACACAGCCGTTTCCACCAGTGTTTTCCTAGACTGGTTCACGGTTTGCGTTTGGCGGTGCGCGCTCGAGCTTGTGGTTCGCCTAGCTCACACCGGTAGAAATATGCAATTGCAAAAAGGCCAATATGCCTGAGTGTTAATAGTCCCCGGAGGGACACATACAGGCGCAGCACATACACATCGCGGCCACAGCCACTAGCTGGCTTGGCTTGCTCCACGATGATTGTGCGACGAGATTCACGGTTGTTCGATCCGTTGATTAACGAGAGTGACATTATTCACTCATGACACGAAGTCTGTCAACGGCTTCAACGCACTAATGATTTTTCGTATCGCATTTTTTTACGTGGCAATCATTTCAAGTTCTAAACAAGCGGTCTGTGCCGTTTAAGAATCATTCCAAGCCAGCATGCCATTAATACAGCGGCTGTCCCAACAATGAAGCTCACCCACAACGGTACTATCTGTTCTCCAAACGAGACTGGAATTCCCGCAAAAGCCCGCCAGAACTGTGCGAGACCGATCACCCCGAACAATACTGTCGCTACCAACAATCCTAATCGTTCATTTTTCACAAATAACATGGGAATCACCTCCGCGCATGTAGACGGCGAAAGCGACGCCAGGTTTCAATTCCAGAGCAATGTGTTGGCAGCACGGACTCGATCGCTATTTCTCGTCTTCAGTATTTGTGATGAACGTCTGCACCTTGCGAGCTGGATTGTGTCAGATTTCCTTTGGTCGGAGGCGCGGGCGGTGCCTTCTCGATTTGCGCCTTGTGTGCATTCTTCGCCATCAGATCTTCAGTCAGTCCCGGTGCAACTGCATCAGAGAACGAGAATACGCCGCTTCCTTTTCCAACAGTAACTTCCGGCTTCGGATCAAAGACCAAGTCAACAAGGACTTTTACGACGTCATCTGCATCACTGAGCGGTGGAATAGGCACGGACTTCTTGCCGGTGTAGTTTGCAGAGTGTTCGAAAAATGGCGTGTCCATCGCCATCGGAAGCACGCTGCAGACACGAATCGTTTTGTCGACTTTCAATTCTGCGAGTTCTTGCCGCAGTGACCCGTCCAGTCCCACCATTCCGTGCTTCGCTGCAGAATACGATGAATAGTACGGTGCAGGAATTTTTCCAATCATTGATGCTACATTGATCAATGTTCCGAATCCTTGAGCTAAGAACTCACGCAGTGCAAAGTAGCTACCCGCAAGAGTTCCCTTCAGATCCACATCAATCACTTTTAAGTGATCGTCCAAGGGCACTTCGCTGAATCGCCCTACGGCAGCAGCTCCAGCATTGTTTATCCAAACATCGATACGTCCGAACTTATCCATTGTTTCCTGGTGCAGTTTTTGAACTTGAGAATGGCAGCCCACGTCGGTTTCCACCGCAAGCGCTACGCCACCTACACTTCCACATTCCAAAGCAAGTTCATCCAAAAGATCTTTGCGCCTTGCAGCAAGCACAACCGATGCACCCAAACGAGCAAACTCAAGCGCTGCGCCCTTGCCGAATCCGCTTGATGCGCCAGTTATCACAATAACTTTGCCATTCAATGATCTGTCCATGTCAATGCCCTCTCAATCCCATGAGAGAGACTGACCGTCTTGATGCGGGTTCGCAGTTAACCGTATCTTGTTTCAATTCGAAAAATGCAACTCCTGAGCGGCACAGGCAACCGCTCAGGAGTCTTTTAGCCTTCATCTGCTGCCGATAGTAGATGGAGTGCTAATGTTTTTTGTTTTCAAATGGGTGCTGGAATCGAAATTGCCAAGCCAGCGCTCAACTGATGTGACCGACTTTGCTTGCCATTGGCGCTCTTCGAAAGAGAACACCCTAGCTCTTTTGGAGCGATCCAATTTGAGTTTGCAAAGCAGATCATTGCCTCAGGCGAGACAGCGCTTCCAGCATTCGCTGTCTCGCCTGTTTATCTAGATTCTGAAGAATGGCGTTTCGACGACGTTGTCGAGCCAAATCACTTGAATCTGATATTGTCCAGGTCCAACCTGAACGCTCGGTGCCACCACCGAACCGTCTTGATTAGACTTGCGCGAGAATACGACGCCACGTTCAGTTTCAGTGACTCGTACTTCGACGTCGGCCATCGCATTTTGTTCGCCATCTTTCGCCTGCATCAAGACGCGGAGTTGATCCTTGTCTACGAGCCAGCCAAGATTGACTTGAATGGTGGCTTCATCAACGATTTTTTCAAATGTTCCAAGAGATACAAGCTGCGCTCCAACGCCGCGCATAGCTCCTGCCGGAACCATTTGCTGCCATTGCATTGCTGCAAGCATATCTTGCCAGGTTGTGATTGCGGCCTCTTTGGTCGCACCAACCAGTTCTTTGAGTGCAAGTACGGCAGGCTTTGTAGCCACCGCTTCTTCACCAGCGAGGCGGGTTGTGACCCGTTTCACAATAGCCTCGTCACCTTTTGAGAGTGTCATGAAGTTGGAGGCATTCCACATGGCCCGATCGAATTGTGGATTTTCGCCCGGCAGAGGCAGAATGTCGAAGTTCTCCTGACAGAACTTCTCAAAAGATCTGGCGCACTCAGCTTCATCTTTTATAGAGAGGACTTTCGCTAACTTATCATTGAGGGTGTTCATTTCCTTCTCCCAGCTTCTTTTATGTACGCGCTTCGTCCTTATCCAGCTTTTCCTTAAAGGCTTTGAGAGTCCGGACGATCTTTTTGTCGACCGTATCTATACTCTTCGCATCCATTTTTAGACACGCAATCAAATCTTCTCTCTTATAACCTTGCACATACTTCAAAACGAAGCAGGTACGGTGCAATCCGGGCGGAAGCTCTGCCAAAATCCGCTCCACCAGATCATTAATTAAGGCCTTTGATGCAGGATCTGATCCTTCCCGGTCACCGGACAAAAAATTGTAGTCCCAGCCAAAAACGTCCTCGGGCGAGCGCCCGTCATCATCATCGAACATTGAGTCCAGGGAAGTTGTCCTAAACTGCCCACTGGATGAGGGTTCTTCATCGAAAGTCTTTCCTGGAGCAAGCGTTTTCAGCGCCATGACCTGCCCTTCCAGCTCTTGTTGGCTTGTGGAAAGATTTACTTCTTTGGGGCGAGGCGCATTTTTGGTCTCTTCGCGTTTTCGCAATGAAACCTTGTGATATCTCTCAAGGTTCTGCGCAATCGCCTTGTTGCAGGCTCCAAGGCAGTATAGTGCGAGATTCGCGTCGGGATGCTTGGGGTCAAAGTGCTGCGTAACAAGAACCAGGGCATTTTGCAGGATATCTTCTATATCCTCATCAGTGGCAAGACGGGCGCGCGAGCGGATATAACGCATCATCCGCGTAGGGGTGAACTCCATGTCCCCCTTCAAAAAAGCCCGGCTTTCCTTGGTATCCATATCCTCTGGTTTTAGCCAACCGCCTTAAGACTATATCGGATTACTCGAATTCAAGCACCTGCCTAGCGCTCGCAGCCAAAAATACTTGAGCCTCCCATGTTAGCAAATTATAAGAGCGTCACCAGACTCCTGTCTTCGTTGCTCATCAGTTAGAGGCAGCCTGGCGCGGAGTTACAGGGCTGAAAGCTCCGGCGGTCAAAACAAAAAGACACTGCGAAATCACTTAACTTTTGTGGTGGAACAACCGCGGTTCGGAGGACAATGGCGCTCGCAAAGACCACGCTCCAGCCTTTTCTTATTCTGCTAGACCGCACCAATCATATATAAGGGTCGCCGTTAGATAAGAGAATTGCTGAAAGACCAATGAAACTAGCTCAGTTATACTGAAACTCGCATGAGACGCTCACTTACCAAAATTTGCTTTTTTGTGGCGGCGTTTCCCCTCTCAATAAGTCTTCCGGTATCCGCCACAGAACCGTTCCTGCGCCCCCCAATAGCGCAGCCGAGTACTTCTTCAGGACCGGTTTTGACGCCGTCAACCTCATCGCCATCCAACAAGCCCGCTTTCCCTGCCGCAAGTCCGACACCAGGGGTTGTGAGCACTCCCAGCACGCCTTTTTCGACTACACCGCCCTCAAGCCCGGATTTTATTACCCCGTCCGACGCTGTGCCACCAGACATCCTCAAGCAACCAGATACGGTGAGCGATCCCGATCCCTTTGCAAAACCATCGACAGACCAGCCCGATACCGGTCCACGTCAAAGCGGAACAATCACCTTTGATGCCACTCCAAGCCCTACTGCAGTCCTTTTGCATCCAGCCCTTGACGAGGCATTGGTAAACAGCCCCAGAGCAGCCGCAATACGCAGCGAACTACAAATCAGCAGAGCCGAGTTCATGGGAGCCACCGAACAGCCGAACCCGGGACTCTTCTTTGACAGAGGATTCGTAGCGGAAGCGGTGCGGCGTATTGGACCAACCCTGGAGTGGGAACCCCCTTGGAAAGTCGTCTTCAGGCTGCTCGTTGCAAAACAATTAGTAGATCAAGTCAAACTGGATCTAATGACAAGACTCTGGTCGCTGCGCGCAGATGTGCGACACATTTACACGGAAGTCACAGTTGCGCAAGAAACAGTTGAAACCCTCAACAACCTCTATGAGTTGGCGTCACGATTGCAAGAGGTATCGCAAAAACGATTCCAGGCAGGCGATGTCCCAGAACTAGACGTCCTAAAAGCACGCCTTGCATCTGCACAGACAGATGTCGACAGAAAGGTCGGTGCTAGACGGTTGATTCGCGCGAAGCAACAGCTCAACGTCATTCTAGGTCGCCCTGCAGAAAATCCAATCGATGTGCCGAGATTGCCTGCATTCCTCAGTTTGCTGGACGCACCGGGAAAAGTAAAAATCGAAGTTGGCGGCGGTTTGTTGCCTGATTTCTCGCAGCAACCATTGCCGTTGCAGCATTATGTTGAAATTGGATATGCAAATCGGTGGGAACTTAAGAGCCTTGCCCAACAGTTGAAATTGAACAAAGCGCGCTTGGTAAATGCAGTCGGAAACATACTTCCAAACCCTCAAGTGGGCTTCGGTGCTTCGACTGCAGGCAACCCACCATCAGGTCCGAAACTCACGTCCGTCTACTTGGGATTCAATGTTCCTTTTCCGACAAACAATTTCAATCAAGGCGATCTAGCAAGACTCAAGGCAACAAAACGGCAATTGACTTACGCAATTGACGGACAAAAGAACGTCGTCGTTGGCGAGATATCCGATGCATACAATACACTTCTTGCGGCGCGAGAAAAGATTCGAGTCTATCAAGAGCACGTGCTGAAGGATTCTTATGAAGTGGCGAGACTGGCGCGCCGAAGTTACGAAGTAGGACAATCGGATATCAACGCGACACTCTTGGCTCAACAAGCAAACATTCAGATTCGCAATCAATACCTGGAAGCGATTTCTGCGTATCAGCACGCATTCACCGACCTGGAAAAGGCCTGCGGGAGGCCGCTCTATTGAGCTGTTCGCATCACGCGAACGTCTTCGAAGCGAAGCTAGAGAGCTAGTGGAAACGAGTTACCGAAATCGGTCTGCGTGGCGCAAAGACGTGGCTAATTGCCACTGCTCAAATCTTGAGCCTGCTGCCCGAGATTGTAGTTATATAGAGTGCGTTTGGCAGCGGACTGACCGGAGCCGACGACGATAGGAGCAGCAATGAAGGGAACGAGCGTTGTCGCCGCATCTATCATCAGAACGCTTGCGACCTGCCCCTTGGTAACACCACCCTCGGTGCCGCGAAGGGTTGACCGCGGAGTTACAGGCTTAGCAGCCAAGGCGCGCCGCAACGTGGAAGAAGGAGTCAAAGCGATACTTGTCGCATCACCTTCAATGGAGCCATCGGACGATATCTTTAGGCCACTGGCCGGCACCGAGAAGCGAAACGCGCGCGGCGAGCTTACAGACTGAATGGATGCCAGCGCGATTCTTTGCGTTTGTCCGCTCGCCGACTGGAAATCGACACCTGTATCATTAATCGCTCGAACACGACCATTCACGGTTGCACCGTCGGTGGTGACAATCGAGTCATTGTATGCGCTCGGGCCTAGCTGACCAAGCCAAGTTCCGTCGTTGAAATAGATCAACCCATCAACGGTCGATACCGTGCCTTGAGTATTTACCTTTGCCTGCAGGAGCTTTCCGGACAGGACTATGTGCTTGTCGAAAAGCCACTCAGGAACAGCCCCCACATCGACTTTCGCGCCGCGCGAAAACGAGATTGTTCCGGTCTGAAGAAGTAGCTTTCCCACATTTTTTATTGGCAGGTCGGAACATTCAATGCTTGTGCTGGTGCCGGAGGCAGATGTGGTCGCAGGCAGTTTCAATACTGGCAGTTGTTGACCGCCATCCGGCTGGCTCGCGGCTGGCGTCGCGGAGTCCGCTGTCGTCGCTGAAGCTGGCGCTGGCGTCGCATTTGAAGCAGAAGTTGCTGACAGCACCCGAATAGGAACCGCCTGCACAGCAACCGCGGCATTGAGTAGCACTGTCATCGCCAATGGCAGCGAAAATCTAACCGCAGTTCCAACAGCAAATTTATAGACGCGCATTTTTCACCAGTTACACAGAATCCACGCCTATGGTAACCGGTTCTGGAGTCGCCTCGATTAAACAGCCTTATACACGCTCCTTGGAGCGCAGGCGGTGCGGACCTTTCTTGTCGAGCTCAACCATCATATGAGTGCTTCGAACCAAGGCCACAGTGCGTCCCTGGTTGGATGTGACCTCGGTCTCAACAATAGTTATGCGCCCTCGCTTAATCACTTTAGATTCCGCAAACAGTGGTCCGACGGGGTCATTGCTGACCAAGTTAACACTTAAATGTATGGAGTAAGGGAATAGTTTGCCCTGAAAGCTCTCGGCATTCACTGGAGCCCCATGAATCGCCGCAGACGCCGCTTCATCAGCCAAAGTTACGATTGCGCCTGCATGGAAGACCTTAGACGGCTGCTGAACCTTCTCACTCATCGGGAGCATAGCCTTGGCATAGCCATCGCTCACCTGCAGCATCTCGCCACCCATAAGCTTCAAAAGCGGGTAATCATAAGTATCAATAGTGAAGTCAGACATAATCCCTCCGCTCGATTAAGCAAAAGCTCCCCCTTCGCCAATTTGCACAGTTCGGGCAGGATTCAAACGCTTGGCGTGTCCAAATCTTGATACTTTCTTGATGCCTTGAAAACCTATATTTATACGGTCCTTACGTCAAAAGTTGTTGAATGCCAAGTGGTGAGATCTATGGAAGTTCAACACTATGGGCGGATTATTTGTAGTTCTAGCAATGCTGCCAATCGCATGGGTTGGAGGGACAATCCTGAATCATTTGCTGGAACGTTTGGAGACTCACCTTAGTCACAAAAATGAATTACTCGAGTACGGTAGCGCCCTTGGATTCAGACAGGGCAGCGAATTGGATGGCGACGACAGAAACCGAGGAACGGCGATCGGCAACACTGCCCAATAGGTTCAATCGCTGGTTTCTCGAAGGAATCCGACGCAGCCCAAAGGCTGCTCCAACACACCAGGACAGCTGGTGGAAAGTGATGTGCCTCACCGGCGTGGATTACTTTTCCACGCTGGGATATCAGCCTGGCATCGCATTTTTGGCTGCTGGACTGCTCTCGCCAATTGCTACTCTCATCGTCGTGCTTGTCACGTTGTTCGGACTGGTTCCGCTTTATTATCGGGTCGCACAGGCAAGTCCACACGGTCAAGGCAGCATCTTCATGCTGGAAAATCTGCTTCCGGGTTGGCGGGGAAAGACGCTTATTCTAGTGCTGTTGGGCTTTGCAGCCACAGACTTTGTAATTACAATCACACTCTCGGCAGCTGATGCCACCGCACATATAATAGAAAACCCGCTCTTTTCGCCATGGTTGAACAGTCGCGTCGGTGTAACACTGGTAATGCTGACTATTCTCGGCGCGGTTTTTCTCAAGGGATTTCGTGAAGCCATCGGTGTCTGTGTCGCGATAGTTGGTTTCTATCTAGCAGTCAATGTCATTGTTGCAGGAGTCTCAATACTAGAAATTGCAAGGCATACAGAGCTTCTATCGTCCTGGCAATCGAAATTGTTTGTCCAGCATCACTCCATACCCGCGATGATTGGCTTGTCTTTGATTCTGTTTCCAAAGCTGGCATTAGGAATGTCCGGCTTCGAGACAGGAGTCGCCGTAATGCCTCTGGTGAAGGGCGACCCCAAAGACACTCAACAAGAGCCGGAAGGGCGGATAAGAAACACGAAAAAGCTTTTGCTGACTGCAGCAATTCTCATGGCAATCATGCTGATGATAAGCAGCGTCGTCACGACAGTGCTGATTCCTGAGTCTGCTTTCAAAGAAGGTGGCGCAGCCAATGGACGAGCACTGGCGTATCTCGCTCATCAATATCTCGGTGAAGGCTTCGGCACCATATACGATATCAGCACAATTCTCATTCTTTGGTTTGCAGGCGCGTCAGCCCTGGCAGGCTTGCTCAATCTAGTGCCCCGATACCTGCCGAGATACGGAATGGCACCCAACTGGTCGCGCGCACAGAGACCATTGGTTGTCATTTTCACGCTAATCACTTTTGCCGTAACCTTAATTTTCAGAGCCGACGTCGATGCTCAAGCCGGAGCATACGCGACAGGTGTCTTGGTTCTTTTCACATCAGCAGCCCTGGCTGTGGTTTTGGCTACATGGAAAAACGGAGTTGTTCAACGCACGCTTTTCGTTTCAATCCTTTTGGTTTTCACGTATACATCAATAGCCAACATGATTGAACGCCCCGAAGGTCTGCACATAGCTTCGTTTTTCATCGGCGCCATCCTCGTAACCTCTCTCATCTCCAGAGCTCTTCGCTCATTAGAACTCCGCTCGCAAGACGTGAAATTCGATGCTGTGGCAAGCCAATTCGTCTCAGAGGCTCTGCGAAAGAGCGGACAGATCTGTCTATTGGCACATCGCCCCGGTGGTACCGACTATAGCGAGAAAGAATTAGAAACCCGAAGAGTGCACAAGCTTACTGATGAGGAAGCAACATTCATCTTCCTTGAAGTAACACTAACTGACCCATCAGAGTTTACTGACGACTGCTTGGATGTAAGTGGGCACGAGATCAATGGTTTCCGCGTACTCCGTTGCCAGAGCCCAGCAATTCCAAATGCTATTGCCGTGCTGCTTCTGCACCTCAGAGAGACCACCGGCACGCTTCCGCACGCCTATTTCGGTTGGACCGAGGGGCACCCTCTTAGCTACGTGTTCAAATATATTTTCTTGGGCGAAGGTGAAACTGCACCAGTGACAAGAGAAATTCTGCGAGAAGTGGAACTTGACCCCGACAGGCGCCCCAAAATCATCGTCGGATGATCAAAAGACAAAACTTCAAAGAGTCTGTCACGAAGTTGTCACTCATTGACCGGTATCTTGAGTGCATAAAGCGTGAGGCGCAACTTGGTTGTAATTCGCGGGGTATCGGGGAGCGGATTAAAACTAAGCCTCACCTTCCTTTTCAGGGAGCTCCGTTGATGCGGTGGGCGACTCCATTTACGTGGAACGCCCCTGCACTAACGGCAAACTTAAGAAACAAAAGCCACCGCGACATTTTGTGCGGTGGCGTTAACTTTGAATTGATTTGTGCAGTCACGCAACTAGCTGGCGATTCTCTTGTCCGCCTGCCTTGTTGGTTTCCACGTGACCATGCAGACTCCGTCTTTGCATACCGGAAGCACGGCAACCTCGGAGATACCAGCCGCGTCCTGGGCAGCACCCAGCTCGTCGGCAACTGTTTCAACACCTTCGGTTTTGAGTTCTTCAATTACTTCAGTTTCAACCGCCTCGGTCACCAGGTGAAGCATTGCTCGTTTTTTATGGTTGTACATATCCTGTTCCTTTGCAAACAAAAGCAGCACTCAAACTCCTTTGAGCATCCAATGTTTTTTCGCTGCAACCAGCACGAGAGACGGGAGGCCCAATCCGAAGTTCCCAATGGTTGAGTGTGCATGAGAATTTTTTCGGGAAATTCTTGTATGCTTCTACCTATGGGTATTTCAGGTCGCGATTGCGACAAAATGGAACAGAAAATGACGACCCCGGCGCCCGGAGAATTGCTTTCACCTTCCAAAGTGGCAAGCGATGAAAAATGGTTCGTCGCACACCTTCGCCGCAATCAAATCGGATATCTGGCCGGAACTATTGTTACGGCTGCCTCAACAGTCATGTGCGCTACTCTGCTGCCATACTTTGGACAGTCCAATCTAATAATGATCTATCTGTTGGGCGTTCTGATCGTCGCCGTGCGATTCGGCAGAGGTCCTTCTGTGATGACTTCACTGCTGAGCGTCGCATGTTTCGATTTTTTTTTCGTACACCCATACTTCACGTTCGCAGTTGCAGACACACAGTACCTGCTTACTTTTGCAGTAATGCTCACTGTGGCTATTCTGATCAGTACGTTAACCACTCGTGTCAGAACGCAGGCGCGCGCAATGAGCGCTGCAGAGATTGCAATAGAAACTGAGCGCTTGCGCAACGCCTTGCTAAGTTCACTCTCGCACGACCTGCGCACCCCGCTAGCCACCATCACCGGTGCCACAACCACTCTTCTTGAAGATTTCGGCAAACTCACGGATGAAAACAAGGTTGAACTCGCTCAAATTGTTTTTGAAGAGTCTGAGCGGCTCAATCGATTGGTCAGCAACCTTTTGGATATGACGCGTTTAGAACTTGGCTCCATAGCCGTAAACAAGGAGTGGCAGGCTCTAGACGAAGTAATCGGCTCGTCTCTTGCTCGAATGGAAAAGAAACTCGACAAGCACAAAGTCACGGTTAGAATGGAGCCGAAGCTGCTATTGGTTCCTATTGATGCAGTTTTGATGGAACAAGTCTTCGTCAATCTCTTGGAGAATGCTCTTAAATACTCGCCTGCAGACACAGACATAGCCATAAATGCAAGTCTTTTGGATGGAACAACGGCAGTAATCGAGGTAGCAGACAGAGGTGCAGGGCTCCAACAGGAAGAACTGCAACAACTGTTCGACAAGTTCTATCGAGGGAAGTCGGCATTGCAATCGGCAGGAACCGGACTCGGCCTCACCATTTGCAAAGGCATCGTGCAAGCACACGGCGGAACTATCTCGGCAAAAAATCGCGACGGCGGCGGCGCAGTGTTCACAATCACTTTGCCTGTCGAAGGTGCACCAATCATCCCTGAAGATACTCAAGAAGACACATGAGTCAACTCATTACCGTGCTGCTGATTGAAGACGAATCACCCATTCGCCGCTTCCTGCGTACGACATTGAGCAGCCATGGATATAAGCTAATCGAAGCTTCAACCGGCTGCGATGGGCTAAAACTCGCCTCAGAACAACGCCCTGAGGTAGTTATTCTCGACCTCGGTTTGCCAGATATAGACGGAATAGAAGTCGCCAAACAATTGCGTGAGTGGTCGAATGTTCCAATCATTGTCCTGTCGGCACGAGGGCAAGAGCAAGACAAAATCACCGCTTTGGACGCCGGTGCCGATGATTACCTGACGAAACCATTCGGTGCCGGAGAGCTCCTCGCCAGAATGCGCGCAGCGCAAAGGCGTGCAAAACCGAGCGACGAAACCGATGAACCCGAGTTTTCCGTTGGCGAACTGCGCGTAGATCGAGCGCGCAGGCAGGTTTTTGTGCGAGGCACAGAAGTACATCTCACTCCCAATGAATACAAACTCCTCTCTACACTTATTAAGCACGCCGGCAAAGTGGTAACTCACAAACAGCTCCTGAAAGATGTTTGGGGTCAGCATTATGGCACGGAAAATCACTACGTTCGCGTGTACATGGGACAGCTGCGACTGAAGTTGGAACTGGATCCCGCCCGCCCGGAATACCTCCTGACCGAACCCGGAGTCGGCTATCGCTTGCGCGCTGAGTGAACGACCATTGATTGTCACAGGAAAGCCCCGAAATGCCCATCGTCATTGTCATTCGATTGCCACAACCGCGCCGGTAATATCAAAAGCACGACCAACAAATTGCGGAAGTTGGTAGATGCAGCAAATCAAATGCTGCAACGGCTGGTTTGGAATAGAGGAACACTAAAATGACTACGAACAACCTGGAGCATTTGGACAAGACTCAAGCGACAGCTACTGACGGCGGAGCACTTTCACTGGCAAACGAAGTTTATTCAAATTCTGCCGAAACACTAAAAGCACAAAGGCAAATGATGCAAAAAAGTGATGCGAACGGTGCAGTCTCGGCAAATTTTGGTGATGTGGTTCTTTTCGATTCGGCAGCACCTTCCGGCGATAGACTCAATGTTACCGATGGCGGAGCACAAGCTGAAACAAAGGCAGAAAGCAAAGGTCGTGAAATCAAGCGCGACGCACAAGGCAGACCGACTGAAGTTGACGGAACCAAATTCCATTACGGTCCGGACGGTCAAATAGACCGAGTCGAGTACCCCAAAGGCTGGAACTATGACGGCGGCGACACCTATGTCAAAGGCAATGACGGCAAATGGCGCGACACAAAACACGGAAACGTTCGCGACGACTTCCGGGTAAAAGTCGACAATGACGGCACAACGACCATTACTGAAACATGGGGCACCGGCACCCACACAAACATCAAGCGGCCTGACGGTACTTCGACACAGATTCAAAAAGACAATCGCAACTACACTGAACAAACAGACTTCGATAAGACCGGATTGGCTACACATACCAAAGTCTGGAATCCAAAGGGTGAATTGGTTTACGACAAACCAGCGTCGCACGGCGCGAAGCCAGTGAAAAACTAGCTTCAATCGGTAAGCGACCAACTTCGGTTATACGCGACTATCTCCACTGATAATTCGGGATGACGAAATTCAAGGAATCAACAGTGTTTCCATTGAGCTCATCGTAAATTTCAAGATTTGTACCTCCAGGGGTTTTGATTGAATTTTGTCCGAAGCGAACTCGATACTGCGAGTCAGCATCCTCCAAAACCCCGTTGATACCCGCTTGAATAGAGTCGATGCGGATCGCTTGCTTCTCACGGGAGATTCCATTCATATCAAACAAATGAGGGAACATTTGTTGAGAAATCGCAGCGGCATCGAAGACTCCATCTGCAATTTCATTTGCCGCAGCAGTTATGGACGCTTGCGATCGCTCTTTCTTTTCACCGTGCTTGCCCGCCTTGGACGCATCCTTCAATAGCTCAAATGCCTCACATTGGAACGGCGACTCACCTTCCTGCAAGCCAGTTTGACTTTCTTTTTCAGATTGTTTTTCTGCGCCTTTAGCCATGACCATTTTCCTCACACAAGCCTAGTATTGAATCGCCTTTCCATCACCACATTTGAATTCCTCGTAATTGGGAATCACAAATGAGGCGGTGTCAACTCTATTGGAACTGCCTTGCTCGTAGACATCCAGAGTGGTGGAGCCAGTCTTTCTATTGCCATCAAATCCAAAATGCAGTCTGTATGGAGAACCCTGAGCCCTCAGTCTTTCGTTAACGGCGTTCAAATTGTCCTGAAGAACAAAGTCTTGAACCGAGGTCTCAACACCTTTCATATCAAATAGGCGATCAAACACACCTGCTTGCATGCCACCATCATTCAATTCACCATCAGCGACTTCTTTCGCCGCCGCTTGCACAAGTTCTACAGACGGACCATTCTTCGGCATCTGACTGGAGTCAAAGAATTCGCAGGAAGGGAGCTTTGATTTATCATTGTCATTATCCTTTGGATGCTGGTCCTTTTCCTTCATTTTTGGCATGGATTTCCAAAGTTCAGCCACTTCACTATCTAGAGAATGCGGTTTCTTGTCGGCGGATTTCTCTGGTTTCTCCGCTTCTTCTACTTTGGGCATAGTAAGTATCCTCCACGCAGCGCCTCTACCGGTAATACCAGAGATCGCTAAAGTTTTTAAAAGCATCCGCTGACCGGCTCGATGCAAACACTATAAGGAAACAAAGTTGCACGAAGGTTACTGGACGGCGCCATGCAAGCCACCAACATGGACCACCCACCCACGCTGACTTACACCTTTGTTTAGGTGTTGATGGTTGAAAAAACGAAGATGCAAAGTGTCAAGCGCACTTGACACTTTGTCCACGACAGAATGCGCCTTTCGAGACTCGACTAAATTGAGACCTCCAATTTTTCCCAATTTTTCGTCGCACATCTGTCAAGCTCGCTTGACACTTTGCAACAACCAAAAATTCGCCCCCCATCATCGATCCAGCTAGGTCCCACAAACCGGCCAGAGAAACGAATACCGCACTTCCTGAAAGGATGTGCGGATTCTTTCGCCGTTACTGCATTCACCGGTTCGCATGCATCGGAATTCTGAACCAAAACTTGCTGCCGTTCCCCAATTCGCTCTCGACTCCAATGCTGCCGCCATGACCCTCAACCAGCAACTTGCAAATCGCCAGGCCCAATCCTGTTCCTTGCTTCTTTTGAGCAGCGGTTTGCTCGGCTTGACTAAAGCGTTCAAATATTGATTCTTGTGCCTCCTTAGGAACGCCTTCACCAAAATCCTTCACAGAAACTTGTACAAACGCTCCACGCTGTTCCGCAGCAACTAGAACTTTGCCACCAGCAGGCGAATACTTCAGCGCGTTCGACAGCAAATTGACGAGCACTTGAATGAGCCGTTCTTCGTCACCATCGATCTTGAAGTCGCACTCTTCATAAGCAATACTCATTTCACGCTTCTTCGCCAGCGCTTCAACCGCATTGATAGACCGTTTACAGACATCGTTAACCGCAATCTTTCGGATGCGTAAATCGAACTTTCCCGCCTCCATTTTTGCAAGATCCAAAAGATCAGAGATGAGCTCAATCAGACGCTGCACTTCACCTTCTGACGTCTCAACAAGCTTTTCGCCATTCTTAGTGAGTTCGCCACCACCGCCGGCACCAAGAATCGAGAGAGTCGACAAAACAGACGTCAACGGCGTACGCAAGTCATGGCTCACCATTGCCATAAACTCTCGCTTAAGGCGCTCAACCTCTCGCTCTTTCTGTTTGGCTTCTTCGAGAGTCTTTGCCATCTCATGAAACACAGCATCCAACGCCGCAATTTCATCCGTTCCCCCCATTTGAGGCAATAGCGGTTCGCCCCTAGTCACTTTGCCTGCATTTTTGGACAACACGGCGACTCGACCGGATATCTCGCGTGCAATCGTCAGCGCAAGCACCAAGGCAAGCAGCACGCTGAAACCAGCGCCAAGATACAGCACATTCTGCACCCGCTCTCTGGCATGAGCAGCATCGTCCGGTTGAAACTTTTGATTCCGTTTTTCATACTCAATAATGTTTCCAACCTTGAGCATCGATGAATACAAAACCCCCTCCAGCTCCCGCTTAACGCTATGCAAGTGAAGCACCTCAGCGTGCAACTCATCTCCACTGAGCAGCTTTGTCGAGCTGTCCAAAATCTCCTTCAACCGCTGAATCTCAGGCACAATTTCCTGCACTGCCTGCGACTGGTGAGGGTCTGAGTGCGTGAGTTCCTTCAGCAGAATCACACTTTCAGGAATGGCATTCATCACGCGTGCGTAGTTCTCAGTCGCTGCCGAACTCCGATAATTTTTGAACATAAACAGCGACGTTGCAGCATCGTAAAGCAGTTTGGTGAGCTTGTTCGCTTCAGAAATTATGGCGTTCGAGCGCGCCACCTGCGCGGCTTGAAACTCCGCTTCGTGCAACATGTACGCCAAGATGCTAACAAACACTAACTCGAAAGCCAAAGGAACCGCGACTAAAAGAAGTGTTTTATGGGCAAGACGTGAGTTAAGTGCCATGACGCGATTATACCCAGACCTGACTGAAGAGTTGACGGATGACCAAAGTTCTCGTTGTTGAAGACGACAAAGCACTCGCTGAAAACATAAAGCAGTGGCTGCATTTGCAGCAATTCGTCGTTGATGTAGTGATGGATGGTGACGACGCCGAGCACTATTTGAAGCTCTCACAATACGATGTTGTGATTCTCGACTGGGAGCTGCCTGGCAAGACTGGAATCGAAATTTTGAAGAACTTCAGGGCATCCGGCAAGCACACGCCGGTGCTGATGCTGACTGGAAAAGACGCCATCGAAAATAAAGAAGAAGGGCTCGATTCAGGCAGCGATGATTATTTGACAAAGCCTTTTCATATGAAGGAACTGTCGGCACGCTTGCGCGCCCTTTTGAGACGTCCGGAGCAGGCGATTTCCGGCAATCTGACTGCCGGGGACGTCACGCTGGACCCGTTCGGCAGACATGTTTTCAAAGCGGGCAAAGAAGTGGAGTTGTTGCCGAAAGAATTTGCTTTGCTCGAGTTTTTTATGAGACACCCCGGGCAGGTGTTCACGCCAGAAGCGATTGTCGACCGTGTCTGGGCCGCAACATCAGAAGTATCACCGGAATCAGTTAAAACGTACATCGCACGACTCCGGACGAAACTGGATGTCCAAGGCTCCGCATCGATAATCGATACAGTACGCGGTGCAGGTTATCGACTGGGAGAAGAGGCTCAATAGCCATGGCGTTGCGCGCATCGAAAATATTAGTGCCAGTATCTGTGGTGGCGCTATCTGTTGTATGGGCGTGGACGGTGGCGGCGCAATCGGCTAAATCCTCGCTTGCAGAGATCACCTTTCCGTCTAAGAAAGAGGTTGGAGCGCTATACACCCTTCTTCCGGGAAAGAATTTGCCGGATGCCAATGAAGACCGCTTATGGCACGCACCCGCAAGAGCAACTGTTCGAGTGCAAAAGGATCGAATTTGGGCTCTCGCGTTTGCAGAAAATTACAAGGTTACTCGCGACACTCTAAACATTAATGGCGCGCAGCTGATTCAGGCGCTCGATTTTAGAGACGCTGACGTGCAAGCAGATGGACTAGACAATGTCGAAAAGTTTTCATCACTTCGATTGCTCGACCTGACTTCGACGAGTTGCCCTAAACGCGCTATCGAAAAGGTTTCGAAACTGCCTTACCTAGAATGCCTCAGTGTTAGGCAATCGCGATTCTCAGACGACGACTTGTCCGTCATTGCAGACATGCCAAGGCTCAGTTACTTGGAACTCGAAGAAACCCAGATAACAGACGCTTCTTTCAAATTCATAAAGCGCATGAAGAATCTGGATCATCTGATGCTAAGTGTCACCGCTGTTGGTGACAAGGCAGCACAAGAAGCTTTAGTTCTGCCAAAAATGCAGACGCTCAAGCTCGACGCAACCAAGCTTACAAGCAACTTTACACTCGTCGGCAAGAGCAACGTGAAAAAGCTGACACTCAATCAGACAAACGTCTCAAACAAATTCTTGTCTTGTGGTTCATGCTTTCCAAAATTGCAAATTCTCGAGTTGCGAGGTACGAAGATCGACAACGACGGAATAGCGCATATAAGCGAGTTTCCATTGCTCACAGAGCTGAGTATCGATGGCACTAAGGTTCACGGAACAAAGGCAATCGAAGCATTGGCAAAGTGCAAGAATTTGCAGGAAATAAACTTGAGCAGAACCGGTTACACACCTCAAGACCTAGCGGGGCTTGCTCGCGTAAAGAAGCTGAACAAGCTAGTTTTCGATAGAACGCCGCTCGATGACAAATGCATTGCGGCTTTGAAAAAGCTCACCAACCTCCGAGCCATGACACTACGAAACATCGATATCAGTGATGAAAAGATTGCCGAACTCCGCAAGGCACTGCCCAAATGTATTTTCAAGACGCCGTAACTGCAATCGGAGCACCTTACACTTTTGGTCGATGGAACTCCGAAGGCATCCACGAGGGATTGCTCTGAGATACTTAAATCACTTCAGAGTACGTAAGAATCTGCGCGAGCGGGCACTCCAATGCCGCTTCCAACTTCGATAGAAACTCAGGCGCCACTGCAAAAGACTCAAAGCGTTCAAACGACGAATTGCAGTCCTCCGTAGCAGCATCGGCGAGCTGATCCGGTACGGTAGACACATTCATCGAAATCACATAACCAGATGCCGGAATGAGGTCAAGACTGCCGTTCGTGCGCGTGTTTCGGAGTACGCATTTATAGTTTACGCCTTTGAGATTCTCTACCGGACTTTTCTTCCTGCATTGCGGACACGAGTGCATCATGCGAATGTTGTTGCCGAACCCGCCGGAAATTGTCGTAGGGTTGCACTGGTATGTCAGCTCAAACCCGCATTCACAGACAATCTCGGGCACTGTTGTTCTCAATTTTTCGGATGTATATTCAACATTTGAATACGTTCCCCAGAGCATCAAATCTTTAGTGGATATGATTCTCAAGTCGACCAAATTCAGCGCCCGCTCTCCAGTTTCGCCGCTGACAGTCTTATACACAAATGGAACAGTTGGAGGCGTGGTGATCTTGTCTGTATCCTTTATATTCTTGCCGTTTTTGGCTAGCCAACGCAAAGAAAAATCGCTGCTCATGAGCAGTTCAATCTCAGATAAGGGAATCCGCGAGCCCACATCAACTTCTTCAGTGCCGTGACGCAGCTCGGTCGTTTCGTGTACACAGTTCGATTCACACAGCACGTCCAGAGCCGCTACAAACTTTGAAGCGTCGACTTTGGCGTCAACTCTGCGCGGAAAGATGTGGATTTCGAAACAATATCCCATGCTATCGGTCCTATACAAACCGAAAGAGAATAACATAAGTCTGGCAACTATTCTCTGCTAGTCCTTCTTGGGAATAATCAGATCCAAGTTGAATGGGCTTATGCCATCCTTTCCCTTGTCTTCAGGAAGGATTTCATTGGGTAAGACCATCCAGCCAGGGAAACCTGGAAACGGGTTATGAGCCATTTTGAAAGACTTAATCGCATTCAGCTGCGAGCACAGAGCATAGTGGTTTTGCTTTAGCTTAGCGCGATCATGCATCTCATCAATTTGATCTTTGATACGCTGTTTTTGTTCGTCGGAGAGTTCCAATCCAGGTGTATTGAGCAGAGTGTTCAAATCCTTTTCTCGCTGCAGCTGCTGATTTGGGTCCTTCAACAGCTTGTCGACATCTTCAAGTTTTTGCTGCAACACCTTTTGTGCATCAGGAAGCGAAACATCAGGATCTACCGCAAAATCTCGCTGAACATCCCCGACTGTCTTGCCGATCAACTTGTCGATGAGCCCGCTGGCACGCGTTTGTATTTCAGGATCATCACTCTTGGATGCCTTTACTAGGTCAGAAAGCGCTGCCATCCCTTGGTCCGCTAGAGCCTTCGTAGCCTCTTCTCTTTTTCTAGGATCTAAATGACCCAGTTGATCTATTAAGTCTTGATTGGAGATCTTCATTCCTTGCGGCTTTTCTCCTTCCGCTTCCACCGTCTTTTCCTTTTCAATTAGAAGCGGAGTACCGCAGTCGAAGAAGTTCTTAACAGTATCCTTTGCACCCGTAAACCTATCATTGAGTGATTTCCCAACTTCCCGAAGGAGCTGTGTCGGATTCTCAGCTATCGAAGTCAGAGACAGGCTTGATGTGTCACGCTCACAGGAGCCATGTGGTAATTCCATCATCTCAATAGTTCCTCATAGAATTGGAGAAAACAACAGCAAAAGGTTTGCTGAAATGTGGGGTGGTAAGTGAATCCAGGGGTATACGCAGGTTGATGGTGCAAAAACAGAGCGGCGAGCACCACTGCGATTCACACTACAATCTGGATGTGAGCATCTGGTGAGCGCGCTCGCCGCTCAATTGTTTTTAGATAGGTCCTTCCTCTCGCCCCGGTTCAATTACGCTCCATTGAACTTCTCATGATGGGAGCCATTTTCGAACGTTCGACTTTACCTTGGCGGATTCGGTATGTGCAAAAATTCGCCCCTCGACGCGCTTGTGACACAAGCGTTTCCGGAATGCATCTTTTGCGCATACCGAACCCACACAGGTAAACCCGACGCTTGAAAAAAGGCATGCAATCTGTCCAAAATTTCGACTTTACGCCAGCCTTAGTTCTCTACTATTTCGCTTTTGCTCCTGCAAACTATAAAGCTTGCGGCCGACCGAACCGATAAGCGTGCCATCATGATTGGGCTTAAACGTGTTTCGCACACGCACGTTAACCCCGTACTGACGCGCCAAAACGATAGATCGATCGTGCATAACTTGGGCACCAGCACGCACAAGTCTGAGGCAGTCTTCGTAATCGATATTGTCGAACAATTCCGCATCAGGATCTTTGTTCGGATCACTGGTGAAGATGCCGTCAACATCGGTGTAAATTTCGCAAATTGACGCCTTCGCAGCAGCAGCCAATGCAACGGCGGTCGTATCAGAGCCACCTCGACCAAGGGTTGTGATGTCACCAGTTATGGTGACACCCTGAAATCCTGCGACAACTGCCACATCGGCTTCCTCTAACGCGAAGCTAAGCTTAGCAGGGTCAATGCACAGAATCTTTGCTGCTCCGAACTCGTCTTCGGTCACCACCCCGATTTGTGCTCCCGTAAAGGATTTCGCACGTAACCCCCGCGCCTTCAATATGATTGAAAGCAGCGCTATTGAGACTTGCTCACCGGTTGAAAGCAACACGTCCAGCTCGCGTTTGTCAGGGTCGTCATCGCATTGCTTTGCCAATTCAATCAAGTGATCGGTAGTGTGCCCCATCGCCGAAACGACTACTATTACCTTCTCCTTGGCACATCGCTTAGCAATAATGCTGGCGACGTGCTCCATGCGCGCGACATTTTTTACGGATGTGCCGCCGAATTTAAGTACTGCTACCATGTCGATTTTTCCTTTCTCTGAGATTAATTGCCAACAGCGACCAAGCGACGCTCCTGTTTGGGAGCTGATGTGCCGGTTGTGGTCGATCGGGTCTGTGCCAGTGCTTGTTCGAGATCGACTATCAAATCTTTCGAGTCTTCGATGCCTACCGAAAGACGAATCAAGCCGTCAACAATTCCGCAATGCTCTTGGACATCCTTAGGAATGGGAGCGTGAGTCATTGTGGAAGGATGGCAAATCAGTGATTTGACTCCGCCCAGACTTTCCGCGAGTTGGAACAATTCCGTGCTGTGCAACACAGCCTTCGCCGCTGGGAGTCCGCCTTTGACGACAAACGCAACAATCCCGCCGTAGCCTTTCATTTGCTGCTTTGCCAACTCGTGCTGCGGATGAGACACTAAGCCAGGGTAATACACCTTTTCGACGGCTTCATGTTTTTCCAGAAACTGCGCCACGGCTGTAGCATTTCGTTCGTGCTCTCTCATGCGCAACGCAAGCGTCTTGATTCCGCGCAAAGCCAAAAAGCAGTCGAATGGTCCGGGGACACACCCAGTTGCATTTGTATGAAACTTAAGTTCTTCATACAGATCTTCGCGGTCCGTAATCACAGCACCACCTATGATATCGCTGTGACCGCTGAGATACTTTGTCGTGCTATGCACAATCACGTCGGCGCCAAATTCTAAGGGGCGCTGGAAGTATGGAGTTGCAAACGTGTTGTCCACAGCGTAAATCAAGTTATTGCGCTTGGCGATTTCTCCAATCGCTTTCAAATCCGCAAGACGCAACAATGGATTGGTGGGCGTTTCGAGCCAGATCAACTTAGTCTCTTTGCGGATCGCGTCCTTTATCTCATCAAGGTTGCGCGCATTCACGTATGTAAAGTGCAAGTTGTAGCGTTTCAGTACTCTTTCGAAAAGCCTGTAAACACCACCATATACATCTTCACCCACGATGACATGATCGCCGGCACTCAACAAACTTCCGACAACGCTTACTGCCGCTAAGCCCGAGGCTGTTGCAATGCCGTACCGGGCCCCCTCTAGCGACGCTAAGCATTCTTCCAACGCTGTGCGCGTAGGGTTGTGCGTGCGTGCATACTGATAGCCTTTGTTCTTACCAAGTTCTTCAAGAACAAAAGTAGAAGTCTGGTAGATCGGCGTGATGAGCGCTCCAGTGGCGGGATCTGGTTGCTGCGACTCGTGAATTGCTCTAGTCGCAAATTCAAATTTGGGCTTTTTGCATTTCTCGTTGCTGGTGTTTTGTCTATCACTCATTGGATTCTCCTTTCAAAACAATAAGCCCCTTCTCTCACCAGAGAAGGGGCTTTGCACTTTTCGTTAGCTTCTATCTAATAGAGCCTGAAGATGTGCCACCTCACTTCCCTGGCGGGGGAGTAAGTCATGGTCATCATCATCATAGTGGCGCGGTTAGACATGGGCACCATTATCCTCGGTACGTTTGGAATGTCAACCAAAGTTCCGCCTTGTGTAAAGATGAT
>CAYZJR010000034.1:0-29886 GCA_964478655.1 uncultured Candidatus Obscuribacterales bacterium
CACCGGGTTCGGTGCTCGCCATCACGGCATTGCTGATCGTTTGTTTTGCGGTTACTTCAACTTTCGCCTCGGTCTCGCTTCTGTCGATGACTCGGGCGTCGGTGATGACTGCGTCGCAATGAAGGTGCATTGCTGCCCAGTCCCATTGAAATATACCTTGAGCTACTTTCTTTGCGTCTTCTGCGACTTTCATGTCGCTGACGATTTTGGCCGCGAAAACAATCGCGATCAAAAGCGCGCAAAAGCCGATGAAAAATTTGTTGAAAGTGAACAGCTTTTCCACTGATTACAGCGCTCCAATGCGCTACTCGTGTTGTAAGCCCAAGTAATAAACCGCTTGTCTGCAAGCGTCTGTGTGAGTCAATTTTGGATGCTTAGCCTTGACCTCCCTGATCATCTCCAGTCTTCTGGGGATGTCGCGAATGGGTTCTGATGTGCATATCCAGTAATCCATCGGGCTTGGCACAAGACGAATGGTTCCGTGCACGGCGCCGACGATAAGAAGACATTGGCTGTCTTTCCGTTTCTCTTCGTCTCTCGAGAAGTTCTCGATTGCGACAACTTCTGCGTCCGTAAGCCTGAGAGTCTCCTTGAGTAGCTTAAGGTCGCTAGGGTCCTGCCTGAGCAGAATCTTCATGTGCGAGTTTTTGACGACCGAATCGGCTTGTTCAGCTTGTCGGAAAAAGTCTTTCAATTGTTGTGTAATCGACACGAGCATCATACCGTAGTGGCGGGCTCTTCTCGACAAGTCATCGAGGAGTCGCGCGCCTGCTCTGAATCGCATCAGTGTCGCAGCTTCGTCGATGATGGCTGCAAATCGCACGCCGCGCTCTTTGCACTGCGCTGCGCGACGTCTGATGAATTCAGCCAAGATGTACACGGCAATTCGTTCCAGACGTGGTTCGTTGACTTCTCTGGTATCGAATACGATGAAGAGTTTTTCTGTGTCGATGTTGGTGTAGCCGTCGACCAATCCACCGAAAGCACCAGATCTGGTGAACAGTGAAAGACCTCTGGCGAACTGTTGGAGCCGGTCGCGTTGCAGTGGGTCGACTTCATCAGCTGCGGCTTGAGCGGTTACACGCGCCAAGTCGGACATCGTAGGAACTGTGTTGTTGAAATGCGCATCCATGTACGCAACTCTGATCAAACCATCAAGCAATGATTTTTCTTCGACGTTGAGTTCTTCTCGTCCTTCAGGTGCGAGCATCAAGTCGAGAAGTGAAAGAAGTGAGCTTATCTTGTCGGCGGATGGGTCGCCCGGCTTGTCTTCAGGACCAAGGTCGAATGGATTGAGAATGAAACCTGAGCTTGGCCCCAAATCGACGTAGGCGCAAAGATCTGGTCCCAACAGCTCCGTGATGAACCGATATGCACCGAATTTGTCGACGGTCTTATCAATCAAGACAAATCGCGTGCCCAGCGGCAACAAACGCAAAATGAGCATGGACACAGCGAATGACTTACCAGCCCCGGTTGTTCCTACGACGAACATGTTGTTCGCGTCTTTGCCTGCTCCTCTAAAGAATGGATTGAGAAGCACTGGTTCTCTTGATGTGAGAGCGAAGCCGAATGGCACACCATCTGGTGTTCCGCATGACGCTGTGAAGAATGGCCACATCGTACCTACGATTGGGGACATGACCCTGTGGATGATGGCAACGCGATCGACGCCTACTGGAAGGGCAGATTGCCAAAGTTCCAACTGCAACAATTGTCCGCGATCGAAGTTGGCTCCTTTGTTCTTGAAGACGCGCCGAATTTCATCCATGTGCGAAATTAAGCGCTCTGGCGTTTCGGCCGATGTGGTGATGTACATCGATACATCGAATGCTTTGTTTGAGCTGCGCAAAAACTCTTGAATGGCGGATGCCGCGCGCCTTGTAGATTCAATACCTTCAAGATCTGGAGTGGCTAGCTGTGTACTGGTTACCACCCCCAACTTGTATGTCATCTTCAAGTTGGCGCGCACTTTGTCTTGATCGCACATGTGCACGTACATTGAAAGCGAGTACTCAACGCTCAGTGTAAGTAAGTCAACAAGCCAGCCCATCCACGTTTCGTGTGGTGGTTGAGCCATATAGAGCGTTCCTACATACCTTCCATCAAGCCACAAATATTCGTCGTGCACTTTGAGAGCAGAGCCCGCGATTGTTGATGCTTCTGATTGGTTTGGACGCGAGGGCGGCGCATCAGGGTCGCGCTTGTAGAGGCTCGGGTTGAGGTCGGAGAAGATGAGGTTGCGTACTTCTTTGCGAGTGAGAATGTGAGGACGCAAGTTGGCTGCGCGCAGCTGTTCGAACGCAGTTTTTGTGAGCCGGTTGAGCTGGTCCAAATACTCTTCGTGGCGCTGAATGGAGCGTCTACCCGACCACGCTTGGTTTGGCTTGCAATCAGGCGGATGGTGGCTGACCACAACATAGAATTCTCGCTGCGGAACGAACGTGACGTCCTGCACTCGGCGAAACCATTTGTCGGTGTAGTCTGCGTACCATTTGAGGTAATCGTTGTCGCTTTTGATGAGGACTTGATAGCGGGACAGGTATTCATCTACTGAGACGTTGCGTGACTTGACGATGATTTGAATGTCGGCATCGCAAGAGTTGGCGAATGCAGCGAAGCCGCGTGCCATCATCTCGCGATCTGATTCGTCGAACAGCAGCGCATTGATGCCTTTGCAGCCTATGTATTTGCGGAAACTTCCATCGCAGAGCACGACGAGACCTTCTTCTTCGTCCTCTCCTGGAATTGAGTGCAGGAAGCAGACATCTTGCCAGCTTGTGCCGCCGCGCATATCTTTTGGCGGTGCGAGTTCTTCCTCGGAACCTTCGCCATCGCCACCGTCACCATCGCCGTTCCGCCCGCCACCGCCTCCGCCTCCGCGCCGCATTCCATAGCTGCTCTCTCCGGAAACTCCGAATGGCAGAGCATTTCGAATGCCTTCAGGAAGTGAATTGAACAGCTGAGCGCCAATATTGGCTGCCGATGGTGTTGAAGTAAGCGGAATATATCTGCCGGACGACACCGGTTTTGAGGGCTGCGGTCGCGTCGGAGCCTTGGTCGGCAGGTCGTCTTCAAAGTCTAGACCTTCAAAATCAAATGCGTCGTCGTCGCCGCCGGTCGGCATTCTGCGGCGCCCACTGCTGCCGCGACCGCCACGACCTCCATCGTCGCCGCCACGTCCGCCGCCGCCGCGTCCACCCGAAGACCCCCCTCCCCCTCTGCGCGAAGGCGGGGTAGGCGGTCTTGATCTGGAACTCCTAGACATCGGCTTTTATGCAACGCTCCTTTATTTCTTATTCCCTAGTCGGACTGAACGTAATAGTCGTCTCCTGCTTTTCTCGCCTCGATTATCGACGGGTCAGGATAGATGTGAGGAGGTTCCTCCGGTCTGGGGATGAAGACTTTCGGCACTAGTGCCAGTCGGTAGAGCAGGCTGTTCTTCCACCAAATCCACGGCTTCACTTCTGACATTTTGACGCCTACGATGGCAGCGCAAAAGATGAGCAAGCCTGCCAAAAAGCCTGCGGGCAGATTGCCTACTTTCCAGTCTTTGGGAACGTTTGTTCCTACCAATAGCGCCGTAACTGTCGCCGCCACCAGTAGAATCAACTGGAACGGCGTGAAGTCAAAGATCTTCAACGGTTTGTTGAGGATGATTACCTTGTGAACTTGCGACACTTATGCTCCTCCCCGATAGAGCAAAGACCACAACCAGTCATAACCTATATCAATCATATGGGCAACTCAACGTGGAAAACGATAGTTTTTCCGAATCTTGAGACTTGACCTCCTAGCTCTCCTCAAATTGGATGGCTGCGGCGTTTCCTTGTTCTGCCAAACGCATCAACTTTCGCGCCATAGTCGAAAAGCGAGCGGGCAAGCGAGGAATCACCTGACGAAAATGGTCTCTACTGGCTTCGAAGTCGCCAGAACGGCGCTGCAACTCGCCAATTAAGTACTCGACCTCTACGCGGCGATCTATTGGGCATGAGACGTCGACCAGAGACTTTTTGAATGCATCGGCGCCGAGTCTTCTGTATTCTCTTGCTTGGGGGAACGCCTGAAGATCGTCGGCGCACCATGCAGCGTAGAGATAGAAAAGACCGACATTGTAGAAGTTGCGGCCGACTCTTTCTGCGTGGATGGCCGCTGAGCGGAACTGCAGATGAGGCGTAGTGTTCGGTTGGTTGAGCACCGGCATTTCGTTAGTGGGCTCGAAAGCTGTTGACCAGTCGGCTTTGCCGCAGCTCGGGCATGTGCAGACTGCATACTGTTCGAGTTGAGGAGCCAATCCCCTGAAATCTTGTCTGAGTTCGCTGTTTCTAAGACCGGTATCGACGATAACCGGCAGCTGTCTGGAGTTGAACTTCACACCGCAGTTGCCGCACTTCACTGCGATATCTGCAAGATAGATTTCCGCTGTGCTCATTTAGTTACTCGCCTAAGCCTCTGCGCCATTTGCTTTACGCCATTCATCCTACAGTAGTTTGAACAACTATAGGGGGATTCTTAAAAGAGGCTGGGCGGAGCATTCGCTCCGCCCTTGTTTACTCTGTGATTACGCGTTCTTCGGCCCGTCTTCTTCTTCTTCTCCTTCTTCGTTGGAGACGGGGAATTGTGCGTTCTCCTTGTGCCACTCCTGGTCTTGTTTCTTACTTCGACCCTTTCCAGGACCCTTGTAAGCTACATCGAGGTTCTTCGATTCAGGAGTTTCCGGTTTGCTGTCAGCAGGTGCATCTGGCTTGCCTTGTGGGCCTTGTGGTCCTTTCTTGGCTAAGGCCATACCGGCACCGAGTGCCTGTGTCAGTCTGCTGCCGCCGGCGGGTGGTCCGGTTTGGACGATGCCGGAGTCTGCCGGCTGTCCCGTAGCACCTGTGGGTTGGTCTTGATGCACTTCATGCGTGGTGTGATGTCCGCCGGAGGCGTCGGCACTGGAGTACGAGTCGTGATGTACGATGTCGTGACCGATGCCGTGGTCTTGGTGCTCTTCACGGTGACCGACCAAGTAACCGTCGCTTACTGCGCCACCGTGTTCGGTTGGGCTCGATGCACCGTAAACAGGGTCGGCACTGCCACCGCCGCCGCCACCACCGTGACCGCTACCATGACTGACGCTTGAGACGTCGGCGGAGTAGTTTGGCGTCACAGGTGTGATCGTCGGACCTTCCGGAGTGGAGCTGGCTAGTCTCACATCTCCCTCGGCTGGACGTGTAGCTTGCTGTTGATCGGGCTGCTGGAAGTTTTGCGGCTGATCTTGAGGCGTCCAGGTCGGTTGCGGGGTTCCTTCGCTGTAAGAGGCAACGTCGCTTCTTACTGTCGGGTCGCTTGTGCCTGGGTTGTAAACGACAGGCGAATCCTGCTGCGCGTAGCTGGAACCAGTAGCGGGCTGGTCGTAGCTGGATGCAGTGTACGACGGTGCCGTGTATCCGGTATTCGTATCTGTCGAATATGGAGCGCTGGTCGGCGTGTATCCGGTATTCGTATCTGTCGAATATTGATAGCTGGTCGGCGTCACTCCTGGAGTAGGGTCACTGGTTGTGTATTGCGTTGCTGGAGCTGCTGGGCTTTGGAACGTTGTTGGAGTATCCGCAGGTGCGTGATTGAAGGTGATTCCGCCTTCAGGCACGTTGCTGCCACCATGAGCGGTGCTCGGGTGTGGTCCGGGTTGGACGTGACCTGATGCGTCGCGGTGTGTGACTCCTGGGTCTGCTTGATGTCCTGGGGCACCGTATTGCGTGCCTTGGACGAAGCTTTGACCACCGTCAGTTGAAACCAGATTGCCGTACTGATCGTATACGGGACCAGAACTCACCACTTGACTGCTTGGATCGGCAGATGGTGTGGAGTAGTTAGTCGGCTGTCCGCTTACTTCGACGGGCTGGGTGCCTGTGTAGTTCTGTCCGCTGACTTCGTAGTTCTGTGTGCCCGTCGACGTGAAGGTGACGCCTTCGTTGGAGACGACAGGTTGCGAGTGTGCCGTTGGCGAGAAGCCGCTGGATTCAACCTGGCTTGTACCTCCCTGGTTCACGATTGGCGTTTCGACTACATTGGGTCCGCCTTGCTGATGGACGGTGCCACCATCTGCGGTGTAGCCCGGCGTGCTCATGTTAGTGCCTTCTACGTACTGGCTCGGTCCGGTCGTGAAGGTAGTCGGGCCGTCAGCCGTTGTGTAGCTCTGCGTGCCGGTCGTGATTGTCGGCGCTTCGCTGGAGCTGAGAGTTTGTGTCGCACCCGGAGCGGACTCGATGACACCACCTTCACGGTTGTAGGTGGTGGCGCCGCCATCAGCGGTGTAGGTCGGGCTCGCAGAAGTGTAGTTAGTTTCTCCTCCTGGCGCGCTGTATCCGGTCGGCACTCCGCCGTCGTTATAAGCGGTATATGTGCTGCCTGTTGGACTACTCTGCGTCGTTTCGACAGAGGAGACTGGCTGGTAGCCGCCTTGATAGCCGGACTCAGTGAAGTAGGTTTGAGATTGATGCGAACCGCCGTCCACAGGTGCAGAACCCGTAGCGACATAGGTTGCGGAATCGTAGCCGCCGGAGGACGATGCAACTGGCGTTCCGGAGCTCGCCTCATGATAGTAGGCGTTGGCTACCTGATTGGCTTCTCTTACCTGGTGGTCGCCGCCGTTGAGCGCCGTCACCATGTTGTGTGCTCCGGCATTGCCTTCTTGAGCCAACTGCGCGAGGTGCGGGTTGTTGTCGGCTTGCAGCATCACTTGTGCTTCGGCGACGAAGTTGCCGTTGCGTGCTTGCTCGAGCACCTGATGATCGACGGTGCTGGCGAGAGCCACTGCGGCTTGTTCGTGTTGAGACAGATGCACTCTGCCTGATGCGTCCGGTGCATCCATATGCTGTGCATGCAGTGCTTCACCGTAGGAGGCGGCGAAGGTCGCTGCCGCTGTCGGGTTGCCGTTGAGTGCAGCTGCCACCACTTCCGGTGCGCAACCGCCTGTCACGTCTCTTACATGCTGCATGGCTGCCGCATCGCCATTCACTGCTGCTTGAACGATGTTGTTGTTCAATCCGCAATCGCGAGCGAGTGCCATACTTTCGTGCGCAGCCGCATTCATGGTTTGCCAGTTGCCCTGGTCTGCCTTGAGCACGTCTGTTGCAGCAAGCACATTGCCTTGACCCGCAGCTTCGATTGCGCGCGTGTCTGCAGTGTGAGACAGATTGACCGCTTCGCGAGCGATGTCGGCGTTTGGTCCGCCGGCATTGGCTGCTGCTTGCACCGATTCCATTTGACCGGCATTGGCCATACAAGTCGCTGCCATGGCCGGATCGCCACTCAAACCTGCTGCCATTACATCGGTTGACACACCGATTGCGTTTGCAGCCTGTTGCAGCGCTTGCTGGTCGCCATGAGCGGCCGCAGTGATCTGCTGATCTGATACACCTGCTGCCTCGAGCACTCCGCGCGTTTCGTTGGCGGCAACCAGCGCTTGCGCGTTTTGGTTGAGGTTGCTTCCATCGACTGTGAGCGGTGCGCCGTCTCTTGCCATTGTTCCTGCAATCGGCATAGATGTATCGGCAAGTGGTCCAGGACCTGCGCCACCGGATACGGTGCTGGCGTCTGGTGCTGTCCCGGTACCTGGCACAAAGGTGCTGCTGTCGACCGCTCCAGTGCCTGGAACTGATGCAAGTGTGCTTGAGTCTGGTCCGGTAGTTGCAGACAGCGTGCTGTCTGCCGGTCCGCCAGGAATTGTCGTACCTGGAATACCGAGGTCGGCTCCGACTGTGCCAGGAATTCCCGGGTCGTTCGACAGAGGAGGTCCGCCGGCGACTGGAAGTCCTGTTTGCGGATCGATTGCGCCGGTGAACGCGTTGCCCGTTGTAGCTTGCGCGTCCGGGTTTGCTCCTGGAATGAAGCTTGAGCCCGTACCGGTAGTGTCGGCACCTGTTTGGAAGGTGTTGCCTGCCGTCGAGAAGTTGAATGTCGACTGGTCGGCTCCGCCTGCTGCTGTGCTAGTTAGCGTGCTGTCTACTCCGGTCGTCGACGATGGTGGCATGCTGAGAGCGACATCGCCTTGTTGGGTGACGTTGCTGTCGACAGGCGTACCTTGACCCTGTGTCGAATCTGAAGTTGGTGGCAAGTTGACACCAATTTCGCCTGGGCGTCCTTCTCCGCCGGGACCTTGCTGATGCTGATGGTCGCGTTGGTTTTGGCTGGAAGACAGTGTGCTGGAGCTTCCTCCAGGCGGGCCACCCGAGCCTGTTGCTGCTGCTGCGCCTGGGGCGAGGAACGACGCTGCACCTACACCCGTGGCTGCAATCGCGGCTGCATCGCTTCCGCCGATCGAGCCGCCGGCTGTTCCGTCGATTTCCCCAGGGGCACTGAGTCCACCCTGTGCCATCTCCAGTGGTGGCGGGGCAGTTCCCACTCCGCCAGGTCCTTCGGAACCCGATCCACCCGATCCGCCCATGAATGAGGGCAATGCGTCGCCGCCTGCACCCGCAAGTGTGGCAGAAGACAGAGTACCACCGCTTCCTGGGATGCCTGCGCCACCAGCGCCGGCTATTTGATCGGCAAGTGATGCAGCACCTTGAGTCGTGCCCAGTGACGCGCTGGAAGTCGAGCCGCCGACGGCACTCGAACCGCCAGGTCCGCCTGTGCCTGTGCCACCACCTCCGGTGCCACCTGCCCCTGCGCCTGCTCCAGCTCCTGCGCCGGCACCGGCCGCACCTGCTGCGCCACCGGCTGCACCTCCGCCTTGACCGCCCGCAGCTTGCTGCAGAGCCTTGCCTGCCTGATCTGATGCGGCCTGACCGGCTGCACTTATCAATCCGGCAAAGTCGAAGGCGTGCTTCACGCAGAGATTAGCCAGAGTGTTGAGAGCGCTCGTGATTACCAAACCGGAATCGCCGACTCCCCTGAAACATGCCATCAGCAAGATGGTTGTGTTCCAGAACAGAGCCCAGAAGCAGAGTGTTATCACACCCTCAATCCAGCTGCCTAGTGCGTTCCTCAAAGAGCCTATAGGCCATACCCACAATGCGGCCACCACAGGCCCCATGCACCACAGGTAATAGAGGTAAGCCATCTGGAAGGCGCACATGATGTTCCACGCGCCGGTCAATCCGACGTTGCTCATGTTGCCGAGCAACCTGGTTATGTGTTTGCCTTCTTTTGTTTCTTCGTCTTTGACCCGCTGCTCGTCGATGTTTGCGCAAGGGTCATACAATCTGACTGTAGATGTTTTCGCTTCGAGGTCGCCCCACACAATATTTGTAGGAGGTGCTTGGGTTTGCTCCGAGCTTATGATCGCGTTGTCGTTGCGCTCCGGAGGCGTGATTGGGAAGGCGCGTTGCTGCAAGCAGATCGCATCTTCATACATGTCCGTTCCGAAAATTCTTCTGTACTCATCTGCGATGGTAAACGTCAATGAGTTCGAAACATCGATACCGTAATTGATTACAAGAAAGGTTCCCGGAATCATGAAGATTGCGATGATGGAGCGCGTGATGCCCTCAAAGGGATTGCCGCCCGAGTCGTCTTTCACTACCGGGTTGCCTTGAGCAACGATGCACTTCACTTGAGCCAGCACCGCCCCTGGTAGCAGGAGCAGAACAGCCATTGGAATGAACAGTTCATCGCGAATGCGCTGCCAAATGTTATTCGGCTCTGCAGTGAAGTTGGTCAAATATCGTTTGCAATAGTCGATTGCGCTTTGCGCTTGGTTGGTCGCCATGTTGGCTGCCGAGTTTCCAGCCGAGTTCGACTGAATACCGGAAGTACCGGTCATCAACCAAACAACTCTTTCAGGGTCAAACAATTGTTCCAAAAGTCTGTTGTGGTTGTAGCGCTGAATGACTTGGAATTGAGTGTCGGACACGGGATAACCGAATGTCTGAAACAAGTTGTCCATGATCATTTCGTCGCGTCGTGTCGGCACTGCTGATTGCGCAGTAGGAATGAAGACAGGCCATGCTTGCACAGGACCGGGTCCGTGTGTGATGCGTCCGGGACCTTGCGACTCTTTATCCTGAATTACATCGTGACCGCCGGCTTCCGTTGGACCGGCTTGACGGGCGACCGGATATCTTAGGAAGTAGTTCTTTCTGATGTCCCAAGCGGTACCTGGGTTCGAGTCGTTGACCGAACCTTGTGCAGTATTGCCGGCGCCGAGACCGCCGCCACCGCCGCCGCCAACACCGCCGCCACCGCCGCCGCCGCCGCCGCCGCCGCCGCCACCTCCGGTGGTTTGAGCCAGTGCCGCAGTTTGGTCAACCGCACTGATCGAGCAGACTAATAGAAAGAGGGCTAGTACCCTTCCTATTATCGTTGCCAGTGCTTTGGTCTTAACCGTTTTCATTACTTCCCAACCTCTTTAGATGGTTATTGGTGCAAAAGGGAGAAAAACTTATTTGCCGAACTGGTCGGGAGGCGGCGGTGGCATCGGGCCCTGCCGTCCTGAGTCGGGATTGGGTGGTGGCTCTTGCGGCGGCGGAGGCTGCGGCGCAGATGGAGCCGGTTCACTAGGTTGCACGGAGCCTGGCGGCTGTGGAGCCGATGGAGGGGGTCCAGAACTCTGTGTGCCGGTTACAGAAGAAGCGATTTGAGTCATTTGTTGCATGCCGCGGTTCGCTTGATCTGGCGATGCGGATGGATTGACTCTGAATTGTGGGTCGCCCTGAGAGCCGCCGCCGCTCGACGTGGTCGAGCCGCCGCCGCCACCGCCGCCTGGTGCCAGGTCGGTTGGTGCAGTGCCTTGGGGCATTCCGGTTACGTTGGCTTGCGGATTGTTTTGCTGCACGCTCTGCTCGGCAACGCTTGGCTGCGAAGTTCCAGGAGGTGCAGATTGAGATGTCGGAGGCTCGGAGGCTTGTCCACCCTGCCCGGTTTGCGGAGGTGGAGCCGTTTGTGGAGATTGGTCTTGCCCCTGACCCTGAGACGGTGGCGGCTGTGGTTGGAACGATGGAGTGCCTGAGCTGCCATCGTAGCCACGCCAACCCTGTTGGCTGCTTGGTTGTTGGAAGTCGTAGCTTCTTTGAGACATCGCAGCCATGGCGTTTGTGGTGCCTGTGATTTGGCCCACTGCATTTTGCACGGCGCCTTGCGGTGCGCCTGCTTGCTGCGCTGCTTGACCGGCAATCTGAGCCAGTCCCGGCGTGCCGCCTTGCCCGCCTTGGCCGGGCGTCCCTTGCATCATGGCCGAGCCCTTGCCCACTGCGCCTTCAAAGGCAGCAGCAGGGTCGAAGCTGAATGGATTGAATGGAACATAAAGCATCAATCCGAGGAAGCATGTGAAGATTGCTACTTCCCATTGCAGGTCGGTGATTTGACCGACATAGATGTAGCGTGTCGTCATGACGGCAAGAATTACCAGCCAATAGAAGCGCCACAGAGAAAGCGTGATGACGGCGGAGAGCCAGTTTCCGAAGATGGTGTTGTATTTGCCGTTCTTGCCTTGCGAAACCGTCGGCCAAGCAAACAATGCTGCCGCAATTGGTCCAAGCAAGAAGAGATAGCACATAAACACCAGCTGGTAGGCGCTCATTGCAGTCAATACCTGCGATGCAACGAACATGGCACCGTTGAATATTGCCTCCAAGATCTGTGATAGCCATAACTGCCGTTCATGTGTCGTGTCTTCTTCAGGCACGTTGGCAGCTAGACCTTCACCTCCCATGCCGAACCCGACTAGACCCATTGCCCAGTTCCAGGCTTGTCCGAGCAAGCCGCCCAGTCCTCCGAACAGACCACTCAAGAATCCGCCCACGCCACCACCGGCGCCGCCGCCGGGGGCTGCACCACCGCCTGTGGTGTTGCCACCACCATTGCCGACACCGGCCGGTGGTTTGATTGCGTTGTCGACGTTGTCGATTGGCGGGTTGTAACTCATTTCGTGCACGCGATCGAAGATGACCTGCAGATCAACCCAATCTCGCACGCTGTAAGCCATTGAGTTGCCCACATCGATTGAGTAGCTGACGATTAGCTGTGTCGCCGGAATCAAGAAGATGGCGACCACCGAGCGGAGAATTCCCTCAAATGGGCTGGAACCTTCAGGGTTTACACTGAAGCCGTGCGCCACGAAGTTCTTCACTTGTGTGATAACGGCACCAGGCAGAAGGAACAACAGAGCCATTGGCACAAACACGAAACGGTACATTTGCTGCACCATCCAAACTGCCTGGCTGACTTCTTTGAAGGGGTTGCGCGAAGAAGTCGGACGACCGGAGTTTTCGTTTGCGATGTTGATCAAACCGCCGTTGTCTGCATAGTAGATACGATTTGCAGCTGTATCGAAGCTGGATTCTGCAACGCCTGCAAGGCTGTTTGCAGCGGATGCCCCTTGAATCTGGCTGGTGTTTGTGGCAAGCCAAATCCAGCGCTCAGGGTCAAACAACAGTTCGAGGAATCGTTGATTGTTTTCTCTTTCAATCAACTGAAACTGTGTATCCGAAAGTGGATAACCGAATGTGGTGAGGCAGTTCTTGAAGAGCTCTTCGTCGCGTCTCGTTGCCGGTGCTGCGTCATACTCCAAGTTTGGCTGCATGTAGCAGATGCCTTTGTACGGGTTGTCATCGCAGAATTTGATGACGAACGAATAAGCGTTGACGTGCCCTTCGCCGGGACCAACGGATTCTTTCAACTGAACTTGATTGTTGTTGCCTTGTCCGCCCTGTCCGGCGCCGCCGAGTCCAGGAATGCCGCCTTGTCCGCCGCCGCCTCCGATGAGGTTTTGAATGCCGCCACCGGTTGGAAGTTGGGTTTGCGAGTTGCCGCCACCACCGCCGGTGTTGCCTCCGCCTTCGGTGACTACTTGCAGAACGTCTGAATTGAATGCTTCTTTGGCGAATGGATATCTCTTGTGGTAATTCTTTCTGATCTCAAAAGCTGTCGTCGGGTTGGAGTCGTCCACCGTCCCGTTGGCGTTATTCGGTATTTGCACGGCTTGTGCAAATGCGGGGTTACCTGACACAACAAGAACAGCCAGAAGGGCGACTGCTGGAGTCATTGCCCAAAGCCATGCGGCGGCTTTTAGTCGGCGTAAGGGTTTATAAATCATGTCTTGTTTTACCTGGACAGGTTTGTCGCAACGAGAGAAGGGGTGAGAGACAGAAAGAATCGAGTAGAAACGAGAGGGATAAGAGCAGCGTTGAGATCAGTTTTGAGAATCGATTCCAGTTTGGGGATTTGGAATCGTTGAGGACTAGGTCGGTCTAACGGCGGAGTTGGATATTTTTTCCACCGTCGGAAATAAACACGGCAAGCTTGTCGTTCCAGGGGCGACCAAAAATCGTGATCGTTCCTTTTACTTCTTCATTCGGCTTGACGAGAGTTTGGTCAAAATCAGCCCGCAATGCAGCTTCGGAGAGTTTTTTGTTGTTCTCTGCGACGCTTATCACATCCGGACTAAAACTGAAGCTATCGGCTCCGTTGTTTTTGATGGAAACAGACAGAATCGATTTTCGCGCCGTTATGTTGACGCCCTTCAGTTCGAAACTGATTGCAGAACCCTGAGCTGGAGCTTCTCCGCCAGAAGAAGCCTCCTCTTTTGCCGACTCCGCAGCAGATGCTGTTTGTGGTGCCGGCGCCAGGTCTCCGCCTTTCTCCCCGCTCTTCTTATTTGTCGACTTATCTTTCTTTGCGACTTTCTCCTTTGGTTCCTTCTGCTTCTTGGGCTCTTCGGCAGGTGGAGGATTATTTTTCTCCTTGCCGTGTCCTCCGAAGAAGAAGGATCTGGCGGATGCCAGTACTCCGCCATCATTGGTTTCCTGGGGTGCCTGTGATGCTTCTGCCTGGGCCAGCGACTCGATGCTAGGCGCGATATTCGCGACCTTTGCAATTACTGAGCGCGCTGCATTTGCCCCTGCGGCTGCAGCCAGCTCGTATTGAGCCGTCTTCATGTCCTCTTTTGTGGCGTCCGCATCGTTTTGCGCTCTTGCAAGATCGGCTGCAGCTCTTTGCTTTTCAGCATCGGAGCTGGCGACTTCCACTTCTTGCTTGCGAGCGGCAACGGTTTGCTGCTCGAGAGCGAATCTGTTGTATGCATGCAAATAACGGTAATAGGCTTGAACAAGTTCTTGTTGTTTTTGTCTGACCAGAGGTTGAACCTTTTTGTCCATCGCCACTGGTTTGAACACCGCATCAATCTGCCGTTGAGAAACGCTGAAGCTCCCTTTGGTAGATTCTGCAGGCAATCCAACATCGCTGCGATTGAGGACCTCTGCTAGTTTGTCGTCTTTGTTGAGCACTTGGCGCATGCCTGCTGTAGACAGCAAGCCCTTCCACAACACGCGCAAGTCATCGCGCTGTTTGTACGGCGAGCGAGGCTCCATTCCAACTGGGTTGATTGGGACGAACTCTTTTTTGGGTCGCTCAACTTTTTTCTCTTCATCGGAAGAGCCGCCGCTTGTCTTGTTTCCAAACAAGGCTGGACGTTGCGGCTGCGCTGGAGCAGCTTCCTGCCCCGGCATCGGCTGCTGCATCGGATAACCCATCTGTTGGGGATAAGGATACGGATACGGCTGGTAGTAAGGTACTGGAGCCGGAGGCGGATATCCCGCTCCCATGTTCGCTTGTGTTGACAGTGTCACCGCAGGTGGTGGCGGCACCATCGAGCCGCCGGAAAGTGCTCCCGGAGGAGGCGGCGGTACGGCTGGGTTGCTAACTCCGTAGTTTGCTCCGTATGTGGCAGCTGCTATTTGTGGAACAGGTTGCGCCGCAGGCAAAATGTCTGAGGTCGTGGCCGTGACATTGGTGGCGGTTGATGACGATGAGCCCCAGCCGCTTTCGGCAGTCGGAGCGACAACAGCGGGTGCAGCAGCTAGTGCCGAGCCGAGGTCGCCTGAGATGGGATCGGTCGAAACTTTAGGAAGAATGCGCCCGATTCCATCTTGTGTGGCTTCAGCCAGACGCTCGGCTTCTGCCTGCGCCTGTTGTGCTTTTGCGAGGTCTTCTTGCCGCATTTGTGCGATCATCGCCGGGTCGGCTTTCGGTCTCAATCTGCTCAGAACTCCACCAGCTCCGCCTGGGGTTGCGGTGCGATTATCAGAAGAGCCTGAAGCTGCCCCCAGTTGAGAGCAGCTCGTCGTGGACAGAGCCAGAGTTGATATTAGAAGTAAGCCGAGTGCAAAACGCATTATCTGGCGGGTAACCTCTCCCTAGTTCTTCTTAAGCAGGAATCCTCGAACAGCTGTATCGGTTCTGCTTGAGTCGCCGACATTAGCGCCGGAACCCGAGCCGTAACCTCTTCCATAACTTGCAACCGCAGGACCGCTTGTGTTTCCGGAAGAACGACCTGATGTCGGTCCCATTCCTCTGGGGGTACCGGCGCTAGGAGTTCCTGTTTGCGGGGGCATCATTTTGCCCATCAAACGGTTTGTCGATTGCCCGTTTTGCAAACCTTTCGGTGCAAAACCTTTGGCAGGAATATTGGTGCCTTGAAAGCCTCTGGCGTTCGGCAGGCCCATACTGGGTGCTGCACGAAACGGCGATGCGCCTGGTCCACCAAGCTGCATTCCGCCGGAAGGCAGTGTTGGTCCGCCGCCGCCGAGGGCGCCAGAACCGCCGCCGCCGTATCCGCCGCCACCCGCTTGTGGTCCAGGTGGAAGGTCAACCATCTGCTCAGCAGAAGGTGCTTCGCGGAAGTCTTTGATGATTGGACGCTCGTCGACGATTTGCATTTCGCGTGGAGCGTTAAACCAACGCACTTTTTCTTGCGCTTTCGCGTTCACCTTCTGAGCGTGGGCCGGCGCTGCAACGAGTGCTAAAGAGCACATCGTCGACATCGCTAGTCCTAAAAGAAACAATTTACGCATGGTACTAACTCCTTACCCCAAGCCAATTCGCCTAATTGCCGAGCCGTGGCATCGGCATTGAATTCATTTGTTGCATCATTCGATTTACGTTGCGGCCCACTTGTCTGCCAATCTGCTTGCCAAACTTGCTTCCGATGCCGTTTTTCTTCGGTTGTTGAACTTGAAACTCGTCTTCCGGAAGAGACAGATCTTGAGTGGACGCCTGATTGATTTGTACTGGTGTCGGAACATCAGGGGCTATCGTGCCGCCTTCAGCTTGCCGATCGTTGAGTTTGGGCTCTTTGCCCATTTTTCTTAGTGCGTTGGCTGCGCCGCTATTGAAAGCAGGCGCTCCATCTCCCCCACCAGTGGAGAACATGTCCCCGTTAGCAATAGGTTTGCTGATGGGTGGTGCTTCTCTGCATTTGTAGTAGCCGCTGCTGCCGCCGGTCGAGGGCGACGAACCGCCGCCACCACCACCGCCGCCGCCTTGTGGAGGTTGCACGAATGCGCCGGGTGGAACGTGACCGTAATGTTGATGGAATGTTGGTTGTGCCGGCGCGCCGCCGCCACCACCGCTTGGACCTCCAGAACCACCCATACCCGGGGCTCCGCCGCCACCGCCACCGCCTCCGCCGCCATAAGACGCCGAGAAACCGCCACCGGTACCGCCCAGGGCTATGCCACCGGAGGGAATGTCGAGGCGGTCAGGAAGTGGTGGGAAGCCGGTAGGAACAATTGGTTCGTCGGCAGGAATCGGCTCCAGTGAAATGTCGGGCATTCTGGGCTTCGGTGTGCGAGTCCAGCCGCCGCCGCCACCGCCGCCTCCACCACCGCTGTTCATAACAGGCGGAGGAGCCACAGGTGCCGGGGCGTGTCGTGTTGCTTGTGTCTGCGCTGAGTATTGATTGTCGCCGGGCTGGTGGACGTATTTGCCCATGTTTGTCGGCGGAAGTTGAGCCCAAGATGCACTAGCAAAAGCAATTGCCAGTGTAGATGCAGCCAAAATAGGCAATAGAAAAGGTTTCACACCTCTTTCCTCCATGGAAGCCGAGCTAGCTGCTGTGCCCTGTTTAGTAAGAAACGCCAGACTAGAGAGAGAAAAAAGGATCGGGGGTCTGGGCTCACAGCTACTTAGATCATATTAACAGTTTATATAGAAATTGATCTCCTCGGCAAATGCGCACGCGATTCACTGGGCAGCAACGATTGAGTAATTTTTAATTGTTTCTGAGGGGCTTGTCAATAAGAACCGTTTGTGCGTTAACTTTTTTGTTGTCCAGCTAACATTTTCACTCCCCGAGTAGAAAATTTAGGAGGAACCCCAGTGCGTCTAATTTTGTGCTTTGCATAATGCAAGTGGATACAATGGGTAATAACTCGTTTGTGTCTCCGTAGAACACTTACCCACACGCGGGTTTACTTGACTTGTGACTTTACTCAATGAATAACTACACTTCTCAAATATCTGAGATGGATCGTCCAAAACCTGCAAAGACACAGACTTTTCCATATCTTCTATCTTTATCAGTCGTCCTTTCAGTTACTTTATCCTTAGTAGCAAACGCCGCATTGGCGGCGAAGGGAAGAGCACGTGGAGGCGGTGGTGGCGGCGTAATGCTCAGCACTCCAAACCCGAATACTCCACTAGAACACAACAACAGAGCCGTAGAACTCGGCTCGAAGGGTTTGTGGCCAGATGCCATTAGAGAGCACGAAGAAGCTCTAAACATGGACCCTGAGAATCAAACCTTTCGTATGAACCTCTCCAGTGCTCGCCTACACTATGGAGATTTGCTCGCTAATAGAAAGAAATACTACGAAGCGATCAAGCAATACAGGGAGGCGTTGTATGTGGACCCGAACAATGATCCTGCCGACAGAAACCTTGATGCGTGTCTGAAAGCAATTGGCAAAGACCCGGACAACATCAGAGTTCGTATGTCCATGGCTGACGACGCTGAAGTTGGAGGCAACTACCCTGAAGCGATTGTTGAGTATCGAAAATGCGTCAGAATGGCTGACACCGGACCGAACCGTTATCGACTCGGAAAAGTTTTGGTCAAACAAGGAAAAGAAATTCCAGGCTATCAGGAGTTCAAATACGCGGTAGCAAAAGATTGGAAGAAAGAAGAGAAGAACGAACAAGCCGATTGCCACTTGCGCATGGCTGACATTCTCAAAGTTGCGGCGCAAAAGGCAAAAGAACAGGGTCGTGGCAAAGTCTTTCTAGCCAGACTACAAAACGCCGCCGTTTGTTATCGCCGTTCCGTCGCGATTAACCAAAACTCCGACGCAATAAGAGGATTAATAGAAGTAGCCAGAGAAGGTGTTTCTATAAATCCGAATAGCTGTGACAACCACTTGATGTTGGGCGGCGCATATCAGCTCGCTGGTGACTTCGATCGCGCCAAAATGGAATTTGAAGAAGCCTGGAGAAAGGCTCCGACAGACCCTCGCATTTTGAAGGCGCGTCGCAGCTTTCACCTCGCTGTTGTGTCATCAGCCCTTGCATCGCCTGAAGTGGTGCAGGGAACGCTGCAAAAGGTTCAAGACAGTCTCAAACAAAAACCAGACGATGCAGAGATGTGGTACGTCTGGGGGCGTGGCAAAGAACGGCTCGGAGACAACACTTCAGCTCTTCAAGGCTACCAGCGCGCAGCTCAGCTGAACGATCTGATACACCCGGATTTGCGCAACGCAATCGCCAGAATGACCGGACAACCAGTCACTCCGCCAGGTGGCACAGCAGCGCCCGGTGGAACCGCCCCAGCCGGCGGCACCCCTGCTGGTGGCACGCCTGCAGGTGCAACAGCCGCAGCCGCCAATGCACCCAAAGTCAAAAACCTGGCTTTGTACGCCCAAGTTGAAAAGAAAATGGGTGGCAACGATTTGGACGGTGCACTAAAAGATATCGGTGATGCTCTCGACAAAGATGGTACAGATCCTCATTTGTACTATTTGAATGGCGCCATTTTTGAGAAAAAGGGCGATGCGGATCAGGCCGCAGTAAACTATCGTCAGGCGAAGACTATGGGCGACCCGGATGCGGGGTCCGCGCTGCGTCGAATCGACACAAATCGTATCGAGCCTATGATCAAAGAGTATGAACAGAAGAAA
The DNA here is from genome assembly GCA_964478655.1 of uncultured Candidatus Obscuribacterales bacterium. Classification (GTDB taxonomy): domain Bacteria; phylum Cyanobacteriota; class Vampirovibrionia; order Obscuribacterales; family Obscuribacteraceae; genus CAYZJR01. The sequence goes on from CAYZJR010000034.1 coordinate 18,873, forward strand.
GGCGAAGGAAATTGGGTAGGTGCAAAATCAGCAGCTACAGAAGCTACGGTGATCGCTCCTAATCACCCCAAACCTCACCGTATGCTTGCAGAAGCATTGAAGCAATTAGGCGATAATAAAGAATCTGACAGGGAGACTAAGAAGGCTGACGAACTGGAGAAGAGTGACAAATAACCCTTTCCGCTTCACAAGAAGAAGTGGTAGCCAAAGTCTGATGGCATTGTCTTTGACTTTGGCATTTGCCGTCACTGGTTCCACCTTCATACCTTGCTTCGCGGTCAGCAACATCGCTGAAGCAGATGATTTGCTCATTCAAAATAAGTTCAAACAAGCCGAAGAAGCCTACCGCGGACTGATTACCGATGACGAAACCGGGGATGCTTATGCTGGTCTTGCTGTCTCTCTAGCGAAGCAATCCGCTTCTCCGACAAAAATTATCGAAGCGGAAAAATGGGTGAAAAAGGCAAAGGAAAAGTTTGCCGAGAACCCCAACGTCAAAGCATCCGGTGGCTTCGTCGCTTACGTCCATTCGGGTTCGGTTGCATCTCCAGCTAAACGAGACTTGTATCTCGAAGCTGCAGAGAAACTCTGCAACATGGCTATTAAAGACAATCCCGAGATCGTGGTTGCTCAACAAACTCTCGGTTTGGTCAAACTTGCACAAGACGACCCGGAGGCTGCTGTCGAGCCGTTTCGCAAAGCAGTCGAGTTGACCAAGAGTGAAGATCCAGAAAATCTTACCGAGTTAGCGACAGCGCTGCTTCGCATTGACAAGAAAGACAAAGAAGGCGAAGAACTAGTTGGCAAAGCAATTAAACTGAAGGGCGACTACTGGCCTGCAAGGCTCCAGCGCGCCATCGTTTTAAACCAGCAAGGTAAGCCGGAAGACGCATTTTTAGAATTGAAAGGAATTCCCAAAACTGAGCGGAATGGCTTGTGGAGCCAAATCGAGGGTGACATTTATCGTCAGCAAGGCGACGGCCCTGCCGCCTTGCAATCATGGAGAGCCTCTATAGCTCAAGATCCGCACAATCCTGAGCCTTACAGGCACATGGCCGAATACTATGCCATCCGCGGTGACGGAGAGCTGGCCATCGCAGAAATGCACAACGCGTTGGAAATCTTGCCCAATGACATGAACCTGCGCAATCAACTGGCAGAACTGGCTCTGCGCCAGGATAAACTTGATGTTGCTGAAACCGAGTTTCGCACAATTCTTGCCACCAAGCCTGATGATCCCGAGGCGCTGCTAGGTCTTTCGCGGGTTTACTTCCGCAAGGCACGGCGCGACGGACAATACCCGATGGGCTGGCAGCAGCTCATGGACCAGCTTCAGAGTGTCGTCACCGAGCAATCGGTTCGCGGTCAGATGGTGAAGAATGGCGCCAAGAACCTGAAAGAGAACATCTCTCTTTCCGAAGGTGCCAAGGCTATGTCTCAAGGACGCTACAAAGAAGCGCGCCAGCACTACTCCGACGTAATCAACACTCACAGAGATGAGCCGTACGAACTGCTCACATTGGGCGAGCAGTGCTTCAATGACGGCGATCTTAAAGCTGCCGAGCAGGCGTTCACTTACGCAAAAGAATTGCCGGAAGTGGCTCCTCGCGCAGAGCAAGGCATAAGCAAAATCAATAATCAACGGAATGAGGCGGTCAGGCACACGCAACTAGGCGACGCCGCCATGAAGCGGAAGATTCCTGAAATCGCTCTCGACCACTACAAGCAGGCGCTAATTGCTGACCCTGAGTTCGCCAATGCCCACTTCGGTCTCTGGTGTCTGTTCACCAGAACCGAAATGAATAATGCTGATAAAGCAGCAGAATACGCCAATTCCTTCCTGGAAACAGCGGAAGAGGCGAACGCCAACCGTAAAGAAGTGGAAGACTGGTTATCCAAGGCTAGGAAAAAGCAGGATAAGGGTAAAAGTAAATAAGTAGAGCCATTTTCTTTTTGGTTTTTATCGAACGCAGTTTTTCGCAGATTTTTTGGTATCCCGACCTCTTACTAATAGATCGGATTTAAGGAGCGAACCATGGACTTCAGCAAGACGAAGGGCGGCGGACCCAGAGGCGGCAAGAAAGGTGATGGACCTGATCGCTCGATAGATGCGTCTCCAGGCAATCTGCCGGCAGAGCAAAGCGGCAAACGCTTTGAAGGCGGCGGCACCGGTACCGGTCCGAAAAATATTATGGAAACCCAGGCCTGGAAGGAAGGAACTGGTGGTGCTCGTCGGCTCTGGAGCAACTACATGAACATCCTGGCCGAGTCGTTTTCGCGCATGCCGCGGGACGGACAGGAGCAATTGATTGTGCGCCTGAGTCAAGTTTTGACCATCGGCTCAGCCATTCTGATTCTCAGCTTCTTCTATGCGTTCATTCCAGTGTTCATCAGAGTTCTCGCCCTGCCTGCAGTGGTTGTGGGCGCCTGGTATGCAGGCACCAAAGTTGTCGCGCCAATCATGATTGCGCGCTTCGATAGTTATTTGAATCGAGATTTCTAAACGGTGCAGACATTGGCAGCAAGCCCAACGGTGAGAGCAAAACCGCTGGACACCGCCAACATTCTATGTAATATGAAGGTCTTTACTAGTATTCTTAGCCGAGCAATACGCGCCATAGCGCGGTACACTGGAGGCGAGGAGTCACGTGTGCCACAGCTGATAGGACCTGACTATGAAGCTTAATTCCAAGACGATCAAATTTATCGGTGGCGGCTTGATAGTGATCACCGCGTTCTCCATTTTGATGCCGGGACTGTGGAAGATCATCATGGGCATCTGGAGAATCGGCGTTTGGATTGTCACTGCCGTGATTCTCGCTTGGCTGGTCGCTTATATCTATTCGCAACTCGTCTCGAAGAGACGATACGAAAGAGAATCTTCCGAGACAAGTAAACCTGATTCTACCGATATCGACACTTAAGGGTCTGACCATGAGTAACGTAAAACCCAGTTCCAAAGCCGATTTTTGCATTGCCGCTCAAGGGCGCATCGGTGGCGCAGCCGTTGCGACGGCAGCATGTTTTTCCATCCTCACTTCAATCTGCTTGCCGCAAATGGCTGATGCCCAGAGGAAGACGGACCCGGAAGCATATTTCAGAGGAACATCCTCAATGGCAGGCAAGACCGCAGTTCTTCCAGTAGGAACGACATTTGAAGGTCGAATAGACGAGACGATTGGTTCGTCGAAAAGCCGTCAGGGAGAGAAGTTTACTATAACGATTTCGGCACCGATCCTGGCTAACGGGAGTGATGTTCTTGTGCCGAACGGAGCCCAAATTGTTGGAGAAGTGGTTGAAGCAATTCCCGGCAGAGCCTTGCCGACACAAAAAGGTTTTCCTAAACCAACTGGGAAGCTGCGCACACAGCTTACTTCTCTGAGAACCCCAGATGGAGTCACCTATCCGCTCGTTGCGTCAATGGTCGGCGAAACAGTAGTGATGGGCCGCGGACGGCAAATGGCTAACACCAATATTGGTGGCAGCGTCGCTTATGTAGGGTCGCAAGCAGGATTCGATGCAGTCGCTCCTGGAATGGCAGAGCGCAATCGTATGATGATGAGCGGCGGGCGTGGACCGCAAGTTTTGACGAAACAGCAATTGATGCGCGATGCCATATATGGTGTTGACCAAAGACAGATGCGCGGACTTCAAAGAGGTCACGACAAAATCAGATCGCTCGTGAAAAGAGGGCAGGATCTATACATCGTAGCCGGCTCCCCGCTTACGATTCGACTCGAAGCACCTTTCAAGATCAATTTGAGTGCATCGCCTGGGCAGGATTCCATAATCGACACTGGTTTTGAACCGATTGGTGACAGTGGTCGGCGATTCAACCCCACGAAGGAAGCGCCTCCTGCTAAAGATTTCGAATCTGCACTGCAGCAGGCTCCGGCTGCTTCCGCACCCCAAGGAGCTGCACCACCGTTTGCAGCGCCAAGTGGACCACCACCTGTTAGCTTCCCGCCGAACGGAACATCAATGCCCAGCAGCGGCGATCAAGCACCGCCTGGAGCAAGCTTCTAGAGTGCCGACATTGAGATGAGCGGCGCCAAACGGGTAAAGCACGAGAGCGAAAGAGGAGAAAATGACACCAATTCGATCTTCCGGTTATGCAAGCGGTAACTCCGATGCGCCACTGCCTATGGTGCTTGCAATAACGGGAGCGAGTGGTTCGATTTACGGTTTGCGTTTGTTGCAATACCTCCTCGAAACCGAATACCCTGTTGAGCTGATGGTTTCGAAAGCCGCCCTGGTCGTGATGAAAGAAGAAAACGATCTCGTTTTCGGCGATGATTTGCTAAGCGAGTTGCTGAGTTATTTGAAGCTGCCCGAAACCGCGCCGCTTAAACTTCATCAGTTGACAGACTATGGTGCTTCGGTGGCGAGCGGTTCATATCGAGTGCGTGGAATGGCAATTGTGCCATGCAGCGTCGGAACTTTGGGAGCGGTCGCAAACGGACTCACGGACAACCTTATTCAGCGAGCGGCTGCTGTAAATCTGAAGGAACGCCGACCGTTTTTGATCATGGTTCGAGAAATGCCGTTTGGACATATTCAATTGAAGAACATGCTGGCATTGTCTGAAGCAGGCGCGATTGTATCGTGTGCCTCGCCGGGTTATTATCATCGGCCACAGACCATCTCGGATCAAGTTGATTTCGTCGTAGGACGCGTGCTCGATCAATTCAATTTCGACAACAACCTGTTCAAACGATGGAAACAGGAATCAAGACCTCTGTCTTCACCGATGCCCCGATAGACCACACGAGTCCAGAGACACACCGCACCCCGAAAGTTACTAACCATGACCGAAGCGCTACCTGATGACGATGATTTGTTTTGCGTCGGAAAAGTTGTAGGTTTTCACGGGTTGAACGGTTGCATGAAAGTGCGACCCTCAACAAACAACCCTGAATTGCTTCTCGATATTGAATATGTATTTTGTGAGCTTGAAGAAGGTCTCACCGAAAGAGGCACCATTGAGAGTATTGCACTCGACAAAAAGATCTTGTACGTCATACTGGAAGAATATGGCAGCAGAACTGATGCTGAAGAACTTCTCGATGCAATTCTGTATGCACCTCGCGCGCAGATTCGCGATCTCGGCAATGACGAATGGTGGATCGATGATCTGATTGGGCTCGATGTGTACGTCGTCGGCGGTTCACGCGTTGGTATCATATCCGGTATCGTTGGAGAACAGGGTGAGCTTCTCGAAATTCTCAAAGACGAAATGCTGGAAGGGCTCGAAAACGTTTCCGATAAGGACAAAGAGAAGGCAACAGTGCTGGTTCCCTTCGTTAAGCAGCTTGTACCGACTGTGGATATGAAAAAGAAGCGTATCGAAATTGTCGACTTGCCGGGACTGATCGACTAACAGTAATAGTGATTCGCATTTTTCCCACTGCGATCCACATCAACTGTTCCAACAAGAATTCAAATCCGGATCTGCCACCATATACGCACCGATGCGCACTGCATTTGGTGCATGGGCGGACTCAGCCTAAGTGCATTTCATTAACACTGATGAATTTGCTCGAAACCCGCAAAAATTCGCCACTTCAGATTGTGACGAATCGTGAAAGATTGGGCGTTTTCAAGAAGTTTCTACTGGTGCTGGATTGCGGCTCGGGCGCAATAAGTTCTCATTAATTAGCCAGGTACAACTTGATTACCATTCATATATCTCGTACTCTTATGGTGGTAGTGCAATCGACATAAGCCCCCGCGAGGGTTTGTGGGTTTCCCAGGCAGGTGAAACCCGGTTTGTTGCCATCATAAGGTTTCTAGCCCAGGCGTCTGGCAGCGGACAATTTTCGTTGGTTCCGCAAAATTCAATAAGCGTCCTGGCAGGTATCTTTTCGCAAGTTTTCCAAGGAATTCTAGGTCCCATATATAAATGAAGCCCAAATCGGAAAGGACACAAATGCCCAGTCTCACTCAACCCCCTGTTTTGCTGGCGCCCGTCACATCAGAAGATCTTGGCCAGCTCGAGATTCACCTGCCAACCCTCAAGGTGATTTCTTACCGGGGACCGGGCGAGTCTGGTGGCATCTCCACCAGTTTGGAACCGGTTGTGAAGCGCCTCGGCGCCAAAATTCATTGGTTTGCGCTGTCCGGCGTGCCTTCTGAGGGCGCTGACAACGGTAGTTTTGCGTTCTACACTCCGCAAGTGGCTCCGTCTATTCGTGACCGCCACAATCAAATTGCGTCCGGTTATCTGTGGCCGCTTTTTCACGGCATGCCGGAGAAAGCTCAGTTTGATTTTGAAAAGTGGAAAGCCTTCAGACAACTCAATGAAGTCGTGGCTTCTGAAGGGCTAAACGTGTGTGCTGAAAGCTTCCCCACGCTTTGCTGGCTGCATGATCACCAACTTGCGCTCGTGGCGCCGCTTATGGCGATGCAGACGGGTGTGATCAACTGTCAGTTCTGGCACATTCCTTGGCCTGCCCCTGAGATTGTCGCTGCGTCACCAATCGCGAAAGAATATGTTGAAGCGTTGCTGTCCAATCGATTGATTGGTTTCCACACAACCGAGTATGCGCAGAACTTCCTCAAGACTGTTCAAATGGTGCTGCCCAACGCAGTCGTAGATATGTTCAAGATGGAAATTTATCGCCGTCAAACCAAGACAAAGGTTGTCGTGATGCCGCTTGGCATTGATTTCACTTTGTGGCAAAAGCTGGCTAGAGCAAGCCGCCCAATGGCTGAAGCAATCGGTGTGAACTATCGTCTCGCGAATCAAATAATTCTTGGAGTCGACCGACTCGACTACACCAAAGGTGTGTTGGAGAAACTAAACGGATTGCGGCACTTCCTCGAGACTAAGCCTGAGATGCATCGCAGGTTCCACTATGTGCAGTTGTCGCAGCCGCCGCAATCGCAAGACTCGGCATTTGTTGAATACGCAAAGCAAGTTGAAACAGCGATTCAGGAAATCAATTCCAAGTACGGTTTTGATGGCTGGCAGCCGATTGTTCACCTCAGCGGAAATCTCGATCAAAGCGAGCTTTCAGCATGGTATCAAGCAGCTGATGTGATGGTTGTAAGTTCAGTCAAAGATGGGCTGAATTTGATCGCGAAGGAATATGTTGCATGTCGCCAAGACGAGCAAGGTGTTCTTCTGCTCAGTGAACAAGCCGGATGTGCGCTCGAACTATCGCAAGGTGCGATCATGATTCAACCGGAAAATCCGGAAGAAGTTTCGAATGCCATCAACAAAGCATTGTCGATGGGCGTTGAGGAAAAGCGCAGAAGAATGACATCGATGCGCCACGTCATCGGCTGGAACCAACTCCATGACTGGGCACTCGGCTTCCTTCGCCAAGCGATCGTCAACTTCCGGTAATATCAAGTTAGCGGCGGTGCAAGTGGTCGGCGATGTACGCGCGTTTCTTGTTGATCTGATGAGCAACAAAAAACTGCCCATTGTTTCTCCCGATTGCAAAGTCGGGTGCGGCGACGATTGCGATGTTCGTTTGAAACAGTCGGAACTAACCGCCGGCTACATCGCGATAACCGAAGTGGACGGCGCGTTCTTTGTCGAGGACAGAGAGTCGCAGCCGCAAGCTTTGGTAAATGGACGGAAGATTGTTAGTAGGGAACAAGTTAAAGATGGCGATGTGTTGAAGATCGGTTCGTCGCTGTTCTGGTTTAGTGTCGACTGAGTTATCGGAACTATCGTTGCGGAGATAACTCAATTTTTTCCGTTCTCTTGCGAAGTAAGTCGTAAGCCAGATTGTTTTGCTTCACGCCGTCTTGTTCTCGCAGCAAACCCCACAACATCTCAGCATAGTTGTGGCGAGTTTCTGCTTCACCATCATCATTGAGTGGATCTGTGTCTTTCTCGTGAATTGCAAGGCATGCTTTAAATGCTCGTTCTGCTTCTTCGAATCTCTTAGCTTCGGTGCATACTACGGCGATGTTGTTCAACGGGTAGGCATTTTCGAGCTTGTTTGGATTGTTGGAAAGTTTTGCTTGAATATCTTGTTCGCGCTTGTAAATATTCAACGCGTCGTTGTATCTCTTCTTGCCACGATACCAACCTGCGAGATCATCGAGTGCATCGACAAGGTCGGGACCTGGCTTGGACTCTGCTTCTTTTAGGTTTGCAAGGAGCTGTTCTTCCGTTTCGTTTTCACTTCCCCAGGGCTTTCCTCTGATAAGTTGATTTCGAACAGGCCATTCTTCCTTTTGAATTCCGTAGTCCTGCTCCGGATCGTCTGGTTCTTTGACTCTTTCAATTTTGTTTCGTGTGGAACCGGACTCATTTGTATTCGTAACTGTCTGATTTGTTTTAGTGCATGCTGAGCATAGGGCTGTTGCAACAGTTATCGGAAACGTTATCGCAATTGTTGAAAGGAATGCTTTGCCCATCAATTCTTACTCGATTCTGCGTTTATCAATTCTTGAAACAATTCTTTTGTGATTCAAAAATTTCCATTTCATGCTTTCCCCAGGTAGGAAAGCCGCTTTTGTCACGACTCGTGCCGACGGCACGGCTTGAGAACTTGTTGCCCAGTTTTAGTTCCGTACCTGGAAGAGGATGTGGACCCAGAGGTTTATCACCATATATGGTTGCTAGCTCCTGAGACTCGCAATCTCGACCGTGTTGTCTTAGAAAATGTGCATAGCTTGCACTCATTGTTTTTCGAAAGTCCGAGTCCCTTTCCAACAATTCTGGATCTTTTACCATTGTGCTTCTCCGAAAGCTCAGCAATTTAAGACAAAGCTTGTGATACTTCTCAGCAGTTAAGTCTCTACCCGCATCTGCATACCAGAGCGCTCTCTGATGAGCGATTTCGCTGCAAAAGTAAGGGCCAATCTGATCCGCTAAAAGACCAGCAGCTAGCCGCTTTATTGATTTCGTACCGGGGACCGACTCAACAACCATGAAGGTTTTTCCATCCTTCTGGAAGATATCATCTCGCATTAGTGCGAAGTCTCCAGAAACAAGGGTTTCTACGGAAGGAAGTGTACAGTTGAGAAAACTAACTCGTTGCTGACCCATACTAATAGATCCAAAGGGTTCCAGTAGCGGCATTTCGTATCGGTCTGCCAATCCGTCAGCGAAGGATTCGCGAAAGCCAACCTCACTTTGTGCGGACGTGCTAGATGTACAAAAGGAGAATACGAAACTAAAAATTGTGGCAACTAAGGCGTAACAGTAACGAACCCCATCTCGCAGTTTTCGTAGTGCGACAGGGCAGTCTTCCGTAATGATTGTTCCGTCTTTTCTTCTATATAGCCGAATGCACGCGTTGCCGCCTCGAAGGAGAGATTCAGCTTCGTCTTTTGTCATCCGCGAGATGTTGTACACGTTCTTTGAACACTGTCCACAAAATCGCTTTTGTTCGCCGCCCGACATGCTGTTCCAGCTCACCGTGCATGGAGATGCAATTGAGATATTGTCTAAGAGTGGTGTATCAGCTTGAGGAGGCATATTTGTTTCACGAGTACAAACTGATCATTGCATGACAACCGCCGAATTTCGTGATTCGCAGTTCAGCTTTTCAGCGGATAGCTCCAGCTAAGCTTTATTGAAGTTCGTGAGTTAAGTTGCAGAAGTAACAGGTTGCTACCACTTGAGCAGATTGAATTTATCCATATCGACTGTCGACATATTGCGATAGATCGAAAGCACGATGGCAAGGCCAACTGCGGCTTCCGCTGCGGCAACTGTGAGAATGAAGATGGCGAAGAGCTGACCTTTGACGTTTCCTGGATCTACATAGCGAGCAAATGCAATCAGATTGATGTTCACTGCATTGAGCATCAGTTCGATTGACATCAAAACGCGCACTGCGTTCCTTGATACGACCATGCCATACATGCCGATTGAGAAAAGCACTGCACCAAGGCTCAAGAAGCGAACGAGCGGTGTTTGAGTGACGGTGAGAATCACAAAAATTCCTACGATTGCAATCGATGCTACGACAGCAATTGGAGCGCGCATTTTTGTTGCTAACCAACCAAGAGCAATAATCGCTGCGGAGATACAAATGTCGGCTTGGTATCCGATGAATTTGTCCCTCATTTCAGGATTGCCAATCATTGCGATGTAGACGCCGATTGCTCCTGAGACCATGACTGCGAAGGCAATCGCTGGTGCGACCGATGATGATTCGTTGCTTTGCATACTTGTCGTCATTATCTTGCAGCCCCTGTCAATTGTCTTTCCTGTTCTTCGCTTTCTGTTGGTTTAGCTGCGGGTTCCGCTTTGGCGAGCATAATCGCTCCCATGAGCGCCGCGAGCAAGAGAATCGATGCGAATTCGAATGGAATCGAATAGGTTGTGGTCAGCGCTTCTCCGAGCTGAGCCACGTTATTTGGATTCATTGTCTCGTCGCTGATCGGCCAATGTTCTGAACGAACCGCTGCATAAATGGTCACAAAAGCAATAAATGCAACAATGCCGGCGCCCCAACTACTTCCCTTTCTCGTGATTGTAGTGTCCGACTCGAGTCGTGGATTCGTAAGCATCAAGGCAATCACCACAACCAGTGTGATTCCAACCGCATAGATCATGATTTGTGCAAGCGCTAAGAACTGCGCTTGAAGAAGAAGGAAGAAACCGGATATGGTGCCGAACACACCAATAAGCAAGAAGCCGCTTCGGATAATCACCTTGTCCAAAATGACGCCTATCGCCAGCGGAAACGCAATTGCCGAGAGGATGTAGAACATCCAGAGTTCAGCTTGCGGTGCCTTCAATGTTTCGGCTACGAAATCCATTTCCCTGTCCTTTGATCTACTTGTCAGTTTTTTCGTCGGATTTTTCAGAATCGGATGGTTTGTCTTCTGACTTCGCATCCTCTTTAGTTTCATTCTTGGCTTCGGGCTTGTCTTCTTTCTTGTCGTCAGCCTTTGCCTCAGCCTTTTTCTCGTCGGCTTTTGCTTCAGTCTTGTCTTCCGCTTTGGCTTCAGGTTTTTCTTCTGCCTTCGCTTCCGGCTTTGTCTCAGCCTTCGCTTCACCCTCGGCGGGCTTGGCGGCTGGTGCGGCTTTCGCTTC
>CAYZJR010000034.1:29986-57447 GCA_964478655.1 uncultured Candidatus Obscuribacterales bacterium
GCGGGCTTGGCGGCTGGTGCGGCTTTCGCTTCGCCCTCAGCCGGTTTTGCAGCAGGAGCAGCCTTCGCTTCACCGTCAGCAGGCTTCGCGGCAGGTGCAGCCGGTTTTGCTGCGCCTTCTGCTGGCTTAGCTGCAGCGGGCGCTGCCTTGGCTGGTTTCGGCTTCGGAAGCGGCATTTCCTTTTGAGAGAAGTAGTATGCAGATTCGCCTTGGCTTAGTGTCAGCTTCTTGATGTCGAAGATGAGCGCCTCACGGGAGTAATCAGCCATTTCGAAGTCGCTTGTATTGATGATGCAGAGGGTTGGGCAAACCTCGGTGCAGAGACCGCAGAACATGCACAAACCGTGGTCAATTTTGAAGTCAATAAGCTCAAGCTTGTTCGTCTCTGGGCTCTTGTGTGCAGTGATTTCAATGCACTTATCCGGGCAAACTCTTTCGCACTGACGGCAGGAGATGCAGAGATGCTCGCCGGTTTCCGGGTTGACGGTCAGCGCCAAGCGTCCACGGAAGTGTGGCGGCACTTGCGGCACGACATCGGGAAACTCCTCAGTGACCGGCTCTTTCAGGCTGTGCCCAAGGACTGTTTTGAGTCCTTTGGCGACTTGCTTCAGGCTTTCGATAGATCTAGATACGATATTAGGCATGGCAGTGGACCAACGTTCTTGCAAAAGTGACAATCAAAAACACGATCAAAGAGAGCGGAATCAAGCGCTTCCAACCGAAGTCCAAGAGCTGGTCGATTCTGAATCTGGGGAGGGTTCCTCTTACGAGAATCGCGAAAAACACCAGGGAATAGACCTTTATGATTACCCAGATGGCTGCCCAGAATGTGTCTGGGTTGATGAAATGCGCCGTGTCGATAACCGGACTTAGTAAAGAGCTGAGGGCTGCGCAGAGTTCGTGCCAACCCGGAAGACCGCTGTACAACCAAGATGGAATCGGATTGTCGCCGCCACCCAAGAACATGACGGTGAAAATGCTGGCGACTATAAATAGGTTGGTGAACTCAGCCAAAAAGAAGATGGCGAATTTGATGCCACTGTATTCAGTGTTGTATCCGCTGACCAGTTCGCTTTCTGCTTCAGGAAGGTCGAAGGGAATTCTGTTGATTTCTGCGCAAGCTCCGGTCATGTAGAGACCCGCCAGAATGAATGTCGAAACAATCAACACGACAACCGCGATTGCCGACCAAATTTCAACAGGATAGCTAGCTCTCAATGCGCTTTGAGCCATGACTTCAGCGGCTTCTTTATTGGGAACCATGAGATTCGCCCAGTGAGCCTCAAGCCACTTGTCCACACCGGAAAGGGCGCCACCACCAAAAATGTTCCAGTTGAGAATGCCACCTTTTTGTTGATTGGCAATTTGAACTACATCCAATGTTCCAGCCAAAAGGCACATTGTCACCAAAGACAATACCAGTGGAATTTCATAGCTGATTGCTTGCGCTGCGCTTCGCAATCCGCCGACGAGAGAGTACTTGTTGTTGCTTGCCCAGCCTGCCATAACCAGCGCCACAACTGGGACTGACGAAGCGGCAAGAATATAAAAGATCCCCGTTGGCAAATTCACTATTTGGAACAGTTCGTGATTGTTCGTGACGGCACACAAAAGAGGAAGCGCACCGAAGATAGATGGTGCGAAGAAAACGATTGGTGCCAATGTGAACATAAAAGCATCAGCTCCTGTTGGAGTGATGTCTTCTTTGAAAAGCAACTTGATGGCGTCTGCGGCTGTTTGCAAATAACCGTCGAAGAAAACGCGGTTGGGACCCTTTCTCATAGTAAATAGAGCCAAGGCTCGACGCTCGAAGAGCACCATAAAACATGCGTTGATTGGAATAAACACCATCACCGCCACTAGTGGCGTGATCGCTTTCAACACATCACTTACTGCTCTGGCGACGGTTCCCTGATTTTCCAGGAGCATCGGAAGAAGCACTCCCACAGCCCATGCCGCTAGCCATACCGGAATAAAAATCAAGGAGAGCCAAACGAGGCTCAATCTTGTCAGTTTGAAAATCTCTCCAAAATTGGAAATCATGCTGTGCTCTCTTACCTGTCTACATCCGGAAGAATTACGTCAATCGAACCAAAGATTGCCATGATGTCTGCGATAGGGTGACCAATCAGCAGCGAACCTGTAACTGAAAGGTTGCAGAATGAGGGGTTTCTCCATCTGAATCTAAACGGTTTGTCAGAACCGTTGGAGATGATGTAACAACCGAGAATTCCACGCGGTGACTCAACTGCTGCAAAGCCTTCGCCTGCTTTGATACGCAAACCGGCGTTTTGCTTTTTCGCCATAAATTCGCCTTCAGATGGCATCATGTCTAACACTTGTTTGATGATTTCGTTAGACTGCCGCATTTCTTGTACGCGAAGCAGGTAACGTTCGTAGGTGTCGCCCTCGCCGTGAAACATCGGTACATCGAATTTGAGTTTCGGATACACCGAATATGGTTTCGTTCTTCTCAAATCCAAGTTAATGCCCGATGCGCGCGCGCAAGGTCCGGTGACGCCGAAATCTTTAGCTACATCTTGTTTGAGGATGCCGACTCCTTTTGTTCTCTTTAAGAAGATCGGGTTTTGAGTGACGATGGCTTCGTATTCGTCGATGCGTTCAGGGAAATCTCTCGTGAATTTTTCGAGGCGCTTCAACCAATCTGCTGATGGGAGTCTTTGCACGCCGCCGATGCGGATGTAGTTGTACATCATGCGTTGTCCGGCGATTTCTTCAAAGAGAGACAAGAGTTTGTCGCGTTCTCTAAATGGATAGAAGGGGAAGCCGAACATGGCTCCGAGGTCAATCAAATATGTTCCTAACCAAAGCAAATGAGAGGTGATTCGGTTCATCTCAGAAACCAAAACTCTCAAATACTCTGCTCTTTCCGGCACCACGCAACCGTCGATTTCTTCGGCGGCTCTGCAGAGTGCCCAGGAAGTAAACATTCCGGAGAGGTAGTCAACGCGATCGATGAGTGCTTGATACTGAAACCAGGTGCGGTTTTGTCCTTGCCATTCTTGCGCTCTGTGCAAGTGACCGAGCACGGGTTCGACGTGTCTGATGATTTCACCGTCGAGCACCAAAAGCAGCCGCAACACACCGTGTGTCGCAGGGTGCTGAGGACCCATGTTGATGATCATTTCATCGGTTTTGAGATGTGCGATGTTTTGAAGTTCGGTAGCCATCTGCCTTTTACGCCTCTGTTAGCGGAAGCTGTGGGGGTTTTTGTCGTTGAGTGCATCGACCGGTTGTTTGTAATCGCGGCGCAGCGGGTGACCTTCCCAATCCCACGGGTTGAGAATTCGGCGCAAGTAAGGGTGACCGAGATACCTGATGCCGACGAGATCGTAGGTTTCTCTTTCATGCCAATCAGCGGCAGACCAAAAATTTGCGATGCTTGGAACTTCCGGTAATTTCCCCGCCGGTATGTCCGTTTTCTTAGCCACTACTTTGATGACCAACTCGGACAAGTTGTCGTAAGACCACAGGTGATAGACGGAATCGATGCTGTCGGTGTTGTCTACGCCAGAAACTGTGATGAGCAGGTCGAGCTTAACTTCCGAACTGGTGCGCAGTAGGCGCAGTGCAGACTGTAAGTGACGTGCTTCGAGTTCGATGGTTTCGCAGCCGCAGGAGTCGGCGTGACGCTTGGATTGGATGCCATGCTCTTTGAGAAACGTTCCGAATTGTCCCGGCTCGAGTGGAGCCGCCGGCTCTGCCGGTGGAGTGGCTCCGTGTCCTGCTGGAGTAGCGGGTTTTTCTTGTGTCATTATTCTGGACCTTTTTGTTCGGCTTTCGGTTCGGCGGATTTTGGCTCAGCAGGTGCTGCTTTGAGCGCTTCTTCAGTGTCTTCTTTTACTTCGCCGATCAAATCTTCAAGCGGTCTGCCCGTGTCGTAATCGACATAGCGAAGCGCTCGCTGTTGGTATTTCCGTCTGCGGCGCTCGTAATAATTTTCCGTTCTGATTTTTGCTTGCAGCTTCATCAGCGCATCGAGAATGCCGTCCGGTCTAGGTGGGCATCCGGGCAGGTAGACATCGACAGGAATGATTCTGTCGACCCCTTGTACAACCGAATACGAGTCGTTGAACATTCCACCAGTGACGGTGCATGCACCCATGGCGATCACGTACTTGGGCTCTGGGAGCTGCTCGTAAAGGGTGATAAGGGCGGGAGCCATCTTGCGTGTGATGGTTCCTGCCGTGATGATCATGTCGGCTTGTCTGGGTGTCGCTCTAAACACTTCAGAACCGAATCTCGAGATATCGAACAAGGACATACCCGAGTGCATCATTTCGATGGCGCAGCATGAGGTTCCGAACGTGAGAGGCCATACAGAGTTCGAGCGTGCCAGGTTGATGACTGTATTTGCCATTCCGCCGATTTCAGGCAGGAGAGGCACTTTGCTCAGTGCATCGATTAACGCATCGAGATTTGTGAGTTGAACTGAGTCTTGCAGCTCCGGAGGAACCTGAGGACCAGTGACCGTTTGTGTTTCACTCATGATTGAAAACTTCCATGTAGTAAACGATTGATTCCTTGCCGCCGGGTCACTCCCACTCCAGCGCTCCCTTCTTCCAAGCGTATGCAAGACCCACTGCCAAGATGCAGATGAATATCGCGATCTCGATTGGTCCTACCCAGACGTTGTTGAGACTCTTGCCCAATGAATCCGTTGCTAACGCCCACGGAATGATGAATACGATTTCAATATCAAACAGAATGAACAGAAGCGCATACAGGTAGTAACGAATATCGAACTGTACAAGTGCCTCTTGAAGTGGCTTCATCCCGCACTCATAAGGCTGGGTCTTGAGGGCGTTGGGTCTGTGATATCCCAACACCTTTTGAATTACCCAAGCGAGTCCGATCATTCCGACCGCTGGAAGCCCAAACCCTGCAATGACAAACAGGATGATTTGAAATACTTGAATCTCGTGCGAAGGGTACATCGACTGTCTCCGTCTAGATGTCAGCAAGTTTTGCGGTGCGCGTGTTTTGGAAAAATCCGCTCTGTTTGCGTGCAGTGCCTAAAAAAGGACACATGCTGACAGTAAAAGAATAGCAGGGAGTGGGGCGTCTGTTATGCGGATTATGTGATGGTGACGGGATGCTAAGGATCTGCAATTGATGCGCGAGCCTCGTGATCGTGCACTGATGAGTTGTGAAGCTGCTGTCAACGCCTGCGCTTATCTAGAATTTATGGATATCTTCTTCATTGTGTTCACACTCTGTTTCCATTAGGTATGGAAATAATGGTTAACAATAGGTAGCGCCGCGCCCATCCTCTTGTACTCTCCAATGAGGGGCCTGACAAGGGACCCTTTGGGAACCACTTTAGTAGGCTTCCCGCCTACAACAATTGAGAAGGGCAGTAAGATTGAAAGTAGCGCAATTCGTTGACAAGATCGTTGCGACACCCGGACAGACCGGCAACCATATGACAGGTCAGAACACACCATCACCCAAACGATTCAAAGAGCTCGATCAGCTTGCTGCTCGGCTTGGCGTCACCTGCGGACGAATGGCGCTGATAAATGAAGCGCTAACGCACAGTTCGTACGCATCCGAGAGCCCCGGTTGCAAGGACTACGAACGTCTCGAATTCTTCGGCGATGCGGTTCTGAAATTTGTTGTCAGCGAATATCTGTTGGATCGTTTTCCGGATTATGACGAAGGGCAATTGACCGAAATCCGCGCAGTGCTGGTCAGCGACAAAACCCTGGCTGAAATCGCCGAGCAAATCAATCTCAGCAAATACATTCTTTTAGGCCGGCAAGTACAGATGCGCCCGTCGATAATGGCGCATGCGATGGAAGCAATCATCGGCGCTCTCTATCAGGATCTGGGACTGTTCCAAGTGCAGAACCTGATTGTTCGACTCTTCGGCAGCCGAGCCACACTTGTCGATCGCGACGAAATCAAAGAGAACTACAAAGCGCAGTTGCAGGAGCTCACCCAGTCCAAAGCGCAAGGCGTGCCCTGCTATGTCGTAACGAAGACAGAGGGACCTCCGCATGATCCGATATTTTGGGTCAATGCAGAAATTGAAGGAACGTTTGTAGCATCTGGTTCTGGCCGAACAAAGAAGGCTGCGGAGCAAGAAGCGGCGAAGCAAGCTCTAGTAGTTTTGGGAATTAACCCACCGTCGCCGTCTCAACCCCAGACTCAGAATCAATCACAGTCGCCTTCGCAACGTACGGGCGATCCTGCTGCTCGGTAAGTGCGCGAAAAAAAACAAAACTCCGCAACAAAACGAAGCCGGTCTTGTGCGGAGTTATGGTTGTTTGTTGCTAAATGCCGTTAGGGCACCGCATACGGTTGTTGAGATTGATCGACGGCCGGCACGGGCGCGGATTGCGGAGGCTGTGCTGGTGCGGTTTGTGGGGTCGCAGGTGTCGCTGTTTGAAGCGTCGTCGCTTCGTTTACTGGCGCTGGTGTTGCTGACGGCACGGGCTCTGCATTGAACTCGACTGCTGGTTGAATTCGAGTTTTGGAGAGGTCGGTTGTCGGATGAGTTGTGGCCGGTGTTTGTGCCGAAAAAGCCGACGTCATGACTATCGACGATGTGTTGGTCGGAGTCGAGGTTGCACCTGTTGTTGCCGGAGTTGAGGCTGGAGTCACCGTCGGTGCCACCGCTTGTGCTGCCGGAATGCTTCCGCTTACATCGTGCAGTCCGGAAGCGTCAGCCAAACGCTGCGCTTGAGTTCTCAATGACAGCGCTTCGTGTTGTGCTTTCGATGCTCTGAATTCTGCTTCGGCTGCTTTCAAACGCGCTCTGGCGGCTTCCAATTGCTTCTTGGCTGTATCCCAAGTTTGTTTGGCTAACTCCACTTTTTTGGCGGTTGCGTCCAGCTCTGGAGTCGAATCTTGAGTGCCGGATTGGAACACCATTTGTGCACCGGCTGCGGTTGCGCTTGCTGAGACCAACAAGCTAAGGGACAAAACGAGAGAGGAAAGTTTTTGTGGCTTCATGAGCGTGCCTCGATATGGAGTATATCTATCGGATTTCGAAAAACGATCTAAGTAATCCGACTAAAACCCTGATTGGCTGTCAGACTAACGAATTATAAGCAGATTTTTCAGTTGTTGCCGCATTATGAAAATGCTCATAGAATCAGGCTATTCGCTAGATCTCTGTCGCGTATTTGCTTGTTGTCCAATTGGTGAATCCTGTATATATGCGCCTTTTGCGCAGCTTGATGGACACCTTTCGCATATGCGTCGACTGGAAGTTACCTTTCTGAAAGTTGCAGCATCACCTGGCAGCCGGTCGAACCGATTGACTTCGAATCGAACCGATTGACTTCGAGTCGAACCGATTGACTCAGATCGTTTCGATCGGATTCGAACGTTCCGGTAAAAAACTTGCGCAACATAAGCTGCCTTTAATGGCCTCATCCGTTGCTCCTGTTTGCTGTGGCAGCCGATCTCTCGAGAGTTCCCTCCCTGAGTGCTTTTCGCCTCTGCTCTCGGTCAAATTCGAAAATCAAACGTGCGTTTCGTCTTAAGAACTTTTATGAATGAACGTCTCAAGCGTGACGCAACCTTAAGCAGATCACTTGAATAGATACATATAATTGCCCTATATTGTTACGTTCGCCAACCATGGTTGACTGCAACGCGCAGATCTCTGCGTCCGCGCAGTAAACTATGAAGTTAATCGGGCGGTAAGTCTCGCGCCTGGGCGCCATTCGCATCTGCGAAAGCGCACCTTGCAATCGAGACAGTAAGAAATCGAGCCAGTGAGGTAAACCCGTTCGATGCCAGCAATTCTAGAGGCCAAAGGAGCTAAATTCTCAGTGACAGACCAGAAAGTGGATAACGGTAAATCGGAATTCGAGCAGTTGCTCGAAGAAACCCTACATTTCAAGTTCGAGCAGGGCGACATAGTGACTGGCAGTGTCGTTCGCATCGAGCGTGATGGCGTACTCGTTGATGTGGGCGGCAAGTCGGAAGGCTTCGTTCCAATCAAAGAGGTTTCCAATATCCCGGTAGACCGTGTCGAAGAAGTCTGCAAAGTCGGCGACCGCTACGAGTTCTACATCCTTCGTGAAGAGAACGAAAACGGTCAATTGACCCTGTCTCTGAAGCGCGTTGCGCAAGCCCGTGGTTGGGTCCAACTCGAGAATCAAAAGAAGAACGACGACACCATTCGCGCCAAGATTTCAGCAGTGGTCAAAGGTGGCGTAGTTGTAGATGTTTATGGATTGCGCGGTTTCGTACCGGCCAGCCAATTGCGCGTGAAGGGAACCACACCGGAAGAACTCATCGGAATGGAAATTCCAATGAAGATTCTGGAAACCGACACCAAGCGCAACAAACTCATCTTGAGCCAACGTTTGGCTGTTCAAGAAGAGAAAGCCGCTCAGCGAGAAAAGATTCTGAATACATTGGAATCTGGTCAAGTCGTGACCGGCGAAGTAGTCAGAATCGCGGACTTCGGTGCCTTCATCGATCTCGGCGGTTTGGATGGCTTGCTTCCTATCTCAGAAATTTCGTGGGAACGTGTTTCACACCCATCCGATGTATTGAAGGTTGGACAAGTGATCACCACCAAGGTGCTCAAGGTCGACCAAGAAAAGGGTCACATCAGCTTGTCGCTGAAGCAGATGCAGCCAGATCCTTGGAAAGAAATCGAAGACAAATTCCAAGATGGTCAAGTTGTCTCAGGAACGGTCAGAAAGATTCAAAGCTTCGGCGCGTTCGTTCAAATCTATCCGGGAGTCGATGCGCTTCTGCCGACAGTCGAAATGTCCGAACAACCCAACGTCAAGCCGGAAGAAGTGGTCAAGGTTGGTCAACCAATCAAGGCTATTATCAAGAAGTTCTCGCCGAAAGAACACAAGATCAGCTTGAGCTTGCGCGGCATGGATGTCAGCGATTTGATCGGCGTAGGCTAAGCGCCGCGATACACCTCGCTATATCTCGTAGAAAAATTGAACCTCCCGATCGACTCGATCGGGAGGATTCTTTTTCGCGCCCAAATGGGGCGGAACAGTTGAGAAATTGGCGGCACCCGGAGTAGAACGCCGGTGCATTTAGAACGCCGGTGGAACTTTCTTCTGCATGATGCTTTGAATCAGCCCTTCAATCATGGTCGGGTCCCACTGCTTTCCAGCGCCCTTAATCATGTCTTGCTGCGCCGTTGTGGGGTCTGCTCCTGCGCGTGTGCGCGTTGGGCTTATCATGTTGTGATAACTGTTTGCGACCGAAATGATTCTTGCCGCAACTGGAATCTCATCGCCTTTGAGACCATGCGGATAGCCGTTGCCATCATACTCTTCGTGGTGGGCACGAACGATTGGAGCAAGATGCTTCAGGTCGGGGAAACTTTCAAGAAGTTCTGCGCCATCCATTGGATGGTTCATTACAAGGAGTAATTCAGGGTCGGAAAGTTCAGATTCATCCTTTTGCAGAATCTGCGGTGCGGCACCGAGCTTGCCGAGATCATGCACTAGAGCAGCTTGGCGAATGGTATCCACTTCGCTTTGGCTCAATCCTATTTCTTTGGCTATTGCGCATGCGTACTCAGCAACTTGGCGCGAATGACCGTTAGTGTACTTGTCCTTTTGTTCGATTTGCATCACCCAGCCATCGATTCTTCCAAGCATGCGAGTATCGAGACCGGGAGTCGCGAATATGTAATCGCTGGTTGTGTTTGCCGAGGAAGACATGATCTGATTGATCTTTTCCTGGGCCTGCTTTTCATCGATTGGTGCAGGCGGTGGTGCCTCGGCCGGGGCCGGAGGTGGTGCCGCTGCCGGTGGTGCCTGAAACTTTGTCTTGTCGCGATGGAATGAAGCCATAAGTGGGCTGGTGGCAGGGCCCTGTGCTCCACGTCCTTTGCCGAAGGCTTTGCCCAATCCCGAACCTGCTGAAGCACCACCTGCTGGTGCGGGAATGCTGTCGAGGTCACCCCATTGGCCGGCCGGTTGTGCGGCAGGCGGCGCAGAGGCGGCTGCTGGAGCGGCGGTTGCACCCTTAGGTGTCGGAATGTCGTCGAGGTTGCCCCATGGGCTTTCGCTTTGCGCCGCGGCGGCCGGCTGCTGTGGTTGGGCCACATCGGTGCTTGTTGGAGTCGGAACGGCTGTCGGAGGCGCCTGTTGTGGGAAAGGCGCAGCTGTTTGAGCGCCACCCTGCTGACTCCAAAGTCCTGGTGGCTCTTGCGCCGCTGCAGGATTCGGAGGTGGCGGTGCAAACGGATCGCGCGCTGCTTCCGGCTGTGGCTGCGGTGCGGCTTGCTGTTGTGGCGGAACCTCGTCGATGTCGCCAAAATCCAAATCTGCGTAAGGATCTGGTGCACCACCTTTAGCACCACTTGCCGCGGGTTGTGCCGTCTGAGGCGGAGGCGGTGGCGGCATTTGAGGCTGTGTGCCCGTGGGTGTCGGAGGCGCGAATCCGGGAGGTGCGCCGCTTCCCGCGGTTGCCGGAGTAGGCTGAGGCATGGCTCCGAGATCGACGTGTGATGCTGATGACTTTCCGCTGGTTGTGCGCGGGACATTTCCCAAGATGCTTCCGAGTGATCGGTTGCCGCTCTCTCCTGTGAATTTCGGATGCTCGCCGGTGGTGATACCTTCGGGCGGCAATTGAGCAGCCGGATTGTTCATTTGCCCTGTCTGACCGCGTACAACCGATGAAATTACTGGAGGTGGCGCAGGCGGCGTCGGCACTTGTTGTGGCGCGACAGGCTGGATAGGCGGAGGCTGAAACTGTTGTTGAGGAGTTGGTGCTGGTGGTGTCGGCGGTGGTGGCGGCGGCGCAGGCTGCGATGTCTTGCGTGCACTTGGAATAGCCTGCTGTCCGAGCGCTCCCTTGAGGGCACGTCTGAGTTCGACAGTAGATCCCTTTTCATGATCTTTGGGTGGAACAATTCTTTGGTGCAGCTGCATAATCGGCTCACGAGCACGCTTTTCAGCCGGCAGTTTGACGAGTGCGTCAGCGACTTTGTCGGCTACGTTTTGCACCATATCAATTTCGTTTCGAGTCCAAGCACGGCGGTAATCGCACTGCTGCAAGATGACGCAACCATGCGTTGCTTCTGCGCTGCGCAACGGAACTCCCAACAACGACTTTACGCCGATGAATTGCAACTCGTCTTGAACCGGCGATACGTATGAGTTTTGCTGACCTTCAAATACTTTGAGCGGCGAGTTTGCCAACAGCACCTGCGCGACGACAGGCGAGTTTGTGGACGGCCAATAGTAATCCTGACAGCTTTGTAGCTTGTCTTGTTGCCAGAATTCGTAACACTTCCATCCGGCTTGCTGATCGTCTGTACAAATGAAGAGACATCGGCTGACCTGAAGCACTTTGCCCAAAATGTTGACGACCATGAAAAGCGCGTCGCCGATTCCCAGCGAGTACGCCATGACGTTTCCGATTTCTACTAAGAATGTGTCGCGAAACGTGTCGCGCTGCACGATGTCGTTGATCTGTGCGTGTCGGATAATGTCGCCGAGTTCACCCAATGTGACTCGCATCTGGTTGACTTCATCAGGGCTGACTTCGGTGTCCCGACTGATGCTTACAGAGCCGAATGTTCTTCCCTGCAACACCAGCGGCATAGTAATCGAAGGAGAGTTCTCCTCATGCCCGTTGTCTTTTGCCGGGCGATACTCATAAATTGAAGTGACGTTGGGGTCGAGCGGGTTGCTCAGCATTATCAGGCATGAATCCGCGTAGAACGTTTCCCACAGCTCTTTGGCAGTGGTTTCCAGAATCTTTTTGAGGTCCCTAACGCCAGTTAGTTTTTGAACGAGGCTCATTGTGCGCCCGATGGGTTTGGAGGGGTTGGCTTGACAAGCTCATGAGTCTGATAAACGCTGGTTTGCCCAGCCCATAACTAATAAGAAGATCGCGCCAGATAAGTAGTAGATACCACTTGTAGGTAAGTATCTCTCATTTCCTAATTGTAAGATTGCAATTTCGAAACAGCCATTTCAATTGGAGCGACTTGGCAACTTCCCGAAGTTGAGCATGCGAAGCTCTTTACCGGCAGGAGTTCCGTCTTTATGTAATAAGTATAGGCGCCACTGCCTTATACTTTTAGGCTCCAGCACTTGAACACCTTGAGTTAAGCAACACCACGCAACTTCCCGTGAGCAACTCCACCAAGGACATCTCGCAAATTGTCGAAGAAGTAGCCAAAGGCTACGACTATCGCGAGCCGCCCGGAATTCTGGTCAAGCTGCAAGAACTCATATCCACGGCCATTCGCGTTGTCTATGATTTCCTCAACTCCTTCAATTCCGGACTCGGTGGTGTTGGCGACACGTCTGTAATCGGCAATCTTCTGCAGATGTTGCTGGTTGTTATTGGTGCCGTCTGCGTAGTCTTGGTGGCTTATCTTTTGTGGAAACGCATGCGCCAAATGAAGGCTCAGCGCCAGTTCTCGTCGAAAGGTGGCGTCATTCTCGAACTTGAGTTGGACAGCAAAGGTTGGCAAACTGAGGCGGAACGTTTGTCCACAAACAAAGAGTACAGAGAGGCGCTCAGAGCGCTCTATTTCTCGTTTTTGCGGCGACTTGACGAAGGCGAGATTTTGAAATTTTCACCCACAAGAACAAACTATGAATACTGGTACGCCCTTTCGAAAAACAAGCAGATGCAGCGGGAGTTCAGAGAGCTGGCGGATGTCGTTGAAGATAGTTGGTTTGGTTGGCACGAACCCGGTCCGCAGGACTATCAAAAGTCATTAGAAACTCTTAGGGCACTTGATAGTCACGTTTCGGCAGAAATTGCTGCGCGCCCACCAGTGAGTAGTGATCAGATATGACAGCATCGCCGAACTCGCCGCAGCCAAGCAATGTTCCGCCAAATGGAAATGGCACAGAGACGCTATCGCCAAGCGCCGAATCTACTGATTTATCTCTTTCAACCGAGAAAAGATATGCCGGATTCACTGCGACAACTTGGTTGCAAATTTTGGCTCTGGCTGTCATCAGCATCGCTACGGTAATTGTTGGTGGCGCCTTCGATCGTGAGCTGGAAAAGTTTCTTCCGGAATCGAAGACTCTCGCCTCTACCTACAATGGAAAGCCCAGCGGGCTCAGCGCTCTCAACGAGATCGCGCAGAAAGCCGGCTTCAGCTGCCGCACCTGGGAAGCTCCGTATCGCCAATTGAATGATACCGTAAGTGGTGCGCTGGTAGTCATCGATCCTGTTCAATCGCTGCAAGACTTCGAATGCGATCAGATCTTGGAATGGGTGTCCAAGGGCAACACAGTGATTTACATGGATGAGTTTCACTACCAATTCTCGCGCCAACTATTGGAGAAGGTACGAGTTACGGTTGAGTCGCCGGAAAACCCGCTGGAAGAAGAATCCGTATTCTTCCCCGAAGACGAACCCGAATTCGAACACGTAAAAAAGATAATTGTATCTACCGAACTGCTCGTTAAAGGTGGGCGCGAAGTCTTGCCGCACAATAAGCAAGGAGCACTTATCGTCGAAGTCGAGCACGGAAAAGGTCGAATCATCATAGGAACGACCACAAGGCTTTGGGTCAATCGTCGCCTGATGAAAAAAGAGAGCTGGTCGAACTTTCAGCTGTTTGTGAATTTGTTAAACGGCACCAAAGGAGACATTCTGTTTGACGAGCGGTGTCATGGATTTACAGGCGCATCAAACGTCTTTATCTACCTCGCGCGTGGACCTGTCGGCCCCGTGGTTGCACAGTTACTTCTTATTTTGGCAGTGGCTTGCATCAGCAACTGGCAACGTTTCGGCGCCGCTACGGTCATCGACCGCTCACGGAAGATCTCGAATCTCGAGTTCATTTTCGGTCTAGCCAATGCGTATCGGCGCGCCAAGGCCAATACCACTGTGCTTGAGATCATCGGTCAGGGGTTCCGCCACAAAATCTGCAAAGATGCTGGTGTCTCGCCCCACGAATCCGACGAAAAACTTATTGAAGCCTGGCGAGCCCAAGCTGGTGACGCCGATGCTAGCAATTTAGCCACATATTTGGCACACTATGACATGCGCCTGAAGCAAGGACAACTTTCTGACAACGACTTAAAGGCGTTGATTTGCTCGCTGGACAAAATATCGGAGCGCTCAAAAGAGATTGTTTCTAAGCGCAAATGAGGACGGAGACACCTAAGTGACTTTGGAACTGACTGGAAAAATGCCGCAAATCGCCGATGTTTTCGGACGACTAAGAGATGCGATAAGCCATGTTATCGTCGGGCAAGAGATGGTCATAGACCAGGTGCTTGTGGGACTTTTGGCTGATGGGCATGTGCTTCTTGAAGGGGTTCCGGGCACGGCAAAGACCCTTTTGGTGAAGACGCTGGCAAGTTTGATCGGAACGCATTTTGGACGCATTCAGCTGACTCCGGACATGCTGCCTTCCGACATATTGGGCACGAGTGTTTACGATCTCAACACAAAAACCTTTTCTCTGAAGCGCGGTCCAATCTTCACAAATCTGCTGCTCGCAGACGAAATCAACCGCACGCCGCCTAAGACGCAATCGGCACTTCTGGAAGCTATGGAGGAACGGCAAGTCACTCTCGATGGAAACACAGAGAGGCTGTCGGACTTGTTTATGGTCGTTGCGACACAGAATCCAATCGAGTTTGAAGGAACATACCCATTGCCGGAGGCGCAACTCGATCGCTTCATGCTTAAAGTCTTGATTGGTTATCCTTCTGCCGATGCAGAGAAGCAAATGATGCGGAACTTTCAGGATGGTCAATACCGCCGCCAGGCACCACCGGTGGAGGTTGTGACGACTGCTGAGGAAGTGGTGCTCTGCCGCTCGCAACTTGGTCGCGTCAAGGTGGAAGACAGTGTCATCGATTACATGAGTGAGCTGGTTCAAAAATCTCGCAATCTTTCCGATCTGCAATTGGGGGCGAGCCCGCGAGCAGCCTTGAGTTGGATGTCTGCTGCTAAAGCACACGCTGCAATCAATGGAAAAGATTTCGTCACTCCCGACAATATAAAATTCGTTGCCGATCCTGTACTGAGACATCGTCTCCTTCTCACTGCCGAGGCAGAGCTTGAGGGCGTTACCGTCGAGCAAATGATCGGCAATTTGATGAGGCAGGTACCGGTGCCACGATAGCAATATGATTGCAAGTGGAAGACTCTATCTTTTGCTAGTCATTGCAGTGCTGCCGTTTGCTCTTTCAGGATTATGGCCGCTTGCAAAAACGCTCGGCGTCTTCTTCGATGCGCTGATTGCAATTCTCGTGCTGATAGACTTCAACCGTACGCCCAAACCCATCTTCGTGAGCGCTTCACGCGAAGTGTCAGATCGACTTTCGATTGGGCGCAGCAATAGAGTTTCTTTGATAGTGACTAACGGAAGTGGCTCCAAGCTAAAGTGTGTCGTTAAAGATGACTTCCCGCGCGCCTTGAAGGCAGATACGGAACAGTTTGAGTTTGAACTTCCACCAAACGCGGCAAGCGCTCTCGAATACAACGTGCGCCCACGGAGGCGAGGTGCTTATGCCTTCGGAAACATCACTGTTCGCTATTTGAGCTCATTCGGACTTATCTGGCGGCAGTCGAAAATCAAGGCATCAAGAAGCGTCAAAGTTTATTCCGATTTGCAAACTCTGCACGAGTTATCGCTCAAACTTGCACGTTCTACCGAGCTTGGTGAGATGCATCAGAAGAAGCGTGGTCGCGGAACTGACTTTGCCAGTCTCAAGGAGTACACGGTAGGTGATGACAGTAAAGCCATCGATTGGAAGGCGACTGCCAGAAGAGATCGTCCTGTAATGCGAACTTACGAAGCAGAGCAAGAGCAACGTCTCTTGATTCTTGTTGATGCTGGACGCATGATGGTTTCGGATCTCGAAGGGCTGACTCGATTTGATCATGCGCTAAACTCGGCTCTGTGTCTCGCTTTAACGGGGCTAAGCCATAACGATCAAGTAGGTGTCGGAATTTTTGCCGACAAGCCTTTGGTATATCTGCCTGCTCGTCGTGGCAAATCTCACTTGAAAAAGATCCTTGAAGCAACCTTTGATGTAGAGCCACGAATGGTTGAGCCGGACTACGCCGGAATACTTTCTTATTTTGCTTCGGCTCAAAAAGGAAGATGTTTGATGGTTGTGCTGACTGACCTCACCGACCCCGTTGGCTCCAAAGCGTTGCTTGCTGGACTTGCCAGCCTGAGCAGTAAACATCTGCCTTTCTGTGTTACTTTGAAAGATCGACAAGTAATCAAAACTGCTATGCGTCAGGTCAAGTCCGAGGAACTGACGCAAGACAACGAAATTGTTGAGGAGATTTATCGGCGCGCTGTGGCTACTGATCTGTTGGCGCAAAGAGAGATCGCACTGAGTGTTCTTCAACGCAGAGGTTGCCTGGTGCTCGATTGCCCACCGCAAGAACTGACTACCAAGCTTTTGGATAGCTATCTCGAAATCAAAGCGACGGCTCGGTTGTAGCTGACTGAGTCGCTACGCAAGATCGTGATCGCAAGCGTATTTCACGAGGGCTGTTCTGCTCTTTAGTTTCAGCTTCTTGCGAATGCGGGAAGCGTGCAATTCTACAGTTGATTCTGTGAGGAAAAGCTGGTTGGCAATTTCTTTATTGGCCATGCCCGACGCAATCAACTTGAGCACTTCAAGCTCGCGCAAAGAAAGCGGCGTCGCTGTAGAAGAAGGAGCTGGGCGTTGCTCCTCTTTAGTCGCCTTGCCGACTCTGCCGGCGATTTCGAGGGTATTGGTCAACTGTTGTGTCAGGTTGGCCAACAAGTTCATGTGGAATAGTTGGTCTTTAACTTGCATAAACAGGTGGCTATTGCTCAACGCTACTGCAGTCTGGCTTGCGACAATTTCCAACACGTCGAGTTCGTGCTTGGCCCATTCTTTCGGTATTGCGCTTCCGACTGCAATGATACCGTAACTGGTGCCGTGATGACTAATCGGTGCACCCGCGATGCTCCGAATACCATTGTCGAAAAGTGCTTCAGTGTCGTGTCGAGTGAGCTCTTTCGTTTCCTCCGCCACCGTCAAGTCCTTGATCGAGTTGACGCGACTTTTGAATAGAGACATCGCTCCAGCGGGAAACTGTGTGGTTCTTCCAAGACCCAAGGGTGAGATATCTGCTTCTACATACTCATGTGTGACGAATGGTGCCATTGGCAGATCGGTTCTCACCACGAGGCAGCGCGACGCACCCAATGTTCGGCCCAGATTGTCGGCAACTGTCTGCAGAAGCGTATCTCGATCAAGCGACATATGAATTTTGGATACCATCTGACGCACCCAACGTTCCCATGAAATTTGCTTGTTGAGTGCTGCTATCGTTTCATCTGACTTCGCAGCAGGAGATCTTGCACCTTTTGAAGGTTGGCTTGGGCAGAGGATAAGCAGCAATTCGGAAGAAGGCATCAGCGTTACCGATGCTTCGAAACCGTGTTCGGCATCGGACTGTTGAGAAACAGAAACGCACACGGCTGGTGCTCCGGGGCTCAGCTTCTTGATTCCTTCCACAAGGCGCTGACCGAAGGGCAAGAGCTCGAGAATGCGCATTTGTTTGATCGATTGCTCTGACATGCTAAATCGATTTATAGCTGCGTCATTAACCCGCTTTATTTTCAGTGTGTCTGCTTCGAGTACGAAAGATGGCATACCGGAATGGCGAAAAGCTCGACCATCCAACTCGCGTTCTTCCAGCAGCTTGTTAGTCTCCAGGAAGTTGGCCAGTTCTCGGGCAATTGACTCTCCCAGTTCCAGCAACGTATCGGAGAAGGCAAAATCGGGGCGCTGGTGAAGTGTCAAAAGACCGAGCACCTTTGGGCCGGCTACCAATGGAAAAGCCACGATACTTTCGTCGCCGCAACTCTGTATGAATTGATCGAACTCACCGACACTCCCGGAAGAGACGCTCAAATCCTTTAATGGCAGGGGTTTGGCCTCGCCCATCATTTTTAGCAGTTCAGAACCTTCTGAAACTCTCCATGATTGCGGGGCCAGTAGCTGGTCATTAATGTGAAACTGGCTTGCCAGGCTCAAAGATGACTCATCTGTTAAGGAAAGCAGTAATACGACGACGCGCTCGAGGTCTAGAGTTT
This sequence comes from uncultured Candidatus Obscuribacterales bacterium, assembly GCA_964478655.1. Lineage (GTDB taxonomy): Bacteria > Cyanobacteriota > Vampirovibrionia > Obscuribacterales > Obscuribacteraceae > CAYZJR01. The sequence continues at coordinate 48,036 of CAYZJR010000034.1, forward strand.
CGCCAATGGCAGTTGCTGTGTGCCCCAAAACCTGGGCAGCGCTTCCCTCGCGGGTGGTCTGTTGGATTGTTCGCATCAGCGACCAAGCCGTTCGAGGGTCAAGTTTGTCTGTCGCTATGTTGTCGTGCATAGTCCACGTTTTTCCTAGATCTGCTAACCCTAGGTGATACATCTTCAATCATGCTCACAAAGTGGGCCATTTGTGGAGGGTTGTTCTGGTTTTCCTTGATGATTTAATGAAGAAGTCGCTAGGGTTTTCCCGACTACCAAATATGTTGCCCGGATAGGGAACCAGAGTCCCTTAGAAACCATCTGTTGAGATTGTTTCGAAGTGTTTTCGAAACCAAAGATGAGGCAGTTGGGATGCCGCGGCTCGCATTAGAGACAATTTATCTTTGCCGTGAGCCGTCAAGAGGTCGACTGCTTGTGCTATGGCTCACTGGTCGGCTGTTTCCGCCATTGGCTATTGTCAAGTATTTGTTATAGAATTAATATATCTTCACTTGGTTCAACAGGAGTCTCTTTAAATGGCCGGTAACTCGTCGGTACGCAATCTGAAAAGACAATTTGGCAAACGCTTAGTCGAGACTGCGTTGAAGTCGCCGACGCTCATCCAGGATATCGAGAGAATTCGCAATGAGGGCGTGAGAATCAGGTTGGTCAATGGTCCTTGCCGGGCGTACTACGACCGCAAGAAGCGCACCATTTACATCGGCCGGTGGTGCCCTCGTAACTACAAGCTGATAAGCATCGCGCACGAGTTCGTGCATGCGCTGGTCAAGCCCACAGTTGACCCCGTGCCCGGGAAAACGGGACGCCAGGAGTTCATCGATCGTTGCTTGGAAGAAGAAACTGAGGCAATCGTTCACGAGATCTTGATCGTCAAAGAACTGCTGAAAGCAGGTGTGGTTGTCGATCCGAAAGAACTTGATTGGTTGAAGCGTTACCGCAGAGGCGGCAGAAAAGCCATTCGCAAGGCACTTGAGAAAACCATTACGTCCACTACGGGTGAAGACTATCCCGAGTATTACGGAAGCTGGTACGACGAAATCGTGCCGCCTGCGAAGCGATTGCCATAGCCTTCAGCCAGGACTCCGTCCTAAACTGGCGCGCGCATTACATCGGGTAAGCGAGCGGAGAGTATTCTTGTTGATGCTCGAGCGTAAACGGTTCTGACGTGAGTGGGCATGCGTTGGGAATCATCTTGCGGATTTCTTCTGCCATCGTCTTTGCTTGCGCCATGCCGCAGTGCAGGTGAATTGTCTGATAGTCGAGCTGCACGCGTGTGCCATCGCTGGCGACAACCTCACCATTGCGAATGAGGTTTGCAGCCTGTTTCAGGATTTCTTGCGGATTTTTGATGATTGCTCTGGGGTGATTGTGGGGCAACAGACTGCCTGTTGCGTCATAAGTTCTATCGACCCAGGCTTCACCGGCAACACGAATTCCGGCGCGCTCACCGGCTTGTAGGAGGCTGTTGCAGGCAGGACCGATCAGAACCAACCAACGATCAAACTCCGAAATTGCCTTGGCTACTATCGTTGCGATGCGCACATCGTGCGAAAGTTGCCTGTACAAGAAGCCGTGTGGGCGAACTTGGGTTATTTCATAGCCTAACGTGTGCGCCATTCCTGTCAGGGCGCCCAACTGGTAGAGCACGGTAGTTCTCAACTCTGCAGGCGATAGGTGAATCTCGCGTCTTCCGAACCCTGCAAGATCGGGGTAACCGATATGGGCTCCCAGGGCGTGCCCGTGAAAGCTCACTTCTTCGAGTGCGGCTTCCATTAAGACGGGATCGCCTGCATGGGCGCCGCACGCGATGTTTGCCGAGGTTACGAAAGGCAGAATGTCTGACTCGCCTTCAATCTTGTAATGACCGAAACCCTCACCAATATTGGTGTTAAGGTCGATGCCATGCTGAATAAAGATTTTCGACGATGAACTTGAACTGAGGGAAGCAGGGCTTGCTTGGCTGGGAGACGAATCTCTGTTCGTTCGTGGACGTTGTTGTCTTTGGCGACGCATGTTTTCCTCTTGAAAGTTCTACGGTGGGTTCCAGAGGCTGCTCTAATTGTGGCTGGAACCATTCTGATTGTCCGGCGAGGCGCACTGATAGAGCTTACTTCGCCCCGCTTCGCGGAGCGACTTTGATGGCTCCGTACGACGGTTGCGCACCCGAAGCGTGCGCCGCCTAATCATAACAGATGAGGAGTTCTTCTAATTGGAGAAGAAGCTAGTTTGCAAATGCTTCGAAATATAGGTTTTTCCCCCCTTTCTATCAAGCCAATTACGCTTAAAATGAAGAAAGCATCGATGGAGAAATGGGATGCAGAGATTAACGAGGCTGGGAAGCCTTCTCATAGCCGCCGCGACAGCTGCATCGAGCTTCTGTATTAGTGCTGCCATTGCCTTGAGTCCAACAGGCGACCCTCACCAACTAAGAACCAGGGCGCTTGAAGCCTGGCTGCGTGGTGATATTGACGGTGCCGAACAAGGCTACAAGAGCGCTATTGAAGAGGCTGAAAAGCAATACGGTGCGAAGTCTGCGGCTGTAGGCGATTTGTATTACGAGATCGGAACTCTTGCCCTCGAAAATGGAAAGTTCGACAAAGCCGAGAAATGGCTGAGTACCTCGGCGGATTTAAGGCCTAACTCGACAATGGCACGAGTCAAGCTTGCCCAACTTTATCGACTGCAGCGAAATGACCCGCGGATGGGTATCGCACACATTCAGCAAGCCCTTTATCGAAGCAAAGGAACCTCTCTTCAAGCGCGGCAAGAATTAGTTGCATTATTGATGATGAATAACGCAGGGGTGCATCCTGTCACGTCTTCAAAAGAAGCCTTTACGCTGAAAGCGATGGTTGCAGGTCAAACTCAAGTTCGACCGCCTCAAACGAAGCTTGCAATGACCGCGGTGCCTGCAATCAAATCCGAGCCACCGAAGCCTAAAGTCGAAGAACCAAAGAAAGAACCACAGGTGGTGCTGCCGGTTCTCTTCAAGCTAAAGCCCAAACCAGAAGAGAAAAAGCCGGAGACTGAAGTTAAACCTGCGCCACCGGTTGAAAAGCCGAAGCCGGTTGAGAAACCAAAAGTTGAAAAACCCAAGGTGAAACTATCGAAACCGAAGGTCGAGAAACCGAAACCTGTAGTCGAAAAGCCGAAACCGCCGGTTGAGAAGCCGAAACCCGCTGAAAAACCGAAGGTCGAGGAAAAGCCGAAAGTAGAGGAAAAACCAAAACCGAAACCCGAACCTCTCAAGGCGAAACCGGCCGAGCCGCTTGTCGTGAAAATGCAAGAGTTCACGCCACCACCTTCGACTCCAGTCAAGCCGACGAAGAAGTCGCGTGGTATGGTTCCGCCGCCACCACCAATGGTGCCATCATTTGGGGCGCCCCCTCCTATGATGTTCCCTCCGCAAAATCCAAATGGTTTCTCACTGCAGACAGAAGCGAAAATCAAGAAGCAAGAAAAGGCGAAAGAGAAACCCGCTCCCAAGGTCGAGCCAGAGAAAGATCCTGAAGAAAAACCAGCTGCCCACCCAGTTCAGCAAGATCCTGAAGATCCGGATTTCTTGATCGATTGGGGCGGAGTGCAGAAGAAGAAAAAAGCCAAGTAGAATTGTCGACTATGTACGACGGCTGGATGGTCCACAGGCGAAGCCTTTGCGGCGACAAAAAATTTTTTTTTTGATTGAAAAATCTTGCTGAAATGCGATAGAGTAATTTTTTGGCAAGCGCGGCATCCCGGAATCCTATTCTTTACTGCATATTTGGAGTACCTCACGGCTTTGGGGTCCTCCCGGGTAAACACGTACGAGAGATTCCTGCCATGGACCGAAAGCCACCATTTGCTTTTGATGAAGAACGATTGCGACTCGTTGTCGATGCCGCTCCAAACGGCATGATCATGGTTAACGGGCGGGGCGAAATAGTGCTGGTAAATTCCCAAATTGAGAGTCTGTTTGGTTATGACCGGCAAGAGCTGCTAGGGCAGGCAATCGAAGTCTTGGTTCCTGTTCCGAGCAAGGCGGCGCATCCCGATCATCGCACCAAATTTTTTGCCAACCCGCATACGCGGGCCATGGGAGCCGGCAGAGACCTTTATGGATTGCGTAAAGACGGCTCAGAAGTACCGGTCGAAATTGGATTAAATCCACTAATGTCCGAGGGTGAGCCGTTTGTTTTAGCTTCTGTCGTCGATATCACCGAACGTAAGCGCTCGGAAGAGCTCTTGCAAGAAAAAATGCTTGAACTGCAACGCTCGAATGAGGATCTACAGCAGTTTGCGTATGTGTGCTCACATGACTTGCAAGAACCGCTACGAGTCATATCAAACTACACGCAACTTTTGGCGAAGAGATACAGCGGAACTCTCGATCAGGATGCGGACGACTTTATCGAATTCACCGTGGATGCCACCAAGCGAATGCAGGAGTTAATTAACGACCTTCTCTTGTATAGCCGCGTTGAAACGAGAGGGAGGGAATTTATTGAGACCGATTGCGAATTGATTGTCGATATGGCTCTTGCCAATCTGCGCATCGCAGTCGAGGAGAGCGGTGCCACAGTCGAATGTGACAGCTTACCGAAAGTGGCGGCAGACACATCTCAGATGGTTCAACTCTTTCAGAACCTGCTGAGCAACGCAATCAAGTTTCGCGCAGACAGACCTTTGAAAATCCGGATAACCGCAAAGGAGCATGGTCCTTGGTGGGAGCTTTCGGTCAGCGACAATGGACAAGGTTTTGACATGAAGTATGCAGACCGAGTCTTCATCATCTTCCAGAGACTCCATACCAAGGAAATGTATCCAGGCAGTGGAATTGGACTTGCAGTTTGCAAAAAAATCGTGGAGCGGCACGGAGGAAAGATTTCAGTCGAGTCACAACCAAACGTGGGCACGTCCTTTCACTTCACTTTGCCTAAAGTTGCGCCAGCGAGAATAAGACCGTGATTTCATCAGATTTGGTACGAGTTCTTTTGGTCGAGGATAGCCGAGCTGATGCCAGGCTAATTCTTGAAGTCTTTAAAGAGGAGAAAATTGCAGTCAATGTAGATATCGTCAGAGATGGAGAAGAGGCGATGTTCTACTTGCATCGGCAAGGTCAATATCAAGAAAAGCTCCCTCCAGACTTGATTATTCTTGACCTCAACTTGCCGAAGAAAGACGGAAGAGAAGTACTTGACGAAATAAAAAACGATTCAGCGCTAAAAACCATTCCAGTCATCGTTCTTACTACGTCGCAGTCGGAAGAAGATATTCACAGAAGCTACGGGCTGCAGGCTAGTTGTTATGTAACGAAGCCAATCGATCTCAATGAGTTCGTCAAAATCATCAAATCGATCGATGAATTTTGGTTTACAGCTGTCCGTTTCCCTCGGCGAGAGGACAAAGCGTGACGACTGTCTTACTTGTAGAGGACAATCCGGCTGATGCTCGCTTCGCGTCAGAGCTTTTACGCTCATCCCAATACACTTTACTAAGTGCAAGAACAATCGCGCAGGCATTAGAGTGTACCAAAGACGAGAAGGTCGACGCAGTTCTGCTTGATCTATCTCTTCCCGACAGTCAGGGCATAGAAACGATCACTCACATGACCGAACATCGATCGGAACTCCCAATCGTTGTCTTGACTGGTATGGAAGATGTCTCGTGTGCTGTGGATGCGCTTAAGGCCGGTGCTCATGATTACATTGTAAAAAACAGGCTCGATCCCGAATCTCTTTCTCGATCCATAAACTTCGCGATTGAGGCAAAGAAGCGGCAAATAACCGAAGAGAGGTTGCTGGAGCGCACGCGTATCAATAATGTATCAGCGGCCGTCGGACAAGCACTGGTTCGATCTGTGACGACTGTGGAGATGCTGAATGCTTGCGCGAAGGCATTTGCCGAATATTTAGACATTGCGGTATGCCAGATTTGGACTGTCGATGATCAGGGACAGTCGCTTGTCTTGCGAGCCAGTACCGAGACCGGAAGGCGTCCAGTTTATCTTGATGACAATATTGGTGCTGGCATTATCGGAATGGTCGCAGCCGGTAAGAACTCTTTCATTAGCAACTGTACTCAAACTGATTCTCAGGTTACTGAAGAATGGGCGAAAGCAGAAGGCATTGTCTCTTTTGCAGCATATCCGCTTTTAATAAGTGAGCGACTAGTTGGAGTGATCGCTCTTTTGGCGAAGCACCCACTCTCTGACATTACGATCAATTCGTTGGGTGCGATTGCGGATCAGGTGGCGCTAGGAGTCGAAAGAAAGAAATCTGATGAAGAGCGATCTAAGTTGGCCGCAATTGTTGAGTTCTCCCAGAATGGAATTATCAGTACGGCACTAGACGGAACGATCTTGAGCTGGAATCAAGCAGCTTCGAAGATTTATGGGTACAGCGCGGAGGAGATGATTGGAAACAATATATCGATTGTGATGGTTGATGGTAAGCAAGAAATGCTTCGCTTGTTAGAAAAGGCGAAGCAAGGTGAGCATCTTGACGGACATGAACTTGTGCGAGTGCGGAAAGATGGCACTAAGATCGACATTTCATTAACGTTGTCTCCGATACGCGACGAGAATGGTATCGTCATTGGTGCTTCATCCATTGTGCGAGACATAACTCGAAGGAAGCGATTTGAATTCTTGCACGAAGTGCAAAATGAAGTGACCCGAATTCTATCTCAAGCGGAGTCAATTGATTCTGCCGTTCGTAGAATCCTTGAGTTGCTTACCAAATCTGCGCCAAGTGACTATGGAGCGCTCTGGCGGCTTGATCGTGAAGCCAACGTCTTGAAGTGTATTTCGACTTGGTTTGAGCCGAGCAATGCGGCGTTCCAAGAGTTGGCATCTCTATCTCGGCATGTCGTGTTTCCAGTTGGACCGACATTACCTGGGCGGGTTCTTGAGTCTGGGAAGCCGGCATTCATTCCGGATTTGTCCAGCGATAAGGGGTTTGCGCGTGCTCAATGCACGTCTAGAGTGGGATTGGTTTCGGGAGTCGCTTTTCCAGTACCTTTAGGTACGCACGTGCTTGGTGTAGTGGAGTTTTTCAATCGGGACGGAAAGGAGCCCGAAGCGGACTTCTATCAAATGATGTCCAGCGTGGGGGCACAGCTTGCTCAGTTTTTAGATCGACATTTTGCAGAACAGGCCGCAAAGCAGGCAATTCGGTCGGAGCAAAGGATCGCTCAGGCGATTATGGAGAATGCACCGATCGGAATCTCTTGGCTAGATCGCAACCTAACCGTTTCAGGAGCGAATCAGGCTTTTCGCCAACAGTTCGCTCCTCACAATAGTGATCTCGAAGGAACATTTATCTTTCAGCTTCCAGTCGGGATACCCAACGACAAGCTTGTAGACGTAATTCACACGGGAGTTCCATTCAGCTCGAACAACTTCAAAGTGTCTATGCCCGATTCTCAAGGGTCGCAAGAAACGTTTTTTGATCTCACCGTGTGGCCCGTGAAAGATGACGAACAACAAAACATCGGCTTGGTTCTGCTAACTGTCGAGGTTACAGAGCGTGTGAAACTCGGCAAACAGCGTGAGGATTTTGTTGCGACGCTCACGCATGATTTAAAGAATCCACTGATTGGACAGAACCGAATTCTCGGGTTGATCCTTAAAGAGGATTTCGGACCAGTTAATGAGGAACAAGAAAAGATACTCTCACTAATGAAGACCGGTACGGATGAATTGCTTGCGCTGATAGGAACGTTGCTCGAGGTCTATCGCTACGAAGAGGGGGCTGCTCAATTACGTCCGTACGAGTTCGATTTGGTGTGCTTGATTTCAAGTTGTGTTTCGCAGATGACGCCAATAGCCAATGAGAAGGGAATCAACATTATTGTGGCGTTCGAGGCTGAACCGGTACTAGCGACTGCCGATGAGATGGCTCTACGCAGGGTAATAATGAACTTGCTTGATAATGCAATCAAGTTCACTCCCGCCCAGGGATTAGTAGGTGTGAATTTACGCGCGAGTGCAAGTCGCTTTCAGATTACCGTCGAAGACAATGGTGCTGGTATAAACGAGAAAGAAATGAAAACTCTATTTCAACGCTTTTCTCAAACTAGACAGGGTCCTAAGCACAAAGCCAGTACAGGGCTGGGTCTCTATCTCTGTCGCCAAATTGTTGAAGCGCACGGAGGAGAAATATCGTGCTCCAGTGCCGTAGGGGTCGGTACGAAGTTCATAGCCACACTGCCGTTGAACTGCCAACGCATAGTCGAGTCCTAGGTTCGCTATTCTTGGTTGTTGCCGCGAAAACCTTGTAAGCGACGGCCCTGAGGCGGGCCATCGCTCAATTCCATTTGGTCACCGTCTGCGCCACCAGGAGGTCCACCTGGACCTCTTGGACCACCTGGACTTCCGCCCGCTGCCCCCGGTTTGATTGAGGGAAGTTTCGCTCTTTGCTCTTTTGTCAGCACGGATCGAATCGTCAAGAAATCATTCAGCATTAGGTCTTCGGACTGGTCTTGCAGCTTTCTCAACTCTGCTCGTTTTGCTTTGATTTGAGCATCAGTCATGTTGGGGTCAAACATCATGTCTCTAAGACCCATTCGATTTGATTGAATTGACTTCATGAGCTCTCGCGAGCGCGGACTGCTTTGTTGTCGTACTTCTTTTATCTTGGTCTTCTGTGCTTCGGTCAAGTTCAGAGAAGAGAGATCCAGTGGGCTTCTTCCGAATAATTGTCCACCACCGCGGAACATTTTGCGCTCACCGCGCATTCCACCGCCGCCCATTCCGCCACGACGTCTAAAGCCCCCTTGTCCTAATCCTTGTCCTGGTCCTCCGTCGGGACCAGCCTGCGCATCGGCTCCTTGTCCGCCTCTTCGACGGAAGCCTCCTCCTTGCCCTTGTCCTACTCCGAACCGATTCTCTCTGAAGCGAGGGAGATCACCATCGCCTGGCATTCGAGGACCACCTTCACCACCGGCTTGTCCGTCTCCAGGCGCATTGGGAGGCATTCCTGGATCTCCGCCATCTCCGAATCTTTGGCGTAGTTTTTGTCTCATGCGGCGCCGGATGTTGTCGGCATCACCGCCTTGCATCGGACCGCCCTGCCCTTCTTGAAACTGTCGGCGCCTGATTCTTCGTGGTTCTCCGCCATCGCCTTGATCTGAGCCGCCACCAGCCGATGGTGGCTCACCGTCTGCTTGCGCCACTAAATATGGTGAGGAGTTCGGTGCGGAGCCATTTGGATTTGCCAATGCAGTCGAGCTTAGTAAGATGGACAAGCCTAGGGAAACCCCCAGAGCTGCCGCACCTTTGCCGAGTCTGCGGCTATTAGAGTTTGATGGCATATAGACCGTCCTCGTCTGTGCTGATACCAACATCCATTGAATTTTGTTCTGCCTCGCCAAAGTATGCAAGTCGTTGAAGCGACCTCTCCTCTTCGTTCTGCACCGTTGT
>CAYZJR010000035.1:0-53852 GCA_964478655.1 uncultured Candidatus Obscuribacterales bacterium
TGAAAACGAAGTTCATAGTCTTCTCGCTGTATCGTTCGAACAGCGAGACTGTACGTATTTGTCGTTAACCAGGCGTTAATCGCTAAACTTTCGTTTGCCGGTACGTCTCTCTTCGGCGCAGACCGCGCGGCGACGCAGTCTGCCGGACCAAGAGGTTAGCACAAGCCAGAAAAATCAACGCAATCCTGGTGACTGAGTTAACTCGATGGGGACGGTCAACTGTCGATTTGCTTACGACACTAGATCAACTCAATAAATGGAATGTTTCAGTGATCGCTCAAACAGGAAATCAGTTCGATTTGAGTTCTGCACAAGGAAAAATGATCGCAGGAGTGCTTGCTGTGCTCTCTCAGTTCGAGCGTGACTTAATCGGTGAGCGAACGAAATCCGGTTTAGCTCTTGCGAAGAGCAGAGGTAAGAAGCTCGGACGGCAGCACGGACAAAACCCAAGCGATAAGATTGCGCCCAAAGTATTGAACTTCGTCAATGAAGGACGATCTTATCGATGGATCGCTCATGAGCTTCAAATCAGCCCAACAACGGTGATGCAGATTGTGAAAAGACAGAAGGCAAGCTGAGAATCTCACATGGTCTACAAAGCAACGACATTACGAATTGTGTAATCCTGATCTGCTCCCCAAAATCAGGGTTGGCAAGGATGTCTCTGCTTTGATGCATTGACGATCTGAAATACTGTAGTAAGTTGGTGTCATAAGCATTTTGTTTGCTGCAACACTGTTGTTGGCAGCTGGAACTCGGCGTCTCGGAATCCTAGGCTCATTTGAACGCGCTTAAGAGGATTGTTGATATGCCTAAGACTCGAACTGAGACTAAAGCTGAACAGTCACAATTCCAAAACCATCGTTGTGGAAAACGGCGGTTAGTTCTGGTATCAATTCTTGCTGTGTGCTTGATTGCAATAGGTATCGCCTCATTTGCATCAAACAATGTACTTCATGGGAGAGTGAGCATTAGTGCACCCTCCGAAAAGAAGACAAAGCCGACAAGCAGTTACCCAGAAATCAGTAAACAGACAGCAAGTGAGTCAAGGTTGACTAATCGGTACGGAGCAGCAGCCAGCTCATCGACTGTGGCAGCGGCGATTCGTGATCGAAAACAAGAATTCAAATGTTGAACGGAATGCAAAAACGGCGGCTGATAGACACGAAGCACTTCAAAATGGGTTTATGACGCCAGGAGCTGATCCAATGTTGGCGATTATGCATGGCTATGTACCGCCCGGCATGACGCAGGAGCAAGCGTCAATTTTGTACAGATCTGTCCCACATCTTCCCAAAATGCAAAGAGCGATGCGTGCGGATCAGATTGCATCAATGTCCGCCTCGGAGATTCCATCAGTATTTCCGAACCAACAAGGAATAAATGCTACGAATCAACAGATCCTCGAAGAGCACTTTCGTGAACGACTTGGCCCGGTTTACCTTCCACCACTCCATCGGTCCCATACTCGCGATCATCAAGGCTCCATTCGAGAGATGACTGATGCAAGCGGAAATATTATGTCTCAATACAGCTATGATCCTTATGGTCAGCAGACGAGAATCGGCGGAACTGGACCCGATGCAGACTTCGCGTATCAAGGAACATACTTGCACCAACGAAGCGGATTGCTCCTAATGGGACTTCGTGCATACAGTCCGTCACAGGCTAGATTCATCACACGTGATCCGCTGGGAGAAGATGTAGGAATAAATTTATATTCTTATGCTGCGAGTGATCCAATCAATAGGTGGGACCCTACAGGAGAACAACCAATAAAGTACGGCAATTGGGGTGGAGAATACTGGACGAATGGTCAGGATGCGTCCGAAACCAGCGAGTTTCCCTACAAGCCAAGCATAAAAAAACCAGGCTTTGTCAAACCAACTACACCACGGGATCGTTGTTACTATTGGCATGACGTCGGATTACACAACTGCGCCAGAATAGGAAGAATGAACCCTACACCCACGCAGAAGATTGGAGATGATTGTTCTCGCCGGGCTTGCCGGAAGGGTGTAGATCTTGCTCTTTCTGGATGTCTTACTGAAGTCTGGAGAAAATACCGAAAGAATTTTGGATTTCCACCAACAATTCTTCGAGAGGCGCGAGGATTTAGTGGTGTGGAGCCATTTCCCGGGTATACGAGCTCACCAAGTGACAATCCCGGAGAATTTGTCCCAAACCTAACAGAGTATGAGCCTTTCGACCCAGGATTCATGAAAAAGTGATACAGTTGCCGAACTGTTTTTCCTAGACGCAAAGGCTTCCTTTCCTTCCTATTATGAAGAGGTCGCGACTCAATTCACCTGCGATCCACGAATATGAAAAAACAGATTTTGATTCCAATTTTGGTTGTGTTGTCGCTGGCGACAGGAGGTCTGTTTTATGTAAAAAACTCTAGAGGAATGTGGTTCGTGTATTTCGAGGAGGCTTTATACAACACGTTACACCCAGAGTGCCCCCCACTTGATCCTGGTGCCAAGCCACTTCTCACAGCAGGAACAACTCTGAAAGCGACCACCAAGTCAACAGTTCTGGAAATCCAAGCGATCGGCGAACAAACTAGGCACTATCGATGGAAGTCTGTCGGCGATAAGAATTGGAGTGATGAAGTAGTTAAACTGAAAGGCGGTGATGGTGGCAACCTGAACTATCCAGGTAATCGCAGCGAAGACTTACTGACATTTTTTGGACTGAAGCGAAATGTCATGGCATTTGAAGGAGAGCAAGATTGCAAGGATGCAGAAGAACTGACATATGAACTCATGAACTATGGACTTACTCATGGTGCTGTCTACAGTCAGTCTGGACTATTAGTTGGTTGCCGTCCGAAGACACCCGATTTCCTTGTAATTCAGCTAAAGTTGCGAGGACAAACACCCAAAGATTTACCAGGTGCAAATGATTCTGCAATTATTATTACTTCTTCAAAATGATTGGATGAAGAGCAGCATGAAGCGCTGGTTTTTTCTTCTAAATCTCATTGCGTGTGCGCTCGTAACACCAATTGCCTTTGCATTTCCAACAAACGACTGTCAAAGCTTGATCGTGTCTCGGCAGTACGTACAGGCGCTCGAATGTTTTGAACAGGCGCTACAAGAAGAACCGAAAAATTGGCAAATCTGGCAAAACATTGGAAACTGCCAGATGCACTTAGGTAAGAACAAAGAAGCAATTGAGAGCCTCCAAAAATCGATTGAGCTTGGAGGCTTGCACGCAACTCAATGCACCATAATGGCAGCAGCTTTAGAAGGACTTGGGCAACCGACTAAGGCACGGTCATGGTTGAAACTAGCTTGCAAACTCGACCAAAATCAATTGGAAAACCCGGTGATGCAAGCTGCAATCAAGAGACTCGAAGATCCGGCAATCAACGTTAAATCATCACCTAACGCTTCAGATTATGCATCTGGGCTGACTTCAACGACGCCATGGCGAAAGCGAGATATGCCGCTCAAGGTCTATGTGCGAAGCAATTACCAACTTCCCACATACCATAAGCAATTTCTATCGCTTGTTTGCGGCGCAATGGATCAGTGGTGTCAGGCACTAGACAATCGTGTGTCCTATCAGGTGATCGATTCGCCAGGAAAGGCAAACCTGATTTGGGATTACACTGAGCATCGAGAACTTTGCACATCTGATCATGAACCAGGATTGGACGGAGCGACTCAACTTCAAATTAGAGCCAGCGACAATGCTCCCATCCAGGGGAAGATTGTTATTCTGGTGAAAGACTCTCCCGCCCAGACTGAGTTTCGAACTGACAAAAAAATCTCTGCGCACTGCCTTCACGAGATGGGGCATGCATTAGGAATGCACGGGCACTCATCGAACAATACCGATGTAATGTTTCTGGCGTCAAATTTAAACCCAGTTACTAAACTCAGTCAGCGCGACAAGAACACAATCAGGAAATTGTACGCCAGATGATTGTTAGTCAAACAAGAAAATATGAAATGGCATCGTTTGTTTTTTCTGAACAATCACCTGTTCATAAGGAACTGGTTGCTTGGTCTGTTTCTTAAACCAGGTATCATAGTCCACTTTACTAACGATGACCTTTCTTCCTAACCGCATGTGAGCTACCTCTCTGTTTCTAATAGCTTTGTAGAGTATACAGATGCCAACACGACTATATTCAGAGAGTTCAGACATGGTGAAATACTCTGCTTGAACACAGTTCGTTGTTGGTCTATTTTTGTTGCTAGAGCGAGGCATTACGTTTACTCCAAGTTTTTTGACTGAGTATTGAACCGAGCTTCAAAATCTCGACGACTAACAATCACTTTCTTCCCAACCTTTATATGCTTCAGCGTCTGAGTTTTCACAGCCTGATAAAGGAATTTAGGGGATTTTGATGTATAGCCAACGTTTTCCATTTTGCGAGAAACTTCCAGCGATTTCCAGAGTCGGATTGATTTTTCGCAACTCGTGATTCAGAGCCTTCAAATACTTCTCGAATTGATCTAATGGCATCATCTCTCTAGCGCGATCGATATCTCTCACGAGATCGCGAAGGTCATTTCTCTTGATGCCGACTTTCAGATCGTGAACGCTCTCTTCGACTTGTTCTTTGAATTCCTTGTCACTGACAGGAGGTCTCTTGTCTTTAAATAAGTCACTGAACTGTTTTTCGCGTTCCTTATCGTCTAATTTGCCATCGCGATTAGTGTCATATTTTTTGAGCGCTTCCTTGCGTGCCTTCTCATTGTCTTCGTCTATCTTTTTTTGTTCCTTATCATCAATGATGCCGTCGCGGTTTTTGTCGTAAATTTTGAGAGTTGAGTACCTAAACCAATCCGAGATGGATTCGGAATTCTGCATGGCATGATCTATTTCTCGATCATCAAGCTTTCCATTTCCATTTTTGTCATAGCGATCTAAGTCTTCTTTATAGCGTCTTTTCGCCTCTTTATGGTCGAGGTCGAGAAAGTTGTTCACTGAAAAAGTACGCGACTGTGAATTGGACGATGGACTTTTGTCGTCTTTGTATTGTGCGAAGGAGTAAGCGTCATCGTGCAGAGTAGACCAAGTGTTGCTATTCTGCGAATTCGTGCTCGTGTCGAACTGCTCGAACTTTCCCATTTCTATTAGTACCTCGTGTTACATGAGGTTGACCAAGTGGGGGGTGTCCCAGCAAAGCCGGCAACTTAGTAACCGAAGTAGTTGAATGGGCATACACTACTGAGGAGTTAGTGACAATGCAGTGACGAAACCGATCTCAGAGCAGCTGATGTCACTACGAGTACCAGCAACTGTTAAGATAGACTGAACAAAAGATCTATGCATTTCGCACGTAACTCTTCGCCGCGCATGCTTAGCTGCTTTTGGTGCCATCTGCATTTTCTGATACTATAGTGCTAAGAGAGGTTCGTCATGAACAAACGACATCTTGCAGTAATTAGTATTGTCGCCGCATTTAGCCTGTTGGCATTTGTGTTTTCGGCTTGGATGAAGCGGGCGGATCTGAAATCTTCGAAACAGATTAGTCAGTCGGAACAGTTCTACTGTGTGGTTCCGAAAAGCTCATCGGTCTATCTAACCGAAGTTAAGCCGCGAATTGAGGGCTTCGGCACTTCTACAATGGCGATGGCAGCGCCACCTTTTCTGTTTTTTGAGCGCGGAGGGAGTTGCATCGCTCGTGAGAAAATTGCGGATGCTCCACTGCCTCGTCCGCTATGGTTATTGAATCGCTCTCTGCTTATCTAAAAGAATGGGTCGAACTTTCAGCGAGCAGCGCAGCTTATCACGCTTCTTTAGCGATAAGCCGGCCGTGAATTAGGATCAGCAAAACTAAGCCGAGCTAGTTGGCGTCTTGTGTTCGAAACGAGCTATTGGTCAAGCAGGCAGTCGTTTCTCCAGTTTGAGGAACGGAAAGATCTCACACGGAAAAAACAACAGCCAGAAACCGGTGTCACCGAAGGTGGTATCACTTGCGTTCTGCTCGCCTCTGAGGATGACAGCTGGAGGCTCAGGAAGTCCCTGTGCCGTTTGAGGAGAGTGGTTATTATGTTTAGTCGAATATTGATTGTTGAAGACAACCCGATGATGCGCGAAGCTTTGCTACGCCAGGTCAGCAGGTTGGACGTACATCGTTATGCTGTTAAGACAGGTGAGGAGTCTGTCGAACTCGCAGAATACTTTGATCTGATTATGATGGACGTGAATCTTCCAGGAATATCGGGAGTCGAGGCAACCCGCCAGATTCGTCAACGCGAGAAAGAAAGAGGACTAGAGCCTGTCGTCATCGTGGCAACTACCACCGACGACAACCGATTTGAGTGCCTTTCGGCTGGCATGAATGACTTCTACAAGAAACCGTTGAGCCAGCACGATCTGTCTGAATTGGTTGCGAAATGGATCGCAGGAAGACCGCAGAAACTGCGCTTCTTGGGCTAAATGGAGGTACTGAATCATGATTGATACCGATTATTTTCAAGCAGGGCGAACATCTACATGCATCGAAATTCTCCAGAAATTGTCCCAAGCCGACTGTTCAAGAATTCGAGCACAAGTTGCAGAGAATCCTGCGGCGGCTCCTCACACATTGGAATTGCTAATGGTAGACAACTGCGCAGATGTTCGCATAGCTGTTGCTCGCAATCCAAATGTTCCGGTGGCAATACTTTGGATGTTGGCGATGGATGATCATCTCGATGTGCGATATAGCATCGCAGAGAACGCCAATACACCACCAATCGTTCTTTTCTGGTTAACAGATGACGAAAACCCGTATATCGCTCAGCGAGCGGCTAAGACTATTGATGCCGTCCTCGCAAACAACCGCAAATTAGGACTGCAAGGAGAATTGACAATGTCAGCAAAAACGATTGAACGCACTCTGCGAAGAATGCTGAGCAGAAAAGCGCGAATTACGAAAGGTGACGCAATCCGACTCAAACACCTGATTCTTGAAGACGGTCATCTCAGTAAGAGCGAGATGAAGATCATAAATCATGCCATTGAAAATGATCTCTTGGACGATTCTGCCTTTGAGATATTTCTCGAATTGCTACTCGACAAACAGGCACTGCATCGCACGAGAGCGATTGCTTGACGTGGGGAGAGGGCGGAGTGAATCTACTGAAAACGATTCGTTCGAATAATTATCGTCCGATCCTAATCTGGTAGCCGAATGGGGGCGAAGCTGAACCGATTCAATCGGTTCAGTTAAGTCTCTGTACATCTTCGGGCTCCAGGTGGAAGATATTTTGGATGACGGATACATCCATGGCAGCCGAGGTATAAGACGAGTACATCCTGGAGAAGCTCTGTGGCTGAGCAGCCGGCTGTCACCGGCTGGGCGCGGGTTCAAATCCTGCCTCCAGGTCCTTTTATTGGCATTTTATTCATTCAAGTCGAAGACGAAATCATGACTGAAGACGAACAAGACAAACTACGTGCAAATCCAGGCTATGCGTTGACTCAACTTGCTAAAGCACTTTTGAGCAAAGGTGAAAACGCGGCTAAGCACGTGCAGCAGTGGCAACAGGTCATCACCGGAATGGCCAATGGCGCTCTGCAGGTCGGTTCGCGCGCGCCTGTCGCTGCTATGCCTCCTTGGGTGACCCTTGAGGTGATTCATGGTGGTTTTGCCACAGGAGGTGCAGCAGCAGGTGGGAAGCTGAAGCAGTTCGAAGTAGAAAAAGCGCGCGAGTTGAAGCAAATCGGGTTGACGTCACAAGAGAAAGGTGATTCGCTGGGCGCGGATTGTCGCGCTGCTCTGAATCTGTACTATGTCAGCGAGGATGGACGCGCTGAGTTGTCCGAAATGCTTAAGAGCGGCTGTTTTCGTGTGCAAGTTCCAGAAGAAGCAGCGTTGTTAATCGCGACATGGCTGATGGAACATGGAGAGAATGATCGAGCCACTGAGTTGTTAGAAACTCTCGGTTTGTTTTTCGATGGATTGCGCTTCTATCCTGAGCCGAACGAAAGACCGTTGCGTCCAATTTCCGAAGATACAGTCTATTTGCGAACAGCAGGATACTGCGTAACTAAATTGCGAGAGAAGCGCCAGCAACAATCGGTCGTGAAAATGAACGAATCGATCAAAGTATGGACGCCGCTTTATGATCGTGCAGTAAACCTGTTTCTCGAAACTCTTGAGGGCGACATTCCTGAGTTGGAGCGAGATCAGTCGACCAAAGAGTTGGCACGCAATGCGAATGGGCAGCCCACTGCCAAAGGTGGCTGGCCGTGCAAGCGCTATCCAGATGGCTGGGACGCCCGAGCGAAAGAGCTGTTGAAGGATCATGAAAGAGCGTCTGAATCTAGTATCGTTTGCAAGAAGTTCTTGAAGCCAAAAGAAAACTACTCTCGCTTGCGACACTACTTGGAAATCGCATGCAATGATAAGGCAAAATTGAGTGCGCGCGACATTGGTTCAATTCGCAAGATTCTTGCTTCATATGTCACCGCTCATGGTGCGCCAGGGAGCGAACGATTGTTAGCAACTCGATCGATGCAAACCGAGTTGGCAAATCGCCCATTGCACACGACCCTTGCACGTGTGCTCGCAGAGCGACTAGAGCACGAATCTGCCGATGAGGGAGTTGCAGATATTGAACGCTTGCTTGTTCCGCTAACCGCGGACGAAGCCGCGAAATCAAGCATCAAACCCGGCTATGAGCTGCCACCCTCTATTACTCAAAAGGCTCTCGGCTGTGCGGAAGGTTCAATCAAATGGCTGATTCAGCAGAATTTGATAACTTCGAGCGAGTCTATGGCTATCGTGTTGCCAATGCTTACTGGACGCATTCGCGCCTCTCGAATCGAAGACGCTAATCTGTCTCGTGTATTCGAAGCAGTCTACCGAGCGTTCCGGAAGCGCCGTTCTCTGCTACTTCTTAATCTCGAAAGTCAGGTGCGCATTGAGGAACTGCCATGGATTTCGGCAATTCAGCCGTGGATTGGCTCGCACGAAGAGTCTAAATCTGCTGCTCATGCAGCGCTAACACGCGCCGCCGCCACGGCAATCTCATCGTTCCCTCAAACAATAATTCCGAACAAACTCGTGAAAGAATTGCGAGCATTGGCTAAGGATGCCGAACTCAAAGTTCCTATTGTAGACGAGCTTGCGGCTGATATCTTCACTGGCTCATTCTCCGCTAATTACTTGGAATCTGCGCATGATGCGGGTCGACTCTTGCGCGGCACGCTATACGAGAGATATTACGGCGTTGATTATGCACAAATTCTCAAACTCGACGATCTCGAGCAGAAGTGGAAGGTGAAGGTATCTCCTGGATTCGCGCGGATTTGCAATGAATTAGCACATCAACTCAACGAGCAACAAATAGGGCGATCTGTTGCGTTTAACGGTGCGATCATCGAGCAGGCTCAGATTCTCACTACCCACAGCCTTGCGAGCCTCTGGAAGGCTGTCGATCTGGCGACCGAGTTGCAACATGAACTTCCTGAACTTGCACGCTCATGTTACCGATGGGTCTGTCATCAGCTGCAGATTTCGCAAGTCTCGAGGCGAAGCGAACTCAAATCAACAAAGAACTGCGCCTATGCCTGGAGACAAATGCTCTTCTACATTTCTTTGTGCAGCAAGGACGAGCAAGAGCAGTTTCTGTCGTGGACGGATGAGCACTTCGAGAAGCAATCCGATGAGTTCAAAACGCGGTTTAGACCCGCGCAGCATGGACTCCGTGCCGTCGCGCGCGGCGACAGATTTGACAATTACGGAAAGCATTCAGCGGGTGGAATCCGCTTCTTGGGGTGGTCGAAACCTAACTTCGCCGTCAGAACAATTGAGTGATTCTGTTAAGCGACATCCAGGTTGATGCGTTTGTTTTCGCCCATGTCTACTGGTTTTCCGGTAGCTAAGTTAAGCTATGAGGTTGTTTCTCGGCGATTAGTTGAGTCACTGTTATCATATTGAAGAGTCCGTGCTTTTGGGATTAACTTAAGTGACTTTCGAGGTCCGAATGAAAGATTTATCCGTCCTGAAACGTGTGCTACCAATTATGGTGGCATCGCTTCTAACCGTATCGTGCGCGCAAGTTTCTGAGAAAGCTCCAGAAGGACCACCACCTTCACCTCCTGCAGTGCAAAATGAAGAAGGTTACACGCCCATCTGCGACAAAGACTTGAGCGCTTTCGACATGGTGCACACGCCAGCTACTACTTGGAGCCTTGAAGAAGGCATCGTTAAATGCACAGGCGAACCAACAGGGTATGTTGTCACTAAGAAAACCTATAAGAACTTTTCATTGCGGCTAAACATGAGGTTTCCCGAACGACCAGGAAACAGCGGTGTTCTCGTCTATATTCGTGAACCGAATAGAGTGTGGCCTCCGTGTGTGGAGGTGCAAGGAATGTTCAATCAGTTTGCAGCGATTTTTCCAATCGGAGGATTGCGAGGACCGGCGGGCGATGACAATGCTGCGAGGCAGTCATCAATAAAACCGTTTTGGCAATGGAACAGTCTTGAGATCACTTCCAAAGATGGTGTTATCACTTCTTATATAAACGGGACGAAAGTCGCACAAGCAGGACCGTTTCCGGTGAAGGAAGGACCTGTCGCCTTTCAATCTGAAGGAGTGCCAATCAATTTTCACAATATCCGCATTCGTGAGGAAGCGGAGAATTAACCTTCTTCCGGGTCTTCAATAAATCTGCAAACTCAAGATTGTCGCAGATTGGCGACAAGTTTCTGTGAGTAAAAATGCTTGAAACCCTTATTGTTAGTGGGTTGACAGTCGGCCGGACTTTGGGTGCTGAACGGGAACAAATTGTTTGCGGTCTCTGTCGTAACCTCGGCAACAGGGATACAAGTTGTGGAGACTATGCAGAATATAGATGACGAGATGCAGTCAGTGAGAGAGCTTGAGTGGTTTGCGTCCTATTTCAAACAACACTCAAGGGAAGACCTGGCAGATGAAATCCTAGAGCAGTTGTGCCTGTGGAAGAGCTTTGTGCAGCAGTCCCTAAAGGTGCAAGATAATTGCGACGTCATCGATCTCCAAACTTCCCGGGCAAATCTCGATAAAATCGAGTAGCCATCACAATTGAATTGATAGAACAGAAGCTCGAACAATGGCTCAAACATCGTTCGAAATGCGTACTTAGAAATCTTGAGCCGGACAGAACCCGGCCGGCAGAGATGTAGAGGTAACTCTGATGACAGCTAAAGTTGAGAAAGGAAGCGGCTTGCCGCCAGAAGAAACATATCGAATATTGATTTTGAATGACAATGCTAAGCACGCAAGTGTGATAAAAACGGTCTGCAAGGATGCCGGGCATGAAGTTGTTAGCGTCAGCACCGTCGACGAAAGCATGGACTTTTTAGAAACGAAGGATCATGTCGATGTAATTGTATCTGAGGGATTTCTTGAGACTGACAATGTCTTCGAGCTGCTGAAGCTGCTTAAGCGAAATCCGCTGCTCAAAGCCGTTCCAGTTTTGATCCTTGCGATAGAGCCAAGTCAAATTGGGTGGTCATGCCTGTCATCGTTAGAGCAGACTGCAGATATTCTTGGCGCCTATAAGGTCGTATGCATGCCCTCTTTTGACAGTCGAAGTCTCATGTCCGAGCTCAGGGAAATACTCAAAATGTCAGGTGTTCCCAGGAAAGAGCGAACTGGCGACGACGGCTCGCTTTCACGTTGACTTCACGTTCTGTTCACCATCACTTCACGCTAGGGCAATAAACTGTTTGCGTAGTCCCCCCAAACTAAACTTTGTCGGAGCCGAAGCACGTATGCACGCATGCATATCGGCGTATCGGCCCGCGGTTTCGCATGCCTGGAGGCATCTCATGATGAGTAATAGATTCTCACAAAAATCCTGGCGTAGAGTGAGAAGCCTGCTTTTGTCTGCAATGGCACTCGGAGCGGCATCTGCTTTTTCTCCAGCATTTGCACAGCCTTACGAGCCCCCTGGTTTCGATCCAAACCCGAATGCGCCTCGCACCTATTATGTTTCGAAGAATGGCAACAATACTGATGGACGTTCGTGGGCAACAGCTTGGAACGAAATGAATCAGATTCAATGGTCTCAAATCAGTCCGCAAAGACATGATTCTCTTGTGATAGATGGAGGCGCTCGGCGAATGATCTATAACACGCCGATGAAGCCGCAACTTGCGCAGAGCTATTACGGTCCGGTGCCGGTCACGCTTTCGACGGAATCGGGGCACAGCGGACAGTGTGTGATTATGCCACCTGCCGATTCGAAAGGAATCGAAATCAATACAGGCGGCATCAGTCTCAATGGCGTTAAGCGCTCTGGAATACTGGTTCATGGAGCAAAGCAAGGGCTCTATGTGAACTCGAATGGACCGATGCCATTGATTGTTAAGAACATAGAGTTGTCGAACTGCAATGAAGCTGGAGTGTTCGTTAACGCCAACATTTATCCCTCTTCACTAAACCAGTTGATTGTGCACGACAACGCAACAAACGTGGTGTTAAATGCGGTGCAATACGGTGGGCCAACGCTCAACAAATGCTGGATTTATAACTCGAGCTATGACGTCAACTCTGATGGTATCAGAATTGATGGCACTCCGTACGGACCTCCCGGAGGCGCTGGAAACATCACCAACTCGATTCTCGGGCCCGGACTGCGCGATGGTTTGAAGAACTTTTCCGGAAGCCGACCCTCACTCACTAACTGTCTTCTAATTAATGGAACGCAAAACAACGTCTCATCCTATTCGGTAGCTATGGAAAGTTGCACGTCGTTCATGACCAGACTTAATCCGCAACAGCTAGCTCACAACTGCATCAAGCTTCAGGGTCTTGGCGTTCCTTATGGTCAGTTGGGCAGTAACGTCAAGAAGAGCATTATATTTGGCGGAATGGTTGATGTTCCGACCACGATAAAGATTCCGTATCCTCCTTATGAAGTGCCGTTCCCTATTACTGTTGAGCAGAACACTCAGTATCGAACAACCGGCAACACCACTGTTCTGGCGCCTACGATGGTCAACCCGCAGTTCGTAACACCAGTCGGACTTTTGCCACCACAAACACCGATTAAAGTGCTTATGACTGTCGATTTCTCGCTTCAACCTGGCTCACCTGCACTAGGCACCGGCACGACAATTACTTCCGTTCGCAAATTGCTGCAGTCTTTTGATTGATGGGCAATCTTTAGCTCTAGTTCGTCGCATTTTTTAAGCGTCTTCCAAACAATATTTTCATGCCTAGGATTTTGTATTGGACAAGAGAGCTTCCCAGTAAGCCTCCTCATCATCATCAATGACAGAGGCTTCATAAATGCACTCGGCTGCCGATTCGATCGTGGAGTCGGTCGCTGCAAACGAGATCGCGGATGCTGCTCGTGCCAGCTTGAACAACATCGAGATCTCTTCGGGACTTGCTGAGTTATTCTGTAGCGCGATCAGATACTTCTCATCGAGTTCTTCTGCTCTTGCCTTAAGCACTTCCATCTGTTTGTCGGATAGTGCTTTGTCTGCTACCAACAGAAAATATGACTCAAGGATGATTTCATCGTTTAGTCCACTATTGTTTAGCGCGTGTTTGCATGCGGCCAATACCAAGGCTGTTCGAGCATCTGCTGGGAGTTGGGAGATGTGGTTCCAGAGCGTCGGTGCTGTAGATTCCAATCGATTCATAAATACTGGACATCACCGCTTCGAAGACGTTCTCAATCGAAAAGAGAGTCTAGTGTACTTGATTTCCTCGCTGTTGAACAGGATGACACCAGCTGATTTGAACCGCTGTATAATTTGCATGAAAACCGTCGTTCTGGCGAAGTACCTTTTGTGCGAATCTTATTAACCGGTGGTTCTGGTGATTTGGGCTCGGTTCTAGCTCGGCATTTGATTGGCTGCGGAGATGTTCCGGTCAGTCTAGACCTTCGCGAACCGTCCGATCCATGTGTTCAATTCATTCAAGGATCTATCCTGGATCGAGACATTCTTGAATCGGCGATTTGTGATGTCGATTGTGTTGTGCACATTGCGGCTTGGCATGGCATCCATGAATTCAAAAATGAGAAAGACGAATATGATTTTTGGAATCTGAACGTCACTGGATCATTCATGCTGCTCGAAGCGTGTGCCAGGGCTAAAGTCTCGAAGTTTGTATTCATCTCCAGCACAAGCGTCGACGATTGGCCAGGCATCTATGCGCACAGCAAAATTCTCGCCGAGGATCTCATGCGAACCTACGTGGCTCGGCACAACATGCGCATCATCACACTTCGTCCGCGTGCGTTTATTCCACACTGGAATAAATCCGTTTACTCAAATTTCGGACAATGGGCAGAGTGGTTTTGGAAGGGCGCCGTACACATTAATGATGTGAGTGAAGCTGTGCTTAGGGCAATTGATGCATTGCAAACCATTGACTCCGTGCATCTGATTTTAACGATCGACGGCAAGTGTGAATTCTCGCAAGAGGAACTTGATTGTTGGAATGATCAGTCTTTTCGAAATCGATTCGGTGAACATAGCCATCGGTTGTTTCAAAAATTTGGTCTGAACCCCGCAATCAAACCCAAGATTCTTGGCTATGCGGAGGCTCAAAAGGTAATTGGTTACGAGCCGAAGTATGGTTATTCAGATCTGCTTGTGGATCTCTCTCGGCACGATTGATTCGTCTTTGGTCAACAACATCATCGTGCAGAATCGTTACCGGCCAGCTCGCACATTAGAGTTATGGTCAATCCTCACGTTGAAGATAAAGTGAAATGAGTGGAGAACCCGCTGGCAGTTCGGCCGATGGGCTCAGCTTCGTGGACTTGTCGACCGGTTTATTGAGCAAATCTTGGATCGGTTTCATGGACAAG
Organism: uncultured Candidatus Obscuribacterales bacterium; assembly: GCA_964478655.1. GTDB lineage: Bacteria > Cyanobacteriota > Vampirovibrionia > Obscuribacterales > Obscuribacteraceae > CAYZJR01. The sequence goes on from CAYZJR010000035.1 coordinate 14,776, forward strand.
AAAGTCACTGCCAAAAAGAAAATGCAGTATAAGATTTCAGTTGTGTGCATGGGGTACCTTGTATGTGTTTCGCTGTGTAGTAGGCTTTTAACCCTCTAAGCTTCATCTTCTCGCGCATCTGTCCAATATCTATAGAAGCACTGTCAAGAATGAGGTCCGCGGCGTCAATATCGTGTTAAAACGTGTGTCGCTCACCCAAACGCAAAGTACAATGTTGAATCATGAGAAGCGTAGTAACAACACGGATAACGGCTCAGCAAGCAGGTGCACTTTTTATGCCTGTTTGTGCTGGCAGTGTGAAGTATTGCAGTAGTCCGGTCAAAGATTAGACCGGCCTTCTCTGAATTGGATTTGTCTTTTGCCGGTCGTCGCTTCATGCCGCCGGCATTGCTCATCTGCAATCGCATTTAGTGGCATTGAAGCAAGTGCCACTAATCGTATTGCAGGAGTAACGACACATGATTATTAAGCTCTATCAGCCACCAACAAAGAATTGGCTTCTAATTGCAGAGCAGCTCGATGATCCATCGACATGGGATCGATTTGTTCCATGTCACTCACCATCATCGCAAAGATGGCAGTTTGACAAAGTTGCTAAAGAATTGGCGGACAGTAACTTCCAATTGAAGCCATGCAAGGATCTTCTTTTTTGTGGCACCAGTGTCTTTGAATACAGCTGGGATAGCACTGAGGACGATATTCTCACTCACGCTCTGCAGGTGGCTGACGCCTTCGGATTGGACATCAGGATGGAGCCACCAACATCTTCTGGCGGTTCTGGGCGCACAGCAGCTTGAGCGTATTGAAGGAGCATGAATTATGACTGCGGAATTGAATGTATTTATCGACAAATCGATGACTTGTCGTGAATGTAAGAGCACCTTCTTATTCACAGCGTCCGAACAAGAGTTCTTTGCATGCAATGGACTCATTGACGAACCGAGACGCTGTTGTGACTGCCGTATCAAGCAAAAGGCGACTGCGGCGAATAAAACAACTAGTGAGGCTTTGTGCGCCGAATGTGGTGCAAAAACGCATGTGCCATTCAGACCGTCCGGTTTTCGCCCGGTGTACTGTTGCGTGTGTCTGCATAACCACAGTGCGCGCACTACGGGCGCTTCGTAAAGGTGATTGTCAATGCAAAAAGAAAGCATCACATCAAGAGAACGCTTGCGAATGCGCAAGTACATTTGCGCTGGTTGTGAGCGAACGCCGGTCAATATACTTGTTCGATTGGCCTGCGACAATTCAACAAAGGTGCGGCGTCGCGTAGCAGAGAATCCCAAAACGCCAATAACAGTATTGGTGATGCTTGCCAGCGATAGAGACAAGGATGTCCGCGTCGGCGTGTGTGACAATTGGTCTACACCTGCCGGTCTTCTTTTCCTGCTCGCCGGCGAAGATTGTGCCGACGTGCGTTATGCGATAGCAGACAACTCACACGTGCCACGACAAATTCTTACCGTACTGGCTCGCGATGAGAATCCCTACGTGGCAGAGCGAGCTATGAGAACCATGGCTCGGCAAGTGTCCATTGATTGCCCGCGCGCTGCCTAGCAAGAGGACTGCAAATGCAACATCAATACTCCCTCGCACAATCGTTGCCGTGGGTGCTTGCCTTTGCGCTCGGAGTCGTTGTCGGCGAAAGCGTGAAGACCATACCTGCAATGGAACAGTTGGCACCGCATGGCACGGTTCATGGTCGATTTGGACGTTTTAGGAACTTTCAAGTCGGTTCAATAGAGCTAGAATCAAAGATGGCATTGGTATTGGAGATATGTCATGACACTGGATTCACTTCGGCTGCTGCGCAACATTCTGCTTCGATCGGCATTGCTTTGCTATGGTTTTCTTCTGTTGACTGCGCTGATGTGGTTGCCGCTCTCTGACACGTGGGCAGGGTTGACGAGCAACTGGTATCACGTGACGCCAGAGACTGTACACAACATCGTTCTCTACTTTCTTTCTGTGGCCAAATTCTTTGCCATCTTTGTTCTGCTCATTCCTGGACTGGCGCTGCACTGGACGATCAAGTGTGAAATGGCAAGGCAATAGCTGTTGATACTCCAGAGTCCTTTTCGCATACCACGTAATCCAACATTGAGAGAATCCTGCGGGATGCTTATGCACAAGGGGGTTCCAGAATCACTCCTCTGATTCGGACCTCCAATGTTGTTAAGCTCATTGAGCACGTCGGGAAATTTTTCAATTTCATGCACTTTCTTATTGATAATCAGATATCATTAAGCCCGCCCCAAAAAGCTTGCAAAGAAGGAGGACGTATGAAATTAATTGAATAAAAGGGCGGTCCGTTCGATGGACAAATGCTCGGATTCTCCGGCTCGGAAGATGCCGCCTACTTCATCGTTTCAGCCACACATCCGGAGCGTCCTGTGTATCGATGCAGCTGCTGCTCTTGCTGTGCCGCAACAATGGACGTGGTCGGCTACGACTTTATCGGGTACGAGCACACCATAAAGAAGCAAGAATTAGTCAAAAAAAACTGGGAACATCAAAAAATCCATGGCGCTGAATCGTAGTTCGGCGTTTAGCCTGCTGCGCAGTAACTGCATAGACCGGTGAGCAGAATTTCGTGTTCTTGTAGCTTGAATCCAGGCGGAATAAGCTGCTGGAAATTCAGTCCACAAGCATCGACATCAAAGACTTTCTGGCAGCTCAGGCAGGAAAAGTGATGATGATGTGTCATGCGAGGAGGCTCATAAAGGACGATGCTGCCAGGCATGTCGACGGTGTGAACTTTTCCTTCTTCAACAAGTGCCTTCAGGTTACGGTAGACCGTCGCGATGCCGATGCCGCGACATCGGCGCTTAGCAAGGTCCAAGACCTCGTTAACAGACAACGGCCGCTTGGTCTTCTCGAATACTTTAAGAATGGCTTGACGTTGTTGCGTGTTTCTTTCCATAGATCAAATTGTTTCACGTCGATTTGACTTTGTCGATAATGATAATCTATTATCATTAAGAGCGAAGAGGACTGGACTGCTCGGAACTTGGTTTGCCAGTGAGCAAACAGCACAACATCCCCAAGCGCTTAGTCTTGAGCAAAATTTTGCCCAGGCTGTAGCTTTCATGCTCCCTTTTGGAGACAAAATCTGATGAAGAAAAAAAGACTGCCTGTAACTGTCTTGTCCGGCTTTCTTAAAACCGGCAAGACAGTCAGATTCGTACGAAGGACTCGACATTGATGTCAGTGAGAACGAGTCCGCCATTCCAGCGGACAACACGATTCCGTCTACCAATTCGCAAAAAGATAAAGGCGTATACGAATGAATAAACTGCCAGTTACCGTTTTGTCTGGTTTCCTCGGCGCAGGCAAAACCACATTGCTCAATCACGTTCTTCACAATAGAGAAGGGCTTAAGGTCGCAGTTATCGTCAATGATATGAGCGAGGTCAACATCGACGCGCAATTAATCAAGCAAGGTGGCGCGGCGCTTAATAGAGTAGAAGAAAAGCTGATTGAGATGTCCAATGGCTGCATCTGCTGCACACTCCGAGAAGACTTACTTATCGAAGTAGCTGGGCTTGCTTCCGAAGGGCGATTCGACTATCTGATAATAGAGTCGACAGGAATTTCCGAGCCTATGCCGGTTGCCGAGACCTTTGTATTTTCGAACGCAGACGGTCGCAGCCTCTCGGAAATAGCCACGCTCGATACCATGGTGACGGTTGTCGACGCCTTCAACTTCCTCAGGGACTATGACGAAAGTTCGCTGTTGAAGAATAAGTCGCTTGCGGTAAACACAGAAGACATGAGAACAGTGACCGATCTGCTTATAGATCAGGTTGAATTCGCCAACGTCATCGTCTTGAACAAGACCGATTTGATCGAGAAGAGCGAGCTAAATAAGCTTCAAAGGATACTGAAGCGCTTCAATCCGGAGGCGCGCTTGCTGCGAAGCACATTTGGACAGGTGCCACTGAATGAGATACTAAATACTGGAATGTTTCAATTTGACAAAGCAGCTGATTCGCCTGGTTGGATGAAAGAACTGCGTGGTGGTCGTCAGCCTGAGACAATTGAATATGGCATTTCGAGTTTTGTCTACAAAGCCAGAGTACCTTTCCACCCAGAAAGAATACGGAACTTCCTTGACACAGAATGGCCTGGAGTGATGCGCTCCAAGGGATTCATTTGGCTTGCCACCAGAATGTCTTACTCAATCGGGTGGTCGCAAGCGGGCGGCTCTTGTCGCATCGAGCCCGGTGCCATGTGGTGGGCGGCGATGGAAAAGGACAAGTGGCCTCAAGATCCTATCTTACGTCGGCAGCTGGATGAATCATGGCAGGAACCTTGGGGCGATCGCCGACAGGAGCTAGTTTTCATTGGCGTGGATATGGATAAAGAATGGCTCACATCCGAACTCGACCACTGTCTTGTATCTGACAAGGAGCTGCTCATTGCCGAAGAGGGCAGTCCAGACATTTGCGATCCTTTCCCTGACTGGAAAATCAAACTTCTGAGCGACTTCGCCAGTCAAAGACTTCTGCATGGTTCCGCTCAAGGTTGAAACAATGAGCAAAACAAATATAGCTCGATTCGAAAATGCAGCTGCCATGGGCGACGTGCAGGCTCAGTTCTACCTTTCTGTTATCTACGAAGATGGCAGGGGCGTGAAAGTTGATCCTGTCAAAGCCGCCAATTGGTGCATGAAGGCGGCAGAAGCTGGAGACAAGCTATCTCAATTTCGCCTTGCAAAAATGCTTGAGTACGGACGCGGCTTTGAGAAACCGAATCGACGCGCTGCCTGGCATTGGCTTAAGCAATCAGCTTCGCAAGGCCATGTTCTCGCCCAGTATGAACTTGGACTTCGTCATTTGTTTGGCCTTGCAGGTGTGCGCAAGTCCTTCACTTTGGCCAAAAGGTATCTTTCAGCCGCGGCCAGCAGCAAGCATCACGAGGCCGCATACTATCTCGGCTTTATGCACATGAATGGATTGGGATGTGTTCAGGACGAGGGTGAAGCCTTCCAATACTTCCGCCACGCGTCCGCACTTGGCAGCATCAAGGCAAAGTGTTCGCTAGCTTTTCTGCACGAACACGGCAAGGGTTGCCAAAAAGATCCGCTCAAAGCTTGGATGCTGTACGAGCAGGCTGCTAGCGGTGGCCACCTTGGTGCACAATTTGGTCTTGCCTGTTTAGCGATTTCGCTGAAGCAATACAAAGACGCATTGGTATGGCTGGAAATTGCGGCAAATAACGGCGTGACTGCCGCACAGTCCGTTCTGGCTGAGTTTTACATGAACGGTATTCAAGTTCATCGTGATTTTGAAACTTCCCTTATGTGGTGCATGGTCGTTCAAAACACTGATGATGCTGATGAAGACTCGCTCGAACGGGCAAGTGCTTGCTATCAACTCTTGCTCGATAGGGCAACTCAAAAGGACATCGATCGAGCATATACGCGCGCATCAGAGTGGCAGGCAAGGCGCAATGAATTGCCGCTTCACTCTGACTTGGACTAGGAGACTCGATTGCAGAAGGAGGTCGTGTTGTATGAAAAAAACAAGAACCGATGGGGCTAGGGAAATAACCAGGCGCAAGAAAACAGATCCGCTAGCCGCCAACAAAGTTGATTATGTGGACTACAAAGACGTAGCTACACTTAGGAAATTCATCGCTGAGACAGGCAAAATTTTGCCTGCTCGCATCACTGGACTGAACCGCAAAAATCAGCGAATGGTTGCTAAAGCAATCAAGCGGGCTCGGGAAATTGGACTCCTTCCGTTCAGGTCTTACATAGGATGAGATGAGATCTATCCGAGAAGAACCTGATTCTCTCGATGGTGAGATCCGCAAGGCACCACAAGCGGTGCTGTAAGTTTAAAACCGGCCGTATCCACCCGTTTCGCAAGTCGATGTCGGGGCTTCTGGCGAGAATCGTTAGCGATCCTTTTGTGTTCGATGTACGGGCTTCGAGACTCAGAATGCTGAACTTCTGACCAGTATTCAAACATCAGTTGCTCTTTGCGACATCTTTGCAAATTCAATTTAGTCTGGGCGCAGAGTCTTTGAAGGAGCAAATATGTCACTAGAAGTAATGCGCCACCCCAGCGAGCCATTTATGGTCGTCCAACCCGCGTTGAATGTGGGAACCTCCGAAATCGCCTGGACAAAGCAACTCAACACTGCGATTTCAGCGCATTCGAAACAGTTCGAAGTCGCCGGGCTGATACCAATTTTGATGCTATCGGACGCCAAAGTCGGCAGTGCGAGGGAAGCCGCGCTAGATAAATGCGGTCCCGAAATCCTGGGCAGGTTTTTCGAATATCAACTCGGCGACAAGTCTAAAACCGAATACGGCAACGAATTGAAAATCGAAAGGAAACAAGACGGCACCGTCAGTATTTCCAGTTCATGCCTTAACACCTTAACGTTCAACCCCAAGACCAAAACTCTCTTGGATGAGGAAGGTTATCCCAGCAATTACAGAATCGAAGCAGGCAACGATGGTGCCATCATCTTGGAACGAGGCAGCCAACGCCTAAGGATCGAACGCGATGGCACCATGAGTGAAACACGAGACCTCGGCATTGAGACTTGCTACACCGAAAGTCCCAGTCACGGTAAGTGGCAACGAATGACATATACGCCACAAAACGGGGTCGGTTGGGTTGCAACGTTTCATCATAATATCGAGGGTCCCATCGAATTGCCAGACGGCAGCAAAGCCACTTTTGAGAAGGACACAGTGAAGATGACGCGCGACGGAAAGGAAACAACTCACAAGTTCAGTGAAGCCATGCCTCTGGAGTTTACCGCCAAGGATGGCACGAAGTGCTATGTAGCATCGCATCCGGCTGCATCCGGCCCTGTCATCTATGAAATTCGTCAATCCAAAAGGTAAGTGCGAATCATCAATGAAGCAGAACTAGACCTGCACCCTTGATTTATTCCACGTCAAACAGACAATTCTTTTGAATTGAAGAGACGAGAAAACTTTCTTGGTATCAACTGTCCTAGAGATCCATGTGGTTTTGCGCTGTTGTAATTTCTTTGACTCTGATGGATTCCCGATGCCGTTTTCCACTTGGTTGACTGCGAAATTTATTTCATCGACGCGCTGGCAGTCCTCATGTCTGCTTATTCAGTCGTGCTGTTCGACTCGGTTGCTTCTTGGTTGTGAATCGCTGCAAGCCTCTAATCATGCTCGTCGTTCCGTCGAGAATATTCGTGCGCCATAAATTGCTCTCGGCAAATGGCGGCGAGGCATGGTATTACATCCGGTGCCCTGAGCAGTCTGCGCACACTTAAGCCCTCTGCAAAGTATTCGCTTGCGTCAGCCGCACTCTAATATGTGTCAATCAGCAAACGCCTTAATATATAAATATGCAAAATCTTGCATATTTGCACAGGACCTGGTAAATTTGCATCAGTGGGTCACGCTAAGGTCCTTGCCTGATGTCATCTTTCGATAGAAACGATAACCATTCGAGTCACGCCAGCCCTATGGAGAGGCTATGGGCACTCCTTGTTTCAGACAAGAAAGATTTGGTTGTTCTCACTGTCTACACTCTCATGACCGGAATCGTCTCGCTGGCTGTACCTCTTGCTGCCCAGGCTTTGGTCAACACTATCGCGGCTGGTATTTTTCTGCAGCCGTTGATAGTCCTTTCATTGCTAGTCTTGACCGGGCTCTTGTTTGGTAGCGTCCTGCGCATGCTCAAGTTCTGCCTAGTAGAAAATCTCCAGCAAAGGATTTTCGCGCGAATTACTTTGAGGCTCAGTGAGCGTATTCCGGTGATAAAGGCATCGGCTCTAAACACGGAATATATGCCTGAGCTGATCAACCGCTTCTTCGATGTTATGACAGTTCAGAAGTCTTGGGCAAAGCTTCTCCTGGAAGGTCCAGCAGCAGTTCTACAGGTTCTGATCGGGTTAGTCCTGATGGCTTTTTACAGCCCATTCCTTTTAGCTTTTGACGTTTTAATCATTCTATTCGTGTTTTTCGCTGTCAGCGTGCTTGGGATCGGCGGACTGCGGTCAAGCATTAAGGAATCGGCACTCAAATATCGAGTTGCAGAGTGGTTGGAAGACATGGGAAGATGCCAGACGAGCTTAAAAACGAACGGGATAAGTCAGTTTCTCGTAAGACGTTCGGATGCGCTCGTTCTAAACTATCTCAGGGCTCGAAAAGAACATTTCTCGGTCCTCTTCCGCCAAGCCTTTGGCACATATTTTTTCCAGGCGGTTGCCAGTGCTGGAATCCTTGCGATAGGAGGCTGGCTTGTCATCAACCGCCAGCTCACGTTGGGACAATTAGTAGCAGCAGAACTAGTCGTGCTAAATGTACTATCGGCACTTGAAAAACTTATTCGGAATTGCGACACGTTTTATGATTTGCTCACAGGTCTCGACAAGGTAGGGCACATTAGCGACCTGCCTATCGAGCGGGATAACGGAGTTGAGCTGGCTACGCCTTCAGGAACCGGACTGAGTGTTGAATGCATGAAACTGCATTTCACTTATAGTGATCGGGAGATTCTGTCCGGGCTGACATTTAGCCTACAATCGGGAGAGAGAGCCAGCCTGGTCGGCGCCAGCGGAGCAGGTAAGACAACACTGGCATCGCTAATCTGCGGGCTGCAGGAAGCAAATCATGGCACCGTCGAGGTCGGCGGCTATGACGTTAGAGACTTAAATCTGAAGAGTCTCCGTCGCCAAGTTGGTTTTGTTGGAGACATCAACGAAATTTTCGAAGGCACAATAGAGGAAAATGTTGGACTTGGTAGACCGACTGTGTCGCATCAGGACATTCGATGGGCACTCGATGCCGCCCAGTTTTCTGATGACTTGATCAATCTTTCCGATGGTATTAACACGATGTTGGTGAGCGGTGGTCGCAATCTGTCGCGCGGTCAGGTGCAGCGCCTCCTTATTGCAAGAGCAATAGCAGAGCGTCCGCGACTTCTGATTCTTGACGAGGCATTCACTGGAATCGACGAGAAAACCAAACTCAAAATTATTGATTCGTTGTTTTCTTCGGAAAATTCCTGGACGGTTCTAGACATCTCGCACGATGCCGAAGTGGTTATGCGCTCAGATAAAGTCTACGTTCTAAGCCAAGGAGCCATTACTGAATCAGGAACACCAGCAGATCTTGCTTGGCGCAACGAAAGTGAATTTTCAACACTCTTTCCAGATTTGGCGACTCAGATCTGCACCGTTGAGCGAAGGAAGAAAGAACGAGTTGGGAGTAAGTAAATGGAGTCAACAGAGAGTCGCAAAAACGAAGCAGTAGCGTTTAAGACCTACGAGTCACTGAAAGCCGTTCAGTCAAAAAGCGGTTATGGTGTCATTGCCATTTTACTTTCGATAACTCTTGTTTCGATCACCATCATGTTGATCTATGTTCCCTGGCAACAGAGTGTAGCCGGCACGGGCAAAATAATCATATTTTCGCCTATGCAAAGGCCGCAGAACATTGAAGCGCAGATACCAGCTCGATTGAAACATTGGTATGTGCGTGACGGACAACTAGTAAAGCAAGGCGAATTGATCGCAGAACTGTCTGATCTTGACCCAAAATTTCTTGATCCTAATCAAGCCAATCGTTTAAAGAGTCAAAAGCAGGCTCTCACAGCTCGCCGCAGCGCTGCAGAGTCGAGATATAAGGCGTTGGAGCGGCAATTAGCAAGTCTAAAGCGCTCGCAAAGTGCTGCAATTCCATCGGCTAAAGAGCGTGCTCAACAAAGCAAGGATCGCATCTGGGCGGCCGAACAGGCCGTAGAAGCGGCAAAACAGAACACAGTGACTACAAATCTCAATTTGCAGCGAATGAGAGATCTACACGAAAAGGGACTTCGCTCCAAGCGTGATCTGGAACTGGCGGAACTCGATCATACTCGAGCGCTCACCGATCTTGAGCGCTCGCAGGCGGCTTTGGAAGTAGCAAAACACGATCAAAACTTGGCTGTACTAGACCAAGAAAAAGTAGCAGCAGATACTGATGCAGCCTTGAGTAACATGGGAGCGGCCATGGCTTCTGCACAGGAGACGATTGAGTCGACATCAAGCGAGATATACAAACTCGATATCGACCTGCAAAACGTCAACGCGCGACAGGAGCAGCGAAAAGTCTACGCGCCAACGTCAGGCAAAATTGTTCGACTGCTTAAGGTGGGTGCAGGCGAAACGGTGGATTCCGGAATGGTTCTAGCAGTTATTGCTCCAGAAACACAAGACTTGGCGGCAGAGCTGACTGTCAGTGATAACGATGCGCCTCTGATCGCAGTAGGAAGACCAGTGCGACTGCAATTTGCTGGTTGGCCGGCCTTGCAATTTTCTGGCTGGCCATCAATCGCGGTCGGAACATTTGGAGGCAGGATAGCTGTAATCGATCCAATAGATGATGGGCGGAACAATTATCGCGTAATCGTGCAGCCCGACAAAGAGGCTATAGCACAAGGAAGGGACGAACCCTGGCCTGATGCCAAATTCTTGCGCCCAGGCGCAGAAGTTAGCGGTTGGATCATGCTTGATACAGTGAGTCTCGGCTTTGAGCTTTGGCGACAATTCAACGCGTTTCCTCCAACTGTAAAACCAGAAGAGCTTGGTCTGCACAAGAGCACAGAAGTTGAGAAGACTGAGATCAAACGCAAATCAAAATAGGGGACCCATCAGCATGCGTTTGAAGCTGCAAAAAACACAATTGCTCTTAGTTGTAAGCGCTATTTCCTTGGCGCCTACACGAGGCGTTTTGGCGCAAGACAATTCGCCGACTAACAGTATTCCTCCATCAGCCGGCGGAGGCGGGATTAAGCTTCAAGCGACTGCCGGCGCAGCGTTTTCACTAGACTACTTCCTTCAACTTGTGGACAAAAACTATCCGAAACTTCAAGGAGCGGATGCCGAGAGGCGCATCTCTAGCGCCAAACGCCTGGAAAAAGCTGGAGCCTTCGATCCGGTGTTGACCAGCGTTAATGAGTATCAGAGAGTCCAAGACATTTTCACACCGGGAAAACCAAAGGACGCTATCCATAACGAATCGAGGGTGGATTTACTGACCCGCTCCGGCATAAAGGTTTTCACGGGTATGCGTCTCAATCCCAACGACACAAAAACTCCCTTTGTACCAACTGGCAAAAGCGGTGAGTACTTCGCAGGAGTGGCGGTGCCTCTGCTTCGAGGTTTAGGGGTAAACGAGAAAAAGGCCGCTGAGCAACAGGCAAAACTTGGTGAGCCGTTAGCTTTGCAGGTCTTCGGTTTAACAAGATTAGAAGTACTTCTCAAGGCTGCGGCAGTCTATTGGGACTGGGTGGGCGCAAAGGCACGCGTGGATATCGCCCGGAATTTGCTTTCGATTGCAGAGGCCCGAGTAGAGCAAATTAAAAGTCGCGTTGAGAAGGGCGATCTGCCTGCTCTCGACATAGCTGAATCTGAGCAAGAAATACAGAGGCGTCAAGCAGCGCTATTAAAGAGCGATCGAGACTTCCAGAAGGCATCACTCCTACTTTCCGTTTTTCTCTGGGATGAAAGTGGTGCCCCAAGATCTGTACCGGGATTGAAAGACGTGCCGGTATTGCAACCAGGTCCTCGAAAGATGATTGAGGCAGAGTGGTTGGAGGGAAGAAAATTGGCGCTTGAACGGCGACCGGAACTGAAAAAGATTTCTCTCGAGAAAGAGCAGGTAAAAGTGGAGCTGAGGTTGGCCGAAAACATGATACTTCCTGCGATGGACGCGTATTTGACTCAAGGGGCCGACACAGGTCCACAGGGAATAGGGCCTGTAGTGAGGGGTGGCATAGCGGTTTTCGCACCTTTGAGACAGAGGGCTGCAAGAGGACAAGCACAAGCGGCCAAGCTGAAACTGCAAAAATTGAGCCTTGACGAAAAGGCAGAGAGGCTGCGTATTCAAGCCGAGGTGGACGACACCGTTTCTGCGATTAATACGTCATATGACCGTTGGGCTGCAACCTCTCTCGAAGTAGAAAAGGCAAAACAAGTCGAAGAAGGTGAGCGCCTGCGATTCACTGCCGGAGACAGCACTCTGTTTTTGGTCAATCAAAGAGAACGAGCATCGGCTGAAGCCCAGATGCGCCTGGCTGAAGTGCATGTGGACTACTTACAGTCGCTTGCGGCATTTCGTGCTGTTACATGCAGACTATGAGCTGAAGATTCTTTGCTATGTATGCATGTATACATATGCTAAAATTTGAACAAATTAAAATGAGGGTTCCTAATGCCGTATAGAGCAGTGGTGAGCGCTGAGTTGGCAAGGCTCTTTGGAGTCCTTTCGCACCCCATTCGAATTCGCATCATTGAAGAGCTGAAAAAAGAGGACCTCACAGTTGGCACCCTCAAAGATATGCTTGGGATTACTCACTCAGCGGTTTCGCAACAACTTGCCGTTCTTAGAAGCAACCATTTGGTGGTAGAAAGTCGACAAGGCCGAAATGTGTTTTACCACCTGCGCAAACCTGAGCTGGCAACGTGGATTATGGACGGGGTCGGTTTCATATCTCCTGATGCATCAGAAATCGAAAAGATACTAAAAGCTATTCAGAGTGCCAAGTCCGCCTGGGGAGACATAGAGAAGCCCCAACCAAAACGGAAGAAGCGCGGAGATTGATTTTTTAATCAGATGTTCGCGGGTCTGGCGTCTTTCTCACTCACTTTCTCTACGCCGCCTCCGTAGCAACAGTTATTGATAAACACTCTGAGTACGCCATGCACGTTCACGCTCAGTTCATGCATCTCATTTATGGTTGCTCTCTGGGAGAACCAGCAGATGAATTGCAAAAAAACTGAACGTGCCGATTCGCTTCTTCGGTGGCTGGATTCAGACTCAGTGAAGTACGATCCTCGCCTGAAGGTACCGGGAGAACCTCGCACCGAGTGCGATAGATGGTTGCCATTCATCTTCCTGCATGCCGGTTGCGCCATGGTTATGTTCACCGGTTGTTCGATTGTCGCAATCGTCGTATGCGTGGCTCTCTACTGCCTCCGCATGTTCGCGATCACTGGCTTCTATCACCGGTACTTCTCTCATCGCGCCTTCAAGACTTCAAGGTCGATGCAGCTTTTGTTCGCGTTAATCGGCTCCGCTTCAATGCAGCGAGGTCCCCTGTGGTGGGCGGCTCACCACAGAGTTCATCACGCCCGCGCCGACAAGGATGGTGACGTGCACTCACCCACTGAGCGCAGCTTCGTCTGGTCGCACATTGGCTGGCTGACTTCGACGAAGAACATGCCGACCAATTACGAAAGAATTCCTGACTTCGCAATTTACCCCGAACTGAGATTCATCAACAGATTCGACTGGCTCATGCCGTTGTTGCTGATCGCGCTTCTTTACCTGCTCGGAGAGTGTATGAAATCGACCTGGCCGGCGCTGGCGACGAGTGGCTGGCAGCTGGTGGCATGGGGTTTCTTCGTGAGTACCACTGTGTTGTTTCACGCCACTTGCTCTATAAACTCTGTCGGCCACCTTTTCGGATATAGGAGATACGAGACACCGGACAACAGCCGCAACAACCCGCTGCTCGCCTTACTCACATTCGGAGAGGGATGGCACAACAACCATCACAAGTTCAGCAACTGCGCTCGGCAAGGCTTCGCCTGGTGGGAACTGGACATCACTTATGCAGTGCTATTCATTCTCAACAAATGCGGTCTTGTCTCTGACCTGAGGCCGATTCCATCTTCAGCACTGGCAAGCGAGAAGCACGAGGTCGTGCAAGTTGAAGAGAGAGCAGGTGCAGTTTGAGCGAAATCGCCATAGTCGGGAGTGGAATTGCGGGACTTGGACTGGCTTATTATCTCAGGCACGGTCGCAACAGAATCACCATCTATGAGAAGGAAGACTACCTGGGTGGTCACGCCAACACTGTCGAGACCACTGAAGGTGGAAGGCAAATTCCCATCGACACCGGATTCATGGTCTTCAATCACGTCACTTATCCGCTTCTCCTCGCTTTGTTTGATGAGCTCAACGTGCCTACGGAAAAAACCGATATGTCATTCTCTGTGCAGCACAAACTGGCAGGTCTGGAATACGCCGGCGCAAGTTTCAATCGGCTCTTCGGAGATCGAAAAAACATCATCAATCTTCGCTTCTGGCGCATGCTTTCAGAGATTGACCGATTCAACAAAGAAGCCCTGCAAAGCATACTAGATCCATTCAATCACTCAATAAGTCTCGCTGATTACACCAGATCCAGAGGTCACAAAGAAGATTTCGTTAACTTCTACTTGGTACCGATGAGTTCTGCGCTCTGGTCAACGCCACCAGAGAAAATGCTGAACTTCCCCGCATTAACGTTGCTGCGCTTTTTCAAGAATCACGGACTTCTGGGTGTTGACACTCAGCATCAGTGGTGGACAGTCAAAGGTGGCGCCAGGGAATACGTGAAACGACTGGTCGCGTCATTGCAGGCTGTACCGCGAATCTGCAGCAAAGTTGTAGAGGTTAGAAGAGGAACAAGAAAGGTGTTCGTCACCACAAGTGATGGCGAGACCAGAGATTACGACCAGGTCGCTCTGGCGTGTCACGCGGACCAGGCATTGCATATGGTGGCAGACCCGACGCCCGATGAAGCACGTTTGCTATCAGCCTTTTCCTATCAGGAAAACAACACGATACTTCACACAGACAAAAGAGTGATGCCGTCTACCAGAAGATGCTGGGCATCATGGAACTACCGCATTGATGACAGCGGCGCCAGTACCCACTATTGGATGAACAGCCTGCAACGAGTTTCGGAAAAACGAGATTACTTCGTAACACTAAACGGCGTCCACCTGGTTGACCGCTCACAAATCTTGAAAAGGCTCAGTTACCATCATCCGCTTTTTGACCTAAACGCTCTTCGTGCTCAGTCGGAGCTGCAGGTGTTGAATGAGCGTTCACCAGGCAATAAGATTTTTTATTGTGGCAGCTATTTCGGTTATGGCTTTCACGAAGACGCGCTCAAGTCGGCTCATCAACTAGCTGAAGTTTTGCGAGGCAAGGTCTTATGCCGATAAGATCATGCCTTTACGAGTGTGCCATCTGGCACGAAAGGAAACTGCCCAGCTTTCATACATTCACAACCGGAAGCTTCATGTTCTATTTCGAACTCGATGAGTTGGCCTCACAGAGGATAAAATCGAGACTTATAAGCGTAAATCGTCTTAACCTCTTTTCCTTTATAGAACGAGACTATCTGCCGGGCGAGCATAACCAGCCAAGCTCTCTCAAGGAGCGCGCGAAAAGCGCATTAAGCAGATTGGGCGTTAAGCGTGAAATCAAGCGAATCGAGTTGCTAACCAACATCAGAATTTTAGGATACGTCTTCAACCCGGTCAGTTTTTATTTTTGCTTCGCCGAAGCAGATGAACTGCTTTGTTGCCTGTGCGAAGTTGGCAACACTTTCGGGGAGAAGAAACTGTTTCTAGTGGAGGCTGATTCTTTTGGACTCTTGAGAGATCGCCAGAAGAAGTTTTTTTACGTCTCTCCCTTTACCGATCTGGACCAGGATTTTGAATTGAATATTTCAGTTCCGCAAGAGCTTATGCATATCAGAATAGACACCATGGATGGTGATACGGCGATCGTCAAAGCATCCCTGACAGGCAAGCAAACCGCCCTCACTGACGCCAACCTCATAAAGTTGCTTTTTCGCTATTCATGGGCCACAGTCGGGATAACTGCTCTCATACACTTCCATGCTCTACTTCTCTGGCTCAAGAAGGTTCCATTTCACAAAAAGGAAGAATGTAGCGATAAGCAATTAGGCATCTTGAATCCCAAAAGAACCCGATTGGCACCACATATGGTATCTGCAAAGGTGAATGACAATGGCAATATTGACTAACCGAGGCGCGCGTCCACAACGATCGGCTACCACCTGGCGACAGAACCTGGCAAAAGTGCAGGTCTTTGCCTTGCTGGAAAAATTGCACTGCGGCCGCTTACAGGTAACGCTTCCCGACGGAAGGCAAAGAGTATTCGGTGGAGACTCGGTCGATTTGACCGCGCGGATCAGAGTTTTATCCGATGAAATGTTCGAGCGCTGTGTTATGTACGGCGATCTTGGTTTAGCTGAATCATATATAGATGGTCTCTGCGAGCTCGACACGATTCGATCTGTCGTGGGCTGGTTCCTTCTGAATCAAGACTCTCCTGTTCTCAACGAATCGAAGCAGTCCAGCAAACTTCTAAATCTGATGGGCGTCACTAACAAGTTGAGCCATTGCCTGCGCCAAAATTCTAAGACAATGAGTCGCAAGAACATCGCTGAACACTACGACCTCAGCAATGACTTCTTCAGATTGTTTTTGGACGAGACCATGACATACTCGTCCGGTTTATTTTTGAATGAAAAGGTTACCCTGGTGGAGGCACAGCGCGCCAAATTCGCAAGAGCGGCTCAGCAGCTCAGAATCTCTAAAGAGGACCGTGTGCTGGACCTGGGCTGCGGATGGGGAGGTTTGAGCTGTTATCTAGCCAAAACTTTCGGCTGCTCGGTGACCTCGTTGACCATTTCGCAGGAGCAATTCAAATATGTTCAAGCATTGATAGAAGCCGAGGGACTTCAGGACCTAATCGATCTGCGACTGGAAGACTACCGAGAGCATCAAGGTCTCTACGACAAGATAATTTCAATCGAGATGATTGAAGCAGTTGGCGATCAATTCATGGACGTCTTCATTCAAAAGGTTGATTCGCTGCTCGTCTCGGATGGATTGCTTCTCTTTCAGATGATCACGAGTGCTGACTCCAGATACGACATTCTGAAGTCAAATGTCGATTTCATTCAAAAGCACATTTTTCCGGGCTCTCTTTTGCCCTCGCTCACTCGTGTGCAGACAGCCATGCTGAAATGTGGAAACCTTTTTCTTATCGACCTTTTCGATATGACTAGCTCCTATGTGATCACCCTGCGACGTTGGCAGAATGCCTTCGAGGCTCGGCAGGACGAAGTGCACAAACTCGGATTTGACGAGCGCTTCATACGCAAGTGGCGCTACTACTTTGAATATTGCCAGGCGGCTTTTGCAATGCGCAATGTTTCAGTCGTCCAGGCGACATACTCCAGACCCAACAATCGAACTTTGCGCCAAGACTGGAAACACAGATGAATGACGGTGTCCAACTGATTATTTTTGGTTTGATCGCCATCTCGATCTACATGAGCCTGGTATGGATGGCATCGCTGCGTTTGCGCAATGCCGGAATAGTCGATCCGGCCTGGTCGTTTGGTTTCACTTTCATGGCGGGACTGTACGCGATTTTGTCGCCACCCCGGTTTCCAGCGGGCCTAATTCTAATTGGCATGTACATCATTTCGAGTCTGCGATTGGCTTGGCATCTTACGACCCGCTTTCTCAGATGGTATCCGAAGGAGGATGCACGCTATGCAGATCTGCGCATGAAAATGGGAGAGTCGGCCGATGCAAAAATGCTTTTGGTCTTCCTTTTCCAGGGAGTCGTTCTGGCCATTCTTACCGCTCCTCTGGTCGTTTCGCTGACAAACCGGCGCACCCAATTAGACGCCTTTGGTATTCTTGCCATCGCACTGTGGTTTGTCTCATTGATTGGAGAAGCGCTGGCAGATCACCAGCTCGCCTCTTTCACCAGAGATAGCAACAACCGCAACAAAACTTGCCAGTCAGGATTATGGAAATACTCGCGTCACCCGAATTAT
The DNA here is from genome assembly GCA_964478655.1 of uncultured Candidatus Obscuribacterales bacterium. Lineage (GTDB taxonomy): Bacteria > Cyanobacteriota > Vampirovibrionia > Obscuribacterales > Obscuribacteraceae > CAYZJR01. The sequence continues at coordinate 32,427 of CAYZJR010000035.1, forward strand.
TTTTTCGAATGGCTCAGTTCGGTGTCGTTCGCCCTTTACGTGAGCGGGTGTCCTTATGGCTTTCTGGCCTGGAGCAGTCCGGCTCTTCTACTGCACTTGCTCTTCAACGTAACCGGAATAAAACCATCTGAAGAGCATTCGTTGAAATCAAGACCTGATTACGCCGACTATGCAAAACGGACCAGCATTTTCATTCCATGGTCAAGGAGGAACGTTCGATGACAAGCACGGCGATAAGCAAACGTAGTTTTACCTCGGACAAGAAGAGCAACATGCTTCTCTACGACTCGCTTGCAACCGGAATCGTGCCAGAAGCGTTTATTCGGTTCGGTATAAGGGAGATGCTCCGTCAGAAACTTAGACAACTCGACGTGGACGACTCGACTGTTCTGCGCCAGAGGACACGGCACTTTGCGAATGAACTGAAAACTTATCCCATCGCTGTCGAGACTGATTCGGCAAACACTCAACACTATGAGGTGCCAGCAGAGTTTTTTCAGTTCATCCTCGGACCCAACATGAAATACAGTTGTTGCCTGTTCGAAAACGGAGACGACCTTGAAGCTGCTGAGGAGCGCATGCTTGAAGTTACCTGCCAGAGAGCGAAGCTTCACGACGGACAGCGCATACTTGATCTTGGATGCGGCTGGGGTTCATTCACAATCTACTCGGCTACTAAATTTCCGAAATCAAAGATCACTGCTGTCTCCAACTCGCACTCCCAGAAACAATTTATCGAGCAGCGTGCCAAACAGCGCAACCTGACAAACATCGAGGTGATAACCGCAGACGTGAACGACCTGCAGTTTTCAGCCGACTCATTCGATCGGATTGTATCTGTCGAGATGTTCGAGCATGCGAAAAACTATCAAAGGCTGCTCGAAAATCTATCATGTTGGTTGAGCGACGACGGAAAGCTATTCGTCCACATCTTTTCTCATGTTTCACACCAGTATCACTATGGAGAAAGCGATGATGACTGGCTGGCGCGCTACTTTTTCACTGGTGGCACGATGCCATCGCATTTACTTCTGTTCGATTTTGACGAACATATGAAAGTGCGCGAGTGCTGGCAGGTGAATGGCACACACTATCATAAAACAGCGGAAGCGTGGCTCGATAATATGTCTTCCAATCGAGACAGGATAATGCCTGTTATTGCTGCAACATATGGTGCCGAGCAGGCAAAGAGATGGTGGATGTACTGGCGGTTATTCTTCATGGCATGCTCAGAGTTATGGGGATACGCTGGCGGCAATGAATGGATTGTCTCGCACTATCGATTTGAAAAGGCTAACGACAAAACAGAGTAAAGGTTGGTTGAAACCACCGAAATAGCAGCCCCGCCTGTAACAGGTGATTTTTTGAAAATTCACACAAAAATGGATTGATAACTCAGCGGTTTCGCAACAACTTGCCGTTCTTAGAAGTAACCATTTGGTGTAGAAAGTCGACAAGTCCGAAATGTGTTTTACCACCTGCGCAAACCTGAGCTGGCAATGTGGATTATGGAGTGCCAAGTCCTCCTGGGGAGCAGAGACCTCAACCAAAACGGATGAAGCGCGGAGATTGATTTTTCGCGATCGGCAGGCTTGCTCTGTGCTTCGGCATGGCAAATCAGACGTTCACGTGCCGTTCACTTTCGACTAATACCATGAAATTGAAGAACTGCTAGAGAAACCCGAAGCAGATGCTATCGAGCGAGAGAGGTGCGGCACATGCCTTCAGATATGAAAATATTGGTCAGCGGCGCAAGCGGCTATATCGGTGCTCGTCTCGTACCCAGATTGCTTGAAAGAGGCTACAGGGTACGGGCTCTTGCACGTTCGTGCGAAAAACTCAAAGGCTTCGGCTGGGCGTCTCACCCTGCCGTAGAACTCGTTGCCCAAGACCTGCTCGATCTTGAAGGGCTGAGCCGAGCAGCTGAAGGCTGTGATGTTGCCTATTATCTGGTTCACTCGATGAATTCGCAGCACCGAAATTTCTCGGATGCCGACCGCAAGGCCGCCGAGAATATGGTGGCAGCATGCGCTAAAGCTGAAGTGAAACGCATAATCTATTTAGGCGGTCTCGGCGAACAGAGCGACGACCTCAGCGCTCACCTCAAATCACGAGCCGAGGTTGGGAAAATTCTGCAAAGCGGTTCAGTGCCGGTTACGGTCTTTCGTGCGGCCATGATAATCGGCTCGGGTAGTGCTTCTTTCGAGATCCTGCGTTACCTTGTGGAACGCCTGCCCTTCATGATTACGCCTAAGTGGGTGCGCACGCCGTCGCAACCAATCGCGGTGCGAAACGTTCTGCACTATCTGATAGATAGTCTGAATCATGCTGAGACGACAGGGAATGTTTACGACATTGGCGGACCGCAGGTTCTGACATATCAGCAACTCATGGACACGTATGCTGAGGAGGCCGGACTTGCGCGGAGATTGGTCGTACCAGTCCCTTACTTTACCCCGCGTCTAAGTTCTTACTGGATTCATTTGGTGACCCCAGTTCCCTCGTACATAGCTCGCCCACTGGCAGATGGGTTGCGAAATCCGGCGGTATGCAAAGAACGGCGGATATGCGACGTCATACCACAGGAGCTCATAGATTGCAGAGAAGCAATAAGGCTTGCACTGACAAATCATCAGCACGAACGGGTTGAGAGTCACTGGACTGATGCAGGCGAAATCCCACCTGCAGAGTGGTTCTACACTGGAGACCCAAACTGGGCGGGAGGCACCAGATATGAAGACAAGCGCTCTTTGACCATCGTCGGCACGAAGGAAGAAATCTGGCAGCCCCTGGTTCGCTTGGGTGGCAAAACCGGATGGTACTACGGTGACTGGCTATGGGAGTTGCGGGGAATTATGGATCGCCTGGTAGGCGGCGTGGGACTCTCGCGAGGACGAAGACATGCGTATGAGCTGAAGCCGGGCGATGCACTGGATTGGTGGCGAGTGGTAGCGGTGGAACCCAATAAGAGGCTTCTGCTGACAGCCGAGATGAGGCTTCCGGGCAAAGCGATGCTCGAGTTCAGGATCGATGAAACAGAGTCAAACCAAGTCACATTGACTCAGACCGCTAAGTTCTTACCGTCGGGTCTTCTCGGGCTGGCCTATTGGTGGGCAGTGACACCACTTCACAATCTGGTCTTTGGAGGCATGCTACGTGGCATCGTGAGGGCAGCAGGGCGGACGCAATGCAACCCTATCGACAAGCTCGGACTCAGTTCGAGTTGATGACCCGATTAGCTTCTGATGCCAATCCCTCAACAAACAGAATGCACCAGCAAATCATGAAAGGAAAATCAATCAGCTCTATTGCCGCTCTTGGAGCTGCAGGGCTTAGTATAGCGGCTTTCAGCGCGGCGTCCGCGCACTATGAAGAACCCCACTGGTTCACTGTTAGCAAAGAAGATCAATTCGAAATCAGAAAATACCCTCGTCTAGTAGCGGCTTCGGTCACCGTATCTGGTGTCGCAGAGCGAGCAGCCGATAGCGCCTTCTCCATTCTCGCCGGCTACATATTCGGGAAAAACAGCACCAGAAAAAAGATTGCGATGACCACTCCAGTGATCCAAGAAGCAGGCTCGACCAAGATCGCAATGACCGTGCCTGTAACAACTAGAAGAGACCAGAACAGCCTCACGATGAAATTTTATATGCCTTCCCAATACGAACTGGATACCCTACCAGAGGCGAATGACAAGCGCATAGAGTTCGAAGTGCTCGCCCCACAGTTGTACGCGACAGTTCGTTTTTCTGGCAGAGCAAAAGAGGAAAGTATGTCCAAGCATACTCAAGAATTGAAGAAATACCTCGAAGCCAACGGACTAGTGGCGACTGGCGAACCTTTGAGGGCCTATTACAATCCGCCCTGGACACTTCCGTTCCTCCGTAGAAACGAAGTGTGGATACCGATTAGCGAACCGGTCGACAAAAGGAGCGTTGATTCGGAAGATCGCTTCAGGTCATGATAAAGGCACCGCGCGCGGTGCCGTATTCGCAACAAGAACAATCACTCAGAAGCACTTTCGCGCCAGAGTCGACGGAATTCAATGATGGCGCCATCACTCTGAAACAGTTTCTCATTTGCCGCATCGCTTGTATCTAACGGGCGCTGAGAAAGAACAACCCTGCGATCCTCATTCAGAATCACCGCATTTGACCAGTTGAAAATTGGACCAAGCAAAGGAGCCAATAATGGGAATCTGATAAAACCCTGATAGGCTCTGAGGTATAAGCGGGTACGCTCAGGTGCCACTGGAACAAATGCGATGAACTGAAAGAATTCTCGTGCTCTTATTGTAAGCAGCCAGAGATTAGGGAAGATAAATTGGATAGTGGGAACGTCACATTCTTCCCGATCAAAGTACAGCTGTATCCGACGATCATTGCAATCAATGCGTCTCGTACCACTAACATCAAGCCCTCGGCCAATTGTCTTTCCATGCACGAATGGCAAATGCGCATAATCAAGTTGGTTTTCAACACATCTGGAGATGTGTGTCGGCCACTCGTGTATGGATTGGTACGACGCCAGCCCCTCGTGAAGTTCTTCGAACCACGGCGGCGACTCCGGCGTATTGTTACCTCTTTTCAGCCAGACAAAACCGTTGCGCTCTACCACCGCGTAAGTTTGTACTTTCAGATTAGCAGCAGGTCTTCCTGTTTCTGGAACTGAAGAACATGCTCCCGCAGCATCGAAAGTAAAGCCATGAAATGGACATCTTATGCAGTTGTCGACCACCTCACCAAGACTCAGACTTGCTGATCGATGAGGGCAAGAATCGATCTGCATGTGCAGCTCGCCAGCTGAGTCTCGCCACAGAACAAACTTCCTCGAGAAAAGTGAAACTGAAAATGGTTTCCTTCCAATTTCGTTGCTGGAAGCAACTACATACCAGGCATCCGGCACCTGCATTTCGTTTTCTCCTTCGCCTTGCGTAAAGATAGGTTGACTAAAATCACTTTCGCTTTTCCCTGAAAAAAGGTCGAACTCCAAGATGGAGTTAATTAGCCACTTTCAAGCCAACTAACTATTATCCACTCTAAGAGTGAACCTCGCGTGAACACGACAATTCGTTCGAAAGCGATTAAAGGAAATTCTAGGAATGACATGTTAACTATTGAATCTAGCCTGCACGAGTCCCAGTCAATAGTCAATGTTCCACCCTGGCTCTTGTACTGCTCTTCCTGCATGAGCAGATCGAGCGCTCCTGTGTTCACCTTTGCTGTCGATCATTGTCTTTCATGCACTTTGGGATTTTCAGCGCGTAACCGACCGAAGAGACGGTGCTCCAAAAAAGAGTGATCGAGTTCGAAGTTTTAACGAAAAGAAAAAAGTCACAGGCTTGGAGTTGTCGTAAATCGGCTACAAGCGTTCATGGAATAAAACGCTTGAAACCCTCAATAATAGTGGGTTGGCATTCACCCGTGCTTTGCGTGCTTGGCGGGAACAATTTGTTGAGTTCTCTGTCGTACCCTCGGGGACCGCCGCAGAAATGATGGAGAGCCATGCCGATAAGAGATGACGATATGCAGTCAGTGAAGGAACTTGAGTGGTTGGCTTATTACTTTAAACAACACGCAAGAGAAGATCTGTCCGCTGAAATCCTTGCGCAGCTGTGCGCCTTGAGGAACTTTGTGCAGCAGTCCGGCAAGGTGAAAGACTCTCGCGACGTCATTGATTTTCAACAAGGTTTCCGCGAAAGCCTCGATAAAGCTGGCTAACAAATTGGCACCAAAATGGAAACTGAATCATCACGATTGCGAATTGACCAGAACGCTACCATGAATCCGTTGGTCCTCGTGGTCGATGACGATTTGCCTTATCAACGAATGATGGAATTCCTGGCAGACAGGCTGCAGATATCCGTAGTCGTAGTGTCTTCGTGCGCTCAAGCAGTAGATTCGGTCACAAAGTTCAATTTCGACCTAATTCTCATGGATTATCGAATGCCGGAAGTAGATGGCTGCCGATGCGTTCAAATTATTCGAGAGATGAGTTATGCAGGAAGTGAAATTCCAATAATTACTGTAACTGCGCATGCCACGGACGAAAACCGACGCAGATGTGCTGCTGCTGGGATGAATGATTTTTTGGAGAAGCCGTTCACAATAGAGCAGATAACAAATTTGCTCGAACGATGGCTGAAAAATCGCCCAAGAGGCGGACCCTAGAGAGGAAGCGGCTTACCGCCGAAAGAAAATCGAATTTTGATTGTAAATGACAACGTGGAGAACGCCAGCGTAATCAAAAAGGCCTGCAAGTATGCTGGACATGAAGTCGTTATCGTCACCTCAGTCGACGAGGGGATGGCAGCAGGTGTATGATCGAGAGTTCAGACCGATTGACTTCTGTCGATTGCGATCATGATGGATGCTCAAAACTGACCACCGGCAAAGCGCTCCAATATAGTCCTGAGAGATTAACACTGCAATAGATCACCTACAGTCGAATAGTGCTTTTGCTAGCGGGGGCAATACTGCTAAATTGCCAGTGCAAGGCCGCATTGGGTCAACCTCGCAGCCCTCGCAGTGAAACTACGGGTAGTGACATTCACAATAGGCAAAAATAGGGCTCTCAGGGTTTCTGTTTTGGCTTGATAGTTATAGATAAATGAGTGCAGCCGGCTAAATCTGAATCTATTTGAATCACCATGCTTTCGCCTGACTTTTGGCTCGAAATTGTCATCGGTGGGTCTGCTGATCTTTTATCAATAGTCCAAGCCTGTGAAATTAATTGCTTGCTTAAGTATTGTTCAATGTCCTGCGCAGGGCTAGCTGACTGAAAGGACAAGACAGTCTCGGATAGATCCGATTTTCGCCAACCGCTCTCAAAGCTCAATCGCTCATCGATAAGTGCGGATAGTTCGTCGGGGGCAGATCGCAGGAGTTCGTATGAAGACTCTCCATCCTTAACAGTTATTGTTTGCTTGTAGCTGGCCGAATCATCCGAAGTGCTAGCCTTACTTTCCATCGGTGAAGCCGTAGTTAAAAGTTGACCTTCTCCGACATTTACTACATCAAAAAACGAGCGAATCATTACACAGGCAACTGAGGGCATTCTCGCTCCTGGCTCAGAAGCCGGTTGGCCCTTTAGCGGTATCGCTGGAAAACGTGCGACTAGGCGCGCATTTTCTTCTACTGCGCGACTTCGAGCTTCTCCAAGTAATTCGAATTTTCTGCCCGGTCTAACCAAAATCGATCGCACACTAATCTCAGCGTTGGAGATGAGTTTTTTATCGATGGCATCACCGCTGAGCGTGACCACAAGACCGGTTGCATCTGCTCCGACATTTGCCACCGGCAGCCTACAAATTGTGACATTCTTTTCCTTTGATGTTGTTATTCCTGCCACATCAACTCGCAAAAACCCAAGCGGTTCGGTATCGACCAAGTACCGCATCTCGATTACTTCACCTACTTTCTTTAGTTTGGGGCCGCTCTTAGCATTCACTACAAGAAGGGCCATAGCCGAAACAAGAACGACAAGTGATGCAGCAACAGCAATTTTCTTGAAATTCATATCTGTTACTTGCCACGCGGGCATGACATACAATCGCCCTGGCTCTTTCACTTCAGCGCTCGTTCGATTTTGGACTCCGACCAGCACCGGTCTTTATACTCGTTCCTTTTCAAAAAGATTGCAAATCACAAATCTTGACTGGTGGGAACCTGTTCTCAACGTTCCTTCTTTTCCAGCAACAGCACCCATCCGGCATTCGCTTGCACTGGATACGACTCGGCAACTGGACCTTCAAAACCTGCCTCCACAAGGCAACCTTCCTTGAACTCAGAAATGGAGGCAGGCATCGGTTTACCTTTTTCGATCTTCTCCAGTTTGGTGACCGCGAGAATTCGTATCATAGCTTTGTCGAAGCCGGTATCACTTTCTACCTTTCCCTCCACACGCATGTGACCGAGATTCTTCGTTTGATCGGTTATCGAAACACTGGTGATGGAGCCCCTTATATCCGGTTTTCTCTTGTTCGCCGCCATAGCCGCCTGACTTTGATCAATAGTAATGAAGCCCAAAACGAGGAGTCCTGAAATGATATCCAGAGGCAATTTTCTCATTGTCTTCTCCCTAACGCCTGAACCCTGTCCATCACCGTCAACATATCATGTTGCGAACCAAAGCATCGAGATTTGGTCTTCTAGTGATGGCGGACAATGATATTGAGTGTCAAAATACTTGACCGTATTCATTCTAGCGGTCAGACTTCAGGACTTCCGGAAAAATCGAACTGCTAATTGGTTATTTAGATTAAGTGCGAGATTGGCCCAGAAAAATTGGAATCTTACGTACCTTAGTGGGGTTATGGATTTCGGTGCCGTTTGTTAGCGTTTTGGCATTGTCGTTTCTTTCTGATTCGATTGAGGCTGCGAGCAAGGCCCAGATTTGGATGATGGCCTCAGCTATTTTTGGATGGTGTGCATTTTCGATATTGACGCTCAATGCTTGTAAGCACTTCGGCCTCTTCGATCAACCGATTCCAAAACTCCCTCTGGTAAGATGCGGTGCATTTGTTTGTCTCGCTACAGTGCTTGCTCTCATAGAGGAATTGTTCACACAATTCATGACTGAGCACGCCCAAATGTTTGGAGTGCAGAATTCCGTAGCCTACATAACACCTTCACTCGATTATTGGGATACAGTTATGCACCACAGCGTCGTCGTGTTCGTGCCGATGTTCGTGGTTTGCGCAACGCTCTCCGAGCGATGGAAGTTTTCATCGACGGAGGTTTTCTACCTGGTTGGCATCACCGGTCTGACAGCAGAAATGACGATGAATCCGGCCAGTCTTTTTATGGGTTTTTGGCTGCTGATCTATGGCTTCATGGTTTTAGCTCCGTCTAAGTGGCTGTATCGCGATCCGCAAAAGGTGGAGCGCCGCTGGTGGCACTACCCTTCAACAATTGTCTTGATGTTAACGGCAGCGGCATTTGCGTCGTTGGTTATTCACGCGATTTTTCCACAACACCCGGACAATCACTTTTCCAAGAAAGCTCTATCTTCACTCACAGTCGGGCGTGCCGATCAACTCGTATTGCACGCGCTTCCACCTATTGCACAGGAAGAAGGAGCTCTGAGCGATGCGTTCGGCTGTGATACACGCGATTGTTCGCGATTTCTTGGCGGGCTCTTTCTTCAACGCGAGAAGCCCCTTTTTTAAGTTATGGCAACCGGCACCATCTCGACATTCAGCCGATAAATCTCGCCTGACTTGGCTGGTTTCGGGTGTTTGAGCGAGTTGCGGAACGACGACGTCTTGATTCAATGGCTAGCTGGAAAATGAGACAGTCTTTGCGCCATTCGCAAGGATTGTCAGAAAGTCACTCCGAGTGATGCGAGTTTTTTCTTCAGCTCGGGCATGGCTGCCCGAGCTGCTGCGACACCAGCATCGATTCCAGCTTGTCCATCTTTCTTGTTAAACGACACCAAGTTGATTCCGGTTGTATCTGGATGAATGTAGATGTCTGCATTTTTCGCATTTGGTGTGTCGAATGTATGCAGTTGAATTTTCAAAGCTTGACGCGCCATAGAGCCAAGACCACGAAATGTCTTTAATGGAGTATCTCTCAATCCCTCGTCGATATCGACGGCGATAACAAAATCAGCACCCATCGCTTTGACATGGCTAACAGGCACGTTGTTGATTAATCCGCCATCACAGAAAAGGCGCTCACCGATTTGAACCGGCTTTTTCAATCCCGGTACAGCTGTGCTGGCTTGCATTGCCAGAGCTATGTCACCAGTCGTCAACCTGCAACTTTCGCCGGAGACAACATCTGTTACTACGGCACCGTACGGGATGTTTAACTGTTCAATGGACTTTTCGCCTAGATGTTTTTTCACATAACCTCTGAACTTCCACCCGCGATAAAGTCCGTCGTAAGGTTTGTAGCCGAACAGTCGCAGACTCAGCTCGAGCGGTTCGGTGGCTAACCTCAAGTAGGGATGAGGTGTGAACTCTTTGGTGAAGGTTCCATTCTTGAACAGCTCAGCGATTTCATCAACAGGCACTCCAGCCGCATAATATCCGCCGACTACGGAGCCTATGCTTGTCCCTGCGATTAAGTCGATTGGAATGTTTTCTTCTTTCAGCACTTTAAGAACTCCGACATGCGCGGCACCACGGGAGCCACCACCGCCGAGCGCCAGGCCGATTCGGGGTCTTGCTTGACTTTTCGTGGTCGAAGTTGAAGTTGACGTTGACGTTGTGTCTACATCGTTTGTTTTTGACGTTTCTGCCAGCCCTGCAGAAACCGATAGAATTCCGGAAAATAACAGGGAAATACCAGTCTTTAGAGTTTTCCGCATGTCGAGATACCCATGATAATGAACGCCGAAATACTAGCCCGAAATTAGCGTTCATGCCAGGTTGTACCGATCAGGTGGGGAATCTAGTACTCGTCGAATCTCCCAGCATCCTCTGGAACCCGAGCCCTTATGTCCGGGGTAATGTCAAGAAGATGATTTCAAATTTGCGATGCAATTTTCAATGTCGTACTGTGTCTAAAACATGAGACCGTTATCGGAAGCCCTACTCTCGCAACTTGCTTATCAATCCCAAGCCGCCAGCGCCTCTGAATACTGTGGATTGGGGTGCGCCTCAGGATGGCTTTTTACCTCCTCCTTCGTGACGTCAAGGCCGACCATCTGCTTCTCCACTCGTTTCAAAAAGATTTCTCGCGTCCTATCCCACGAAGGAGGTGCTGGTCATCCCATTTGTTTTCACTTCTCATGCCGGGCAAAAGCCATTTTTGAACGATGCCACTCGCATGCAAATTCTCTCGCCGCAGTTCGGATACCTTGTTCTTTTACTGCAAGTGAATTAAATTTTCCCTGGTGCTCAGAAGCAATTCTCTGCAGAAGCCAACGCTTTCAATTCCAAGATGATTTCTTCGGAGAGCTCGAATCGCGGGGACATTATGCGCTCCCAACCGCCGTACTTATCCATACCCTTCAATTCTCTGCCGTCTTTGCACGTCTTCGTGTCATATTTTGAGTGTACCAATGCACTGTCTGCCATAAAAACCTACTTGCCGCGTCAATTTCTCCGGTTGATTTGGTTCATTGAAGCGTCGAGGTTTAGGTTCAGCTTTGGTCATCTCTTGTCCATCCGCCTTGTATTGGCCGCAAAAGCCCGTCCGAATCTATCTCTAGGGACTAGCTAGATTCTTTCTTGTTATCCGACAAAATTACTCAACCGATCGGACGATTCTAACAAACGAAGAAAGTCATCCGAAAAGACGATGTCTCGAAGTTTGAAGGAGTCGTCATATTGGCAGTGATAGGCGCTTGGCCAAAGGTTGGATCGCGCTGTAAATTTTCCTTTTTGCTTTGGTGTGTCAGTCCGATGGACCGCAGGCTAGGACACTCTTTAGTGGATTCATAGAGCCGAGTGCGAACCTCGCATTAACCCCATTAGCACGGCTGCATGATAGTCTGCAAGTCCTTTTCCGGGCGACCAACAGGTTTTAGGTCGAAGAGGTCGACTAACTGTGTCAGGACTGCCGGTGTTATAAATGCTGGCAGATTCGGACCGAGTCGAATGTCTTTCACTCCCAGGTAGAGCAAGGTAAGTAAGACCGCTACCGCCTTTTGCTCGAACCACGAAATGATCAACGATAGTGGCAATTCGTTGATGCCGCATTGAAAGGCGCTGGCCAATGCCTTCGCGATGACCACAGCGGAGTATGCGTCGTTGCACTGTCCGATGTCGAGCAATCGCGGAATTCCGCCTATGTCGCCGAAGTCCATATAGTTGAACCTGTATTTGCCACAGCCCAGCGTCAAGATCACGCAATCAGACGGTACCTTCTCTGCGAATTCGGTGAAATAGTTGCGCGAGAATTCTGCGCCGTCGCAACCTCCGATAAGAAAAAAGTGCTTGATGGCACCTTCTTTTACCGCCTGGATGACTTTGTCTGCTACGCCCAGTACCGCGTTGCGCCCAAAACCGATGGTAATGACTTTCTCTGGTGGTGTCTCAATGAAACCTTCGCACTTCAATGCCGCATCAATGAGAGTGCCGAAATCATATCCAGTCACCTTTCGGACATCTTCGTAGCCAACTACTCCGGTGGAGAACAGTCGCTTCTTGTATGATTCCGCTGGTGGCTTCAGGCAATTGGTCGTCATGAGAATTGCACCTGGAAATTCTGCGAATTCGACGACTTGATTTTGCCAGGCCGTGCCATAGTTACCGACCAGATGTGGAAATTTTTTCAGTTCTGGATAACTGTGTCCTGGCAGCATCTCTCCGTGCGTGTATACGTTTACTCCAGTTCCTTGCGTCTGCTTCAATAACTCGAGCAAAACCTTCATGTCATGCCCGGAGACAAGAATGCATTTGCCAGCCACATGAGTCGTGCGTACTTGCGTTGGCACCGGATGCCCCAGCACTTCAGTGTGTGCTTGGTCGAGCAGTTCCATAACTCGTAAGTTGATTCTGCCGGACTCAAGACAAAGGTCGAGGAGATCTTTGGCGGTGAGGTTAGCGCGCGATGTTGCGCTCAAGGCCCTATGTACAAAGGCGTAAACCTCTGCATCGTGATAACTGAACATAGCGGCGTGATGCGCGTAGGCGGCCAAACCTTTGATGGCGTATATGAGTAACTCTTTCAAGCCTGCTATGTCCGCTCCATCTGATTCTATTTCATTCAAAATGCTCATGGTGTCAGCAAGCCCGAGCAGTTCTTTCTTTGTCTCCGGAATGACCATGGCAGCCGGACCGGGGAAAGCTTCTGTCTCTAAGTTCTTATCAGCGGCCGCTCTAATGTAAAGATCGCAAGCAGCGTCTCGTGTTTTTGCCAGCTTGCTGATGTAACGCACATGCTCGTCTTCGTCGAAATTGACGTTCGTCAGTGTCATGAAGAGAGCTTCCAACGTTGTGTCATTTACGTCTTTATCACTGGCACCCAGTTTGCCAGCAGCTTCAGCATAAATCGATATACCTTTAACGACATTTACGATGACATCTTGCAATCCCGCTGTTTCGGGAGTTTTTCCGCAAATCCCCATGGTATTACACCCGGTGCCCTGAGCAGTCTGCTCACACTGATAGCAAAACATCGACACGATTGAGCCCTCTGGAAAGTCTTCGCTTGCGTCAGCATAGCCCTAAGCGGATGAAGTGGACATTATCCTTAAGAGGTAACGCTGCCCCTTCGAATCATCACAAAGGATGAGCCAGCCGGACTTTTAATGTTTCTCAATCAGCAAACCCTTTGAATCTTCCTGTTTTCATCGAGATCGTACTCAACGTTTTCCGTCTGGCATTCTTCACCCAGTTGCCTACTGCAGGAACTCTCACAAGGTTGATAGGTTGCGGAAAGAGAAATTGAACTGAAGCTGCAACGTCAGTGACCCAGTTTTTGCCTTCAAATTGATTTCAATTTGCGATGCAAAATTTCAATGTCGCACTGTGATTCTTTAGCCCAGTTGCGCAGTTTCTCTGCTTCGTAGATATGACCACTTTCTTTCTCTTTGTCCGCCTTTTGAGTCAGGTATCTGAGTTGTCTTTCTTGATACTGAATGAGGTCTTCAAGTTCTTTTATTTGTTGCATTCTCGAATGTTCAAACGCTCGGAATTGATAGAGGTCATTTCGCATTTCTTTGATCCTGATTGGATTCCCGATGCCGTTTTCCACTTGCTTGACTGCGAAATTTATTTCATCGACGCGCTGGCAGTCTTCTAGTCTGCTGACATATTCAGTCATGCTGTTCAAGTCAGCTGCTTCTTGGTTGTGAGCCGCAGCAAGCATCCGATCGTGCTCGTCGTTCCGTCGAGAATAGCGTGCGTCATAACCAATTGCTCTCGGGCAAATGGCGGCGAGGATGACGAAGACTGCGTACATCAAGGACAGAAAGTATTCGAAAAATGTTTTCGTGATTTCTGCAAGAAGGAACAACGCATCTTGTGTACAAATCAATAATTTGGATCTTGGTTGCGCTAGCTGAGAGCAACAATGCTGACAGAAGCCGATGCTTGTTGACTTGCTGTCCGTAGACAAATGCTCTTTAAATTTTGCATGCATGAATACCCCAACAGAAATTCTGTCAGTTGAGATGATGTGATTGACCGACCTGAACGCGAGCAATGCGTTGAACGCGCAATGCTTCAAAACGCGCAGGCAATAGGCATATCGATGGAACAGGAGGCGAAAAATTGAGTGCGTAGTTGCATTATCTCGATTCTGGGAAATCATTCAAGGTGCAGTTCCACATTGTCAATTTGGGGCGCGTCGAGCACTAGGGTTCACTTGTCTGAAGTGTCATTCGGCAAGAAATCGCCTCTTGCCATTTCTGAAACGATATGGATGGCGAAACATAGAAGTCCCTGAGCCAAGCATAGGCATGGACCCCAGCGCTTGGTTTCCTCTTGCGCTCGCTAATCCTTGCCGCTACCATACTTCTTATCCGTTCGGCTGCTCCTGGCAGTTTCCAGTTCCGCGGAGAGTCTTTTGAAAGAATCTAACGCAAGCAAAGTAACCTGGCGCAAGCGGCTGTGGGTGGCATATTTTGGTTTCATGTTCTTCTGGGCGCTGAACGTATATGCATTTCTTGGCAAACTTCTTGTGCAGGGGCAGCAGTTTGCCTTTCGCATAGACGGCAAGCCCTATATGAGCGATTTCATCAACGTTTACGGCGCTGGTGTTTTGGCTCGTGACTGTCTCAGTTCGCCGGTCAAAATCTACGATCGCGAGGTGCAGGACAAACTCCAGCGCAAACTAGTTGCACCAGTCGAGCCTGAGCGAACTTTCTACAACCAGTATCCGCCGCTCATGTTTGTCGTGTTCATTCCGCTTTCTATCATGTCCATGACAAACGCGTATGTCGCTTGGACATTGTTTTCTGCAGTGGTGGCACAGTTGACTCTGCACTTCTCTGTGTTGAAACTGTTCAAGAGCCCATTTGCAAAGCTGACGGCAGCTTCCGCTTTTTTCGGCGCGTATCCCGTCTGGCTCAGCTTCCGGCTTGGTCAAACCTCACTCTTTCTTTTTCCGGTTTTGGTCGCGTTCTTGATGCTACTCAAACAGAAACGTTTCGTTCAAGCGGGAGTGGTGGCATCACTCGTCATGCTGAAGCTGCAGTACTTTCCAATGGTTCTTGCTGTGGGATTTGCAGCTGGTGGCCTTAAGTTTCTTGCGTCGATCATCGTGTCGTCGCTAGTGCTTGTTGGTGTCTGTACGTTAGTAGTCGGATGGCAAAACATCCTTGCGTTTCCGCATGCGATTCTCAGTCACGAAGTCTCAGACAAGGTCGTGGGCGTTGCTGCCGAAAGCATGCAAAACATTCGAGGAATGCTTGTGTTAGTTATGGGCGGCGACACTAATATGGTGCACTACATCGCGGGAGCCTGCGCACTACTTGCAGTGATTACAATGTTTTTCGTTTGGAAGCGCTGCTCAGTGAAAGATCCGCTGCGCTTTGATATGCTTGCCAGTATTACTATTCTGGTGATGCTTTTGACCAGCCCACACACACACACGCAAGACTACATGATTGCAATGTTGCCCTGCGCATGGATGTTCCTGATTGCCGATCGCTCCGAACTGGTTAATCGCAAACGCGGAATGTTTCTAAAGACGCTCGTCATCAGCTTCACCATTGTAAGCTGGATCTTTTATCTCTTTATGTTCCTATTCCATATGCTCAAAATTCAACCGTTTGCGGTGTGGGCAATCGCTATGCTGGCGATGAGCATATCGATGTTTAGAGATAGAAAACCACCTGCACAAACGGCGGAGCCTGTTGTATGAAGATCGCTGCGCTGCAACATCTGTCTTGTTTAAACTGTCTGTCCAGGCTCGACCTGATCGACGGTCACGAGTTCGACGAGGTGCACAAAGACGAGGTCAAAACCGGCACACTTAAGTGCACGAAATGCGCTAGCACATTCCCAATCCTTCGCGGTGTTCCACGTTTTGTCGATGCCACTCAAAGCAGCGCCGGCGACATTGAAACGGGCCAAAGCTTTGCTGACGCTTGGAAGAAATTTCCATTCATGGACGATCGCTATCGCAGACAGTTCTTTGATTGGGTTTTTCCTGTCGACGAGGAGTTCGTGAAAGACAAACTGGTATTAGAGTGCGGTTGCGGCAAGGGGCGGCACGCCAGTCTCCTTATGGAAGCCGGAGCCAGAGCGATTTTTGCAGTTGATATCGGCGAAGCGATTGATGTCGCGTACGCAAACGTCGGGCACCTTCCGGGCGTACATCTCGTTCAGGCAGATATCGAAAGACTTCCATTCAACGCCGACTTCGACTTTGCATTTTCAGTCGGCGTGCTGCATCACATGGTTTCGCCGATAAGCGGTTTTCTTTCGATGAGCAAGAAGGTGAATGAAAGTGGATCGATCGTCGCCTGGGTTTACGGAAGAGAAAACAATTGGTGGTTGATTAGCATCGTCAATCCGATAAGAGAACGGATTACGTCTAAGATGCCGTCCAACCTTCTTTTGATTCTCTCCGCGATGCTCGCCTGGCCTCTATTGATTTATTGCAAACTTGTAGCGGCACCATGGGCGGCACTAAAAGAGAAATTTCCGCTGACTCCGCCACTGTATTACGGCGAGTACTTGAGCTACATTGCGCGTTTCGACTTTCGGGAAATTCACCATATCACCTTCGATCATTTGATCGCTCCTGTGGCAAACTACGTTGCTCGTGGATATTTTGCCAGCTGGTTTGACGAAGCAGGTTGGCCTGACTCTGTGATTCGTTGGCACAATCGCAATAGTTGGACAGGCTTTTCATCAAAGAAGGTGGAACTTTTAGAATTGATGCGAACTCGTGTCAAAGACGAACCTCGTCTTGAAGTCGGCGGTGGCACCGCCCGCGGTTACGATCGAAACAAAGTTGATAGTTAGTGGTAGGACAACATGCGTTTACTGATAATCGGTGGAACCGTTTTTCTAGGGCGGCATCTAGTTTCGTCGGCGATCGCTGCCGGTCATCAGGTAACCACGCTTAATCGAGGAACGCACGACCTGGCCGAACAAGCAAAAATTGAAAGATTGTGGTCTGATCGCGAAGTTGATTTAAGTGTTTTTTCTGGTCGAACCTTCGATGCTGTGATTGATACGTGCGCATTTTATCCTGATACGATTCGCCGCTCAGTGCACGCTCTTGCTAATTCGGTTGGTACTTATATTTTCATCTCTACAATCTCAGTTTTTCGAGATCTCTCTGCTATAGCGATCTCCGAAAACGACCCGATTCAATATACAGAGCCCGGAATGCAAGGTAATTACGGCACTTTCAAGGCTGATTGCGAAAAGGTTCTCACTGATTTCATACCGGAGCGTTGTCTCATAGTCAGACCGGGGCTGCTCGCTGGACCTTACGATCCAACCGATCGTATTACATACTGGCCTTCACGCTTTGCGCGAGGAGGAAAAGTTGCTGTGCCTGAACATTTGGATCGTCCCGTTCAGTTCATTGATGCTCGCGATGTGGCATCGTGGGTCATAAGACTTGCAGAAGAACAAGCACGCGGCATATATATCGCGACCGGTCCTGAAGAACGGCTGACATTGGGCGGCTTCTTTGAAGCGTGTCAGGACGTTGCGCGCACGGAGTCGCAAATCGTTCGTGTGGAAGATACCATGCTTGAGAAAGCTGGTGTCACTCCCTGGACTGAGCTGCCGCTGTGGATTCCCACTTCAATGCGCAGTTTCGCTGGCGCAATGAGACTCGATCGCAGAAAAGCAGTTGAGGCCGGTCTGAAGTGCCGAGCGGTAAAAGACACGCTAGCTGACACATTGGCGTGGGACCAAAAGCGCGACCCATCCATTCCGAGAAACGCTGGGCTGTCCGAAGAACTAGAAGCTAAGTTGCTAAAAAATCCGAAGTTCATACCTACTCCAGGCAAAGGACCGCTTCCTGGACCCGGTCTCACATAGTAACGCTGAAACCGAAACGCAATGCAACGCCTCAGCGCCCATTAATGGCGTCTTTCGGCATTTTAATCACATTGTAAGGTGTTCCGCCTAAGCTCGTTTGTACACCCCGCTCCGCACCACAAAATAGCCATTGAAGAGGTGAAACCAATGAGTTTCTTAGAATTGAGCCCAGAAGTAAAAGCGACCATGAAGATCGCGGAAGCTGAAGCAATCAAAGGATTTGCAGGTGACTTGGTTCATCAAACACAGGATTTGCTGAAGAAATTTGGACAAATTGATATGCAGAAGTTGTCTTCAAACTTACCCGATATGGAAATTGTTATGTCCCAATTTCAAGCCTCCGACAAGAAAACAGTTAAGCAACACAACGAAAACAAGACCACGGGTAGCCAGGAACTCCAAGCTGAGCCGACACCGCAAGGTGAACTCTCTTCTTTCTCAGCATGCACTACTAAAAACAATCACTACGAGCAATACATCGTGCGAGACAACAACGGTCGCGTGATGCAGGGAAAAGATAGCGTGCCGATCTTCGAATATGACGATCAAGGCGGATTGAAGCGAGTGACCACTGACAAGGGAACAATCGCATTTAGGGCCACGACGTACACGCGGCGCCCAGATGGCAAGTGGATTGACCAAGACGGAAGTTTGTCGCCCAACTCCTTCAGCGTGGATCAAACAACTGGCGAGATGACTTGTAGATATGTGAGCGCAGAAGATCCACAAAGAAGCAGTGTGTTCCATAAGCGTGTGGACGGAACTTCCTACACAACCGACGCCAGTGAAAACAAATTGATTTCGGTTGATAATGGCAGTGAACACAGGCAGTTCACGTATGATGAGGCTGGAAACCTCAAAACGGTTTTCTATCGCCGCGATAGAACCAATCCGTTCGGACAGGATTTCAGAGATTCATGGAGTCGCCAAAGCGATGGCAGTTGGGTCAACCTTGATGCAAAAGGGAAGCCCACGGGAAGACGGCTCGCGGACATTCAATGCCAAACCGACGGAACCTACATTGAGGTCGATTTCCCGTGTCATGCGAAAGTTTTCCCCTTGGAGCCCGCCAGAGGACGCTAAGACTGAACTCGGGCACGCCATCGCCGGCGGTATCGGCTAGAATAGCAATGTTGATACAACGCATGGACTTCGATAGCAGATTGAACAAGTGGATATCTCTGCGATATCTAACGCATTGAAGTACGCGGTGACGGATTCGGGCCTGGAATCTCAGCCGATAAGCAGGCGAGTGATGCAAATACATAAACAGGGATGGGCTTGCCGCTGATATAAACAGCTTGGATACAAGTTTCCTTTATTTTCCCAATTGTGCGCCGGCAGTGACTGGCGCCAATGACGGAGAAAAGGCAAATGGCACCGCAGGGCAGTTCGGAACAATTCGAAGGAAGCAGGAAGAGTGAGGCAGAGTCGCAGTCTTCCCAGCTTTCCGCGGACACATGGAGCAAGATGTTTCCAGATTCCTATCTGAAACCGGAAAACCATATCGGTCCAACCCCGCAAGCTCTGGACTTTAGCGCTGATATTTACGGCGCCAAAGCTACGCCGACCGAAAAAGATCCATCCAATAAAGACGTTTGTCCGAAAGATGACACAGCTGGCCGAGGCCGCGGTATGGTGAACGCCACTGATTTTCTCGAAAACGCCAAAAAGATGTTTGATCGAATAGATAGCGATCGAGATGGATTCTTAACGGACGCTGAGCTTGAGATGGCTCTGCGTCAACCTTGTCTCACTGCCGATGATCGCAAGACAATCGAAATTCTCAGGAAGCGCCTGGACTCTTTAGAAGAGTTGTCCAATGACGAAAGAGGTGATGAGGATGACGGAATCACGCGAGATGATTTGCAGGAATTTGGCGAGGTGATTCGCACGCACAAGAGAGCAATGGCATATGAAAAGTTGGCAAAAGAAAAATTCGATGTAATCGACAAAGATCGAGATGGTTTCATAGATCGTGGCGAACTTGAAGAAGCTTACCTTAGTAACAATCCTGTATTGTCGAGAGAAGACCGCGCAACTATCGAAGAAATGCGCCGCGAATTCAGCAGCATTGAAGACGTTTCAAACGATGAGTGGGGACCTGAGAATGATGGCATAACCAAGGACGATCTTAAGGGCTACAACATGGATAAACTTAATGCCAATGAGTGGGGCGTCTCAAGCGGGATTAGCGGGGATTTGCTTCGGCACACTTTGGACAAGGAAGACCGATGGTACGAAGGCTTCAAACGCAGACAGGAAGAGCTAGAGCTGCGCAATCATTAGTGTTAAATGAAGTGAAATCGATCAGCTAGTTGGGTGTTGTAGATCGAAGACTCGAAGCTGAAGTGCCGGCACCTTTCTTTTGATTTCCCCGCAACACCAAGAGTTGCGGAAGCATCTTTTCGGCAGCCTTTTCTCCGGCGGCAATAGCGGCTTGCACTTTCTCCTTTTGGAAAGAGTTCATGCGCATCCAGGGAATCACAGGCTCAATGATAACTTCGGCTTTGTCGACAGCTTTGCTTTCAATTTCCGAGAGCATGATGCTCGCCAATCTGTCTGCGTAGTCGAAGATCGTGTCGTACTCTTTCTGATCGACTTTTTCCAAGTACGCCTGTAATCGAACTGCAACGACAGTCGGCGCGCCTTTTGCTTCTGCAATTTCTGTTGGTAGGTTTGTTCGCACTCCACCGTCTACCAGAAGATGATCGCCTACGCTCACTGGGCGATACAGTCCTGGAAGAGAGTTGCTGGCGCGAATGGACTCCGCGATATCTCCTTTGCTTAGCCAGACTGGCTTAGTAGTTAACAGATCGACGGATGCTGCTGAAAACGGAATCTGCATATCCTCAATGTTTTTCACACCTGTCGGCAAATTCTTCGCCACGAACTTCGAAATCGATTTCCCGCTGAATATGCCAATCTTCGGATGGAGCAATACCATCCGACGCAACGCGTAGTTCGGAACATATCCTAATATCTGCATCTTTCTATTGCGCGGAAAAAATGCTTTTCCGAGCTCGCCTGAGACTGCAAGTCGTTCGATGTCGCTTACCGGAACCCCCGCAGCATACAATCCACCGATCAAAGCACCGACGCTGCTGCCGCATACAAATGCGGGACGCAATCCTTCGCGTTCGAGAACCTTCAGTACTCCGATATGTGCAGCGCCGCGTGCTCCGCCGCCAGCGAGGGTCAGTGCAAATCGCTGCGACGTGTCTAGAGCGGGCAACTTATGCTTTTGTTTGCCGTCGCTTTCAGCCATTCCTGAATGAACTGAAGCTTCCGGTATCGTGTCTGCAAAAGCCAAGTTGGGTGTGAGGCATAGCGACGCCATAACTGCCAAAAGGACTTTTTTCATGATGCGCCTCCGCTTTCAGCGACCTTTTCGGGGACTGAAGGTTGGCGGCTTTGGTTCCAGCGGAACACAGATAGCGAACTCTGCTATTCGCTGTTAGAGGACCGATGTGTTAGTGGTCCGATATCGAAGACCGATGTGTTAGTGGGCCGATATG
>CAYZJR010000035.1:53952-57250 GCA_964478655.1 uncultured Candidatus Obscuribacterales bacterium
GACCGATGTGTTAGTGGTCCGATATCGAAGACCGATGTGTTAGTGGGCCGATATGTCAGATGGGGCGGTACTGGCAGTTTCCTTGGTTTCGGAAACTGTTTTCAAGCTAGCTAAGCCTTTCTCAAAATCTTTGCCGCAGCAATCATCCATGCTCATAAACACTTGCATCACTTTGCACATGAAGGGACTTTCACCCCTCATCGCCCATGTGACTTTAGTGTTCTTGCCTTCCGGTTCCATCGTGAAAAGTGCTGTGTTTGATGCCTCAAAAGGCTTGAGGAAATGGAGTTTGATTTCCAACTTTGATGATGGTTGCGATTCGACGATTTCCATTTCGCCTACTCCCACATCGTCGTTTCCTGCCCATGAATATTTGGAACCCTTGCCGCTTTCAGGTCCGCTGTATGTCCGTTTCATATTCGGATCGACCTTTTCCCATGGCGACCAGGCTGTCCAATTGTGATAGTCGTTTACGTGAGGAAAGATCTGGTCGGGACTGGCATTGATAACAATCGACCGCTCAACGCGATACTCGTCAGGCTTCGTTGCCGCAATTGCAAGAACCCCTGCAACGCCAACAAGAAGCACGCCCGATACGATTGCAATCGCTTTCTTCATAATTCAACCTCTCAACCATGACGCAATAGTACACCAAGGCTGTTTGTATGGTTTGAATCAGACGTCCGTGTAACTTTGGAGTTTTTTAGTGTGGCCACTTCCAGTTTGCGAATTCCGGTTTGTCGATACCGAATTCGTGTGCGTAGTTGCGACAGTCTATTTGCATGTTGCGGAACTTCGATTTCGCGTGCGCCCCTGCGATCTTTAATTGTTCCACTCTATCAATAACATCGATTGCAATGCTGAAGCGATCGATCTCATTGTTGATTGCAAGCTCTAAAGGCGTGTTGATGTTCCCTTTTTCCTTGTAGCCCCGAACGTGCAGATTGTCGTGATTCGTGCGGTTGTATGTCAGTCGATGAATCAGCCATGGATAACCATGGAAGTTGAATATGATCGGCTTGTTCGTTGTGAAGAGGCTGTCGAAATCGTGGTCGCTCATGCCGTGTGGATGTTCGCTCGTAATCTGTAATCTGAGCAGATCGACGACGTTGATGAACCTGATCTTGAGGTCAGGGAACTCTTCGCGCAATAACGCAGTTGCGGCCAACGCTTCTTGCGTGGGAATGTCTCCGGCACAAGCTATCACCACATCTGGTTCCACACCGTGATCGTTGCTCGCCCAAGACCATATGTCGATACCCTTGGTGCAATGCTTGATTGCTGCATCCATGTCTAGGTATTGCAAATGTTTTTGCTTGTCGGAAACGATGACGTTTATGTAGTTAACGCTGCGCAGACTGTGATCGGCGCAAGACAGCAAACAGTTGGAATCAGGCGGCAGATAGATGCGAACGACATTCGGACTCTTGTTGACCACGAGATCCAAAAATCCGGGATCCTGGTGAGTGAAACCGTTGTGATCTTGGCGCCACACCGTGGACGTGATGAGGAGATTGAGAGATGCAATATCGGCTCTCCATCCGAGCTTTCTGCAAGTCTCAAGCCATTTTGCGTGTTGATTGAACATCGAATCAATCACATGCACGAAGGCTTCATAAGTCGAGAAGAATCCATGTCTTCCGGTGAGCAGATACCCTTCCAACCAACCTTCGAGCGTATGTTCACTCAACATTTCCATCACGCGTCCGTCAGTGGAAAGCTGGGCACCATCAGCATCTTCTGGTAGTATCTCGCCGAGCCACACCTTCTTGCTCACGTCATAGATGTCATCGAGTTTATTCGATGCAGTCTCGTCCGGTCCAAACACGCGAAACTGTTTCGAATTCATTTTCATGATGTCGCGCAGGAACTTGCCAAGCGGCCGCGTGTTCTCCACTTCCTTGTGGCCTGGCTGCTCAATTGAAACTTGATAGTCTTTGAAGTCCGGCAAGCGCAGCGCCTTATGCAGCATGCCACCATTTGCATGGGGGTTTGCGCTCATGCGTCGTGGTCCTTTCGGCGCGAGTTCTTTGAGATCTTGGCGGAGTGTTCCGTTCTTGTCGAAGAGCTTTTCTGGCTTGTAACTCTTGAGCCACTCTTCCAACTGTTGCAAATGCTTGGGATTATCCGCCAAACCAGCAAGCGGAACCTGGTGCGCACGCCACGTTCCTTCCACTTTGTGTCCGTCGACTTCTTTGGGACCTGTCCATCCTTTCGGCGTTCTCAAAACAATCATCGGCCAACGCGGACGTTTGAGTTCACCCGCGTCTTGCGCCTGTTTCTTTATCTCTTTGATGTCTTTCAAACATTGATCCAGCGTCGCAGCCATTGCTTGGTGCATCGTTTCAGCGTCGCTGCCTTCAACAAAATAAGGCGTGTAGCCGTAACCAACGAAGAGCTTTTCCAACTCGTCGTGATTGATGCGTGCAAGAATCGTTGGATTGTTAATCTTGTATCCGTTGAGATGCAAGATCGGAAGCACCGTTCCGTCACGCAGCGGATTGAGGAACTTGTTTGAGTGCCACGCAGTTGCGATAGGACCTGTCTCTGATTCGCCATCGCCGACCACCACCGCGGCAATCATATCCGGGTTGTCGAGAACCGCACCATATGCATGGGAGATCGAATAACCGAGTTCGCCGCCTTCGTGAATCGAACCAGGAGTCTCTGGCGTGCAGTGACTGCCTATGCCACCGGGAAACGAAAACTGCTTGAAGAACGCGCACATGCCGTCTTCATCTTCTGTCTTGTCTGGGTAAACTTCCGAATATGTTCCTTCCAAATAAACCGGCGCCAACACTCCAGGCGCACCGTGTCCGGGACCGGCGATGAAGATCATGTCGAGGTCGTGCTTCTTGATGAGCCGGTTAAGATGAACGTACGAGAAGCTGAGTCCGGGGCTGGCTCCCCAGTGGCCGAGCAGGCGGCGCTTCGTGTGTTCGACTGTGAGCGGGTTTTTGAGCAGTGGGTTCTCACGTAAATAAATCATTCCGACTGCAAGGTAGCAGCAAGCTTGCCAATATTCATGCAGTTTTGCGAGCTCGTCTGCGCTTAGTGGTGAACCGGCGACCGTCGACCGTGCTTTTCCAAAAGGGCTGAGCGATGTGGTTTCGGATTCTTTAGTTTGCGATGTCAACACCATAAAACGCATCTCCAATGCAGTGAGGTGCATATATTACGGCTTTGTTTCGGCCGGAACATTGAATTCGCCGATAGTTTAAAGAAGTTTGCGCATTGACAAGGGGCGCCACGCGCTCCGCGCCACGCGCTCCGCGCCACGCGCTCCGCGCCACGCGCT
>CAYZJR010000036.1:0-12068 GCA_964478655.1 uncultured Candidatus Obscuribacterales bacterium
GCCTAGCGCAGAGAAACTTTGCCGGTGAGAATGTGCCACCACATCACCCAGTCGCCGACTAGGCTGTACCAGGGGTGCGAGAACGTAGCCGGTTTGTTCTTCTCGAAAAAGAAGTGACCTACCCAGGCGAAGCCATAGCCGGCAAAAGGAACGGCGGCGAGCCAAACCCAGTTGTGTGTGACGATGGCCGCCAAAGCGATGACAACGACCAAGGTCGTGCCAGCGAAGTGCAGGCGACGATTGATGGCGTTCTTATGCTCTGCCAGGTAGAACGGATAGAACTCGGCAAAATTGCGAAATTCAGTTTTCATTGCGGTCCTCTCAGGACTGTTTAAGACTAGCATTTTGAAAACTAGTCATGAGAGAGGGAAGAAGGCAGTGAGCGTTTTCACGCCCACTGCCCTGTGTCAGCCCATTGCGCCTACTCGGTTCGAGTGTTACTCGGACTTGGGGGCGGAAGGCTGGGCGCTGCGCAGGCCGGCGGCGAACCGCGGCGTCGTGCGCAACGTGTCGAGCACCACGTAGGCCAGGGTCACCTTCAGGGCCTGGTCGTTGGTAGCGCCCGCGGTGGCGAGATCTTTGGCTGTTCGAGTGAGGCCGGACACGTTGAAGGCACCAGCCAGCTTGAGGACGGCGTTGTCGACGTCGGTCAGCGTGGTCGCGGCATTCTTGTGGGCCTCGAGCTGCGCCTTGAGGTACTCAGCATGATCAGGTCGGGCACGCAGCACTTCGGCGATGTCGAAGGTGGTGGCATCCGGGTAGAACGGCCCTTCGGACTTCGTTTCTCCGGGGTTGAGCAACGCCAGAGCCGGCGCCAGTTCGGCGTTGCGGCCGAGCGCGGTGAGGACGTTGTCGCAGACGGCGAAGTCGCGGTAGACACTGCCGCGGCGGAAGCCGAGAAGGTCTTTCAGCTGCCCGAGCTCGGCCGGCTGGACACGAACGAGGCGCGCAAACGCGCGGATGGACAGGCGGTCGTTGGGGCGGGTTTCGGTGTATCCCGCTTCCGACAGGCTCTCCATGTAGCTCTCGCCGTACCAATCCAGCGCAGTAGATTCGACTTCTTCGCCGATGTCAGCGATCTGTTCTTTCGCAATCGCTTCGATTGCAGCCATGATCGCGATCTCGGTGACGGGCAGTTTGAGGGATTTTCTGATGCTCATAATCTCTTGTGGTTCTCTTGGGGCTACCTAAGTAGCCTGGCTGCACTGCCACCCAGTCCAGGCAGTGCTTCTGTGGGCGCTTCACGCAGCGAATTACTGGCACTTGTCGGGGGCGAACCGAAGCGAGAAGCTCCGGTCAAAGGCTGGCTGAAGTCGGCTTAGAACCCGCCGACGTGCCAGGTGGCGAGCGCAAGTCCTGCTGTCAGTGCAGCGTAAACGAGCGCGTAGATCACGCGTTCACCGGTAGGAACGTAGTAGTTCTCCGGGTTTTCAGCCATCTTCTGGTCGGTCGCCTTGATGTAATCGCGGATGCCGCCCCAGAACATGATGACCATCACGGGCAGCATGAAGTTGCCGTGGAACGCAGCCCAGACGGAATACGCGACGATGAAAGCCGCGCCCACTTTCCACAGCTGCCTGTGAATCGGCAGAACCATGTGACCGCCATCAAATGGGGGCACCGGAATCAGCTGAAACACGTTGAGGAGGAAGCCCAGGCTGGCTGCCTTCATCAGAAGAGGGTTGCCTGCGCTTGCGAAGTACATGACCGCAGCCGCGATGCCGCCAAGAAGCGGGCCGGCAGCCGAGATCACGAAGTTGTCGCGTTGGGTTTTCGGGTCGTCTTCGTACTTGACGAAGGCACCGATGATGATGAACTTCGGCAGCTCGACCGTGGTGCCCATGATCTTCGCTGCGAAGTAGTGCCCAAACTCATGAATCGCGAGCACGCCCATGAGCATGAGCGCCGGTACGACATGGCCGCCGTAGAGGAACGTCCACACGGCGGTGGAAAGCAAGAACGACAGTATCATCGTTCGCCATTGAGCTTGCATAGTTGACCGTCCTTTTGGATGGATTTGCGCATGGCGCTAATCACCACTCGTCGCCTATCTGGCAAGCCGAGGAGTGGTTCTTGGTTACACGTAAACAAACGAATCACGAACAGCTGCTATCAAAGTTGGACTAAACCGAGAGCCAGAGCGGTTTAGATTCAAGCCGTGTCACGTCCGCCGAGTGAAACTCGTTGGAGAACGGATTGTTTATCGCTAAAGACGAGAGGTTGCGATTCGATTTTTGAATTTGCAGCGGAGCATGATTACGGAGTGAGCATACTCAATAGCTCTATGACAAGTTGAGTAATAAAAGCAACGTAAAGCGTAACTGTGAAGAGGTTAATGGCCATCGCTTAGCGAACCTTGCGTGAGCGTCAAGAGGTTGCTTGAACCGAGGCTTCAGGGTGTCCGCTTCGATGAATCGCATATCATGTTCTCGGATTCCTTTTTGTTTGGAGCTGATACCGTGGGCGGTATCATTGTTGTGTGGAACATTTTTTTCTTTTTTTTGATGGCTGTGCTCGCTTGGCATGCCAAGAGGCTTTGATATCAATACTTTCTCTGGTTTTGAAAGCTCGCGCGAATTGTTTCGATGCTCAGATTATGCATAATCAATCTTCGATAAAATGAGCTGAAAGGCAAAACGACCGCCCAGTAAGAGTTTTAGGTAACGATCAGATGATTTGAAATTTTGGAAAACCGGACTCTCTTTTTTAAGCTGAGGGTATCGATTTCCCTGTAAATCAGAACTAGGCCCTCCTTCCCGCACCCACAGCCAGTCTCCCGACTAAGCGCGTAGTCGCTCGCTATGCTCGCAGTTTCAGCGAGCTGGTGATGCACGCGTTTGGCTCGTGTCGACTTCTGAAGACAGCTCCCGGAGCTGATCTTGTGCGCAAACGGAAAGGGTTCCGAACAACGCAACGAAGGCTATCCGCTGAAACTTGGTTTCGGTGCGCCTTTCAACTAGAGAGTTATAGCCATGATTAGAAAATCACTGCTGCGAGCGACGTGGAAACACCCTCGTCTCGCCAATTTCTTGATCAGGATTACACCTGACGATGACCTGCTCGACTTTGTCGAGCAAGCTCACTTTGGTTGGTTTAGGCGCAATCATCACCCTCGAACCGGGCTGGTGTATGACCGAGATCGACCGACATCTCCTGCCAGCATTGCAGCGACAGGCTTCTCTTTGGCCATCTTTCCGATTGCTTGCAAGCGAGGCTGGATACGCCGTGAAGAGGCTGCCGCATACGCGAGCAAGACGCTGAAGACGCTCATCTCCGCGCCTCAGGGCGAGGCAATTGACGGTACCAGCGGGCATCTCGGCATGTTCTACCACTTCCTCGACCCCGAAACCGGCACCCGTGCGGTGGCGCCGAAGTATTGGGGCAGCGAGGTCTCCACCATCGACACTGCGTTGCTGATGGCTGGTGTTCTTGTTGCCGGTCAGTTCTTCGATGGGCAGAACCCTGACGAGTGGTTCATCCGCGATGCTGCCGAGAAGCTGTATCAGCGAGTCGAATGGGATAAGTTCCTTTCGCAAGACAAGCTGATTCTTCATGCTTGGACTCCTGAAAAAGGCATGTGGCAGCATGTGTACAAGGGCTACAGCGAGGCTCTCTTGCTGTATATCTTGGCGCTCGGCTCGCCCACGCATCCGATTCCGGCGGAGTCCTGGCAGGCATTCATCGGTGACGCGAAAGAGTCGACTGACTTCGGCATCAACCATGTCGCCATGCACGGCATGCCCCTGTTCTGCTACCAGTATCCGCAAGCATTCATCGATTTCGGTGGCATCGCTGATGGTGTCAATCGTCGCTTCGGATACGACTACTTCGAAAATGCGCGGCGCGCGGCCCTCAAGCATCGGCTTTACGCCATCCAGAACCCGAGCGGTTTTCGCGGCTATGGCCATCTCGACTGGGGGCTGACTGCTTGCGATGGTCCCGGCGCAAGCAAGTCCGTCGACGGTAAGCTGGTCGAATTTCGCTGGTACAGCGAACGCGGATGCCCTGGCGGCTTTGACGACGGCACCATCGCGCCCACTGCTGCTGTTTCTTCGATTGCCTACGTGCCCGAGGCGGTGATGCCCACCATCCGGCACTGGCTCGTTGCGCGGCGAGAGCTGTTTGATCTCGACCTCGGTTTTGTCGATGCCTTCAACCCCACGTATCTTCCGAGTGCTAACTCTGGGTGGGTGGATTCAGACCGCATCGGCATCGACCAAGGACCAATCGTGATGATGATTGAGAACCATCGGTCGCGAGCGATTTGGCAGCTCACGCACTCAATCAATCACTTCAGAAACGGTTTGAAGAAAGCCGGCTTTGCCGGTGGTTGGCTCCAATAACGGCAATCCGCCGAATCTTTCAACGTGTGACGGCGGGCGCAAGCAAGGGGCTCGTGCCCGTCGTCGACCAATTTCCCGAGTCAATAGGATACGACAATGGACGATTCAAAAACTCAAGCGCTTACCCAGAGCGCCACTCCCGTGCTGGTCGGCGCGCGCCTTCCGGCAGGATTCAAATTCGGTGCCGCCACCTCTGCCTATCAGGTCGAGGGTGCCGTTGCCGAAGATGGACGCGGGCCGTCAATCTGGGACAAGTTTTTGCATGACCCTCAGGCGATGCATTCCGGCGATCACGGTGATGTCGCTTGCGATCACTATCACCGTTTCCGCGAAGACATTGCCATCA
Source organism: uncultured Candidatus Obscuribacterales bacterium (assembly GCA_964478655.1). GTDB lineage: Bacteria > Cyanobacteriota > Vampirovibrionia > Obscuribacterales > Obscuribacteraceae > CAYZJR01. Next base: position 4,690 of record CAYZJR010000036.1, read on the forward strand.
TGAAGTCGCTGGGGCTGACCTCGTATCGCCTCTCGATCTCATGGTCGCGCATCTTCCCGACCGGTCGTGGCCGCATCAACGAAGCCGGACTCGAACACTACAGCAAGGTGGTCGACGAGCTGCTCGCCGCCGGTATCGAACCAGTGGTGACGCTCTATCACTGGGACCTTCCGCTTGCTCTTGAAGAGCAGTACGGTGGGTGGCTTTCACGCAAAGTCCTTCGCTTCTTCGCTCACTACGCAAAGGTGGTCGTTAAGCGGCTTGGCGACCGTGTCAAGATGTGGAGCACCTTCAACGAGCCGGAAGTGATCATCGCCGGCTACATCGGAAAGGGCATGGCTCCTGCTGTTGACCGCCCTGACCTCGCCTACCACGTCGGACACAACCTTATGGTTGCGCACGGCTTGGCGGTGAAGGCGATGCGCGCTGTTCGCCCCGACCTGCAAGTCGGCATCGTGCTCAACCTCAACATCATCGACCCGGTTGACGGTTCGAAGGAGGCGCGTGATGCTGCTGCGGAGGCCTTCGTCAAGGCGTACACCTGGTACTTCGATGGTTTGTTCAAGGGCGTCTACCCGCAGCAAATCACCGAGAAGCTCGATGTCGTGCCCGAGGCGATGCCTGCCAATGCCGCCCGTCCGCGCTATTGGGTGCGTGCCGGTGACATGGATCTCATCGCCCAGCCGATCGACTTCCTCGGCATCAACTACTACACACGCTTCGTGGTCGATGGTGCCGGGCATCATGTTGATGTTCCCGGTCTCGAGCGCACGCTGATGGGCTGGCAGATCTACCCGTTCGGTCTGGCGCGGCTCCTCGATGATCTCAATCGTTCCTACAAGCTGCCGCCCATTTACATCACTGAAAATGGCGCGGCGCTGACGGATACGGTGGAAGATGGACAGATTCACGACGCACGTCGTGCGCAGTTCATCATCGATCACCTCAACGCGCTGGCGACGGTCATCACCACCGGTGGTGTCGATGTGCGCGGCTATTTCGTCTGGTCGCTGCTCGATAATCTCGAGTGGCCGCTGGGTTTCGCGAAGACGTTCGGCATCGTGCACGTCGACCGCGCGAACAACCTCAAGCGCACAGTCAAGGACTCCGGTCTCGCGTACGCAGCGTACATCGCTGCTTCGCGCGCGCAGTAACGACGCGCGATTTTTATCTCAACGCATTTCCTTGGACTCGAGTTTTAAGGAGAAACCGCTATGGACGGTTACCGCAAATTGCTGCGACGCATCGCGGCACTGGTGAAGCCGTTCTGGGTTGGTGACAAGAGGCGAACTGCATGGGGGTGGCTGCTTTTGCTGCTCACCATGCTGGTCGCCATCAATGTGTTGAACGTGGGAATTTCATTCGCAGAGCGCGCCGTGGTCACCACGCTTCAGCAGAAGCAGGTGTCCGAGTTTTGGTACGCCATAGTGCGATACGCGTTCATTATGGTAGTCGTCGGCATGCCGCTTGTATCCATGTTCGGCTGGGTGAAGGGTAAGCTTATCCTCTCCTGGCGCGACTGGCTGACGCGCAGCATGCTCACGAAATACTTTGGTGAAGAGCACTTTCACCGCATCAACCTGGAGGCTGACGTTGATCACCCCGATCAGCGCATCCAACAAGACATAACGAGCTTTTGCGACAAGCTCATGACCATCGCCATTGCTTTCATCGACAGCACCTTGGCGTTTGTGTCGTTTATCACAATTCTGTGGCTCATCTCGTGGAAACTCGTCGTGGTGGCAGTCGTGTACTCCACGGTGGGAACCCTCTTGATGGTCTTTTTCGGCAAGCGACTGATTGGGCTGCATGCAGATCAGGAGCGGGTCGAAGCGGACTTTCGCAGAAGCCTGATTTATGCAGGGGAGAACGCGACATCGATCGCGAGCTACCGAGGCACGCAGCGCGAGCTGAAAGGCGTCGTCGGTAAGCTCAAATCAGTGGTTGGAAACTGGAACCACGTCTTGAGCTGGCAGCGCAATCTGACCATGTTCAAGACCTCCTACGACTATCTGATTCTGGTTGTGCCCATGGCGATGACAGCACCGCTGTTCTTCGCCGGGTTCGTCGACGCAGGCGCTGTAGCGCAGGCGGGAACTTCGTTTGGACGCGTTCTTGGGGCGCTCTCGGTGATCATTGGTTTGTTCCAACTGATCGCAGAGTTCTCTGCCAACGTGACGCGTCTTGCCAGCTTCTCGGAAGCTCTCGATCGGCAGGACAAGCCGCTTGTGAGCACTGCCGCGAAGCCCGTAATCGCAACGACCAACAGCGCGTCTGGCCTCGTCATCGAGAACATGACGCTCATGACACCGAGCTACGATCGTACTCTAGTGCGTGATTTGAGTCTCGCACTGGCGCACGGGCAACGCTTGCTCATCACCGGACCCAGTGGCGTCGGTAAGAGTTCGGTGCTCAAGGCTCTAGCAGGGTTGTGGGTCTCCGGAGAAGGGTGCATCGTGCGGCCGGCTCTGGGTGATACCATCTTCCTGCCGCAAAAGCCGTACATGCCGATTGGCACCCTGCGCGACCAGCTGACTTATCCCGGAATTTCGGTTCCTTCCGATGATGAGCTTCTTGCGCTCTTGGATGCCGTCAACCTGCCTGAACTGGTGAGTCAGGTGGGTGGTCTGGACGCTCTTCGCCCGTGGCAAGATCAGCTATCGGCCGGGGAGCAACAGCGGGTTGCCATTGCGCGACTGCTGCTTGCAAAACCGAAAGTGGCGATACTCGACGAGGCGACAAGCGCTCTCGATGAGGCCAACGAAGAGCGCCTGTACCAGCGTATCACCGCCAGTGGTATCAGCTACATCTCCGTCGCGCATCGACCGTCTCTGATCAAACATCATGATGTGGTGCTTGAACTGGGCGTCGGTGGGACATGGAAGCTGATTCCGGCAAGCCAGTATGCTACGGGTGAATAACTCGCGGCGTGCCATTTAGTTGCTACCGAATGACAGAAAGAGTGCGAGGGCGCATGCAATTGTTCCACCTGGAACATCATGCGTCCTCGCCTCCTCTTTCTTTTTCGATCGTTATAGTGGACCAGTCTAGTAATTTGAAAAAATTCGTATAGTGGCTGCGTCTGCGACCTAATAATTTCCGAACAGATCTTTCAAATGACTGGTATTTGTGAATTTGGTAACCAGATTGGGACGCACTTTCTTGAGAGCATTGACACCACTTTCGGTGACGCCTTTGCAGCCGTCTAAGTTGATGTAAGTCAGTGCGGGCATCTCTTTTACATACTGCAGTCCTTTGTCTGATACTTGAGACTGGCTCACATCAAGCCGTTCGAGTCGCGGTGCTTTTGCCAGTTCTTTCAATCCATCATCACCCAACTGCGGGCAGGCGGCAATGTGCAGCTGCTGGAGCCGTGGCATCTCTTTGATGTATTTGCATCCATCATTGGTTATGGATGCCTGGTTGACATTGAGCTCTTTCAGTCGCGGCAAGTGACGTATCTCGCGCAGTCCGTCGTCATGCAACGCGCAAGAATTTATGCACAGCCATTCTAGTTGCGGCATGTCTTTGAGGTGCGCTATTGCCGCAGCCGAGCTAAGGTTGTTGCCTGTAAGGCAGACCCTGCTTGCCAGTCGAAACTTTGCCAAATCGGCCATTTGAGGTTCTCGAATATCCAGCCCGGTGAGTTCCATCGAAATCACGTGGTTTGCTGCCGGCTCAAGCAGCGCAAGGACATTGCGTGGAACATAACACTCCTTAAGACATATCTTTCGTGTCTTTGGAAGTGCTGCAATTTTTTTCAAGTCTTTCTCCGACAACGTCAAGCCTTCCAATGAGATTTCTTCCAGCTCGGTGAAAGCGCTCAGCCCATCTAGATTGTAATCGCCCAATACGGTGAGCTTATGCGCTCGGGCGCAGGGAATATCTCGAAGGGATGAGGTCAACGGCAGGCCGTGTCGGTTACCTTCCTCGTCGTCCCAGCGAACCCGCATATTCTCTTCGCCTAGCACCGTATCTAGTGTCGTATCTCTCGGGCTCGGATGGGGCGAAACCGAAGCGTCAATTGCCGTGCGCTTTGGAGCGGACAGCATAGTAGTGATGGCCATCGCCGATACAAGAAATATTGCAATTCCGAGGACCGCTATCGCCAAGCGCAATTGCGAGGATTGCTTCGACTTTTGTTGAGCCTCACTGTGTTTTGCCAATAACGCTGTTTTCACTTCATCTGCATTTTGAAAACGGTCTTGCGGTTGTTTTGCCAGTAGTTTAGCGACAATATTCTCGATGTAGTCCGGATAATCCACGCCACCAGAAGCACTCTGCAGTGTAGGAGGCGTTTCGGTTTGATGTCTTGTCACTACTGACAGTGGCATTCCTCGAAACGGCGGCCGTCCTGTCAGAGTCTCAAATAGGGTGCAGCCAAGCGAATACAGATCTGCTCGGTGATCTACGGCAGCGCCGACGGATTGTTCGGGGCTCATGTAATATGGGCTCACCGCCATATCTTCCACTCGAGTTGTGGCCCCATCAGTGGCGATTTCTTTCGCTGTTCCGAAATCGATGATCTTCACTATCCAGCCACCATACTCGGCGCGGGCCAACATGATGTTGCCTGGTTTGATGTCTCTATGTACGACACCGCGCTTGTGTGCGTGGGACAGTCCATCCAGAACTTGCGAAAAGATTTCGTGCGCAACCGACAAGGTGATTGTAGCTTGCTTACTTAAATACTGCTCCAGCGTAATTCCGTCGATCCATTCCGTGACCAGATATTGCTTGCCGTCTTGCATGGTTCCGAAATCCTGAACAGCCACAACATTCGGGTGCTGCAGTTTTGAAGCTGATTTCGCTTCTCGTACGAAGTTTTGCGATGCGCGTTTATCTTCCAGACCTGAGTTCAATGTTTTTATGGCGACGAACCGATCGAGCTTCTTGCTTCGTGCTTTGTAGACTGTTCCTAACCCACCGTGACCGATAACGCCAATGAATTCATATGGTGATCCTGCAATCGAATCATTGGGCGGAACGACCGAGACATCGATGACAGCATCGGTTTCGCCTTTGTCGAAGCATGTGCAGGTTTGCGTGCGGAAGATCCATTGTGTTATCGAGCCCTTCCTCGTTTTGAGAGTGAGTCCGCACAAGGCGCAACGCTGCACGTCCTGGGCGTCATCGCTAAGTGCCGCGCACGTACATTTCGATGAATCGAAAATCCATTGAGTCATCGAACCCGACTTGGCGACGGGTTTGCCGCAGCTCTGGCAAATAGTGTTCTGGTTGTTCGTACAAAAATCCAATTCGCTGGCTCTCTAAAAATTATGCCCTGCTGCGCAAGCTAATTCTGTTTCGATGGGTGTCTCTGTCTCTTTGAGCTGGAAAAAACCGACCGGTCTAGTAGCTAGACTCAAAAAAGGAAACCGCCTTGCCGGTGCGGCAGCAAGGCGGTCCCTTTCTCATCGAACCAGGTTAGTTCGAGCTCGCGAGCCTTTCGGCTAAGAGCATTCCGAACTGTTGACACAGCGGCCCGAGATCGTTGGGGTCTCGCGCCGTGAGCAGATTGGCGCCCTTGTCGAACACCGTGGCGTCGTCGTTATGTACGACGAAGCCGGCGTTGATCAAGTCGCGCCTGATGCTGCCAGTGCCGGTGATGTGCACGCCCTTCGACGGGAAGTTTGTCTCTCCTTCCGGCGCATCGAAAGCCGCAGAGATGAGAACCTGCGGACCATGGCAGAGGCTGACCACGAGTTTGCCCAGCTCATGCGCGCGCCGAATAATCCGCAGTGCGACACCATCGCCGCGGAGCATGTCCGGGTTCCAGGCGCCGCCGGGTACGAAAATCGCATCGAAATCTTCGACACGCACGTCTGACAGCCGCAGATCGGCCTTGATGCAGATGGCGTCGGAGAGCCACTCGGCGACGACGATGTGGGCTGCCGGGGTGCGCCACTGGAAGATCCAGTCTTGACCAGCCAGCTTCACATCGGCTCCGCGAGCACGCAGATACTCCATCGGCACTTCCAACTCAGGGAGCTCCGGACCGTCTGCGCTGATGACGAGCACGCGAGCACCCGCAAGCCAGTTCGGCGCGTCAGCCGGAAAGACCGGCAGCGCGTAGTCCGTACCGATGGTATCGAGCGTTGACGGCACGCGCACGTAGCGAGAGGCCAAGGAATGTGAACCCGTGGAAGCCGGCTTCGCGTCGGCAACAGGATCGGGCTCGGCAACGGTTGCAGCTACTTTTGTGCACTGCATGCGGTGCGGGGTGCGCCCGCTCAAAAGCATCTGCGCATAGTCGTAACGCTCTTGAGTCGTGTTGCCGACGAGTGGCTGAGACGGCTCGATGCCGCAGACGCCGCAGCCGAATACGGCCGCTTCGCGACGATGGCGCTCCCAGTCTTTCTCGATGGAGCCGCCGCCGATGGCGCTTCCCGGGTAGAAGTGAATCTCCCGAGCCTTAGCCGGGTCAAACTTCTGCGTCTTCCAGCGAGGCTGGATTCCGCAAACCTCGCAGCCGACCAGTCCGGCTTGCTCAATGTGGCGCTTCCAGTCGTCTTCGATAGAACCGCCACCGATGGCGCTTGCCGGGTAGAAGTGAATCGCTGCGCTCTTGTTTCCGCAACGGCATTTGATGCCGTCAGCCTTGCCGAGGGTCTTTCCGCAGTTGCAGTGGATTTCGCCGTCGACGTACTGAGTTTCTGATGTTCTAGACATTCTGAACTCTCTTTCTGTGGTGTGTCTTGCAAGCCGTCAGTTCACGCCAGGTTGCGTGGTCTTCGCTATTGCTCCGCACTCCAGCCAAGAACATCCGCGTCACGCGAGTGACGAGTAACGGATGCGCAAATGGCAGTAGGAGCCGGGTTTGATGTGTAGCGACGTACTTGCAAGGGATGGGATTGAAGACCCCTTCAACCTAACAAACGCGAGACCGTGCAGACCCGGTATGTATCAGCCGATATATGAAATCGCGTGCAAACAATTGTGTACCTCTTGGTGCTAGTTGCGATAGATCGGCGTCCGTTTCCACAAAAAAGCCCGTAAAAAGTCCCGGGGTTGCCCAATTACCTAACTACGATTGCAGGCACGTTGACGAAAGACACACTGAAAGATTGGCGACGAAAAGACCTTTTGTGAGGAACTTACTAATGGCGCAAGACAAAGTCGAAAGCAAAGACTCCTGCGAAAGCAGCACTTGGGGAACCATGAAGGGTTGGGTTGGCCTTTGTGAAAAGTCCAGTAATGCAGCAGTGCAAGCAATGCGCCCCAAAGAGAACGGAAGTGAAGGTCTGCCTCCGGCGCCAATCATAGAAGAGAAACGCGAAAGTGTAATCGATCGTCTGAGAGCGCAGGGACAAAAAGGCGCAGGACACTTCAACAAACATGCGGACAAGCTGCTTCAAGAGATTTAGGAAGTGGAAACT
>CAYZJR010000036.1:12168-56837 GCA_964478655.1 uncultured Candidatus Obscuribacterales bacterium
ACACTTCAACAAACATGCGGACAAGCTGCTTCAAGAGATTTAGGAAGTGGAAACTTCTTGCCCTCGCTTGATTTGGAAGTTACTAGACCGGTCGACTACAATGATTCAAAAATAGAGAGGACTGCAACTCAGCCATGGTTTGCTGAAGTTGCAGTCCTCATTCAAATGCGGTCTTGAACGTTATGGGTTGCCTAGCCTTTTTGTCGTTATGCCTTGTTCCAGATCTCGCGGAAGTAGTCGCCGGTCAGCGTCTCTTCCTCGAACAGAACGTCAGCAGCGCGCACGATCTTCTCGCGGTTTTCTTCGATGATTCTCACGGTGTCCGTGTAGCAGTCCGCGATGATCTTGCGCCAGGTCTTGTTGAATTCCGCCATCAAATCCTGGCCGATGTTGCCGACCGGGAAGCCGTTCTTATCGACCGGAATCGAGATGACGCCCAGCTCGTCAGTCATGCCGTAGATTGCCGCCATGCACCGCGCAAGCTGGCTTGCCCGCTCGAAGTCATTGCTGGCGCCCGTCGACACCGACTTGCCGATCTTGTCTTCGGCGACGCGTCCTGCCAGCATCGTCTTGATGCGCAGAATGAACTGCTCCTTCGACCAGCCGTACCGATCTTCTTCCGGATGGCTCTCCATCAAGCCCAGAGACTTGGTGGTCATCACGATTGTGATGCGGCTGACGGGGTCTCCGTTTTCTACCGTCGGGATGCAGGCGTGACCGATCTCGTGGATTGCCGTAGCTTTCCTTTCTTCGGCCGAGCGCACTTTGGACTTGATCAGCTCGCCGTACATCACCTGGTCGATACCCGAGTGCAGGTCCGCCCGAGTGATGATGCGCGGCAGAAGCGCGATCTCTTCAGGAGTCTTGCCGGCGAAAGACGGAGCATTGCGCTTCGCCGCACGCGTGGCAGCTTCGTTGACGACCAGCTCGATGTCCGCGCCGACGAAGTCGTGCGAACGCTTCGCCAGGTCATCGCACAGCTCTTCGAGCTCGACGCCTTCTTCGAGCTGGCGATTGCGCAGGTACACGCCGTAGATGGCTCTGCGACCTTTGCGGTCGGGCCTGCCCACTTCGACCTTGTAGTCGAAACGACCGGAGCGGGTCAAACCGCTGTCGAGCGTCTCGGGCCGGTTGGTGGCGGCGATGACGAGCGTGCCGTTGTTAGGATCGAAGCCCTGGATGCAGGTCAAAAGCTGGTTGACCGTCTGGTCGCGCTCGCCTTCTCCGCCGCTTCCGTCTGCGCTTCTCTGTTTGCCGACCGCATCGATTTCGTCGATGAAGACGATCGAGGGTTTGCCGGTCTTCTTGAACGCAGCCTTCGCCTGGTCGAAGAGGGCGCGAACGTTGTCCGCACCGACGCCGACGTATTTGTTGACGAAGTCCGAGCCGGCCTTGTAGAAGTAGTTACCGTCCACCTCACCTGCAAGTGCCCTGGCCAGCAGGGTTTTGCCGGTGCCCGGTGGTCCTGAAAGCAGAATACCGTTGGGCAGCTTCGCGCCGAAATGCTGGTAGACGACGGCGTCTTGAATCCAGGCTGCTACCAGCCGGAACTTGTCTATTGCCTCGTCGCAGCCGGCGACATCAGCCAGAACCTTCCGCTCTTCGTCAGGGATGACGATGTGTGCGGAACCGGCACGTCCGGAGCTGCCACCAACCGCGATGGCACGCTTCTTGCCGGGCTTGCCGTCTTCTGCATCCATCCATTCGCTCAGACCCTGGATGCAGTAGATAACCCAACCGATTGCCAGGACAGCCAACAGCAGAATGGCGGTGGCCCAGGACCCCGGCATGTTCTTCCAATACGAAGTGTCCGGAGTCGCTGCCACGTGCTTGAGGGGCACCGACGCCTGGTTGATTTGCGCGATGAGCTTCGACAGGCTCTCATTGCCGGCCGCCGTCTTGGGAAACACAACATAGCGTGACTGCGGCGTTGCCGCCCTCGCCGCCGTGTTGACTTCCGGCACCGTCGTGGTGGAGACGGAATATGCGCAGGTTTCAGGCGAAGTTGCGCAGGCGTCTGAGCCGGCCGCTTCGACCTGCGGGTCCGGCGAAGGCACGTAAGCCGGTGCCGGTCCGCGCCAGTGCGTCGGCGTGGCTCGCTCAACCGACTGAGCAGCTTTCTCTTGTGCGGCTGAGACCGGGCGAATGCTCGGCTTCACCACGACGAAAAGCGTGTTGGTGTCGTCGATGACTACTGCTCGCTCAAATTGACCGGGCGAGTTGCTCAGATGACGAGCCACCTGCCATGCGGTTGCTTGCTTGACGCTCTTGTACTCCGGCGGCACTTCCAAGGTTGGGGTGTTGAAATAGAATCGAGCGCCCGCGACTGCGATCAACGCAAGAATGAGCACCGCCGTCACCGACAGATGCAAGCGGCTCTTGCGCAGCTTGTACCTGGTGAGCAGATTGGCATGCGCCTGCGACAGAGCCTCAGTCATCCGACCCAAACGGCTCTTGGTGTCGGGGTCGGGCTTCTTCAGAAGCAACCACCCGAGCCAGAACAACATCAGAGCACAGAATGCCACGATCAGCATGATGTTCGGACCCGAATCGTGAAGCGCGGTCAGGACCGACTTCTCCGAACGAGTCTTGATCTTGCTGACGGAAGCAAGACGTTGAATTTCTTCCACGTCCACGGGCGCAACCAGTTTCTCGCCCTCGAAATCGGCTCCGAGAACAGCGACGAACTTGGTGCCTTCGAAGAAAACCAGCTCTTGAATCTCACTTGCGTGAGTCTTGAGCCTCTGTTCCAACTCCTCCGGCTTCATGCTGGAGTTGAGGCTCAGGTATTCGGCGGGAGGTGCCTTGATCTTCTGCCCATCGAAGACCCCCAAAGAGATCATCGAAATGAACACCCCCAACACGATGAAGAATGAGCCGAAACCGACGACTGTCCGAGCGTACGCCCGCGTCTGGTACCAGTTCTTGATCGACTTGAAAAGCTTCATGGATGGCTCCATTAAGTTTAGGTGTGAACGACACCGTTTATGAACGGTGTGGCGGAGATGCACAAACCGAGAAATCATGCGCATCTTGAGGTGAGGTCAAAGCCGAATTGTTCTTTAGCTTCCATCCGCCGACTGAAAAGTCGGAGGCGAAAAGCTTTGTTGGTTAGCCAGTTGTGACTTGGTGGCTTTGTTCCTGTGAAATCGAAGAAACGAAGAAGTGATTATTGAGTTATCATTGAGGGTTGTATGTGAACAAACACGTTACATTCATTACAAAGTCTCGAAAGATAGAGCAGGGTGCTATTTACATGGCTTCGGGCGAGAGTTGAATCGCTTTACAAAGCCCATTTCTCTTTCGTGCAGCAAGATCTTCTTTTCGGATCGTATTGGGAGAAACCGCAATTAGATCCAAGGCTTAGCCGTTAGCGCATGCTCTCAGAGCCTTTTGTGGTGCCATTTTTCAACAGTTCAAAATTTCAATTCTGGCTGGAACATCTATGTGCGTTCCCTCCATTTTTGATTTTGCATCGTGCAAAAGTCTCAAGAATTGATGCAGCTGCGCGAGCTTTCGCCTAGTTGCGAAAGCCTAGTTGATGCGCTCTGAGCTTGTCTAATTTCGCCTCGATCCACTTGCCCATGCGTTCTCGACATTCGCCGCGATAATAAAAGGCTTCGGCATCGTACTCGTTGATGTTGAGTGCTTCGGTGAACGATTCCACTGCTTCGGGAAACTTCTTCAGCTCGGTCAAAGCACGACCACGCATGACGCAAGCGGCTCTCCCGCGCATCATACGAGTCTCCGGTTCGGTGGCAAACTTCACCGCATTGTCAAAGTCTTCTGCCGCTTGCGAAAAATTCTTGCGTTCGAAGTGTATTTTGCCGCGCTCTGCAAAAGCTTCTACGCGCCGAATTCGCCCTGCTAAGTTCTTAGAGAGATCCATGTCTTTGAACATCTCCACTGCCTGATCGTAGTCTTGAAGCGCCCTGTCTATTTCGTTCAGGCGGACGAACTTGGCTGCCCGCTCGCAAAATTCGTTAGGTGAGGAAAGCTGATGTTTGGCTTCACGAGCGGCAATGTCTGCAGTCGAGGGTGGTGCGTGCACTAAAGGTTCAACGCCCACCAGAGGAATAATGCCGGTCTTTGCAAGGCTTTCATAGTGTTCTTTCGTCAGGCAAATGAATGCGTAAAAGTCACCGTCTGTTTCGACATCGTAGAAGCGTCTGTCAGAGCCGCATTCTTCGAGTCGCTCGTTGAAAAACTCAGCGACATCGCCTAGGTTCGTACCGCACAACTCGTGGCGGACACCTGCTTCATCCTCGAAGATAAGCATATCAGCGGCCGCGTTCTCGATTAGCTTGAACCAGCCGGGCTTGTGCGCGCACTCGCAAAACTCCGCGATTATGTCATCCGTTTCCTGCCCGTAGCGCCAGTCATGACTCAAGTAGCCATCTTTCAGCGCTGATGCACTGCCTGCTTGGGTGGAACAGTAAAACACCTGTAACAGTTCGAAGAAGCTTGCAGCATCAACGTTTTCGTCTGGCTCGTAATCGAAACCACCGGTTTCATTCAGCTGCTTGGAGCCTTTAGTCCAAGCTGACAGCAGACCTGCCTTTTTGACAAGTGCTATTGCTTTTTTCCAGGTGACGGGTTTTCTCGCCACTGTCCTAGATTGGCTACTTAGACGACTTTCTTGCGAGGTAGAGTTCTTTGATCTCAGAGAACACTTCGTTAGAGGGGCGTCCTTCGTTGACTTCGACGTCGACGGCTTCGCGTTGCAGTGTCATAAGAAGCTTTTGACGTTGAGCCGGCGGCAGCTTTTCGACGAGAGACATGACTTCAGACAGCGTAACTTCTTTGTTCTCGGATGGCACGGTGATACACCTCAAAACTCGCAAGCTTCATAGTCTATCAGACGAGGCTCGTAATTGTTTCGCCTTCGGCGTTTCATCGAGTGACGCGATTCGATTGTTTCACTAGCTCAAGAAAGAAGGCGGATATCTGCCATATCAACAGATTTGGCTCCGCAAGCCGCATATCGAGCCTTTGAGTGGTGGAATTACCATGATCGTGCGACCAGATATTTGATGAAAAGTCAGGACTTTGCCTAGGCTAACCGTATCTACTTCTTTTCAAACTTCAAGAGAAACGTCAGACCGAAGCAACCAAAGGGCTCATTCGCAAAGGATCTATTTCAAAGTCTGAGGCATAGACCTCGGTCGATTCTGCACGAACTGCCCGAGTCGGTTCTTTGTTGGGCACCGCATACGGTGTTCATCCGCTACCGGGGTGCTGGGTATCCGGCACCGTAAACAAACAAAAGGGGTTTAGTCGAAGGAACTGCAAAATGAGTTCTGCAAGAGATTTCATCGAAGAGAGTCGCCGCCAGCAAAGAGACAGCATCGTCATCGGATGGAAAGATTTGTTGAGAGCACACTGCCACAAACTCAATCGAGGCGGAAGCATTCAGTTGACGATTCCCGGTGATTTCAATCGAGATGCAGTCGATGAGTCCGTCGCAATTCTCAACAACGAGGGGTGGCGAGCCGCCCTTGTTTCGGGTGGCAATCGAGTGGAGATTTCGTTGGCGCCAAGAACGCCCAGTCGATGGTTTTCACCGAGGCGATGGTTGTCTGCCCTTTGGAGTTTGCACTGATAATACAAACAGGATTGCCTGCATCGAGAAGAGTTTCCGCCGACAAGCAACGTGCTTTGCCGGAATTTTTTCACATTCGTCGAGGAGAAAGAAATGAACACTCGCACTCGTGAGAGGTTTTTGAACGTGCAGTCTCGTTGTGTGGAGATCATCTCGCGCACCGAGATTCTGCGCATGGTCTGCGACACTGACAAACGCGATGGCGATGAGCCCCATCGCGTTGCCGCGACGCTCGCCGGGCACTTCGTCGCGTATTCATCCGAGCGTGCGTACGCAGCTCTTAAAGGGCTGGACAAATGCGAAACGGTGCGTCCCGTTTCGGAGCACGACTACGAGCGTTTTGTCGAGCGCTGCGTGGGCATCGCCTCGGCGCGTGGCATCCGTGTCTGCAGCGTTGAGGACAGCTTCTTGCGCGCCGCCGAGATGGCAATCAATCACGCGGAAGATGCCCTGGTTCGAGCCGGACTCGCCTATCTCGGCGAGGGGCTCGACCTGGCCAAGCGCAGCAACACGCCCAAGTTTGGACAGAGCGAGGCGTTCATCTCGCGCATCGAACGTGAACATCCCGAGTTCAAGCATCCCTTCGCGGGCAGCCGGATTCAGATGGTCTTGGCCTTGACCAAGCCCGGCGAGCCGGTGGCACTGGTCACCGCCGACGGTGGCGCTCAAGAGTGGCGTCATAGCCTTGTTGCGGATCCCACGGAGTTTGATACACCGTCGCATGACTGCACCGGTGACTGCTGCAAGGTCTGTCGCTGAGGCCTCCAGTGCAACCCGGAACATGACCCGGGGCGTTGTAACTTGAAGAGCAGACGCTGATATCGCAGGAGGCACGAGCGACGGCGAGACCTGGAGCACGGATGCTCCGGGTCTCGTTTTTCTTTTTTGTCTTTTTGAATTTTCTGTTTTTTGGGGTATGCAACTATCAAAAATAGTATAAATCGTTCGAAGGAAGAAACGATTTGAGAGCGATGAAAGGTATTGAGCGTATTGGCTGAAAGTTCCTAAATCGACGATATTGGTGAATTTAGCGATTATCTAGCGTAAGGTCGCCACGGTAAAGCAAGGAAGAATTTGCGAGCCGAGTTTTTGACGTTGCTGCCAGATCATTTATAAGTGAATCCGGCCGTATCGGAGTGGGGAGGCTGTTTGTGTCGGCACCTCTGTTTCGACTTGCTCGCTGCGAGGTAAAACTATGGGATTTCGTTATCGGGGTCTAAGCAAATCTGAAGGTGAAAGGGTGGAAAAGCTGCTGAACAGAAAGAAATCGAATCTCAGTCTGTCGTCAAGGTGAAATGGCTGCGCAAGGACCTGACGAACAGACTGTTTTGGTTGTCATGTCGATATATCCAGTCGATATCCAGTAGGCGGAAAGCCTGGATTTGCTTGTGATATTCAGGAGTTTGAAGTGCTTGGCAATTATTCCGAAAGGTGCGTAAAACCGGCATTTCAAGAGGCGGGGTTTGTGTGAAATGTCAAGATATGCTAGCCGCGAAAATGCAAATGAGGAGCATTATCAGATTCATACTTGGAATCTCGTGATATTCGATACGTCTGCTTGAATATTGGCCGGGTAGTTGAATAGTTTTACCGAGTTACTTTTCTTCCTTTACCGGATCGCTTTATCTAGTCAGCCCGCACTTAAAGCCCTCATCAGTTAACTCGCGCAAAGAACTTGCTTCTTGGCGTGATCTCACACGTGTGAGAACCTGGTGGTGAGTTCAACTGTGTGCTCACGAAATCGGCGGCTCGGTAAACCTTCAGGATTAGATTCCCTGAAGCATCACGCACAACAAGTAGTGCGACGAATCTGTCTCGTCGCACTATTTCGAGGAAACGAAAATGACTAACGAGCATCAGACCTCCACGACGACGACCACCACCGCCGGTGGTGACGCTCAGCTGGTAGTCGGTACGACTCCCGTGGACACCAAGCCGATCTCTCTCAATGTCGGCGTCCCTGGTAACATCCGCAAGGTGAACCTCGAGGGGGGCAAGACCTGGACGGTCGGCGACGCCCTTCGGGCTGCCGAGTTCTCGGCGGAAGGTTACGAGATTCGCATGGGTGGTGAGCCGGTTCGGCTCGATTCGCCTGTGACGGATGGTCGCACCATTCTGCTTCTGCGCCCCGTGCGCGGCAACTAACAGCTTCTTCTTCAGTTCGATTCTCAATGCTGCTCTTTCGGCAATTGTTCTGAAAGAGCAGTCAACTCCATCCCAGTAACAGTGGCTTGGCTCCTGGCATGCGGCCTTAGACCAAGTCACTCAACCACCGAAAGTAAGGAATTAACATCATGACCACCGAAAACAACAACGCCAACCTCGAACTCGGCACCACCCCGGTTCAGCCCAAGAAGCCCATCACCGTCAACGTCGGTGTCCCGGGCAACATCCGCAAGATCACCCTCGAGGGCAGCAACCTGACCGTGAAGGACGCCCTGCACGCCGCCGAGTTCAACGCCGACGGCTACGAAGTGCGCATGGGTGGTGAGCCCGTCCGCCTCGACAGCCCGCTCGTCGATGGCCGCACCATCCTGCTTCTGCGCCCGGTGCGCGGCAACAAGTAAGGCCTTTCCTTGGAGGGCTTCGGTCCTTCAAGTTCGCTAACTGATTAGGTGTTCGAGATGTGCGTAAAGTGCTCTGGCTGCCGCCGAGAAGCGGTTCGTCAGGCACTTTGGCGCGCATTTTTAGAGCACTGGTTCGAAGTTCAGTGCTCTTTTCACAAAGCAACGGGCGGCAACATTCACCTCGTGCTGAGCTAAGCACATGACTGTTCCGCCCATCCAATCACTAGTGGAGGCTTTACCGTGTTCGACTCAATTCTGAGTAACTGGCTCCTGATTTTGGAGATCGCTGGCGGGGCTTTTGCGCTCGCGGCAACCGTCTTCAGCGTGCTCTATTTTGTGCGTCGGAGACGCGCTTTCGCTGCCGACAAGTATCTTGTTCGCGGCATGTCGAAGGAGCATCGCGCTCTTTTGACGAACCAGTCGGTTCCGTTCGACACGCGGCATCCGGGCGACCTCGAAGAGGCGACCGTGTTCGCCGCCAAAAATCTCAAGCGCGCGCTCAAAGTCCTCAATGCGCGCGTGATCACACACTATGCTTCGTCGCGCAGCGGTGAGAAAGAACTGGTGCTCAGCTACCAGCTCAAGAAGGACGACTCGCTTGTCCAGAAGCACAGCGTCACGATCGTGGGTGATGTGCCTTGCGATCGAAAGCGCCTTCTGCAGGTTGTGCGCGACGAGATGCTGCCGCATGTCCAGAAGGACATCGTGGTGCACGCAGTTTCAGAGGTGTACGAGGCAACCCCGGACGGCAAGTTTCATCTGGTGGTTCACTCGGCGCCTGGTGGCAGCGGCTTTCAGAGCAACCCGAGCTCGATCTGGTCGATGCCGGTTTCGCTCAAAGGTCGCCCGTTCAATCCTTCTGCCAATGGGTTTCCGCTGGTGGACGAGGCGACCGGATTCACAGTGGCTGAGCTGAGCCACGATGGAGATTTCCTCTATCTTCATGCCGACGTGCTCGAAGTGTACGCGCGGCGAGGATTCTTCGCTTCGTTGGCGCACAAGTTCAACAAATTCGGCTGGCACCAGCCGCTTGGGCTTTTGTTGCGCATTTTGCAGCGGGCGAAGGCGGAGAGCGACCCGGCGGTGTACATTCGCGACACCATGGAGAAGCTCAAAGCTGACGGGCATGTGCCGAACGAGACGGCACAGCCGGCGACGGTTTCATTCGACGGGATCAATGCCAGTCGGGCAAAGACTGTTGTCGAGTCGCTCGTCAACCAGATTCTCGTGCCCGCAACTGGTGTCAACGAAGTTCACGTAATGAACTGCTATGGACAGACGCGCTCGCCTTTGGCCGACACCAACAAGATCCTGCGCATCTATCTGCAGTCAGCGCCCATGGGCCAGAAGCTGTTGGATGCTCCCGAGAAGCTGTTCGGGTTGAAGCTGCTCCGCCGAGAGAAGACGTACGCGCCTTCTCCGATGGGTGTGCCGATTCTCGACGACAACGGAAACTGCATCGGCGAGCTGGTGGAGAACTCTCTTTACCTGCACCACAATGTCATCGTCTCCGGCAGTCGCGTCGATACGCGCTTGCTCGGGCGGATTCTGGCGGAAGTGGCGAAGGTGTTCAAGACCCGTGCAAGCCACGGTGTCGAAGGTGCAGTCAGCCTGCAGTTCGAAGACGAGTGCTTGAGGCAGTATGCCGCTGCGCAGGGCAAAGGCGCAGTCAGGCAGGATGAAGTGCGATCGGCGCAAGCCACCATGCACTCCGCTTTGGAGGCTGCCCAGAAGGCTCAGCAGGAGCTCTACCGCCTGGAGTCGGCTCCCCATGCCGAACTCGGCAAGGAGTTCGATGCTCTGTGCTCTATCCCCAAAGTGAAAGACGTGAAGGTGACCGGCGACGCTGTCGTGGTCTACACGGACCTCATTTTCTGCAGAGACCCCCGTTCTGGGGTGCTGCACGAGATCGGCGCATTCGAGATCTCTATCCCTACCAACACGCAGGGACAGGTGCGCTGGATCAACAAGACGCGTCGCGTAACCTCCTCTCGCCAGGGTATGAACGCGCCGCACGTCAGTGAGGAGGGCTACGCATGCCTCGGCAATATGAAGGACGTGTTCCCGGCGTTCATCGCCCGACGGGACTTCGCGTCGGCGGTGGAAGCGGCGATCGCGTTCGTGGAAGCGGTCAACGTGGACGACAGCTGGGGCAAGTACGTCAACGCGTGGCCGGTCGCAACACAGCAACACCGCCCGTAAGGAGACCCGATATGAATAGCTACATCTTGAAGGGCATCGACGATGCCCTCAGGCAGCGGCTCTACCATGCCGGTGTCTTGTTCTACGAGTGGGGCAACGACATTGCCATCGACCATTCGCAGCTCGAGCTCACGCTCGAAGCTCTCGATGCTACTTACACCGAGAAGGCGACGGAGTACGAGGGGATGGTCGAGCTGCAGTTGCAGTATGGCCGTTCAATTCAGCGTCCGCGCACTCCTCAAGTCGTTCTGACGGATGCAAAAGCGCTCGCCCGCGAAGCCTACATCAAGGTTTCGAGCGCGCGTCTGATGGATGCCGTCAATGCACATGCTGCGTTCGTCAACGGGCGTCTGAAGTCTTTCGACCAGGCGCATGCTGCCTTCATCGCCAAGGCGCGGCGTCATCATGCCACCAGCGATGGGGCGGATGCGAACAAACGTCGCGAACGTCTCAAGCAGGAGTTTGCAACTATCTGCCAGAACCCCAAAGTGATCGCAGCGCGCGTGGTGAAGGGTACCATGTTCATCTACACGGACACCCTTAATGCCACCAGTCCGGACGGTCGGTCCGTGCACCAGATTGGCAAGTTTCTCATCACGATTCGCCTCGACGCCGAGTCCGATCCGATTCGCTGGTTCAACCAGACTCGGCTCGCCAACGGCGTTCGCTCTGGCATGCACGCTCCTTACGTTTTCGCAGAAGGTACCGCCAGCGTGGCCGAGATCCAAGAGACTCTGGCCGAGCTGGTTGCGACTTTCGATCTGTCGGTGGCAACGGAGCTTGCCATCCAGTTCATTGAGACAGTCAACGACGACGAAGCTGGCCGCTACCTCGGTCGCTGGCCGATCATCTCGTCCAAGAAGTCCTAACCGGGGCAGGAGACCAACACTATGTTCGAAAAGAAAGACGACCTTCCTCAATTGAGGACGGGTCCAAACACCAGCAAGACTGGTGAGCACAACGGCAATACTTCCAATGGCGGTGGCAATCAGGCGGACAATCAGGGCAAGGGTTTCACGAAAGTCACGCTCGAGTCCGAGCCTGCCGCCGGAGAAGTCAATCTCACGGGACTCTGGCGCGGCGAACTCGCCGACGGTGAAGTGGAGATTCACATCACCCACGGTGGCCAGCTAGTCGAGGGCATCAAGGTGTCCCACGGAAGGTACGTGCCGCAAGGCAAGGTCTTCTTCCGCGGTGCGCACCAGGGCAAGGCCGTGTTTCACGGAAAGGGCGTGAAGGCCGGGCTCAACTACTCAAACCCGGTCTGGCACCCGGTTCAGTTTACCGTCATCGATGCCAATTCGCTGCTTGTGCACGGTGACGCCTACGGCGACCTCATGTTCAAGCGCGCCGGCACGGCAAACGTCAAGCCGACGGCAGCTGTGCAAACCGCTACGGCTGGTACCGCAGGCGGTGCGACAACCGGAGGCGAGAAGAAGGAGGAAGGTTTCTTCTTTCAGAGAGACCCCGATGCTCCCCTGCGCCCGAAGTCATTCAGCCCGCGCGCCGAGATGCTGTCGTTCAGCCCGAAAGTGCTGATCACGCCCGAGGCGTACATGCGCATTCAGCTGTACGTCGAGATCGGACGCCTGGAAGTGGGTTGGTTGGGCACTGCTACCCAGCTCCCCAACGGCAACTTCCTCATCGACCAGACCTTCCTTCTGGAGCAGGAAGTGACCGGCACGGAGACCGAGCTTTCGGTCGACGGTCAAAACAAGCTGGTGGAAGAGCTGCTCTCTCCGGGCACCGATGCCGCGCTTGACCGCGTCAACCGGCTGCGTTTCTGGGGGCACTCGCATGTGCGCATGGGCACCAGCCCGTCGGGAACCGACGAGAGCACAATGATGCGTTTCGCAAATGAAGGCATGCCCTTCTACCTGCGCGGCATCTTCAACAAGCTCGGTCGCGGTGAATTCACGATCTATTACTACGACCGCGGCTTCCGCATCTGCGATGCACCGTGGGCGGTGTACGACCCGGCCACGAAGAAGGTTCTTCTGGAAGGGCACGAGACCAATCGCTGGGGCTACGGGTACCGCAGCTCCGGTTGGCGCCGAGACAATACCACTGTCTACAAGCGCAGTGGCGGTGATGCTCCCAATCTCAATCAGGTGAACGGCCCAGGCGTGCAACAGACGCAGCCGGGCGGAGTCAACTGGCAGCAGAACCCGATGCGACCCTCTTTCGAGCTGCCAGCGGAACTTGTCCCTTCGGATGAGCTGCGCCGCGAGGTTGAAGCCGAGTTCGCAGCAAAGGTTACCGAGCGCACGTACACCTTCAGGTGGCGTGAAGCGTTCGGGTTTGGCGGCGGTAACGACAATGGACCCGACGATGTCGGTGGACAGGTGATCGTGCCGGGAGACGCCGATGCAGAGATCGGTACCACTACCGGTGGTGTCAACCATGGTATTCCTCCGGTGATCGACGGCGGCGATGGTCCGCCCACCGGGACGGGAACGCAGAAGTTCGGCGGTTCACCCAATGGTGCCAACGGCGGTAACGCCAACACCAACCAGGGTACTGGTTTCTTCGATTGGTTCTTCAACCTTTTCAAGGACGACTCTCCGCCTCGGCCCCAGCAGCCGACCCAGAAGAAGCCGTGCGCCTGCAAGAAGTGCCAGGCGCAACGCGCCGCCGCTCAGCAGCCACCCCAAGTGGAGCAGCCGGGCAACAAGGCGGGTGGTCCGACGACCGGCGGCAAGCCGAAGTCGGAAGTCGGGCCGAAGGACGACACTCAGTAATTGCAGACGCATCGTTCTGGTGCAATCAACTCAAACTAATCCGGGCTGGAGTTTCTCCTCCCTCGGCTTAGGACGGAATACTCAACATGAACAAGATTGACATCACACGTCACGTGGACGTGTTCTCTCGCGACGCGTTCGGCAACAAGCGAATCGACGTCATCGGCGCCGGTGCCAGCGGATCGCGCATCGTGCTTGCTCTTGCTAAGCTCGGGTTGGAAAACATCCATGTGTGGGACTTCGACAAGGTCGAGGCTCACAACATCGCCAACCAGTGCTACAGCCAGGCCGACATCGGGCGCACGAAAGTGGAAGCTCTCAAAGACATCGTGAGAGCGGCTACCGGCATGGAGATTCACACGCACGAAGAGCGTGTGGATGGTACTCAGGAGCTGGGCGATGTCGTGTTTCTCCTCACCGATACCATGGCTTCGCGCCAGGAGATCTGGAAGAAGGGGATTCGCTACAAGATGCGAACCAAGCTCATGATCGAGACCCGCATGGGTACCGACCAGGGCCGCGTCTACACCATCAACCCGACGAAGCCGGCCCAGATCAAAGGCTGGGAAGGCACCCTCTACGGCGACGATGTCGCTGAGGTTTCGGCATGCGGCACCTCGATCTCGGTCGGTCCCACGGCCGAGTTTTTGAGCGGACTCGCTGTGTGGCAGCTGATTCGCTGGCACGCGATCGAGCAGGGTAAAGAGGACACGCTCGACAACGAGATCCTCTTCTGGCTCCGCCCGCCGCTTTTCGTTACGCGCAACTTCGAATAATTCCCGCATCGCAGAAGACACCACTGCTCCAAACATGAGACGGAAAGCGCGCGGGCCAACCGCCCAGCAAGAACCTAGATGCAAAATCTAGGGCGCGCGCTTTCTCTCGGAGTGGTGTTGTCGCACTTAGGAGGATCCTCATGATCCAAATTAATCCTCAGTTGCGCCGGGCGTTCGTCGCTGCCGCGAACGAATCACGCCAGATCAACCGCAACTACATCGAGGGCGTCACCCTGACTTTGGGAATTCTGCTCGGAAATGACTCACCGGCTTCCCAGATTCTCAACACGCACGGAGTGCGTACCCACAATCTTCGGACGATGGCCGCCGGGTTGCCACACCCAGGGCCGCTGTTCGAGTTCAAGCTTCCGGAAGTGCAAGCGCTCATGCCCAAGACCGTCGGAGACGCGGTCGCCAAAGCAAGCGCTATTTCCGAGGAGTACGATGCCCAGTCGATCGGTCCGGAAGCCATGCTTCTGGGGCTTCTGATCGTCGATGAAAAGCTGGGTGAGATCCTGACGCGCTGCGGGGTGCAAGACCTCGACGCGGTCGCCAGCGATCTCACGCACACGCTCGCAGGCAACGAGCCGGAAGGTCCCGCTCACAAGGACGATGACACCAAGTCCGGTGACGACGAAGATGCTCTTGCCGAGCAGACCGTCGAGGGCAAAGACAAAGAGGGGCGAGGGCAAGCCAATGGTGGCGGCTTCCTGTCCAAGCTGCGGCAGTTCGGTAAGGCGAAAGACGCCCAAGCCGGAAAGCCGAAGAGCAAGACCCCGACCCTGGACAAGTTCACCACCGATCTCACTGCCAAAGCGAAAAAGAAAGAGTTGACGCCCGTCATCGGCCGCAAGGTCGAGATTCAGCGCTCGATTCAGATTCTCTGCCGCAAGACCAAGAACAACCCTGTTCTCATCGGCGAAGCCGGTGTCGGCAAGACGGCAGTGGCAGAAGCGATCGCTCAGCGCATTGCAGACGGCAAGGTGCCGAAGCGGCTCAAGGGCAAGCGCGTTCTCGCGCTCGACATGAGCAGCCTGGTGGCCGGCAGTCGCCTTCGCGGCGAATTTGAAGAGCGTCTGGTCAACATCATCAAAGAGGTGAAGTTGGTCAAGAACGTCATTCTGTTCGTCGACGAAGTGCACACGATCATCGGTGCAGGCAGTGCCGGCGGCTCGCTCGATGCCTCCAACGTTCTCAAGCCGGCGCTTGCTCGCGGTGAAATTGCCACCATCGGCGCTACCACACTCGCTGAGTACCGGAAATACATCGAGAACCAGGACGCTGCTCTCACGCGGCGTTTCCGTCCGGTACTGCTCGAGCCGCCGACCGTGGAAGAGACAATCGACATCCTCAAGGGGCTCCGCGAAACCTACGAGAAGCACCATGGCGTGAAGATCACCGATGAGGCGATCATCGCTGCGGCGCAGCTCTCCGACCGGTATGTATCGGATCGCTTCCAGCCGGACAAGTCGATTGACCTCATCGACGAGGCTTCAGCGAAGCTGGTCACCGAAGATGAGGACAAGGCCACGCCTGAGAATCCGCTGGTTCTTACGGCGGAGCATGTGGCTCAGATGCTCAGCGCCAACACCGGCATTCCGGTGACTCGCTTGACCGAAGAGGAGTCGGAGCGGCTCCTGCGCATGGAAACCCACATTCACGGCCGTCTCATCGGACAGCTTGCTGCTGTGGGAACCGTGTCCAGGGCTATTCGTCGCAGCCGCGCAGGGTTGAAAGATCCGAAGCGTCCTCTGGGTGCGTTCTTGTTCCTCGGCCCGACCGGCGTCGGCAAGACGGAGCTGGCGCGCTCGCTGCAAGAGTTTCTCACGGGCAAGGAAGACGACATGATTCGCCTGGACATGTCGGAGTACATGGAGAAACATGCGGTTGCCACCATGATTGGTGCGCCTCCGGGCTACGTCGGCTACGAGGAAGGCGGCAAGCTCACCGAAGCGGTGCGCCGCCGCCCCTACGCGGTTGTGCTTTTCGACGAAATCGAGAAGGCTCACCCCGACGTGTTCAACCTGCTTCTGCAGATCCTCGAAGACGGGCGTCTGACCGATCGCCAGGGGCGCACGGTAGACTTCCGCAACACAATCATCATTCTCACTTCCAACATCGCCGCTCATCGACTGATGTCCGACGATCCGGATCAGGAAGAAAAAGTGATGAGAGAGGTGAATGCGACCTTCAAGCCGGAGTTCATCAACCGGCTCGACGATGTGGTTACGTTCCATCAGCTCTCGCGCGACGAGGTTGGTGAGATTCGCGACCTGCTCGCCGGTAAGATTCGCATTCGGCTGCTGGCCAAACAGGCCAACTTCGAACTCGACGACTCCGCCAAGGAGTTCCTCCTCACTAAGGGGTATGACAAGAAGTTCGGTGCCCGTCCAATGCGGCGCGCACTGCAGAAGTACCTGGAAGACCCGCTGTCCGAGGAGATTCTCCGCGGCACGGCGAAGCCGGGGACCTTGTACATCATCTCTAGCCAGGACGGAAACGTCACGGTCACGCCGACGATCGAAGAAGTCGTCAAAACAAACGGGGAGGATGTTTCTGCCGCACTTGCGGATGCCGATCTCTCGGACCGCGTCCAGGTTGTCTCCGGCAACTCGGGCGAAGAAGAGGGCTCTGTTTCGCGCAGGCCAACAGACTCGGCGACTGGTCCTGTCGAAGGAACGGTCGAGTCTGAAACAAACGGTTCGACGGTTGCGCCCACTTTGCCTTCGGGCGGAGGGGACGCTGATGACACCGGCGACCGCACCAAAGTTCTGAGGCGTGTTTCAACGCCGAGGAATGACGACACGTCATCTGTCCTGTAGTTAAAACTACAGTAGAACCATTCTTGATCTTGCCTTGGAGCCCATCGTCTTTTGACGGTGGGCTCCTCTTCATTCGGAAACCCGAGGGAATTCGCCTTCGGGAAAGACAAAAAAGTAAGGAGAACTGCCATGGGTCTCATTCTCATGATCTGCGTGATGTTCATCGTGATGTTCACGGCTCGTCCGTTGTCCGTCTGGGTGCTGGTCAACCTGCTCAAGACGCACAACATCGCCAATCCGTCGACGCGCAAGCTCGTCGAGTCCGTCGTCACCGGTGGTGTCTGGGTCAGCCTCTTCGCCATCGGCTTCGGTTTGATCGGCATGCCGTACGGGCTGACGAACTTCCTGGTCGTCTGGGCCGTGCTCTCGGTCATCGAGTACATCCTGCCCGCTCGGCGCTAAGCCAGGCATAGTCAGCGACTTCAGGGCGCGACTGGTTTGGGCAACACAGAAATGCGTAGCCCTCAGACCGGTTGACTAGCCGAAGAAACTGGCGAGGAGCGATTCTTCAGAGTCGTTTCGGAAGGAGGCGGGGTCTCACACTCGTGTGGGACTCCGCTTTTCTTCTTTCGCGATTAGATACTATACGAGATAGCATTTATCTAAGTCCGAACAAAACGCGGTATCCATGAGCAATCGACTCTTCAAATGCTCTAAAATTGCTTGAATCACAGATTCTCGCATCAGGTGTTCCTTTGAAAATCAAAAGCAGCAGTGAAACGTTTGTCGTGCAGCGGAGGCGAGCGGCGCTGGTTGCTGCAATGTTCGTCTCTTTAGCGGGGTCTTCAATAGTGGCGGCTCCACCTGCTTTTTGCGCACCTGACGTTTTTTCTAATCGAACCTACGAAAAGGGTTTGGCCGAAGCGCAGAAATCGAAGAAGTTGCTGGTAGTCGATTTCATGGCTGAGTGGTGTGGTCCTTGCAAACAGATGGACAAGGTCACCTGGCCTGAAGGCAGCGTTTCTTCGTTTCTCCAGAAAAATGCAGTGTGCGTGCAAGTGGATGTCGACAAGCGCAAAGACATTGCCAAGAAATATGACGTGTCGGGCATGCCGACAATCATGATGTTCCGCGCACCAGATTACGAAAAGCCTTTCGATCGTGTCATCGGCTATTTGACACCACCTGAGCTGCTCGCCTGGTTAAAGGCTGTCAATCAAGGCAAGAAACATGCAGATGTGCTGCGTGATACGGCAAAGGCGGCAATCGGCAAAGGTGGCGCGCCCGAGGTGAAGGCACGTTTTCAGTTGGCGCAACAGTTTGCTGCCGATAGAAATTTCGATGCTACTGCAGATGAACTGGCGTGGATCTGGAAGAACCTTCCGAAAGAGGCACCGCAATTGATGGCAGTGCGAGGTACCGGAATCGCCAGAATGATGGAAGAGATAGTGAAGATGCATCCGGCTGCCAAAGCCAAGTTTAAACCGCTTAGAGACTCGATTGAAGCCGATGCGATGAAAGGAAAATCACCGTCTATCATTGATGATTGGATCACCTTGAACGAAGTTTTGGGCGAGAAAGACAAGACGCTGAAGTGGTTCGACAAGATAAAAACGGACAAGTCTCAGCAAGCAAATATTTCGAAGGCCGGCTTCAAGCTTGTTGATGTGCTGATTTCCAGCAATCGATGGAAAGATGTTTCTTACGTCTATCCCGACCCGAAGGCAACGCTAAAACGCTCAGTGCAATTGCGAAAGGAACTGCCTGCACATGAGGCGGAGTTCGGGCAGAAGATCTTTCGGTTGGAGTCTGCGATTTGCTACGCCACTCTCTTAGCCAATAAGAAGGACGCCGAGGCAAGTGAGTTTGCGCATTTGGTATTGAAGGAAGATCAGTCAACGGCAGTGCGTGCGGCTTTGGTGCGTATGGCTCTATCTGCCGGAGAGGCCAGGCAGGAACAGTTGGAGTGGTTGAAAGATTTGCCGGCAATAGCAAAGGCTGTCAGTGCGAAGTTGAAAAAGTGAGCCTAGTTGGAACGTCGATTTGGCACCGGTTTGAATAGATCAAAATCAGTTATTAGCGTCACCCGCGCTAGGTAACTTTATTGCTCGATCAAATATCAGGTCATGAGATTGGTTAACAAATGTGCCTTTTAGTTCTTTCCTCTTGATAACCTTTGGGCATTCTCGTTTCCCATCTCGTTTCTAGCACTTCTCGCTCACAACAGCCGATTGACCACACTTAGTCGCTTTAAAGTCACCTGCAGCAGGTGATTAAGAGCGGCTCTTGTTGTGGATTCCGGCACCAAGATTGATTGTCAGCGACAGAAAGGGACCGGGTTAATCCCCGATTACTTCCATGACCAACACACAAAAATTCGTTCGCCTCCTCCACGAAGGCGGTCGAGGCTCCATTCGCGGAGTCTACGGTCGCGTCGTAAGAATCAAACCTGGACAGCCTCTTGCCCTCTGCGAGGAAGCGGATCGACTGCTTGTACTTGTGACTGGACCGAGCGGGCTCTTGAAGCTGGTAGGAAAAACCGGCTACGAGATGCTCGATTCCATCGGGTACACGCGCAAGTACATCCGGCGGAAGCTCTCGGAAGGCTGGCAGTTCAAGCTCCTTGTGTTTGCTCGCCCGCTCGACGCGCGGTTGGCGACATGGCGCAACGTCGTTTTCTCGGCGGCGGAGCTGTATCCCGATGTTGCCTGCACCCTCATCGACGCGCTGCCCGAACTGACGCAGACCTCCTTCTCCGAGTTCGAGCGCCGATCCGGCTTCATCTGGGAGGATGTGGACAAGGCCGGCCCGGATGACGAGCGCTTCATGACCCTCGATCGGCTGCTCGCCAGTGAAGGCACCGCCCTCGATGTGCGCCGTTTCTTCTACCACGTGTTGCGACTGTCCGACTTGTACACGGGCAACGGCTACACGAAAACCAACGACAACCAACGCGGCGTTCAGGAATACGCGATTCGCACCGTCGAAGTCGATGACCTCGAAGATTGCGAAATCGTCGACCTCGACGTCAAAATTCCTCGCAAGGGCGTTGTGCATGTCATCGACGAGGACGTGCGCAAGAAGCCGCGCCCCAGAGTCTGTCTGGGTCTCATGCGGAAGCGCAAGCGGTCGCGGTAAAGCCGGTTCATTGAGCCGGCTTTCCGCGGCGCTTGTGGAGGCGGCTTCCGCCACCTTTGCGTGATGGCTGTTTTCTCGCTTGCCGGGTTCGGTCTGGCACCGTACCTGATGTTCGCCCTCGGTTTCTGGCTCGGGCTCTACGGGATTCTCTCGGTGGCGTTCATTTGCAGTTTCTCGTACACGGTGTTTTGTTGGCTCGCGAGGCGCTGAGAGCGCGAGCACTTGCTGTGGTGCTGAATTGGGAGAGCGGCGCCCGCCGCCTCCCACTTCCGCGCACTGAAGACTGTTTGGCTGCCAAAAATGCGAAAAGTGGAAGCGATCGCACCGGTTGCGACTGCCCCTCCCCTTTTCGTCTTTGCAGTTGTTCTACTATAATAAGTCGCAAGTGAATTTGAAAATTTAGAAGGTGAAAATCGAAATTGCGGCAGGGCTGCGCCATGAAAGGTCGCAAGCCCAGCGGACCGGATGTGCGTCGTAATCACGCTTGTGCTAATACACTAACAGGTCTTTTTCAACGCTGCATCAGGCGGTAGATGATGGTGGCGATGACGAAGATGATGAAGTACTTCAAGCCAAAAATAAGCAGTGTAGTCACGCCTCCGACGACCGTTAAGATCGAGATTACCAGTGAGTTGTCGTTATGTTGGCGATGATGAAAGCTGCCGATGGAAAAGACGCGAATCAAACGATAGGCGACGTAGAAAAGAAACAGGGCGAACAGGATAGAGAGCATTGAGTGAGGGGTTGTCTTTTTTTTTGCGAACTCACGCGGCCGTCAGTTGGCCGGTAGAAACGCATTGATTATTCGATCAAAGAAACGCTGCCGAATTGAGGCGACGAGCCGGATCTGCCGGAGGCAAAGCCCGGCTCATCGCCATCTTCATGCAGCAGAAAGCCACCACCAGTAGTGGTAGCCAATCACGTCCTCAGCAGGTTACTGCTGAGTCGCGGGGTCGCTTGCGGTTTCAGGCAGAAGAGCAACGATTCTTTCGGCTCTTCCTCCTACTACCCCAGCCAGACTTGCGGACTTGGAGAACTGACCGTTGGTCACGTCGGCTCTCAGTGTTGCGAGTTCGATTTGTCCGCGACCGAGTTCTTTCAGCGCCCTGTCCTTTTCGAACGGGCTGAGGGCGGCGCGGTGAATGCGAGACTCCACATCAGTGAGTCGAGTGGTCAGTGCTTGCAAAACAGTGTTCCACTTCTTTGCGCGATGCGATCTGAGAAGAGTGGTTGTCAGCCAGCCCACGAAAGCGAGGGCGGTGGCTGCTACTGCGATGCCTGGAGCGACTTCTGCAAGGCTAGGTGCCATTGCATCTCCTTCGATATTCAGTTGTTTTTGTTGTTCGGCTAAGCGAGATGCCTAACCACGACATGGATCAAACGCGCAGCCAAGTACAGTCTGTGATGTACGTCGGTGACGTGCCCACGATGCGTCGCATCGAGTGAGTGCAAGATTTGGCTTGGAGGGAACGGGCAGTCTGCGCGCGTTTCTAACCTTGAGGGTTTGAAAAAAATGATCCGATTCGACCGTATACCTAACCCCCTGCCAGAACAATGAAAATAGTAGGGTTCTTGGAGAGATGTTAGGAACTCGTTGTAATGAACGAAAATATTTGTTGGCTTTCACAAAGCTCTAAGTGCGCACGCTCAGCGAAGTTGCGGAGGTGGTGCCTGGGCAGCTGAGGCATTTTGCTAGCGCGAGCTTGTGCGAGAAGTAGTCTTTCAGTTGCGCAATTGCCAATTGTGCCATCGCATCAATTCTGCCGTGGCCAGGGCATGCGCGACTGATCCACGTGCAAGGTGTGGTCTGTTCCCATCAAAAATTTCAGACACACTACCCAAGCAAGCTTCATCAACCATGTGCCCGAACAGTGGTTGAAGAATCAACGACACCCTCGTGCTGGTTTCCGGTATGATGCCGAACAAATTCACCAGCGCATCGCAATACGCGCCGAGCAGCCATGGCCAGGCTGTTCCCTGATGATACGAGAGATCTCGGTGATACTGATCCGCGTGCGAGAAACCGCAGCCAAATGTGCCCTGATATGAAGGGTCTGATGCTGAGAGCGTTCTCATTCCCATGGGCGTGAGTAAATCCGATTCGACCGCAATCAAAATTGATTTTGATTGCGGAACATCGAATGCGCGGAACGGCAAAGACACGGCCAAAAGTTGGTTGGGGCGGACACTTTCATCTATGCGTGGATTGCTGGTTCGGTCAATGACATCAAAGAGGCAGTTGCGATCGCTGTTCCAAAAATTCTGCATCGAGGTTTTTGTCAATGCGCACATTTCCTTGAACTGCTCGAGATCTGCGCCTGTTTCCTCTCCGGCCACACTAGACAAAAACAAGATCGTTTCCAGGAAGTTGAACCAGAGCGCATTGAGATCCACCGCTTTTCCGGAGCGAGGTGTGATGGGAATATCCGCCACTTTCGTATCCATCCAGCTAAACTCATTTGTTAGACTGGAGCATACGAGCAAGCCGTCCAGTTTGTCTACTTTGATACCATTATTGGTGCCATCGATGTAGTGTCGCGCTGCTTCCTTGAGCTTTGGCAGAAGCCGTTTTACAGTGTCGACGTCCCTGCTGGCTTTGTGATAGTGGTAAAGGGCCCACCCGAACCATAGCGTGATATCAGCGGCGGTGTATTCTGTTTTGGGTCCGCCTTGTATTTTGTCCAGAACACGATTCGCAATGAGACCGTCTTTCATTTGCTTGGCATACGTTTCGAGAATCTTTTTCGCCAGTCCGTGGCGCTTGGTAGCGAGCGTCAGTCCCGGCAATGAGATCATTGCAGCTCGACCCGAATCGTTGAACCACGGATAGCCTTCGATGACGTAGATATCGGGAGTGTCGCTCTCGTTGCTTGGTTGGTCGGATTTGAGACAGTCATAATCCGACCATGTTGGTGCCACCAAAAACTGATCGCATGCAATCAAGAGCATGTCTGTCTTTTGTCCTTTCGGAAGTTTGCCGAGTGTTATCAGTTTCTTCTGGCGTTTAAGAGTTTCGAGGACAGCGGTTTTGCAACTCGGGCGATCGATTGGCTTCTCGAATGATGCGCCGATGCTGAATTCTTCGTTCTCTTCGAGCTTTGACGTGACGCTCCCGACCAGATAGAGATCCTCGCGATCCGGAAGTCCGCGAGCTGCTTCCTCTGCCCAATGGAAGTCCCACCACCATTGTTTTTCGGCGCTATATGTGCCGTGGCTCCAGGCCAGGCACAGACGGTGAGCCGACTCGTTGAGAATGATGACCGATTGCGTCGGAGAAATGAATTGAGGATAACGGTCGTCTGAAGACCCGGTGACCTCCGAGTGAAAGCTGCGGAAGCCGACGAGAAAACGGCAACGAATTGTCGCATGCGATCTGCTGTGCGGCCGGGGGATGAAGGTGTAGCCGATTGTGACTTGATTGGTGCCGTATGAAAGGTTTAACTGTTTCACGACATAGTGACCGCCCAACTCGTAAACCCAGGTTGGAACCGGCAGGGTCGTAAATGACTCGATGCGTTTGTAGCCGGTGGGCGATACGACTCCGGACTCCCAATGATTGGTGGCGAGGTCGTACTCCACGTCGTCTATCGTGACCAGCTCCTCGATTTTAGAGAGCACGACGTGACGTTCGCGCGGAGGATCGATGGCGGTTACGAGAATGCCGTGATAGCGCCGCCGGTGGGCACTGGATACGGTGCTCATGGAGTAGCCGCCCAAACCGTTCGTTATCAGCCATTCGCGGCTATCGGCTTGGTCTTTGGACGGATACCAAACAGGGACCTCGTAATCGAGGTCGTGATACTGCGATTTTAGCCAACCAATCAAGCCAAAAGTCATTGGGTCTCCTGTCTTGAGTAAATGTTACCCGGGATTTCGGCCCACTACTCAATTCCCGAATCAGAACAACTTGGGGCATCGCGATAGCTGCACTAGGTTTCGGGGAAGCCTGAAGCTTATCTAATCACGTGGTTTTTGGATGTTTCTAAACACTATTGCCCCATATACAGACCTTTTGATACTGTCGGTTAAAGCTCTAATTCTCGGAACTTCAGGAGACATTCAAAAACCAGTCAATAAGACTACTAAACGCCTTGTGGTAGCGGTATCTGGTTTCTCCTTGTGAGAAGGGCTTGTTTCACTATTAGTAACCCTCAGACCTGGAGAGCAAGGCGTTCTCTAGGCTGACAACTTTTGGAGTCACAAACAAACATGGATCTTACTCAAGCTCAGAAGCTTGTGGTCGCGATGTATTCGGACCCCAAGCTGCTGAAGCTGTACGACGACGGCGACAAGATGAGTTCTTCTCAGACCAAGCACGACGTTGCACATGCTTTCAGCGTACGCGATGTGGCCATCGCTCTGACTGCTTATGTTGATTCGCGAAGTCCCGGTAAGCTCGACGACTGGACCAAGCACGTGGTCATTCCCGCAGCCGCATTCCTGCACGACATCGGCAGGGCGGTGAATGTGGACGACCATGCTTCGGCCGGCGCCAAGATTGCCGTGGATTACCTGACTGAAGCCGGTTTCGACAAGGAAACCGTCAATCGAGTTGCACGCATCGTTGCTCTGCATCGTTCGAGCAGCGTGTTGAAGCTGGAGATGAAAGATCCGGCTCACGCCATCGTGGTCATCGCTGACAAGTGTGTCGGCGACGAGGATCGGGTTCGCCCCGACAAGGCCCGTTGGCTTCGCCTTCTGCGTCTGGTCGGATTGGCCAAGCGCAGTTTCTGGGCGAACTCGGCTCACGATCGTGTCAACTTCTCAATCAAGTCCGCCAACCTGATGGTCGACGGCTTGGTTGGATTGCAGGATAACGCGGGCGCCATCGTCCTCAAGCTGATCATCGACGAAAAGGTGTCGTCAGCTCAGGAAATCATGGCGCTCTATCACGACCGTTTCCACTCGTGTGGAAAGGCCGCGCAGTTCCTGCACTACGTGTTCAGGTTGGAGTTCAACGGTGTTCGCTACGCGTACGACAAACCGTCGCGCGGGTGGAAGCCCATCAACTCCATTCAGATTCAACTGCCGTAACGCGCCAAGCACAGCGTCGGTTCAGATTCGCAAGCCAAAGCAAAACGCTCAGCACTCATACTGCTCGCATCTCGCTGGAAAGCTCGCAATCATCAAGCAGTTTCAGATAACAGCCGCATTCGCGGTGAACTTGAGGGGACCGGTGGGGATTGCCTTAGGGGTAATCACGTGCATCCACCGGCCCCCTCGGCTTCTATAGTCTCGGAGTGGTCGAAGCCTGATTTGTGCGGAACAGTGAAAACTGTCCGCTCAAAATCCAGGTGGAGACCGGCTCTTAGATTTTTTTGCTCGCTTGGTACGATGGCATATAGTTAAATGTTCGTGGGATGAAAATCAGGTTCGAAACAGCGGCAAAGACGCATCTCCAAAAAGTCAAAAAAGTTGAAAAAGCGGAAAGAGCGCCGTCTGGCGCTCTTTCTTTAACTTGATCGCAGGACCGGTGCTGCCCTCGGTAAGAATCATCCCTGATTCCTCTCGTCTGGAGTACCTGCGTTATCTTTGTGTTTTCCTCTTCTGGACTAACTGGAAGACGACAACTTTTAGGAGAGGTTCCCTAAAACTGTCTGCATCATAGACAACATTTCTCGGGCGCACATTGGGGAAAACACGGTATTTTCGTATCTTGGGACTCTCCGCTGTGCGTCCTATAAAAAGCTGGCTACTTCTGCGCTGTGGTTAAGCCGGCTCGGCGTCGGCGACCTTGTATTGCGAGGTTTCGTCGGTGCACCGCACAGTGGCGAGCACTCTGAAGCTTTCGGAGGGCGGCTTGGCGTAGACGATTACTTCGCTGTCGGTGAGGACGGCTCGAGGACCCTGGAGGGCTTCCAGCACCGAATCAACGGTGTATCCTTCCTTCGGCGTGATCAACAGCGTGCGAGTGGTGGTCTGCACGAGCGTGGCGTTGGGATTTTGCGTGCTCATATGGGTCTGCTCCTCTTGAGCGTTAGGCGCTAGCAAACCGGCAGGCAGAAGGTGGAAATGGTCTCCAACGGCTAGCTAAGCCGGTAGCGAATTGACCAATTTTGCAAAAATCTGACTGTGGTTCTAGCGACGGTTTGAGGTGGAAGGGAGGGAACGATTTCAGGCAAACAGAAGTTGCTGGCAAACCGCAAACAGGTATGAACTTTGTTGAAGATTGCAAAAAGGTGGCATACCGGTAACTGCTTGAGATTTTCGCTGATATCTAAAGTTTTAAAACCGGGAAATCTAACTTAGTAAGGCTCGCACGAGGCTCGTCCGTTGCTGATACGAACTATTGGTTTGGACTTTGGTCCGAATTGTCTTGGAGTGGCCTGCCGGTTTTCTGTGACGACTTAGAGGCGGTCGTCTGCGAATGCTTGTTCGCGCATGAGATGCACCAGATGCGACACCAGCTTCTCTGCTTGGCTGCGACCCAATTCATCCCAGTGTGGAACGCCGAAAGTCTGCTCCGAGAAAGAGTCTGCTTGTTCATCAGTCCAGCCGATCATGTCCAGGGCGCGACCCAACACAGTGAGATAGTTTTGATCAGTGACCTCGCCCAGTCCAAAATTCACTTCGTCTGCGAGGAATCTGGCGGCAGCTTGCGAGGATGGTTGCTGCATCGGTTCGTCGGGTGTTACCACATCAGTTGGAGGAGCTTGAACCGTGACGTTTACGGATGGACCGACTTCAATTTCTTCCTCCGGCATAGGCGGGAGATCCGGCACGAACTCCGGTTGAATCGGCTGCCAAACAGCGGTTTTGTCTCCTGAGAGTTCTTGCTTGAGAGTCAATGAAATCATTAACTGTCTGAGTTCATCAATCTGCCTAGATATCTCAATAAATCGGCGCTCTGTGAAGTTCCTCAATCCAATCAAAGATTCGAGCAACACTTCCGGGTTTCCTGGAGTCGCCGGCATGCCGATTAGCTTGGGTGTGACTAAACCTTCGGCTTCGAGCTGTGGGCGAATCTGTGAGGTCGGCCAGCCCTGTTCTACGAGTTCTTTGATGCGCTCTAGAACGGAAAGATCTTCGGAGCGATATTGACGCTGTTGTCCGCGTCCTCGTTTGATCTCCAATCCGAACATCAACTCCCAGCGCCTGAGCTGGTGGACAGACAATCCGAGTTTGGCTGCTACAGCGTTGATGGACAGCATTTCCGCGGACATTTGATTCTCCCCTTGGATGACCCTGATACTAGGTTAGCACTAACTAGCGCAGCTCGGCTAGCTCTACAAGTGTGTGGCTGATATTGTTATACTAAAAGATATCGTAATTGAAGTCGAAAAAGGAGAAATTCGAGAGGGTTACCCCTCGAACTCTCCTACCAGTTGCCCTGAGTCAGCTGAATGATGCCCGCAGTCAGACCGGGTTTCCGGTGACATGTCTAGGCATCTGCAGCAGGCTAAGGCGTCCTGGATTTGCTCGCTTCACTGCCTTAGCGGCTGTAGATACGAACGTAGCCGTCGAGACCGACCCACGTGTAGGCGCCCTCGTAAGGGTTCCAGCGAACGGTGACCGTGCGAATGACGCGACGGCTGCCGTAGTACGGGTCGAACGTGCTCTCCGTCACCTGCGCGACGAACGAGTCATCGTAGAACGATGGCGCCGGCGCAGAGTAGAAAACCGGCGGCGGAGGCGGGGCGACGTAGACGCGGGGCACGTATACGCGCGGAACATACACGCGGGGCGTGTAGTAGCGCGAGTTCCAACCGCCGTTCCAACCGCCGTTCCAACCACGGTTGTAGCCGCGGTTGTAGTTGAAGTTCCAGCCACCGCCGTAGTTGCGATACTGGAAGCTGCTGTAGCCGCCGCGTCCGCCCTGCACGTAGCTGAAAGACACGCTCTGTGCCGAGGCGTTCGAGGCACCGAAGAAAGTAACGGTCGCGAGGACCAAAAGCATTGCAAGCTTTTTCATTGCTAAGCTCCTAACTTTGTCCACCTGTCACAACCAAGCGTGGCTGTGGGTGGAGTGAGAAATTGCAGGTTTCTCTGAGACAATTCGCCCGGACACTTCCTGCGTCATGTGTGTTCCGGCTTGACGTAACCGAATCGAACCGCCAGATCCGTAGTACTCCACGATCACCACTCTGGGCGATCTAAAGGCGTGAAAACGTCTAATGGAGAGGGTCTAGGTAGTTCGGAGTCGGGAGAGCGTCAAGAGAGAGGGATGTGAATATGAGCCGACCATATCAAAAGCTCGAAAACCAACTCAATCTTAGATTTAGAAGTAAGTGTGGTTTGTAACATGGCTTAGTTAGATTTAGTTCGATTTCCTCTTTACAATTGATCTAAGCCAAGTAACTTAGTCTGTTTTCCTGCGCCGCGACCCCGGCTAAGCAAACTTCGCGCCGAGGCATCGACAGCCGACGTGCGAAATAGCATAAAATGTTCAGATTCTCTCAAGCCGTGGCAAAGAGAACTAGGCGCCGCCTTCAGGCTCAAGTGAATTCCGTTTATCTTGTATAAACGCCTCACAAAGGTCGTGATTTCGCGGCGATCGACAGATCTCAACTATTTATTGAACGAGGACAATTCAGTGCCGGACAAATCAAAGACAAAACGCGCCATAGTCGTGGTCATCGATGGATGCGGTGCCGGTGCTTCACCCGATGCTGAAATGTTCGGCGACTCGAATAACTGCAACACGCTGTGCAATTGCGCAAAGGAAGTCGGTGGACTGAAGCTGCCGAACTTGGCGCGGCTTGGCTTGGGAAACATCACTCAGGTTGAAGGGGTAGCTCCTGAAGCAAACCCCATCGGCTTGTTCGGCAAGTTGGAAGAAGTGTCCAACGGCAAAGACACCCAAACCGGTCACTGGGAGATGATGGGAGTCGTGAGCACCACTGCGTTTCCTCTTTACCCAAATGGATTTCCGGATGATGTGGTGAAGCGCTTTGTGGATGAAACCGGATGCAAAGGCATTCTCTGCAACAAACCGGCTTCAGGAACAGACGTGCTCAAAGAACTCGGCGAAGAGCATCAGAAGACCGGTCTTCCCATCGTCTACACAAGCGGCGACAGCGTGTTTCAAATCGCTTGTCACGTCGACACTGTTCCACTCGCCACGCAGTATCGCTGGTGCGAAATTGCGCGCGCTATATTGCAAGGACCACACAGAGTGGGGCGTGTCATTTGCCGACCGTTCACGGGAAAACCCGGCGCATACACAAGACTTAGCGGCGATCGCAGGGACTATGCGGTTCCGCCACCCAGAGAAACTTTGTTGGACGTCCTTGTGAAGCAGGGCGCCGGAGTTTTTGGTATCGGCAAAATCGAAGACATTTTTGTGGGGAACGGTTTGAGTCATGCCAAGCACACCGGAAGCAATCGTGAGGGGTTGGAGCTGACCTTGGCATCGATTCAGTCGCAGCTTGACCTGAAGCCGCTTCTCATTACGAAAGATCGTCCGGAGCACGTCAATCTGATCTTTACGAATCTCGTCGACACTGACTCGCTGTTCGGTCACCGTCGAGACGCAAAAGGCTATGCCGGCGCACTGACGGAGATCGATCAATGGCTTGGCAAAATCATTCCAGCTATGACTGCTGATGATCTTTTGATCATCTCCTCCGATCACGGCAATGACCCCACAGCGCCGGGAACAGACCATACCCGCGAATTCGTTCCACTTCTGGCATATTCACCTGGTATCACATCTGGTGTGGCAAGCGCAGATGTCGGAATTCGCAACGGCTTTGTAGATATTGCCGCCAGCATTGGGTCATGGCTCGGAACGAAATGGGAAGGCCCGGGCGTTTCATTCGTTGGCCAGCAATCGGTCGTCGCTTAGTCGAAGAACTAGAAGGAGAAATCGGAGTGAACCTGCGTAAGGCTATCAGAATTGACTTCACCGGTAGTGGCGCCGGAGGGTTCGAATCATTCGACAAATTTGATGAACGCGTCATCAGATATCTTCGTGCAGGCGCAGCCAGCAAGCTTGTTGTAATAGTCGACAGTGCGATTTTCATGGGCGAGCAAGAGAATTCGCCGCGCATTGTCACGGATCACCTGAATCTCACCGGCGACAATCCCTTGGTCGGTCCCAACGATCCTTGCGGGACGCGCTTTCCAGTGGTCAATGAAATTTATATGATGCCCAACCAGATTCGCGGACCTAACGAGACTCTTCCGAAAAGAGATTGCCTCGACCGCCTAAGAACGTGTGTTGTAGCCGGTTTGAGCCCCGGTGTCGTTCCTTCAAAGAAGGATGAAGAGCTAATTAAATCACTTGGTGCGGACCTCTGTTCCTACAACCTCGTGCCAAGTATGATTGTGGCTGCCCATGCCGGTATGAAGGTCTTGGGCATAGTGGTGCCCGGCAATAAATCATTGGCTGCTGACTTGGCGGCGGCGCTATTGGGTGAGGTCGTAATCAAATGAAAGAAACAGCCATAAAATCAGTATCCGTAGCCGTCGATTTCTTGAAGGATGTTTGCAAGGAAGTGCCATCATATGCGGTGGTGCTTGGTTCTGGAGTGGCTGCGCTTGAAGATTTGACGGAATCGCAGACATTGCCGTTTCAAGAGGTTTTCGGAGTCGCACCTACGATTGCAGGGCATAGCGGCTCGCTTACGCTTGGCCGCTTGCCTGATGGTAAAAAGCCGATGGTTGCTGTGTTTCGCGGACGGTTTCACCTTTACGAAGGGCATGATTGGTCGGTGGTGACTCTGGCTGCCAAAGTTCTGGTAGAGTGGGGCGTATCAAAGGTTTTGCTGACTAACGCTGCCGGTGGACTGAACAAGAATTTTGAAGTCGGAGATTTGATGGTTCTCACCGGGTATCGCGATCACTTGAGTCCGAAGCTCAAGGAGACAGGCTTGTTGCCTGCGCTTCACGCCAATGCTACCGCCTGCACCAATGACTTGACTGCCACCATAATTGATGTCGGTTCCAAACTGGCAGAGAACGACAAATCATTCAGACCTCTGAGACAGGGCGTCTATGCGGGCTTGTTGGGTCCATCGTATGAAACTATGGCTGAAATCGAGATGCTGAGGCGATTGAAGGCTGATGCTGTTGGAATGTCGACGGTTCCTGAGCTTTTGACTGCTCACAAGACTGGAACGACTGCTGCTGCAATATCGGTGATCACCAATGTGTGGCGAGAAGATCAACCGATGGGCGGACATGAAGAAGTGCTGGAAGCCTCACGGCAAGCCTCTTTACGGCTCGACAAACTTTTCAGAGCGGTGATGTCTTAACGATTTCTTTCGCTGGTTCGCGTGAGCTGTTAAGCTCGGAAAACCGCTTCTTGACAAGTGTTTGTAGCTTAAGCTTCTTGAATTGTAGTTGCAAAGGGGTTCTGTCTTGTCTGGATCGCGAGGCGTATTGAGGCTTTGCGAGCTCATAACAACTGTGAAGTTTTGTTCTTGTCATGACAAGTGTGATTTGTTCGGGCCTGATGAGGTCTCTAAGTTTGTCTTGGCTTTTCAATTTCAAACACCCCGGAGACCAATCCTGAACCAGAGCATTTCTTTTCAGGCACAACTGTTTCGAGACTTCTCTTGCGCCACCAAAGGCGTTTGGGATCGGTCTTCTCGAAGGCCAACTTAACTTCATCGACGATGATCTCTGGTCACCACCGATGTTGTTTTCTGCAGCCAACTACTCTCTAACTTCTCGTTCGGATACTCCGAGCGGGATTTTCACAAACCACCGGAAACAGCTCCGGAATGTGCGACGTGCTGTGGAAGCGTAAAAGTCGTCGTGCGTGAGAGGACAAGGTAATGAAAGTCGGACGCTTTCTGATGTTCGTCCTGTTTCTGCTGGCGGCGTGGGTCGTCATTGCAGTGGCAGGTTGGAATGTCGTGTTCGCATTCTCTTCCCAGCTTACAGCGGGGTGGGGAATTGCCGCTCAATGGCAGGGCGCAGCTGCGCTTGCTCTGGCGATAGTCACAGCAAGTCTCGGTGCCGCTGCCGCGTCAGGAGCGCTGCTTGCGCTTCTGTTTGCCGTCCAAGGATTCATCGCTCGTTTCAAGAGCGGCTCCAACAAGTAACATCCCGGCCCAGCTTCGGTTCCCGATCACCATGGATATGGGGGGAGCTGAGGTTTTGGCTGAAATCTCTCGGAGGACAAAATGATCAAAGTCAGTGTGCTGTGTGGACTGACCGAAGACCCGGCTGAAGTTTTTATCGATGCCACGACTCGCTTCGTTCGGGTTCCCGACATGGCGGGCTCGCTTCTGCACGTGAGTGCGGACAAGCAGAGCCACATGACCGTGGAAGTCGAAGGCGAGCCTGTCTTCACAACCCAACTCGAACCTCGAGGCTACACTTTTCCGCTCCTGCAAGTGCTCAGGGCGAAGCGTGTCGGCTCATCCCGGCGCTCGCTGCTGTCACTGATGACGGGTGGCGGCGACGCGAAGCCTTTGAAGGCAATGGCGCTCGAGGCGCCTCGTGCGTTCACATGCGTGATTCGAGACACCGACGAAAACGGTTCTGTCTCTGCCACTTACGACTTCCAGCTGTTGAGCGATGTCGAATTCGACACGCGCTACAACGACACGCTGGAAGCTCGCGTTACTGTGGTCGAGCCAATCGTCTTCACGACCGACGCGCGGTCTCCTGACCAGCTCAAGCTGTGCTGGAACTGCCGTTCAAACCTCGAACACGATGGCGCCTGCTCCAGCTGCGGCTGCGAGCAGAGTCACGACGAGGAGTAATTCTCCTTCGTCATTCAACAAAACCCTGATATTTAGCACTGCTCGTGTCGGTTTTTGTGGAGCTGGTTTGCCCGGCTCCGTAGATGATGACACCGCTAGTGGTGCAAGCTCAGGCGCAAAGTGCTCAAAGCTAGAGGAGACCCAACATGGACTCAAAACCTACAAAGCGGAAGCTGCTCATCCTTGACTTGGATGAGACGCTCGTTCACACGACTGAGAAGCCGCTCGAGGGGATTGAATCCGACTTCCGGGTTCTCTCTTACTACGTGCACGTGCGGCCGCATGCGGTCGAGCTTCTCACACAACTCGCCGAAGTCTACGACATCGCCTTCTGGTCTGCCGGTGGTGCGCAGTACGTGCATGCCGTTCTCGAGAAACTCCTGCCGGACGGCTTCAAACCCGTCTTCATCTGGACCTCCGAGCGCTGCAAGTACACGCGCGACATCGACAACAATCAAGTCGTAATCAAGGACTTGAACAAGGTGAAGCGTCGCGGCTTCGATTTGACCAGTGTGTTGATCGTCGACGACACTCCGTCTACGGCGGTGAAAAACTTCGGGAATGTAATCTACGTGCGTGCCTACGAAGGGCAGGCTGGCGATTGCGAACTGCGGTTGCTTATCGCGTACCTGTTGTCGATCAAAGATGTGGTCAACGTGCGAAAGCTCGAAAAACGCAACTGGAGACAGTCCGTCACGAGCTAGTTGCTCGGTTGGCGGCGTTTTGGGGGAGGGAGCAAGACCAAGGGGCACCGGAAACGGTGGCTCTATCTTGTTTCTTCCCTTTTTTACAGGAGAGTAGTGGACTGGTCTAGTACTAAAGAGGTGCCAGAGACTCGAAACTGTGTCTTGAATTGAATTTGAGATTGCCAGAGATTTTTCCGGAAAAATCTCTGGTTAGAGGGAGATCGCCATAAAGCGGCGTAAGTCCAGCGATACTGCCGAATGACAGTTACGAAAATCCTACAAGTGGTAATAGGTCGAACTACAGGAGCGGGGGTGTGCAATTGCTCTTTTCTTTTCGCCTCGTCGGGCGAGAGTCCGTGAATGCGAACAATAGTGCTCGCGCAAGCAAAGCTAAGGTTCTGCGTGCGGTTTTCACTAGTTTGATCGAGATCAAAAAGAGGTCCTTGAGTGCAAAAGCTAGCGCTCAATTGATCTGAATGATTGCACTGAAATTCTGTGAATGCTCTGTGTGTTAGGGTTTTCGGGCGCGAAGATGTGACTCTGGAGACGTTAATATAACGCAAGATCAAATTTGCTCATTTGAATCAACGAGCATAGGGTGAATTCATCTCTTCTTTTCTCTGATGCATGAGCGAAATGCCCAGCAGCAACTTCTAAATGTTCCACAACAGTTTCTTTAGCCCTGCACTTGGTGCGGGTTACAGCTTGCCGATGATTTGGGCGATGCGTCCACCGCGTGAAGTCGGCAAGAACTTTTGATAGGGAGACATACAATGCAAGAACAAGGCATGTTTGCCGCGAGCCGTGGCTCGCCGGCACTTTCTATCGACGGTGCGATCTTCCTGGAAGCTCACCCGAGCGACAGTCAGGAGCCCATCGATCAAAAATCGCCAGTCATTCAGTGCCTTAACAGCACGTTCGACCTGGCGCAGTTCAAACGTCCGCGGCGCCCGCACTCGCTTGGTGTTTTGCCGGCGGACGTGTCTGGGCAGCTTATTCAGGACTTGGGTGCGCACAAGATTTCGGACCTGCCGATCAAGTTTCCGGGCTCGAATTTCCGCATTCCGGGGCGTTACGCGCAGTGCGTTCCGCTCATTCAGCGCATCGCAAACTTCGAGCGGCGCGTGAATCCGACGTGTTATGACGAGTACTTCTGTTACCTTACGTTTCACCAAGGATGGGTGGAGAAGGGCAATCGGCAACGCCCCTCGCCCTGTCACGTCGACGGCTTTCAAGGCGTGCGCTTTCGCCCGAAGGTACGCTGCAACCACTCGTACGTGGTGTCAAATGCGGTGCCAACCGTTTTTCACGAACAGGCATTCGACCTCGACCACCTCGACGAGGCGAAGCACAACTTCTTCTGGGAGATGAATCGCCAGGTCGAGCTGACCGGCGGTGCGCATGCCTGGGAGCCTTGGGACAACGAACTCGTGCTTATGGACTGCTACTGCGTTCATCGCGGTAGTGAGGCCGTCGAGCGCGTATGGCGCACGTTCGTGCGCGTCTCGTTCGAAGTGCGCATCTTCGACCACATCGACAACGGTAAGAACCCGTTGTTCGCCTACGACTGGCCTCTCGCTGACCGCCACATCGAGAAGCTTGGGCTGACCATCTGGCAGCCCGGTCACTAACTGGCGTGAATCCAATTCAAACCATAGGAAGGAGGTGCTCCATGAGCACTGTTATCTGCCTTGGCGAGATCGTCATCGACTGGATTCGCGCCACTGTCAGTGGTGGCGGATCCAATGGCGATTTCGTGCGCCATCTTGCGGGCGTTCCTGCAAACGTGGCAGTCGCACTGAGCCGGCAGGGCGTCAAAAGCGCCATGGTCGGTCGCGTGGGCGACGATAATCTGGGGCTCTGGGCGAAAGACGAACTCGCGCGCGAGGGCGTCTCAACTGCCGGAGTCAAAGTCGATTCGACGGCGGTCACCCGCGTGGCTTACGTCGAGCGCGTAGACGGCGGCAACCGCACGACGCTGAGTCTCACGAAGGAAAACTGCGCTGATGCCAAACTGGCTGCTGCCGATCTCGACGAGACGCATTTCCAGGAAGCGAGCGCATTGTATTTCGGATCGACGGCGTTGTCGCGCGAACCGGTTACCTCCGCTGTTGCGCAGGCTCTGGCTTGGGCGAAG
Source organism: uncultured Candidatus Obscuribacterales bacterium (assembly GCA_964478655.1). Lineage (GTDB taxonomy): Bacteria > Cyanobacteriota > Vampirovibrionia > Obscuribacterales > Obscuribacteraceae > CAYZJR01. The sequence continues at coordinate 47,439 of CAYZJR010000036.1, forward strand.
AAACACAATCTGCTGGCTGTCTGTGACGCTAACATCTGGCCTGCAATGTGGGCTGACGATGCCACGTGTCGCGCAACCATCCTGGCCGCTCTCGAACATATCGATGTGCTGAAGGTCAACCTCGACGAACTCGAGTATCTCACTGGTTCTTCCAACCTGGAATCGGCTGAGGAACTGCGGCGTGCCAAGAACCTGCCGATGCTCGTGGTTACGATGGACAAGCGCGGTGCCTTTGTCGTAACGGCAGAGGGCAGCGCGATGGTGCCAACCTTCGACGTCGAAGTGAAGGAGGTGGCGGGTGCCGGCGACGCCTTCGTCGGTACCTTGATCGCCTCTGTTCTGGGGCATCTCGGCGCAGGCAAGAACCGGCGCCAGTCGGTGGCGGCTCTGCCGCTAGTCGAAGTCGTAAACATCATCGTGCGGGCAAACGCGGCAGGTGCTCTCGTGGTCGCGAGGCTGGGGGCGCTGTGCTCGATGCCGATGGCGAGCGAAATAGATGCCTTGATGCTGGCGGGTTTCTCCTCGCGGGAGCCCGCCTTTGTTTCCGGCATCACAACCGAAGGAACTGCCAAACATGAATAGCAACAAGCTTGCACTTCTGGGCGGCACTCCTTTGGTGTCGCTTGCGACCCCGCATTATGTCTGGCCGCTCATCACGCAGCGGACGGAACAGGCGGTGGTGCGCCAGATGCACGAAGACGTGGCCATCTACGGCCGCTACGGCGTGTTCGAGCGCTTCGAGAATCGCTGGTCTCGGTACCACGGGCGGCGATTCAGTTTGCTCACAAATTCCGGAACCAACGGGTTGTGGTCGATGTTCGTCGGCTGCGACTTGAAGCCGCAAGACGAGGTGTTGTGTCCGGCGTACACCTTCTACGCTACGGCGACGCCGTTGTTCTTCACGGGGGCGGTACCGGTTCTCGTCGACAGCGACGAAACCGGAAACGTCGACCCGGCGAAGGTGGAGGCGCTAATCACGCCGAAGACGCGCGCCCTCATCGTCACGCACATGTGGGGCGTGCCGTGTCGCATGGATGTTCTTGCCGAAATCTGCAAGCGGCGGGGCATTCTGCTTTTGGAAGATGCCAGCCACGCGCACGGCGCCAAGTACAAGGGCAAGCTCCTGGGCACCTGGGGTGATGCAGCGGTCTGGTCGCTCGGCGGTCAGAAGATCATCACCGGCGGTGAAGGCGGTGTGATGTCGACGGACAACGAAGACATCCATGCGCGCGCCGTCATGCTCGGGCACTACAATAAGCGTGCCGGTAAGGAAGTGCCCGAAGGACATCCGCTCAAGCGCTTCGCCATGACCGGCTTGGGGCTGAAGCTGCGTGCGTCTCCGATGAACGTGGCGATGGCTGACGAGCAGTTCGACCATCTCGACGAGTGGCTCGCCCAGAAGCGGGTCTTCGCCGAAATGATCAGCGAGCGGCTCGCCCCACTTCCGGGTGTGGCATCGCCGGTGGTGCCGGAGGGCGGTGAGCCGTCCTGGTACTCCTTTGTGATGCAGTACCGCTCACAAGAGCTTTCGGGGCTTGCTATCGAGCGCTTCCACGAGGCGCTCGTGGCGGAGGGATGTGTGGAAACCAACCTCCCCACGTCGACCTGCCCGCTCAATTGGCTGCCGCTGTTTCAGCAGGCAGGTGAGGCGCATCCCGCTTACAAGGGCAGCTCGATGCTCGCGTACGAGCCCGGGCAATTTCCCTGCGCGGAGCGGTTCGCCAAGCAGGCACTAACGCTGCCGGTTTGGGCGCGAGCAAGCGACGAGCCTACGGTTGTGCAGTATCTCGACGCCATCGAGAAGGTGGTGCGCAATCACGAGCAGCTCCTTTAAGTTGCTCAACACGAAAGGAGGACGGCTATGCTTATTTGCATTCTAGGCTTGCCGGGCTCCGGCAAGTCCACGCTCGCGAAGCGCCTGGAAGCGCGTTTGAAGAGCGAGGGCATCACTGATGGTGCGGTTTCATACCTGCACCCTGGACGATACGCGGTTGCGATGGGCTGGGTACCCAAGTATCCAAGCCGGGCGCAACTGGCTGCTGTTGCTCATCTCACCTCATCCTTCATGGGTGCGGTGGAAGAGGCGCTCAAAAAGGGTATCGCCATCACCGACGGCTTCCCGCGCACGGTCGAGCAGGCTCGCTTGCTCGCCGAGAGGAAGCTCGACGTGGTGGTGGTCAACCTCGTCTTTCCGCACGGCAAGGAAGTTGAAATGTCCATTGCGCGCCAGGAAAAGCGCATCAAGGACGACGGCGTAACCGTGCCGCGAAGCGAAGTCGAAGAGCAGACAGCGTTCGCTCTGGCGAACGACATGCTTGCGACCAATGAACTCGTCTGCAGTTGCTCAACCACCGTCGAAGTCGATGCTCTAATGTCTGAGGCGGAAGTCGAAGAAGCTGTGGTGAAGGCGCTGTTGCATCGGAAGGGAGTGGGGCAATGAGTTACACGACTGAGTTTGCTCGGCGCGGATTGATCAATCCGCCGGCGGTGGTTCTCGAATCGGGGTTGTACGAGGTGAAGATGGGAAGCTTGGCTTTCGGCACTGCTTCTTTCGATTCGGACGTCGATGTCTATGGTTTCTTCGTGCCACCGCCATCGGTGTCGTCGCCGGAGGCGGTCGACGAGTTTCGTGCACTCCATCTGCTCGTCGATGACAACGGTCAGCCCCGCGAATACGACCTCGTGCTCTTCAGCGTAGACAAGTTTTTCGAGCGGTGTGTCGCGGGCAAGCCGCAGTCGCTCGAGACGTTGTTCGTCGACGAAGCGAACATCGTTTGCGCCACCCCGTCCGCGCGTATCGTGCGGGCAGGACGAAAGGTGTTTCTGTCGAAAGCTGCGGCGCGCGATTTTCGCTATTTCGCGAAGCTGCAGCTCGAAGGACTCATCAGCCGCAGCTGGACCGACGGCAAGCGCGCGGCTTCAATAGCCCGTTTCGGCTACGACGTCAAAGCAGGCTACCACATCGTGCGGCTGATGCACGAAGCGAAACAGCTGCTAATTGAGGAAGACCTCGACCTGAAGCGTAATGCGCCGATGCTGCTCGACATTCGTGAGGGACGCTGGACCGAGCAGGACATCATTGCCTGCTTCGAACGGCTCGACGCCGAGCTCGAACAGCTCTACCAGACAACGAATCTTCCCGACGTTCCCAACGCCGAGGATGTCTGCCACTTGCTCCAACTCTGCAAGTCCGCCAAGCAGGATTAGGAGGGTTACTGCGCTAGCTCTCCGCGCAGGTAAGGCTCTGCGCAGGTTCTAAAACCTGTTTCTAAACAAACTTCAAATCACTGCGTGTGCGAAAGCGCGCGCGACGTTCAAACCGTGGTGCTTCGAAACGCAGGTGTTGGCAGCATCTGCGTCAGAAGCACTGCATTCGATTTATCGACTAGGAGTTCCTTATGCCAAATTCACCAACTCCGAACGGCACTGACGGATTCGCCCAGCGATTCGAGTTCAGGCCTGAGTTTCTTTTCTCCAACCTCGTTCCGAAGGTTTTCGACGCTCCGGTGCGTGAGCACGCGGTCGATGACCTGATGGTGTTCAAGATCGCCGACGTGTTCGACAACACCAACGAGATCTTCCTCGGCTTCGGCAAGCCGAACGTGTACCTCGTGGTGCCCGATGGCAACGGCAGCTACCAGAAGTTCGCAGCGAAGTCGCTGCGCCGTGCCAAGGCGACCATCGAGACCGAGCGACGGCTCGTTCAGTCGGGCATCCTGATTCGCTTCAAGGGGCTTCCGGCGCATGCGGCGGGGCTTCTGCGTGAGGCGATGACGCATCACCTCGAGAAGTCGATGACCTGCGTCAACGCGAACCTTCGCGTGATGGAGGACTCCGGGTTCTCTTCGCCGAAGCGCAAGCTCAGCTCCATCTACTTCCCATACCAGCTGCTCAAGGTGCTGCTCAACGACGGGCTGTACTTCGAGGGCAACAAGGTCGAGTTCGACGTCATTCGCACGACGCCATTGTCGGCCGAGAAGTACACGATGCGCATCATCCAGGCGGAGCTGCTCACGCTGTGGCGGCATCTCGACCGTAAGGTGCACATCAGCAACCTGTTCCACAAGGTCGGCATCGGCGGCAAGAAGAAGTCGTCGGGCAAGCGTGTCGCACGTGAAGTGGCGCCGGCGCTGCCTTCCGACGTTGCCTACGAGAACGACATCGAAGTGCAGGTGTCGTCCGCCAATGCCGCAGGCCGCATGTTCCGTATGGTGTGGGGCACGCATGCCCTTTTCCGTGCGGTGGTTTCGCGCGTCGACGTGACGCAGTACGCGACGGGCGGGACGCTGAAGGCTTTCCCTCAGCCCAACCCGAGCCTCGCGACGCGGCTGAAGAAATGGATTCTCTTCTCGCGGCCGGTGGTGAAGACGATGCGCTGGCTCATGGGCGGCGCCAACTTCGTCGACATCGGTGCTCAGAGCGAGCGAGACATCTACGACATGATGCGCACCAACTCGGACGCATCGCCGAACCGCTACAACATCGTCATCAGCCTGGCTGAAGCAAAGTCGGCACTCGCCGGCCTGAATGCTTCGCCGCGCACGCGAATCACCATCGCGCGCATCTCAGTGGCGGTGAAGCTGATCGACTGGATCTTGAGCAAGCACGTGCTCATGTCCGGTTACGACCCTGCAGTGGTCTTCGCCGGTGAGATCTGGAAGGACGCCGACGGCGTCATTCACGTCTCCGGCAACTCAGGCACGTACCGTCCGACCGACGAAATGGTCGAGGCGATCGTCGCGTTCCTGCGCGCGGTGTTCCCGCACCTGACCATCGTCAAGGACTAACAAGCAGCTCGGCGCGACTCGCCGCTTGCTGCTTGTCGTTCCACTACTTGTGAGACGGGCTGGGCGTCTCGCCCAGCCCGTCATTCCCTACCTGCTTACAACAAGAAAAGAGGGAGCTTGCGATGAACAATTCATCGTCAAAGGAATCGCTGAGTGAGGTTCAGCGGGCAGCCAGAAATGGCGCACTTATCGGCTACGCTCTGCAAACGTTGCGTGGGCTTGCCGACAAGTTGTTTCTTTTGCTTGCTGCCTGCATCGGCGCTTCCTACTTCGATTTTTCGACAATCGGTTTGTACTGGCAGCTCGCCTGCCTTTTGCCGGCTATTCTCTTGATTCAATTGGGGCGCGAGCTTTGCATGGCTCCGTTCAGCTTCATCGACCACCAGCGAGTGGGCGCGCTGTACGTGCGCAACTACACGTGGAGGGTCTGGTGGAGGTCGGTGAGGAAAAACTCTTTCCGCCGGCTGATGCTGTCGGCCTTCATCGTTGCAGCCACGTACCCGATTTTGCTTTCGCCTGCGCCATTCGTGCTCGTCTTGTTTTCGCCGTTCATCGTCATGATGGCGTACCAGATTTTGCCTTGGGAGAAGTCGATCATCGAGCCGCGCGACGTGTCGCATGTTCCGTGTACGGATCAAGCGCTACTCGCTCGCATCGAACCGATGCTCAAAGAGGTCGGACTCTCGGCTGAGGCGGTCAAAATCGCCAAGCTCTCCGACAAGTTCTCGATGGCGAACGCGTGGAAATGCGGTGAAGAAGTGTGGCTGGGAGACACACTTCTGGCGAAGTGTTCTGATGACGGCGTCGACTCCGTAGTCGGCCACGAAATCGGGCACTACTACCATCGTCACTCCGATGACACCAGCTGGTGGGTGCACGTTCATATCTGGCTTGCGCTCATGGTTGGTTTCGTCACTCTGTTGTACTCCTATCCGATGTTCGACTCGTTCGACAACTGGCTCGTTTCGGTCCCCGTGTTCTTGTTTGCTTACGAGCTGACGCGCACGGTTCTGAAGCGGGCGGAGCTGGCGATCAGTCGCCGTCACGAGCGAGAAGCCGATGAATACGCGCTCAACAAGGTCGGCTCCAAAGGAGCACGAGACTTGCGCGACGCATTGTGCGACGTCAATCGCCACTGGCAGAACCCGTGGCCGATTCTCGTGTGGCTGTTCTCTACGCATCCGTCGACTGCGCAGCGAAACGCGCATGTGGATGAATGGGAACGGCGTCCCCAAACCAGACGGAGGCTGGAGTTCGCTCCTGCTGGCCTTGCGTCTGCTGCTGCCATTGCGGCTCCTGTTTGTCCCGAAATTGCTCGGGTGGCGTGTCACGCTTCGAAGCGCGATTCGGTAAGCGGAGCTCCCGCGGAAACAGGCACTGAATACGGCGAACGGAAAATGTCGGTTAAGGAGTAAAGGACGTCGCGACTCCAATTATTGGAGCGCGCGCAAAGAGGTTGCCACAGACTGAAGACCGGCTCTCTGCCGGCTTCTTCTGTGGCAATTCTCTTTTTGATCGAACTACTATAGCAGGTCGCAAGAATGAGTAAAAGTGAGAGACACCAGATGCGGTGAGCATCCGATGCCTCTCCGGCGACTTATCTGTGTGCGCCTTTTGCTTAAGTGCTACGAGCTTGAGCCTGTCCCCGAGCTCTCGCCCGAGTCCTTGCCTGTGCCCGCACTTTCCGTCGAACCAGCGCCGTCGTCACGATTGGAGATCGTGTCGCCGGTCGTGGCGGTGGTGTCTCCAGCGGTGCTCGTCTCCGATGCTTCGGAAGCCGGAGCAGTTGCCGAAGGTCCACTGGCAGCCGGGCTGGAAGCACCGAGCGTGTGTGTGCACGGCGGGCACGGGTTGGCAACGACGACAGTGATGTCGGCATGGCATCCGCTTGCCGAGCGCATCTGCTCGATTTGATCCATCAGGTTGCTGCTTGTGCCGTCGACAGCCTGCTCGGCGGACTTCGCATCGGCAGCCGTGTACGGGTTCAAGTCCAGGTGCATGCGCGCCCAGTACATGTTCGTGTGTGTCACGGGCCAACGCGCCGGCAGCTTGAGACCCTTGGGGATATCGAGCTCCGGGATGTTCTGCATGGCTACGAGCCAGGTTTCCTGCGCACGCGTCAGCGGAGTCTTCTTGTCCGTTCCGCGCGAGAAACGCTTGAGCCCTTCGGCAATCGCGTGGAACGTGAACTCATGCTCGCCGTAGGTGAACTTGTAACCGAGCTTGTTGAAAAACTGAGCCACGTTGAACCAGCTCGGCACAGCATCGATGCGATGGTAGCCGAGTTCCTTGAGCAGAATTCCCGCACGCGTCACGAAAAACGCGGCAACACCAGACATCGGCTTTGCCGTTTGCCACGGTGCACGACCCAGGAAGAACGCCTGCACGAACAAGTTGCGGAACGTGTCGCGGTTGTAGTTCTTCCAGACGTAGAAGTCTGGGTCGGCGATGAAGTGCCCAACGGTGCCTTGAATTTCGAGACCGTCGAGGTAGGTGTTTGGATCCCACGAGTAAATCGAGAGCTCCGCAGCCAGGAAGCCCGGCGCGGGCAGCCGATTGCAGGCTGGGTCGGTGTTCGGAAAGAAAGTCAGAGGCGAAGTTCCTTCGGTGCCGTCGAGCTGCCGATCGCGCAGGGCGCATCGCAGAATCGGACGGTCGCCGAAACTTGCCTCAATCAAAACGCGCACCCCGTCGTTGCGAACGAGAATGTGACCCTGGCTGCCGGTATACGTCGAGGACGTGACGTCCTCCGTTTCCACCTTTTCCGGCTCGGCGAGGGGCAGAGAGACACCAATCAGCTTGAACACTGAGGGATGAATCAGCCGCGTAAGAATCTGGTCGGTGGGAACCAACGACAATTTGCTTGCGTAACGCATAAGTAGGCTCCCGGAGACAATCTGTCTCGGAGGTTTGCCGGTAAAGCATGTCGAACCCAAGTCCAAATCGAATTGCCTGAAGCAATGAGAAATGGCTACAAAGTCAGCTGGATTCGAGGCCTTACGGTCGTTTTTGTTCCGGATCAAGAAATCAAAATCAATTACGTGTAGGAACTATCAAGTAGTCTTGGCCATAATCAAGACTTTGGATCGTGTCAAAAATGATAAAACTGGCGCAGATTTGCCGCTTTGCAACCGGAGCGGAACAGCAAAACTGGTCGCTCGATTTTTGAACTTGTGGTTGCTGCTAGGTCTGCGAGATGCCGCTAAGTGACAGGATTTTACGGTCACGCGCAAACTGCGCTAGATATCAAGTAATGTTTCGAGGATAGTGTGAAAGCCGCGACAGGCTTGCCTCTTGGCAACTTTGAGAAGTGAAGCAAAATCTCAGAATTCCGCATACGCCTATATGTGTGGGATTTTAGGCATTAGGACTTGTTTGAGCTTTCTAGGTTTCTCTACGTTAGAACGTCTCTATTTACCTTCCAACTCTCTCGTGGAAAACCTCACCGAAAAATTCTAAAACCCTCTGACAGCGCTATCTTTGCCGGTATGTGCGAACCGTTTACGCGGTTTAGGAGTGGTCCACGAATCGATTTGTGAGTCGAGAGAACTTGGATTGGAAAGTGGAGTTTGCTGTTCCGAAAAGTGCATGGCGACTTCAACTCCGATGGCTGGGCTAATCGTTGCTCAAAAAACAGGAGAAACGCGTTCATGTTCCTAGCCTAACAGAGTGCCCGGCTGTGACACCAATCGTGGTGGCATAGTTTCTGGGGGAAGCCATAATCGTTCGTAACCAATCCGGCAGCGTGTCTGTCCGGATCGCATAGTGAGGTTCCAAAATGAAAGCCAAATTCATCGTTACTACGTCCTTGGGACGGGCGCCTCAGCTGGGTCTGGAGAAAGTCTCTACCTCGATGCTGATGCTTACCAAAGTCGCAGGGACTACTCCGGGAGACGGCATTCGTGCTGTCGACCAGAGCCTCGACGGGTTGATTTCCAAGCGAGTTGGAAAGGTAGGATTCAAAGGCGATCTGGGCGAGCACTTGACGTTTTCCATCGGGGCCAACAAGCCTCAGGAGAACGTCCTGCTCGTGGGTCTGGGAAGGGCTTCGAAGTTCGACACCAAGGCTCTGTGCCAGGTGGTCGGACTCGCAGTCGATCAGGCGCTTGCCAAAAAGGCGCCCCGACTTTCCATCCCGATCCTGCCGAACCGGCTGACTGATCTCAATTTGCAGGGTACTGCGCACATCATCAAGGCTTTGGTCGAGCGCAAGCTGGCCAAGGTCAAGGGTTCGCAGGACGCAGAGCTCGAGATCGAGCTTGTCTGCACGCCTCAGGCGAAGCGGCACATCGAAGCGGGGTTGGCCTGTGGCCACACTTCGCACGTGAAAAAGGGGGCGGAAGATCCCTGCTGCGCAACCAAAGGCAAGACGAGCGCCAGCAAGGAGAGCGCCGCGAAAAAGAAGTAGAGGGTATCTCGTACACGTCCAAATCGAGTTCGAGGAACCTCATTGCTTCGGGAGGTCGGCGGGAAACGGCGTCGTCGTATGACGATGTCCGCTTTTTCGCCGGCTTCTTTAAGTGCTTGTTATATGATGGAATATAGTAATAATCACCTTTCGCACCACGCGCTCCGCACCACGCGCTCCGCACCACGCGCTCCGCACCACGCG
>CAYZJR010000037.1:0-40229 GCA_964478655.1 uncultured Candidatus Obscuribacterales bacterium
TTGAAAAGTTTAGAGTTTCTATTTGAAAATAAAGGTTGAGAGAACAGAAGTTTTCTCGGAAAATAGGTAAACTCAATGGGTTGTTTGGAGAGACTGATGCTACGTCGAAGAAGCGCAAATTTACTTGCTGCTTTTGTCATCTGTATTGTTCCTGCTATCGCTCAAGAGTCGGCTGAGCAGCAACTCTGGAAACAAGGCGATGCGTTGTTCAAACAGGGCGATGCGTTATTCAAGCAAGGCAAATTTGTTGATGCGGCGAAAGTGATAGAAAGCAATCAACAGTGTCTTTCAAAGTATCCGGAGTTGGAGAATCTCCTCGGTCTTACACTACTCAAGTTAGGCAAGTATGAAGAAGCACGAGTGCGTCTCACGCATGTGACTCAAGTGAAGCCATCGATTGAAGAAGCATGGCTAAACTTAGGTCTTGCATACGAGTCTTTGGGCAACGTCAGCAGTGCGATGGAATCATTTAAAAAATACGTTTCAATGGCAAAGGACAAAGCGACAGCAGTAAGAGTTGGAGCTCATATAAAGGATCTGGAGCGAGGAAGTGGCACTGCATCGTCAACAGCTGAAGACTACTTCTCCGACGTAACTTCCCAGGGCGGACTTCGCTGGTCTAAAAAAAGGATGCCGGTTAAAGTCTTTATTCAAAACTCCTCAACTGTTCCTGGCTACAGAGCAGCGTTTGAAGGGATTCTCAAAACAGCCTTCAATGCATGGACAGAGGCATCGAACGGTAGCTTCAAATTCAAATTCGTCGATGCGGCCAAAGATGCAGACATCTTAGTCAAATGGACAAATGACACCAAAGATGTTGCGAGCATTGCTGAAGGCGGCGATGTGAAGTTTAAGCATGGACCCACTGGATTGAATCATGTGGACCTTACAATCTTGACACTGAATCCTTCGAAAGATCAGCCATTAACAGATGAGTTGGTTTCGTGGATTTCGCTGCATGAGGTCGGCCATGCAATGGGTCTTCTCGGTCACAGCACCAATCCCAAAGACGTGATGTTCGTCTCTGCTCCACAGATTGCTGAGGCGCCTACTCTCACGCCACGTGACAAAAATACCATCGTTAAGTTGTATACGACCGATACATGGATGACTCTAAATGATGAGGGAACAGAATGCATTGAGAGCGGCGACATTGACTCGGCATTGAAAAGGTATTCAGATGCTCTAAAGCTTTCACCGAACAATCGAGTTGTGCAGAGCAATCTCGTGCGTGCGAAGTACAAAAGAGCAATAACATTATTTAACGACAATAAAAAGTCAGAAGCGGAGCCTTATTTCAAGGAAGCGTTGGAGATAGAAGACAAAATCAAGGACGACAATCTTGGCTCAGTCGTGAAAGCCTATTGTCAGTTTTTGCGACTTCAAAAGCGGGATTCCGAAGCTGCCGAGTTGGAAAAGAAATTTGGAAAACATTGATGTTCAACTGTCGCGATGCTCATAATATTGGATGAGGAAATGGAGAAGTAACGTCTTCAGTTCAGTTTGTTGTTTTTCTTTCAATGTCGCGAAGATTGCCTTTTGAGCCTGATCTGCACGTTTTCGCGCTCGAATCAGACTCTTTCTGCCTTTGTCTGTCAGGAGCAGGTTGTATTTTCTGCGGTCGGACCGATCTCTGACGCGTTCAACCAATCCGCGCTTTTCGAGGCGATCGACGATGCCGACCATACTGGTGCGGTCGACACCGAGCCTTTCACCGAGTTCTTGTTGCGTATCAGTGGTGCGCAGCTCCAGCATTCTGAGCAAGCCGTATTCGTTTAGCGAGAAGCCCACTTCCTTCAATTCTTCTGCGACATCATCGCGAACAATGCGCGCAGCTTTGTTTAGCAAGAACCCGATGTTGTCCCGAAGAACCTCCGGTACTTCTCTTGTTAGCTCCGTGCCGCTGGTTGATTTGGTTTTCATATTATTGGTAGGAGCAATCGTCAGTAACTCAACATATATTCCTCGAAAATACCCATTATTTCACCAGTATGGCGCCTGGATTAACCCGGTTTAATGAAATGTCGTGAACATTTCTGAAACCCGGCCGTCATTCAGCTTCATGGTTCGAATGAATCGCACCCTGTTGGAGGTAACCTGATGAAACTATTTTCGACCCTCGCGTTGGCGACGGCCTTTGTAATTGGCGCTCCAGTTTTAGCGCAAACAGCAACGTTGGCTGCAGATACTGGCTCCGGCGCCACGACTTCTCTAAGAGCTGAGCGTAGAGCGAAGTTCAACTTCACCGATGACCAAAAGAAAAAGATGGGTGAATTGAGAGATCGTTATGCACTAGATACGGCAACCAAAAAAGCAGAACTACAAATCGCGCAGCGTCAACTGCGTGAATCACTGAAGGAAACTGCAGTTGATAAGGGTGCTGCCCTTGGTTTACAGAGCAAAATCAACGGACTTAGATCTGACCTGTCTAATGCTCGCTTGAACATGATGCTCGCAATGTCCGATGTGTTTACTCCCGAGCAAAAAGAACAAATGAAATCGTTCCGCCATCACAAGATGCGCGGCTGCGGTGGAAAGTTCGGCGGTGGTAAGCATCACCGCGGTGGCTTTCATGGTGGACCTCGCGTCGGCCAAGAGCCAACACAAGCCGCTCCTAGTACATCAACATAGTCAAAAAAGTTAGAGGGGAGAAGACTTCCATCTTCTCCCTTCTGGAGGAATCAAATCAAATGAAAACCAAATTCGTGGCACCACTAGCGGTGGCAATCGTGGCACTGGCAATAACTTCAGGAGCACCCGCATTTGCTCAGTCGTTTAACGACTCTTGCGGACAGCCGTTGAGTTGGGCGCAACGCATTGGAAACCGCTTCGGCTTTCCATCCAACAATTATGGCTGGCAGCAAGCTGCTCCTAACGGATGGCAAAACTCTTCAACATTGGGAAATCTCTGGTCGCAAGTTCGCGGCAACGTTCTTCCCAACTCATCATATCCATATGGAAATGTGACTCCGGCAAACTATTACACCGGCAATAATCCATATCTTAACAATGTATATGGAAGCAATTACGGAAATATTGACCCGAATCGCTTCTATGACGAAGTAGACCGACTCAACAAAGAAGCCGCGAAGATTCAAAACCGTCTTGCGACTCGTCGCCTCAATCCCGACCAGGTGATGAAGCTGCAAAATAGATTGGCGCAAATCGATGCACAGCGAGCTGCACTAAACAATGTAGCGTCGACGCAGCTCTCAGGGGCTAGGGACTATTTGCAAGGATTGCTTGCCAATAACTCGCTTAACGATCCGAATCAATCATATTATGCGCAAGATAGACTTTCTCAGGTCAATAACTTGCTCTCACAGCTTGGCACCGGCTCTGGTGGCGCGCTCGGCGGTACAGGTGTGCTTTCAGGTCTGAGATCTCTGCTCGGTTTCTAGGAGCAGCCTGCCAACCTGATCTTTGCAGGTGGTTCTTCTCACCCACAAAATCGCCTCTGGTCCTTGTTCCGGAGGCTTTTTTGTCACCGCCTCGTTCGGTTGACTTTTGCATTTGTTATCGTTTCTCGGAAACTGGCATGCAGAGCCGAATGCCTGTTGTTGCAACTTCGATAATGCAAGTTAATTTTGACCGAATAGGGAACCTATGGGCATTTCTGGCACTCTAAAAAAGCGTAGGACAGCGAGAGCAGGTAAGAGATTATGAATAACAGATTACTCAGCACAATCGCCGTTGCGGTGCTAGGACTCGCAACCGCGCCATCAGCCTCAGCAGCCGATTTCTACGATCTGCTCCGAGGATACCTTGGGGTTAGCGTGCCGAACAATCAAGTAGCGGGAAATCAGGCACTAATTATCTCCAACATGAATACAAGAGAAGCTCAGCTACAGAATGATATCTCTTCCGGGCGCACGACCGGCCAGCTTACTGCTGCTGAAGAGAACGATCTGCGAGCTGATTTGAATCGTATCAGCAACTTGAAAGCTCAGTACATGGCAGACGGTAGCTTCAATAACTTTGAAGTACAAAGCATGTTGAATGAGATGATGGCGTTCTCCACCCGGTTGAACACATCTTTGACCAATAATGTAACTACCGCCAACTCCGGCTTCGGTAATTCTTGGTTCAACCGTAATATAGGTTGGGGAAACTCCAACAATAATTTCAGCAACCAAACAATGTTGCATGCAAACTTGAGCACGCGTAAATCGCAACTCGCCGCGTCCATCGATGATGGTATTCGCGCAGGCCGTCTCTCATGGAGAGAAGCCAGGATGCTCAGAGACCGACTTGATCAGATCTCCAATAAGGAAGCCACTTTCAATGGAAATGATAATCGCTTGACCTTCCGCGAGTCACGCGAACTCATCAATGATTTGAATAATCTTGAAACTCGAATTCGCGCAGAAAGAAACGACGGTGAAAGAACCGGCGGCTGGCGCGGTCGATCGTTTGCTGACAGAGGCTATCGCTACTACTAATTTTAGCGACGCATCGAGCGAATCTAGTTTTACGGGCAGGGCGGCTGTGCTTTCGAGCGCAGTCGTCTCGTTTTCGTTAGTATTTATTTTTTTGCGTCGCATATCCTTCGAAAACTTTCTGGATTTTTCTCCGTCTGAGATATCAACTGACCAGTGAGCACAACTATGGATAAATCAGAGATTGCAGAAGCATTGCGCGAAACAGGTGTTTTGCTGAAAGCAAAGGGTGAAAATGCGTTTAAGGCAAAAGCCTACATTGCTGCTTCCAGAGTCATACGCACGACCCCGCAGGACATCGCAAAACTGGCAGAAGAAGGACGCCTTCAAGAACTTCCAGGTATAGGCTCTTCGCTAGAAAAGTACATTATCGAGCTGCTTGAATCGGGGAGCACCAACTACCTGCTCAAGCTGCGCGACGAACTTCCGCAAGGCACGTTCGAACTTTCTTCGATAGACGGACTGACCCTGAAGCGCATTGCAAAGCTGAACTCAGAGCTGAACGTCTCTACTATTGCAGAACTGAAAGAGGCATGCGAGCAAGGAAGAGTTGCTTCGTTGAAAGGCTTTGGCGTGAAATTGCAGAACGATATTTTGCAAAAGCTGAGCGGAAAGACTGAAGATGATCGAATGCGGCTAGTTCAAGCATTCGAAGTAGCCAGTGAACTCGTCGAGTTCTTGAAAGGTGCGCTCAAGAGTGAACAGGTTGAGATTGCCGGAACGATAAGAAGATGGCACGAGGCTGTAGACAAAGTGACAATCGTCGCTCAGTCTGATCCTGAAAAGGTACGCAAGGCGTTGAGCAAGTATCCGACTGCGTTGTCCCTTGCGCCGATTTCAGAGGATTCTTTCTTGATGTTTTTAGCGCATGGAATTCCTGCGGAAGTCGTTGTTGTGTCCAATCTGGCACTCGGGATGATTTCACAAACAGGCAGCCCAGAGCATTTCGTGCAGTTGCAGACCATAGCGAAAGAGAGGGCAATTGAGCTCACGAAGAATTCTTTGATTGTCAGTAATCGTGTGATAATGCCGAAATCCGAAGATGAAGTCTTCAAACTTCTCGGATTGAACTTCATACCACCAGAGTTGCGTGAAGGAACGGATGAGGTGTCAACCTCAGTGTCGGGCGACTTTTCAGAGCTGGTTACGCTGGAAGATATTCGAGGAATGACTCACTGTCATAGCGATTTTTCAGACGGCATTCATACGATTGAGCAGATGGTTCTGGCCGCTCAGAAAATGGGAATGGAGTACATCACGATTACAGATCACTCTCCTACTGCACATTACGCCGGCGGGCTGTCTATTGATAGATTGAAGGAACAATGGGAAGAGATCGACCGAGTTCAAGAGAGTGTTCAAATCAAGATATTGAGAGGAACGGAATGCGACATCTTAGCCGATGGGCGTCTCGACTACCCCGACCACATTCTCGAGAAGTTCGACATAATTATTGCAAGCATTCATTCGAGATATCGGCAGAATGAAGAAGCTATGACGAAGCGGCTTTTGACTGGTCTTCGCAACCCGCACTTCAAGGTTTGGGGACATCCACTTGGACGAATAGTCTTAAATCGAGATCCAATTCCGTGTGATGTCGAGAACGTTCTAGAAGCCATCGCTGACGCAAACGTTGCGATTGAAATTAACGGAGATCCCTATCGTCTTGACCTTCCTCCGAACTGGGCAAAGGTTGCCAAAGATCTTGGTTTGAAGTTCGTAATCTCGACCGATGCCCACGCACGAGGTGATTTCCGCAATTTGCCTTATGGAATTCATATGGCGCGGCGAGCGACAATTGCCAAATCACAGGTTCTCAACACGTTGCCGCTAAGGCAGTTTAGGGCTTTTGTTCGCCCTGCATGAGAGATCAGTCGGAGCTGTTAAAAGGAACAATTGTGTGCAATGTCTGTCGACTGAAAAGCCAATCAAGCGAAAACTCTTTTGAGAATGTGGGTTCGATATGGCACACAAACAGAATCTTGACTTGCATGGAAATGTTCCGCAGAAAAGCGAGATGGCTCTTCTGCTCATTGACGTGATCAATGACTTCGCTTTTCCGGAAGCTGATATGTTGATTGAGCATGCGCTGCCTGCAGCACAACGGGTTCGCGAGTTGAAACGGCGGTGCGCCGAAGCGAAGATACCTTCGATTTATGCAAATGATAACTTTGGTATTTGGCGTTCTGATTTCAAACAAGTCTTAACTCATTGCCTTGACTCAAGTTGCAAGGGGCGAGAAATCGCTGAAATGCTCAAACCATCAGATGATGACTATTTTGTGCTGAAGCCGAAGCACTCAGGTTTTTTCTCGACGACTTTAAGCGTGTTACTGGAGTACCTCGGGTCCACGAAATTGATCATTGTAGGGTTTGCCGGCAACATTTGCGTTTTCTTCACGGCTAATGATGCTTATATGCGCGACTATGATGTCTGCGTTCCGCAAGACTGTGTTGCGTCAAACACAACAGAAGAGAATCAGCATGCGCTTGAGCAAATGACGAGAGTATTAAAGGCCGATACTCGTGAGTCGAAGCACATTCGGCTTTTGCCGGAGAATCGCAATTGCGCACAATTAGAGGAAACTTGCGATGAAGGGAAAGAGAGCCAAGAAATTGGACGCCACTAGAGATGGTTCGGCAAAAAATCGTTCGACAAAAAATAGTTCGGCGAAAAATAGTGATAGAACGCAGAACAATAATTTTCTAAAGGTGCCAATTGTGGATGACCACAATCACTTCAATGTAATCGTTGAAACTCCTCGAAACTCCAGAAACAAGTTCAAATATGATGAGCGAACAGGACTTTTCGAGTGCCTAAATCCCTTGCCGCGAGGAATGGTCTTTCCATTTGATTTTGGGTTCATTCCCTCAACAAGATGTGATGATGGCGATCCGATCGACGTTTTGGTGCTGATGGATGAACCAAGCTATCCCGGCACACTCGTGCGTGTCTTTCTCATAGGAGTATTGGCTGAACAAAAGGAGGCTGGAGAGACGGTTCGCAACGATCGGCTGCTGGCGGTGCATTTGAAGTCTTCTGAATTCGGGCACATGCGGAGCTGGAAGGAAGTGCCTAAGGAAATTTGCAGGCAGGTAGAAGCCTTCTTTGGCTCCTACACAAAAGTACGCGGGAAAGACTTCAAGTCTTTGGGATGGCGCAGTGCGACAACCGCTAAGAAGCTCGTCAAGAGAGCATCAATCGGGTAAAGCGATGCGTTCTCGCGGACTGCTCAGAGATCGCTTTTTTGCACCAGCTCATAACGGGCACAATCGCGTGACTCCGAGATAATGAGTACTTGCCCGTGAGCCAGCATATCTGCAAGGGCTTTCAAAAAGAAGATGCGCTCTTCGTCCGTCGAGTTGTGAATGAACGGGCCGCATTGAACAAAGTCACCATCACGGCAATGGAATTTGAATGCAATTCCACATCTGGTCAGTTCCGCCTGTAGCTGCTCCAAGGCGTCACCTTCACTTTGAATTGCCTGCAATCCTTCTGGCTCAACTTCAAACAGTTCTAGTCCACCATTCTTTAGAACTTGCTTTACTTTGTGCTGTTCCAATAGGTACTCCAGAGCTCTCAGATAAGTCTCTCTGATCTCCGGTGTTGAATCGTATGAGTGCTTGGCTCTAACAAACGAACCATCTTGATCGTGCGTCCTAAACAGCAGGTTGCCGGCTTGTGACGCATCTTTTATTAATTCGTATGACGCCTCTCTTAAGTTTAGTTCTTCTATCATTTTCTGCGGTCCTAAAGTGCACCAACCGCATGCCTTCTCGGTAGGTGTTTTGAATTCTACTTATCCCATCCTACTTTTCAGATTGCTTCTGCGACATCAGGGAATTTGCCAATAGATCTATGGGTTTTCTATATCGCTCGAATGTGGTAGAACCATCATTCAGTGTCGACCCGGTATTTTTCAGATGACAAGCTCGGAATCCCTAAGAACCGCTCGCGAAGCTCTGCGCAACAGAGAGTGGCCGACGGCGAAGGAAATCCTCAAAGTTGCGTTTCCTGCCTGTGTCAACTCTAAGTACATTGGAGATTTAAAGCATTTGGGCGTTTCCGCCATGCAAGCTGGGGATACCGACTTGGCGATTGAAGCTTTTTGGCTCACGATCGAGATTTATGAGTCTGGTCGTGACGAGAATACTGAGGTCTTGTCTGCAATCAAACTGCTCGCTGACTTTTTGTCATCGCAGAATCGCAATGATGACCTTCATCATCTCAAAGATCGCACATTCTCGATGGTTCTCGAATGTGCAGATGGGCTCAATCGTAGTGTCAAAGCGCTATCCAAGCAGCTTGCACAGCATTAGGTCATCTGATTGAGCTGGTTAGTGACCCTTGAACTTTTTCACCGCTTTGGCTGATCCATTTCTGAATTCGTCAAATGCGATTGAAAGTTCTTCGCAAGCATGATCGACGCCGAGTTTGAATGCGTCCCAGGCCTCAGTGCTGGTTGTCTGCAATTCTTTCAGCTTCTTACTGGTGTCATCTTGTCTCTTTCGAAGTTCTACAATTGCGTCTGACGCATGAGTTTTGTCAGCCCAATCATCGATGTTTGCGCCAAGGTCTTTCAGCCATTCTTCCATCTTAAGCTCATAGCGCTTCCGGTCGTTGGTCTTTGAAGAAGACGCTTTCTTCGAACGTTTCGATGTACTTCCTTCGTGTGCTCTGTTTTGCATATTTTTGTCTCCTGGGACGACAACGGAAACGCTGTCGCTACCCACCTCCTAAAAAAACAACCGACACCAGAACTGGTGCCGGTTATAAGACAAGGAGGCATCTAGAAAGTTCCCTTTTAGCCCTGTTAGCGTGCCTTTTTGCTTGATTGTCGTGATGATGGCAGATAAGTACCACATTCACGGAATTTTTTTCTTGGCAGACCTAGAGCGGGTTTTCTTTGATGCCTCCATCTAGCTTGTGAACGAGTAGAACTTTGAACGATTACGCAGCTTCTCTCAAATAAGGTGTAACTTGCTTGAGGATCTTGGTGCGCGCGCGAGCGATTCGTGACTTCACAGTACCGAGTTCTGTGCCGGTCAAATTTGCGATCTCTTCATAGGAGAGACCTTCGATGTCTCGAAGCACAACAGCGGTTCTGAATCTTTCTGGAATATTGGACATTGCGCTGGTCAACACGCCCGACAGTTCGTCGCGCAACACATCATCCGCCGGTTCTGGCTTGGTGTCTGCGATTTCTCTGGGGGCAGTGCGGGTTCCATCGTCGCTTGTAATGGGTTCGTCGATGGAGATGATTTGCATCTGCTTCGGTTGGCTTCTGAGTTCATCATAATAGAGGTTGGTGACGATTCTACAGAGCCATGTTTTGAAGGAAGCAGGATTTCGAAGCTGGCCGACGTAGCGCCAAACTCTGATGTAGACTTCCTGCTCGATGTCAGATGTATCTCTCCAATCCGGAGCGAGTTTGTATAGCAGTCCGAGAATCGTTCTCTTATGACGCTTAAGAAGATGGTCCAATGCGCCTTTCTGTTGGCGTTGGCAGGCAATGACCAGTTCTTCGTCTGTCATCTCAGTGAAACTCTTCGCAACAGACGACACTAACTGAAGTCTTGGTGTCTGAGATTGAGATTTCCTAAGTGCTTTCATTTTTGTCTCCCCTTCTCCATAATCGAGCCTCAGTGGAGCGCCCCCCCTACAGGGCACCACCGGCGTTTCAATTGCGTTTTTCGAACTACGTGCAAACTGCGTTGCCTATCCACAATTCTGCCTCAGTGAGAGGGCAATACACAATACAAGTTTTCCCTGTACGAAAAACACGTGATTTCAGTACAAAAAATTCTTTCCCTGCTAGAACATATATGAATTAGGAGGATTGGAGTTGATCGATTTGTGGGGTAAGAATATAAGGGTGCCCTTATATCCAACACAACAGTTGGAAAGAGCCGATGTGACCCCTCCAAAATTGAGAACGAATGTTACTGTGAGCGGTGAAAAACTCCGCCCGAAGTCGAACAAGTGCCACCATCGCCTGCATTGCGGAACCGCACTGAGAGCCATTTTGTAGACCAAATACGGCCATTGTGAAAAACTCTGTTTTCAGACAATTTGCACAATGGGGTTGTGCACTCTTTAATCGTTCAATATCGTCAATCGTTCCATATAAATGGATTTAGTCAACGTGCAATGTTGGCAAATCAGGCACAAGTCGGCAAATCAGGCACAAGTCCGCAAATCACGTGCATGAATTGCGTGTATCAAGAAGCGCTGTTCGAGGTGGTGAGTCGCTACTGCTATTGAGGCATCTTCGACCAAGTCACAGTCAAAATGAATTCACGACAATGCATGAATGATTTTTCGAGCGATGACAGAGTTTCTTCTGCTTCAAGCCAGTCTTCTTGGCCCACTGCTTGCTCCAAAAAGAGTCCCAACTTTGCAAGTTGTTTGGCTCCGACGGAAGAACATGCGGATTTCAATTCATGTGCCAGTCCTGCCACTGCGCGAGCATCTCTTTCTTTTAGGAAGTATGCAATTCGCTTGATCATGTCTTGGGTGTTTTCAATAAACAACATGATGATCTGATTCAACTCTTCTTCGCCGTAGAATTCAACCAGCTCTTGAAGATTCAGTGGTTCTCCTGACAAAAGCGTCATGTTGGAGTGCGCTCTGAGGAATTTATGCGTGAATTTCTGCTGACGGTAAACAACATCTTTGCGCAGCCAATGATTGAGCTTCACTTTCAAAAGCTCTTTATCAATTGGTTTCGGAATGTAGTCGTCCATACCAGCTGCAATGCATCGCTCGCGGTCACCGGCCATTGCAAGTGCTGTCACTGCAATGATTGGTGTGTAAGCGCCTGTCAATTCTTCGAATTTGCGAATTGCGACAGTCGCTTCAAAACCGTCCATTTCCGGCATATGGCAATCCATTAATATCAGTGAGAACTTTCCTCTGCTGACAAGCTCTACAGCCTCTTGACCATTGCTTGCAACTTCGACCTCTAGCCCGAGCCGCTCGAGCAGAACAGTTGCGACATGTTGGTTGACTGGGTTGTCTTCGACCAACAGAACTGGCAAAGGCTTGTCCATTGAGTCAAAAGCTTCTTGCATGCGTGTTCCTCGTTTGCTTCGACAGTTGTTTGGTCGGAGCTAAATAAGTGTCTCTATGAGAATTCTAGCGCAGTTCGCCATAAGTTAATACGTCCTGTTGAGTCCGTTTGTGCGGGATCGTCTACAAAAAAAAGTTTTTCAAGTTAGGAACTTTCTAGCTGCCGCGCTGTCTGCATACCAGCCGAAGAACTATTTGATGACGGTATTGCTAGCAACCGGAAGCCCAAGGAGTGGGAAACCAACATGGATATCATCTCGTATCGTGGTCCAGGCAAGGCTGGTGGCGTTTCACCTGCTATTCAATTGTTGATGGAAGCGCAAGACGCTGAGCATCACTGGTGGTTCATGGACGACAACTGTTTCAAGAGAACAGTCGCGAATAGCACAGCTCAAATGCCGCTCGGTACTCTGCCGAAGGAAGTCGTTGACGGTCACTATAGGTACTGTAACGAATTCTTGTGGCCAATCATGCATGACCTTCCGCAGTTCGCAACGTACAATGCGGCTGACGAACAGTTTTATGACAAGTTCAATCGTCTCATCGCTCGTTCAATGCTGACCGGTGCAATTGGCTCTTCGTACTTTGTGCAGGATTATCAATTGGCTCTTCTGCCGCAATTGCTGAAACGCAAAGTGGATCGAAAGGTGGGAGTCTTTTGGCATATTCCATGGCCGAAATATGTTCCAGATGAGTTCGTTAAGCCACTTTCTCGCGTCGTCAAATCGCTTTTGTCCGCCGATGTAATTGGTTTTCATAGAAAGGAATACGCGCACAATTTTCTGCAATTTGTAGAAATGAATGTGACAGATGCGTTCTGCTCTCACGCGAAGCTTTCGATTGTTCGCGATTCGAGAAAAGAAGTTGCTGTCGGGTCCTACGTGAGACCCTATTTTGATAAACCAGCTCAGATGACTCTTGTTGAGAACCGTGCGCATACAAAAATTGTGGTGGCGCCCCTGGGGCTTGACTACGATTTCTGGGATGCACTTTCCTGCGATCACAACACAGCAATGCGCCATCGACAACTGCTGAAAGTTCCTTATGTACTTTCGGTAGATCGCGCTGACTACACCAAGGGCGTCACTCACAGACTGGATGCCATCGATCTGTTTTTCACGACTCATCCCGATATGATAGGCAAACTCACGTTTGCGCAAGTTTGCGGCAGAACGAGACCGGGTTTGAAGGCGTTCGATAACTATTGGACCGAGTGCCAAAGCAAAGTCGAAAAGGTCAACAAGAAGTTTGGAACATCTGATTGGAAGCCGGTTTATGAAATGGATAACCTCAATCCTGCAGAACTATCCATTCTCTACAGAAACGCGAAGGTAATGCTTGTCAATCCAGTTAGAGATGGATTGAACCTCACTGCAAAAGAATTCTCAGTTTGTCAGCAAGCTGATCCTGGCGTGCTTGCGCTGTCATCTCATGCCGGCGCATGGGACGAACTGGGTGAGCATTGTATCGAAGTTGAGCCATACACTCCTGCTCAAATGAGCTACGCAGTGTACTCTGCTTTGTTCATGGATCCTATCGAACGAGCAAATCGCGTAGAAGCCTTGAAACAAAGTATCAAGAGTAATGAGCTGAAGCCTTGGGGCCTGAAGTTTCAGGACATGCTCGACACTGCACCAGCGGCGGCAAAGCTCATGTTGAGAGAAATCTCGTAGTCTTCGAAGTAGCGGTTCAAACAGATTTCCGGTACGGCGTGATTGAGGGACAGAAATGCCCCTCATTGCGTTTTGTAGGCACTTGTGTCACCGAAACGAACGTCGAATCCATTCAGGACTACGGTCTAATCGAGTTCTGAGGGAGGGTCCTCATTTTTTGTGCATTCCATTTACCGTGGGAGATTCGGTATGTGCAAAAAAGTGTCACTGGAAATCCTTATGTGCACTAGCTTTCCAGACTCCAAATTGTGCACATACCGAACCCGTACAGGTAACTTGCACAAGCGAAAAAGACCCTTGGCTCGTAGGCGTTCGGATTGAAAAAAAGGAAAGCGCACCTCTATGGATGCGCTTTGCCTCGTTGAGTGATGGAGGCTTAAGATAGCTAAGCTACAAACGGCCCATCATCATCGTCGTCGCCATTGTCTCCGTCTCCGTTGTCTGAGCTCGGCACCGTTTCGAGATGCTCGACTTTGCCATTGCTTTCCTTCTTCTCTGTGAGTTTGGTGAGTCTCTGAAAGAAATTCTCAGCGTCGCAGAGAAGTTGATCGGGCGTTTTCGCAAGTGACAGCTCGATGTCGTGAACGATCAGCTTTAATTGATTCCGTATCTCATTTGAGATCGGCTGCTCGCTGTAGAGAAGTACTGCAGGTGAGTAACTCTTTAATACTTCTCTCAAAAGTGCAACACCATCGCCTTCCATCCAGTCGAGATCGATGAGCACACAATCCGATTTCGAACTGTTGAGCAACTGCAAGCATTGCTGTGCTGAGTCGCAGTATCGAATTTGGTGCTCCGGCAGCATGATGTCCAGAGTTTGTGTGTCTCCGGTCTTGCCTACCGCAACAATGTTTCTGATGGTTCTGCCCGCGCGTTCACCCAGTTTCTCAAGGGCATTAGACATCTTTTCGGATGTTATATTGCTTTCTATGTAGTCGAATGGTTGATAGGCGCGTACTCGTTTCGTGCGATCGAGAGAGAACATATGTACCGGTACACTGCGGGTTTTGGGATCTCTCTTCAATCGATTCACGATTGTCCAACCTGCACCATCTGCGATCTTCAGATCGAGGGCGATAGCGGTTGGGTTGTGTTTTTGTGCCAGCATCAATCCTAATTCCGGTTGTTGCGAAACCAGAGTTTGATAGCCGTTATTGCGAGCAAGACTTTGAAGCTCGCGGGCAAACTCCGGATCTTCTTCGATGATCAAGAATAACGGTTTGCCTGGCTCAAGTTCGTCTCGATCGTCCTTGATTTCCTCGCGTATGGAAACTGTTCGAGGCGGATCTAGTGGTGGCGCCATTTCTTCTAGTGGCAGCATCGCCATTGTTTGCAAGCGTGGTTCGAATGACTGACCCGAGAGCATCGGGGTCGTGTTCGCTATTAGAGGACTGTCCAGCTTGGCGAGTGTGTCTGATGTTGGCTGCTGCGTGGATGTCGCGGCATTTGCAATATAGGACACAGGCAGATACAACGTGAATGTGCTGCCTGAGTCAGGCTTGCTCTCGACTACGATTTGGCCTCCCAGCAGGGTAGTTAATTCGCGGCTTATTGCTAGCCCGAGACCGGTTCCACCGTACTTGCGGCTAGTGGTGCCGTCAGCTTGATGGAATGCTTCGAAAATTAGTCTTTGCTTCTCTTCTGCAATTCCTATTCCAGTATCTGTAACTGCGAACGCGATGACCTCTCTGGCACGGTTTAGCGTAGTGTTTTCTTGATTCCAGCCACTCGTTGCCTTTTCGACTTTGAGGGAAACCTTGCCTTCAGCTGTGAATTTGAATGCATTTGAAAGCAGGTTCTTGAGCACCTGGTTTAATCGTTTTGCGTCGGTATATACCGCCGGCGGTGCCATCGAACCAAGCTCAACTTCGAAGTCAATGCCCTTGTGATTGGCAATTTGCCTGAAGCTTCGCTCGAGGTCATCCAACAGGTTGGTGAGAATTACGTCTCTCAAGTCGAGTACCATCGTGCCCGATTCAATCTTGGACAGGTCGAGAATGTCGTTGATCAGCGCAAGCAACTCGGATCCCGAATCGTGAATTGTCTTCGAGAATCCAACTTGCATCTCGGTCAAGTTGCCTTCAGTGTTTTCAGAAAGCAATTGAGAGAGAATGAGCAAGCTGTTTAGCGGCGTGCGCAACTCGTGTGACATGTTGGCGAGAAACTCTGATTTGTATTTCGAAGTGAGCGAGAGTTGTCGCGCTTTCTCTTCGAGCGATCGTCTGTTGTTTTCGATCTCGGAGTTTTTCTTCTCTACCTCTTGTTTCTGAATAACCAGAAGCTCTGCCTTTTCGCCGAGTTCTTGGTTTGTCTGCTGTAGCTTTTCTTGTTGTTGAGTCAACAGCAGTTCTGAAGCTTGCAGAGTCTTTGCTTGTTGCTCAAGTCTGCGGTTGGTTTCTTGCAACTCTTGCTGCTGGCTCTGCAGTTCTTGTGCGAGAGACTGCGATTGTTTCAGGAGGTTTTCCGTTCTTGTGTTTGCTTGAATTGTGTTGAGCACGATTCCGATGGATTCAGTCAACTGATCGAGCAAATCGATGTGAACATCGTTGAACTCTTGAATCGAGGCCAATTCGATAACGGCCTTGACGTTCCCTTCAAAGAGAACCGGCAGCACAACAATATTGCGCGGAGTTGATTCGCCGAGTCCGGAGCTGATCTTTATATAGTCATCCGGCACATCGTAGAGCAATATGCGTTGTCTTTCGAGTGCGCATTGTCCGACCAGTCCTTCTCCAAATGCAAACTTGTCTGAGAGATGTTTGCGCCTTGTATAGGCATAGCTTCCAAGGAGTTTCAAGACGTTTTCTTCATCCTCTTGAGTGAGCACGTAGAAAGCGCCATGGTGAGCTGAGACGAGTGGTGTCAGTTCTTTCAAGATCAAGTTAGCGACAGTGAGCATGTCTCTTTGACCTTGCAGCATTCTGGTGAACTTCGTGAGGTTCGTTTTGAGCCAGTCTTGTTCGGTATTCTTTTGAGTAGTGTCTTTGAGGTTGCGAATCATCTCGTTGATGTTGTCTTTGAGGTTCGCCAGTTCGCCGCTTGCTTCGACTGAAATCGATCTCGTGAGATCGCCCTTGGTCACGGCTGTTGCTACGTCGGCGATGGCTCTCATCTGGTTGGTCAAGTTTGCTGCGAGTTGGTTGACGTTGTCGGTCAAATCCCTCCAGGTTCCTGCCGCACCAGGCACCCTCGCCTGACCTCCCAACTTTCCTTCGACTCCCACTTCACGCGCCACACCCGATACCTGATCTGCAAATGTATCCAGTGTGTCGATCATCTCGTTGATCGTGTCTGCCAGGGCGGCGATTTCGCCGCGAGCTTGCAGCACCAATTTCCGCTTGAGGTCGCCATTTGCAACCGCGGTCACGATCTTCGCAATCTCTCTAACCTGCAATGTAAGGTTGCTAGCCATTGAGTTCACGTTGTCGGTGAGGTCCTTCCAGATACCAGCTACGTCCGACACCTGTGCCTGCCCGCCGAGCTTTCCTTCCGTTCCTACATCACGAGCCACTCGAGTTACTTCAGAGGCGAACGAACTGAGCTGATCCACCATTGTGTTGATTGTGTTCTTCAGCTCAAGGATTTCTCCTTGAACGTCTACGGTAATCTTCTTACTGAGGTTTCCGTTT
Organism: uncultured Candidatus Obscuribacterales bacterium; assembly: GCA_964478655.1. Classification (GTDB taxonomy): domain Bacteria; phylum Cyanobacteriota; class Vampirovibrionia; order Obscuribacterales; family Obscuribacteraceae; genus CAYZJR01. The sequence continues at coordinate 16,813 of CAYZJR010000037.1, forward strand.
GCTACTGCGGTCGTAACTTCAGCGATGTTTCTCACCTGTGATGTGAGGTTGCTTGCCATCGAGTTTACGTTGTCGGTTAGATCTTTCCATGTCCCTGACACACCCTTAACTGTGGCTTGACCGCCGAGTTTTCCTTCCGTTCCTACTTCACGAGCCACACGAGTTACTTCTGATGCGAACGAACCGAGCTGATCGACCATGGTGTTGATCGTGTTTTTCAGCTCGAGGATTTCGCCTTTAACATCGACCGTAATCGTCTTGCTCAAGTCGCCGTTTGCAACAGCAGTTGTGACGTCTGCAATGTTTCTCACCTGTGATGTGAGGTTACTTGCCATTGAGTTTACTGAGTCTGTGAGATCTCGCCACGTTCCGGACACGCCTTTGACGTCTGCCTGACCGCCGAGAATTCCTTCCGTTCCTACTTCTCGGGCAACCCGTGTGACTTCTGCCGCGAACGAACTGAGTTGATCCACCATTGTGTTGATCGTGACTTTCAGCTCGAGTAGTTCGCCTTTGACGTCTACCGTAATCTTTTTAGACAGATGTCCGTTTGCAACCGCGGTCGTCACTTCTGCGATGTTTCTCACTTGAGCGGTGAGGTTGCTCGCCATAGAGTTCACACTATCTGTGAGGTCCCTCCACGTACCCGATACACCTTTGACGTCCGCCTGACCGCCGAGTTTGCCTTCAGTTCCTACTTCTCGTGCAACCCTAGTTACTTCTGCCGCGAAAGACTTGAGCTGGTCCACCATTGTGTTGATTGTGTTTTTCAGCTCGGACATTTCGCCGCGTACATCTACCGTAATCTTCTTGGAGAGATCGCCGTTTGCCACAGCGGTTGTCACTTCTGCGATGTTTCGAACCTGTGCGGTGAGGTTGTCAGCCATGGAGTTGACGCTAACGGTAAGGTCTTTCCAAGTTCCTGACACGCCTTTGACTTGTGCCTGCCCGCCCAATTTTCCTTCCGTTCCTACCTCTTGCGCCACACGTGTGACTTCAGAAGCGAATGAGCTGAGCTGATCGACCATTGTGTTTATCGTGCGCGCTGTGCGCATGAATTCACCTTTGAGCGGCGCGCCGTTTATCTCGAGCGGCATGGTCTGGTTGAGATCGCCTTTTGCAACCGCGCCGATGACTCTAGCGACTTCGGTAGTTGGTCTAACCAGGTCACTGACGAGAGTGTTGACCGCTTCAGTGGCTTGCGCCCAACTGCCGTGCGGTGCATCGCCGAGGCTCGCGCGTTGGTTGATGCGACCTTCGCGCCCGACGACGTTGCTTATGCGCTGCAATTCTTTGACAAGGCGCTCGTTTAACTCGACTACATCATTGAAAGCCTCAGCTATATCGTTGTCTAAACCAATGCGATCCAGCGGCAACCGAACGCTGAAGTCACCTCGCTTCATCTGGCGAAGAGCTTGAAGCAGCGGTTGCGCATCCACCATTAATGTAGATTGCGACTCACCTGTGCGCATGGTGATTCCTCCTTGGAATTCAGAATTTCTGATTTTTGATACGGCAACGATGAAATTTAAAAAGGATGAAAGCGCCGACCCGCCCAAAAATTAGCTTTGGGTGCGATCGCCGCTTCAAATGAAGTCTACGAGTCATTATCTCTATTATTGACCGGTTTAACTAGCCCCTGCAGAGACAACGAACTCAGCTGGAAGTTCCCGAAATCTTCGGGAACTTTTATTAAATATGTGCTGAATTTTCCTTGTCAGGCTTAATAACCTCCTAAGCCTTGTTTTCTTTCGCGCAGGTCGCTTCTTGCGGTAAACCATGACGATCGTTGGAATACTTTCGAAGCTTTCCTGATTCCTATGCGAATCAGCGTCTGTTCGGCGCGGCACGAGACATACGGGTTTTCGTCATCGGCAAGCACCACTAGGACTACAGGCGGAACATTGTGATTCTCGGCCAGGCTGTAACGCACATCGGCGTCAGCATCGGATGCGAGAATCATAAGTATGCGCAACGGAGTCTTGTCATTTTCAGCAACAGCCCCTCTCACGTCTGCGCAATCATGGGACGCGAGAGTTTCTAAGATTGCCTCATCAACATTGGGATTTTCGGCCAACCTCATTAGTACCGTTTTGTTTTTGCTTTTTGCTAATCTACATAGAGTTTTCGCACACGTATTTGGACTAGAAGCGAGACGTATCTTACCCATTGTAATTTTGTTCGATGACGATCTCGGACAAAACTCACTTTGGTTGGGCTCGTTATTCTCGTTGAACATGGATGAAAAGAAATCCTTCAGGTTCACAGTAGGGCCTCCTAACTAGCAGACTGAGCGGAGTTTGAAAAATTTTTCGTCGACAAACTCACACCTGAATCACTCGACAAAATGTCGCTAGGTCTAAGACGAGGATATTGAGAAAAGTTCCCATTCATGTGTAGAAAGTCGCATGATGAGCCGACCTCTAAGCGGGCGGTGCGTTCGCCGATTGTTAATTATGTGGCACGCTGAAATTTTCGTGCAACTTGCCACGGAATCGGCGATTCGTGAAAACCGCTTATTTAAGCCATTCTCGAATGGAACCATATGAGGTGCCTTCTGTCTGGATATCCGAGGCGGCGTGCCGAAGGAGGGATAAATGGACGACGCAAATATAGGAGACAAGAGCGAAAGGGACACAGTAGCGGAGATTCTAAACTCACTGCTGCGCTCTGAACTCGCAATATTGGAAGCATACAACAAAGCTGTTAGTGGTTGTTTTGATGCGGAGATCGCAGACGTAATAGAAAGATGCCGAAATGCCCATGCTGTGCGTATCGTAATGTTGCGCGAACAAATAGAAAAGCTCGGTGGATTACCTGCCAGCACAGCTGGAATTCTTGGATATGTTGCCCGTTTGGTAGAAAGTGGCGCTATCATGCTCGGAGATAAAGTGGCCGTGAGCGTTTTAGCGGAAGCTGAAGAATTTGTCTCTCGCGAATACGAGGGACACTTGCAATCGTTTGACCCGGAAGTGTCGACAATTTCTTTCGACCCTGAAACCACATCTATGGTAGAAGGGGCTCTTTATCCCGATCAATGTAGATCAGATCGGTTAATCACAATATTGGCAGCGTCAGTAGCTGCTTAATCTAGCGATTTTTGATGTCTTCTGAAAAGTTGAGCTTCCCCGCCGGAGAAGCTATCTAACACTCATTCGATTGTTGGAGCCGTGATCGACAACCGTGGCCGACGAGTTGCTCCATGACACTGAGTTGTTGCTACCATTGGACGTCACTAACTGAACGTTATCGCAAGTTAGATCGTTGAGGCTGCCATTGATGGTCAATGTGCCAAGATTGCCTTGGAATCGCAGTTTGCAGTTGCTGGCATTTATCACGGCGTGGTCGCCGTTGCATTTAATCGTGCCGGTGTGACCGCTATTGCTTATCACAATGGCACTACCGGTGATGCCGCTGATATTGGGGTAGGGACCGCCCGCGGTCACTTGCATCTCGGCACCTGGAGCGCCCTTGATTGATATTGATGAGCCATTGCCCGTAACTGAGACCGCTGGTTTTGCGGTTACGGAAACTCTACTCGATGAGCCACCAGTAGCTGGAGATGGTTCAGTCAATCCGACCGAACGATTCAGGACCGCAACGCGTTGCTTTAACGAACCCGTGCCAGTCTTGCCAATGTTGTCTATCTCCAGTTTTTCGATGCGACCTACTAGCGGACCGTCTGATTTCCTACCATAAACTTGAATTTCAATTGAAGTGACTTGTTGCTCCAGCGGAATCTCGGCTGTTACTGTCGTCTTTGCCTGTGATTTGGTCGTTACTGTTGTGCGTGAGGTTGTTCGTGCGCGTGCACTGCCGGTGCTTCTGACGTTGATTCCACTGCCGGCGGAAATGTCGACTGCTTTTCCTGTGCTCTTGCGTACGGAGATTCCACTGCCGGGTGTCATGTTTACAGTTTTTCTTGGTCCACCACTCGATTTCTGAATTGAGATACCGCCCGGACCGATAGTCACCTGATTGCCGTCTTCGGTCTGCACATTGATTTGAGCGCCGGCGACTTGAGCCGTAGCTGCCAAAGCAAGCGCTAAAGACGGAACTGCAAAAATCCTCCTCATGCCAACCTCCTGGATTGTGCCGGGTGACCACCTACGAGGTTGATATTGTAGCGTACAATTGAGCGATGACTTCGTCTTATACCAACATACAGGTACTCGCGCGAGACGCCGGTGTTGTGCGCGATGCTGTAGACAAGCGCAAACTTGGCTCGTGCAAGATTCTTGGACGCCCGGACTCTTCGTGGATCGGTGTGTACGCCTTCATGACAGAAGGCGAATATGCTTATTTGCGTGATTACGCCCAACAACTGTCCGAAGAGCTAAACACTTCAGCACTCGGATTCATGGTAGAAAGTGGGGAGTTGTTCAAGTACGTTTTCTATGAGAACGGAAAGCTTCTCGACGAATATTCGTCTAATTCAGGTTACCCGATGGAAAAGAAGGCTGCCACCGGGGGTGATGTCACCACGCTCTTGAAGTGTTGTGTGAAGGGCACAACAAAAACGATGTTGAAAAATATTCTTCACCCGTCAAAGTCTTCATCAGCTGAGCCTTGGAGTGAGACCGAACGCAAGGTGATTGGAGACAAGATGGCACAAAATCTTGCACCATTGTTTGGAATTCCGCGATCACAGATGTGCACCGGCTACAACTATCTTAAATGGGCCGGCGTTGGAAAAGGAAGTGAACAGTAAGTTGGTACCAGTCTCAGGAGAGTAAGTCATGATCAAAAAAAAGCTAACCGAAGTTGCGGTCGACGCTTTCACGGAATATGTCAAAGAGCGTATTACGTGGTTGAAGCAATTTGATCTAGACAAAGATGGTCAAAAAGATGTCGATCAGATTATCGAAATCGTGGTCAAATGCGGTTCGCTGTGCAAAGATGCACTGGGTACGACAAACTTTCCACAAATCGCAACAGGGTTGGAGCAAATCATTGGTGGCGTCACGCTCATTCGTGACTCACTCGACAAAGAGAAGCTCGCTGAAATGGGAAAGGAACTTTCAATCGGTTGCAACAAGCTTGGTGAGTTGGCTCAACTCTCCATACAGTATGCAAAAGAAAAGGGTCCCAACTAGGCTAGTGTTCCTAACTAAGAGTTGTAACAAGCCTTCCAAACCATTTGTCGGCGGTGCGTAATCATCAGCTCGATTACTTCTGCCGGATGCAACCGACAAAGAGTTTCGTGCGCTCTCGACTGTACATATGGATTGTCATCTTCGCACAACTCATTTAGCAGCTCGGAAGGCAAATGCGGATTCGATGCCATGCTGTATCTCACATCAGCGCTTTCATCCCTCGCCAACGTTTGCAACAAGCTCAACGGTAACGCGGGGTTACACGAAACAGCCGTTCTCACAAGTGTCGATGCATGCAGTGATAGTTTCTCAAGCACCGCCGCCGGAGTGTTTGGATTTTCTGCTACGTGTTCGAGCAGCTCCGGGTCATCTTCGCTTGCGAGTGACTCCAGCACCGCTGCAGGTGTGCTTTGATTCTTTGCTACCAATAACATCAATGAATTTGCGCGTCGTATCATCTTAGATTCCCTGATAATGCTTGTAGTGCTTGCCGCTCCCCAGTTCCTTCATCATTCCCTAGATGGCAACAGTTGAGTTCTCGGAAAACATATAAAACCATCGGGGGAATCCTGCATTCAGCATTCCAACAAGCTTGTTGGAATGCCGCGCCAGCCTGCCTTTTCGCTATTGTTGTGTTCGCTTTAAGCGTACACGGTGCCCTGATATACTGTTTCCCCACTGCTTTGAGGGAGTTTACGCGATGAGAAGAACAGCCGTTTTGGGATTGACACTTGCCGTATTGGTTTCGTCAGCTCTTTCGATGACACCTGCTTTTGCGAAGAAGTGGACGGTCACTGAACGCATAACCAAACTCTCCAAAGAAATTGATGAAGGTCGCCAAGCCAACGAACTTACAACCTCGCAAGTTGACGCGCTCAAGAACGCCGTCGACTCGTTGAAAGAAAAGATGGAGAAAATGAAAAACAAGAACGGCGGAAAGCTAAGCCTTCCTGACACGCGCAAGCTGCACGACGAAATGACAAACTTGAGCGTCAAAATCTATCGCCAAAGACTGGAAAACGTATACAAGGACTAGTCGCGCGCGAAGGTAGCTAAAAGATAGGACACACACCGTTCGAGGGCTAGGGTTTTTCCGGTTTCGGCGAACTCGGCTTTTGGTGAGAATAGTTGCAATCCGGAAAGGCGAGGGCAGCAACATACGCCTTTTCGGAAGCTATCTATACCAAAGCGTTTCAAGGAAGGCAGTGCCCCTGGTGCCTCATGCGGCGCGTTTATGGAGTAAATCATGAAAAATCCTTACCTGTTGCTACTTGTGACAATCTTGTCCGGTGTTTCTATCGCTTCTGCGCAACAGGCTCAAGCACAAGGTTTCAAGATCAAGAAAGATCAATTGGATAAAGTGGAGTACTACAAAGCTCCACGCCAAATTCAGATTCTGGATAATCGTCCGCGCATTCGAGACTTTAGAGAACCTGAAGTGAACCAGCAGTACATCATAAATGTTCCACCAGCCCCAGCTGCAGTCGCTCAAACACAAGTAATCAATGTGCCTGGTGTTCAAGGCTCTGGTGGAACAATGATGAATGTTCCGAACTTGCCACAATCAGGATTTGGCTCAAACATTCCTTCCGGCGGAACGCTTAAACCAGGCGGCTTGGCGAGCGGAAACAGCACAAACAGGTTGCTTGGAACATACAAACCACCGGCAGCCGCTAAACCAACACCCGCTAAATTACCAGTGAAATCTCCCAGGCCTGGGCAGATTTTAATCGCGCAGCCTCCGACTGTAATGGTCGTACCGCGCCCGAGTAGTGGTGCCGTATCTGGTGGCATGAACAGTAGCGCCGAAGTGCATGGAACGGTGCAAAAGCGATCACTTTTGGGTCAGAAGAACTAATTTGTAGTTGTTGTTTCTTCTAACTTCTTATCGCTGTTCAAATGCTTCCGATATAAGTGGAGCATCCCGCAGATTGCAGCAGCTAGACTTATCGCAGATGCAAGAATCGGTGCGGGGAAACCCATAAACATGATGCTGTCTGTTCTGATTGGCTCGATCATGAGTCTGCCGATTGAATAGCCGGCAACGTAGATCATGAAGGTCATCCCGGGATACTTTCGCAGTTTTTTCCAGGGCACGAAATAGAGAAAGAGGAACAGGCACAAGTTCCAAACTGACTCGTATAGGAACGTTGGGTGGAAGTAACTGTGCATGTGATACTGCATGGGACGGCTCTCTTCAGGAATGAAGAGCCTCAGTGGAAACGTATCGGCAACTGGTCTGCCGAAGGCTTCCGAGTTGAAAAAATTGCCCCATCTTCCAATTGCTTGTGCGAGGACTGTGACTGTTCCTCCAATATCACAACAAACGAGGATAGGCAATTTGTTCAATAGACAGTAAATTACGCCGCCGATTATGCCACCAATGACGCCACCGTGAATTGACAGACCACCATTCCATGTGTAGAAAGTTTCGAGCCAGTGATATGTGAAATACGCCCCCCAATTGAGTGCAACAAAATAGAGACGCGCTCCGATTATTCCACCGATGAAGCATGAAAGGCACATGTTGAGCACTTTCTCGGCGTCCATGCCTCGTTCTTTCGCCATTCGATTTGCAACAAATACAGCTGCCAAAAATCCAAGCGCAATCATCACGCCATACCAGCGAATTGTCAGCTGAATAAAGCAGCGTGTCACACCAACGTAAACACCTGCTGCAATTAGGGCTGTCCAAATGCCGATGGCTACTGCCATCTCGATGCGCTTGCGCGCTGATTCCGATTCGACCTTTTCGGTGCGAAAAACTGATTTACTTATGAACTCCGCCAACGGGCGAGCGAGCAGCACTACGAGAATTGCAATGCCGACCATGATAACTGCAAATCCACCGACCGGCGGGATTTGCAGAAAAATACCGCCTGGTGACTGAAATTGCATCTATCCGCTCTCTGCTCTCATTGCTTTCAATTCAATGTAGCAGTCAATGTAGCAGATTAAGGGTCACCTTGCGCCGCTCTCTATTTAAAGAGCGCGAATGGCTTCAGTGGGTCGAGCGGATATATGCGATTGAAAGCTTCGTGAAAGAAGAATACGCTTGGCGAGAGCCTTAGTATGGCTCTTTCGAGTTGGGAACGTCCCCGCCGTAAACATCTTTTGGTGCTTTGCCGGTCTTGTCCGAGTTTGCAGGCAACTTCGCATCATGGACTTCATCGTGCGGATCATCGCCGTGCGGATCTGGACCGTGCGGATCGGATCCACCATATTTTTGCGCGATGATGTAGATGCCCTTCAAAGGAAGACTGGACTTGATTGTTGACAAGTCCGGAATTTTATCGCTAGGAGATGCCGACAAAATTTGCGCAGTCATCAATATCACAAATGGGGACATAGACCCTCCAAAGGCCGCTTCTAGTGGGAGTTGACATCCGCTCAAAGTATAACTGAAAGCAAATGAGAAGCACGTTAAAATATTGCCGGAGGTTGTTATGCCGAAGACAAAGTCTCGTTGGATCTGCCAGGAGTGCGGGTTTCAGTCCAGTGGATATCTTGGACGCTGCACCGATTGCGGTAGCTGGTCTTCACTTGTCGAGGAGTTGCAAGAGGCTCCGAAGTCAGGAGGAAAGGCTCGGCGTGCCGGTTCACAAGAGGGTGAAGGTCCACTGCCACTCAGCAGTATTGATACGAATCAGTCGAAGAGAATGTCAACTGGACTGGCTGGGCTCGATGAAGTCTTAGGCGGGGGGCTGGTTCCCGGCGCTGTTATCTTGCTTGCGGGTGATCCTGGAATTGGCAAGTCGACACTATTGATGCAGGTCGCGGAATTCATATCCAGATCTTGTAAAGTGCTCTATGTGAGCGGGGAAGAGTCCGCTGCGCAGGTGAAGTTGCGAGCAGCTCGTCTTGGCGCTGTTTCAGACAACATCCTTGTCGATGCCAGCCAAGACGCAGTAGAACTGAGCGAACGCATGCAACCTGCAGGCGTGCGCGTCGCAATCGTTGACAGTATTCAATCCGTATATCATCCCGAGATGTCTAGCGCAGCCGGCTCTGTGAGCCAGGTTCGCGAGTCTGCACAAGTCTTGACCAATGCGGCGAAAAGTAAGGATATTGCGACAATACTTGTTGGACATGTAACGAAAGAAGGATCTATAGCCGGTCCCCGAGTGCTCGAACATATGGTCGACGTCGTCTTGCAATTCGAAGGAGATCGCAGCAGGCACCTTAGAATATTGCGACCTGTGAAAAATAGATTCGGCTCGACGCAGGAGATTGCCATCTTTTCGATGACAGAGGGCGGCCTTATCGAAGTCGACAATCCGAGTGCGTTGCTCTTGGGCGACCGACTCGAGAAGTTGGGAAGGCGCCAAGCTCCATCTGGAACGGCAGTAATCGCCGGCGGTCAAGGTCAGCGCACTCTGCTACTGGAGGTGCAGGCGCTTGTGGGCTCGACAGCCAATCCTGCTCCACGCCGTGTTGCCAATGGTTGGGATTACAATCGCCTTTTGCAAGTTCTTGCCGTTTTGGAACGCAAAGTCGGCTTGAACCTTTCAAGGCACGACGTCTACGTCAACATTGTCGGCGGGCTCGACTTCAGCGACCCCTCCGGCGACCTCGGAATCTGTGCTGCAGTTGCTACGTCGCTGCTCGATCGTTCCGTCGACCCGGGTCTTTTGTTTGTCGGCGAGGTGGGATTGACCGGCGAAGTACGTCCGGTTGTCTCACTCACTCAGCGCCTGAAAGAAGCCGCGCGGCTTGGATTCAGTCGAGCCCTAGTGCCGAAGGGAAATCTCCCCCTGGACGCTACCTTCGAAACTATGGAAGTATTGGGAATAGAATCTCTTATGGAAGCGCTCACCGCCGCCATGCCTGGTCTTGCAATTCCGGCTTCAAAGTCCAGAGATGCAGAGCCGGCAGAAGCGGCAACGTCGAAGGGGCGTTGGAGTGAGAAGAGATGGTCTGAAGATGAAGGCTCCCCATACCTCTGATGAATTGAATAAGCAGCTTGCTGCGCTCAAAGATGTGCCTGGTGTGTACATCTTCAAGAGTTCTGATGATGAGATTATCTACATCGGAAAGGCGCTGAGCCTCAGATCGCGCGTGCGCTCGTATTGGAATGAAGCGGGTTGGAGAGAACGTCCGAAGCTGGCAGTCTTGATGCCGCGTGTCGCAATACTCGAAACGATAATCACAAACTCTGAAAAGGAAGCGCTCCTTCTCGAGTCGACCTTGATTCGGCAGCACAAGCCGCGCTACAACGTAGCGTTGAAAGATGATCGCCGCTATCCGTGGCTGGCGATCACCTACGATGTCGCGTATCCGAGGCTGGTTATGGTGCGCGACCCTGTCAGATATCGCAAGGAAAATCCGAAGGCAAAGGTCTTCGGACCTTATGTAGAAACAGGCCAGATGTGGGAAACGGTAAAGGTTTTACGCAAGGTTTTTCCCATGCGCCAAAGAAGAACACCGTTCTTCAAAGATCGCCCCTGCATGAACTTTCACATTGGTTTGTGTTTGGGACCTTGTCAAAAACTTGTGGAAGAAGATTTCTACAATCGCATGGTGGCTCAGGTGGAACTGTTTTTGGCTGGTCGCCAAACCGAGGTGGTGAGCCAGCTTAAGAGAGACATGGAAGATTGCTCGGATCGTCTTGAGTTTGAGCAAGCTGCAAAAATTCGCGACAGGTTGGTGGCACTACAGACGGTGCTGGATAAGCAGCAAGTGTTTTTCGCGAGCAATAAAGTCAATCAAGATGTGATTGCCGAAGCCCACACAAACAAAATTCTGGCGGTGTGTCTCATTCGCGTCAGAGAAGGCAAGATGATTTCGTCGGAAGTCGTCTGCATCCCGCTTGTCGATAGAACAAGTTGGGACGAAGCCTATCAATCTTTTGTGGATCAGTACTACACTTCTTGCGAGAGCGTGACGATACCTCAGGAAATACTGTCGCAGCATGAACTCGACGATATGGACGCCCTCAGCGAACTCCTCACGTCAAGGTCGGGGCATGCGGCAAAGGTTTTGGTTCCACAAAAAGGAGCCAAGCTCGACATCATACAGATGGCGAAGAAAAACGCAGAGAATCAACTTGAACAGGAGATCGCCCGCGTCGATGCTGAAGACAGCCGCACAACAATGTTGTTGTCGACTCTGCAAGAACAGCTTGGCGTCAGACGGCAGCCCAAGCGCATAGAATGCTTTGATATATCGAACATTCAAGGCTCGGATAATGTGGCAAGCATGGTCGTGGCCGAAAATGGAAAAGCAAAGAAATCTGATTATCGTCTCTTCAAGATCAAATCTGTTGAAGGAACACCAAACGATTTTCAATCAATGAAGGAAGTTGTCGGACGAAGATATCTCAGGCTTTTAGAAGAGAATAAACCGTTCCCTGATCTGATCATCATAGATGGTGGCAAAGGACAACTCGGAGCGGCGCTGGAAGCGCTTGCTGATCTGGATGCAAAAGGCTTGAATCGCGACAGTTTCGACATCATCGGTTTAGCAAAGAAACAGGAAGAGGTCTACTTCCCCAACAAGTCGGCACCGGTGCTTTTGCCGCGTCGCAGCGAGGCGCTGTTCTTGTTGCAACGCGTCCGCGATGAAGCTCACAGGTTTGCGATCACGTATCACAGGAAACTTCGAGCAAAGCGTTCTCTCATCTCTGGTTTTGACGCGCTGCCTGGTGTCGGAAAGGCACGCCGAAAGATGCTGCTCGATCATTTCGGCACGTTCGATGCACTTAAGAACGCATCTCTCGATGATTTGAAGAACGCTCCTGGTATCAACAAGAAACTGGCGGAAACTATTTACGCTACGTTGCACCCAGTGGCAGCAGTGAGCGCAGCGCCGGAGGGAACTCTTGAGTCACTGCCAAATGGCGCAGAAGACGTTGAAGGCGACGAAGATGATGATGTTGAACCGGAAGCGGTCGAAGAAGCCGAAGCGCTCGATTAAAATGCAGACGTAATTATTAAGCAATTTAACTCGAAACGGCTCCTGCCAATTTTTTTCCACATAATGGAAAAACATCCAGAGGACGGAAACCGTGAACCGCTTCGTAATTTCGCCAGACTTGCTTTATTTGATTGCAGTTTTTTTCTGCGCTTTCTCTGCGAGACAGTTTCCACAATTGGGCGCGATCGGTTTTTGCTTCTTCCTCTTTATGTGGATGAAAGAGCAGCTTTCACTCATAGGTTGCCGAACAATTGAATCTAAAAGTTTTGCTCTCTCGGAAGCGCTTCTGCGCGCCGGTCTGTTCTTTCGTCGTATCGAAGCACGGATTCCAATCCCGTACTTTACTAAGCTACTGATTGCAGACCTGGACGCAATGAGTCGAACTCTCTACGAACAACAACGCTACGATGAAGCGATGAAGTTTACGGATGAAGCGATCGAAGCTGCAATTGAAAGATACGGACAGGATTCAGTCGATCATATTGCACAACTCATTAATAAGGGAATTTTGCTCAATCTTGCAGGCCGAGGCGAAGAGTCGGAATCGTTAACTGGAGCCGCCGTTACCCGACTCGAGAGCATCAAACATTCGCTCAGCAAAATGCAGGCCGAGAATCTTTGTCTTGCACTAAACAATCTCGGTGCTTGCTACATCGATCAAAGAAAGATTGAAAAGGCACTTGATGCTTTCGACCGTTCCGTCAGTCTAAAGGCAGAAATTCTTGGCGCGGGCAGCCAATCAATTGCGGTAAGCTATGGCAATCAAGGCTATTCAATGTTGAAAGCTGGGAAGTACGAGTCGGCTGAAGCATATTTGCGGCGCGCACTAAAACTGGTGGAAGGAGCGCGGGTCGATCCGTCATTGATGGCGACGTTTTTGAATAATCTTGGCGATGCTATGCGCGGTCAAGGACGGCTCAATGAGGCGGAGGCGGAACTTCTCAAAGCGCTCGACATGCGCAAGGGGAGTTTGAATTCGCAGCATCCACACTTGGGTTATAGCTACCACAATCTAGGTCAGCTCTATGCTGATAAAGGTTCCACCGAACGTGCAGACTCATATTTCAAACAAGCGATCGAGATTCGAAAGATTCATCCCGGTCCTGCCGAAACAGAACTCAAAGAAACTATGGCAGCCTACAATGCGTTCCTTCAAAAAAATGGACAAGGGATTCCGGCTGTTGCAGAAGTAAAGCCGCAGAAGGCTGTCGTTGTGGCTCCGGGATGGGTGAAACCAGTATCCGTTCTGTTTGGCGTTTCTGTGATGGTTTTGCCGATTGTTTGCTATATTTCGGGCATGGCGCTTCAACTCGTATCGAAGCACTAGCGTCAGAATCGACCTAGAGCCTGGCGCCATTCATGACGCTGTCAACTGAGATTGCGCCGATATCTCGCAACAGCTGCGCCTGGGCAACATTGAAGTCGACAACTGCACGCGCTTTATTAATGCTTGCTTGTGTCAAATCTCGTTGCGCATTGAGCACATCGATGTTTAATCCGATTCCTGTCTCCATACGCTTTTTCGCAATGCGAAGTTCCTCTTCTGCTGCTCGAATTTGGATCGAGGCTCGCTCGATTCTCTTGTCAGATGCCAGACCGGTATCGTATGAAGATCGCACTTCGCTGAAGACTTTGAGAAATGACTGTTTGGCTTGAACGGCCGCTTGCCTGGCGTTCCATCTGGACCTCTGTATGTTTGCGGCGTCGGTCGTGCCCATACCGCCAAGTGCCCATTTGATTCCGAAGTTGAGAGTATAGATTGCGTCAAGGCTGCTGCTTCCGGCACCGATACCATATACGGCACCATTCAACGATATGTTAGGCTGCAACGGTGCTTGTGCTACCATGATTGCTCGTTTGGCTGCCAGTCTTAATTCTTCGAATTGCTTGAGCTCCGGGCGGTTGTCGATCGCAAGTTTCAGCAGCTCTTCGACGGGAACATTCTTGCGTATCAATCTTCTCTTTCTCAGGTGCTTTTCTCTTGATTCGAGATCTTGCGAAAAGCTGGCGTTCAATATGTGAGAGAGTTGAATTGCTGCTTGGCGGCGGCTGTTTTGTTGGTCGACAAGATTTTGCTCGTCGCTTGCAAGTTGAGCTTGAGATTGAAGAACATCCAAACCGGTTGCTGTTCCTGCTCTTTCTTGAACGGTGTTGAGCCTCAATTGCTCTTGTGAAATTGCAACAGCACGCGTGCGAATTGATAGCAGCGCTTCATTTAGCAGCAGGTCGTAGTAGCGTTTGGTGGCATTGAGCAGAACGTCATTGATATTTGTTTTGAGTCCAGCTGAGGCGGCTCTGAGTCGATGCCTTTGTTCAAGAGTCGAGAAAGTGACTTTGCCGCCCTGGTAGACATTCTGAGTGAATCCCGCCGTCAGCAATTGAATAGATGATGGTAACTTTGCCTGAGCGTTACCTTGACCTGCGCCTGCTGCACTGCCCGCGGATGTTGATCCCCCCAGCAGCGCATCGGGAAAGCTGCCCTTTACTCCGAATAGGTTGTAGCCCGCGTTCAAATTCGGAAGGAATCCTGTGGCAGCGGATACTAGGTTCCATTTCTGCGACTTCATCCCGGCGTAAGAATTCTCAATTTCCAAGTTCTGTGCGAGTGCCGCGGAGAGTGCATCCTGAAGCCCGATTCGTTCGATGTACCGAGCATCCAAAGAGAAAGAGTTGAGGTTTTCTTGAACCTTTATCAGTGAATCTGCCGAGGGGCGTTCGATAATAACTCCTGTGTCGTCACCGCCATCTCTGAGATTGAGAACGTCATTTTCAACTCTTACTAGTGGTTCTGAGACACGCTCAACGGGCTCGTTTCCAAGTTGTCTTACGTTTTGCGTGGCACGCAATTCGATGACGTGTCGCGGCGCGTGCTTGCGCTCAGCGGTAGGAACCACTGTTTTAAGTCGTTTGTTTGAGCTGGTAATCGCATTGCGATTATCCTTACCTGGATCAGCCGCTGCTCGGCTCGCTGCCGCGATTGCTGATGAGGGTGCGTTTAAGAGACTCACTGCCAAGAACAGTGAGGTGAATTGTTTGATTGGTTTCATCACTCTGCTACATGAACCTCTGGAATTACCGACATACCAGGAGCGAGAAGATCTTCATAGCCCTTTATCGAAGCTTTCTCGAATACAATTTTTACGGGAATTCGTTGGACGACTTTGGTGAAGTTGCCAGTCGCATTGTCTGGTGGCAGCAATGCGAATTGAGCACCAGACGCCGGCGAGATCGAATCAACATGCCCTGCAAAACGTTTATTGGGGAATGCATCGATTTTGATTTCTACCTTTTGACCTGGTCGCATCCGACTCAGTTGGGTTTCTTTGAAATTTGCAACAACCCATTTTTCATCGGAGACAATGCTCATGAGCGCCTGTCCTCGCTCGATTTGCTGACCGATTTCGATTGTTTTGTGTCCAACCCGGCCAGTAACGGGTGCGGAAATCTGCGTGTAAGAAAGTTGCGTGAGTGCATTGTCGTATTCGCTCTTGGCCTTCTTTACAGTCGCTTGTTGAACGTTCAAATTTCTTTTAGTTGTTTCAGTATTTGCAGCAGCTGCTTCTGCGGATTGTGCTGCTCCTTTTGCCTTGGTAACTCCCGCTTGCGCGTCAGCAACTGCTTGCTTTGCTTGTGCCACTCGAGTTTTTGCTTGTTTCAGGGATTCAATAGAAGCTTGCAGATTTGCTTCAGCAACATCTCGATCTTGTTTAGCCTTGTCGAAACTTTGGCGTGTAGCCGCGCGATCTTGTACAAGAGATTGATATCTTTCGTAATCGGCAATACAGCGAGTCAACTCAGCCTCACGCTGTTTGATTGCGGTTTTGGCAAGCGCGACTCCAAGTTCTGTTTCGGAGAGCATCGCTTTCATTCTATCTACGCCTGCTGTAGCACTAGAGACTGATGACTCGGCTTCGAATCTCTGCGCGGCTGCTTGTCGCTCGTTTGCAACGATGGTTGATTGAATTTCTTGCGTTTTCAATTTCGCTTCAGCCTCAGCGGCTTTAGCCGATTCGAGGCTCAAAAGAAAGTCTTTTGGATCGATCTGAAGTAGAAGCTGACCATTTTTGACGTGCTGATTGTCATCGACCAGAATCTTAGTGACGGTGCCGCTTACTCTTGAACTAAGCCGATGCACTTTGCCCGAGATTGTTGCATCATCGGTTTCTTCGACCGAGGTTGCATGTTCCCACCATTTATAAGCGCCGATCGAAACGCCCAATGCAACCACTGCCACAACGCTGAACACCAAGGCTCGATTTTTCCTTTTCGGATTTGTGATCGGCTCCAATTCTGGATGAGGGAGCGCAGCGTCTGCATTTCTTGGTAAGGCTTCAGTCTGATTTGCTGTTTCCATAGAGTCACCTGGGTTGTGAGGGTAATTATTGACCGAAAGAGAAAACGAGTCAAGAATAAGGTTCTAATGTTAATGCATCTCAACAGCGGCTGTCTTTCGTCGCCCTGACGTCAGCAGCAGGCATCCGGGCAAAGTCAGCGCCGTGAAAATCGCCAGCGTCCATGCGATATCTGCAAAAGACAACGATGCCGCCTGCCGATCGACTTGGCTTGTGAGCATAGTCAATGCGCGCATGTGTGCATCTGGCGGCGCCCACCCTTGCTGCTGGAACATTTGAGTAACCTGCGCCAGGTAGTTCATAGCTTCAGTGCCATACGGTGTGATTTTCTCGACCAGTATGGCGCGATGGAAGTCCTCGCGGCGTGTCAAAACTGTGGCCAGCATAGCGATTCCGACTCCGCCACCAAGTGTGCGCACAAGGCTTAAGAGCGAGGAGGCTGTCTGAATGTCCTCGGGCGGACAATCGCCAACTGCCGCAATCGTGAGCGGCAGGAACACAAGAACCAGTCCGAATCCTCTTATTAGGCTCGACCAGAGAAAGTCATTCCAGCCCCAATTCAGAGTTAGTGGAACCAAGAACCAGTTTGAGAGCGCGAGGCAAGCGATTCCGACGGCTACCATAATGCGTGCGTCGAACTTTCCAACCATCGCTCCGACAATTGGAAACATAAAGCCGGTGATAATCGAACTAGGCACTTGCAGAAAACCGGCTTGCAGAGCCGTATAACCGAGCATCACTTGAGCGAAGCTTGGGATTACATAGTTGATTCCGAACAAGACGAATCCGACGACCGCTTGAAATACCAGTCCGATTGCCACCGAGCGGAAGCGGACGATACGCAGATTGACTGCTGGATATCGTGTGCGCAGCTCATGAGTGAAAAAGATGATGGCACTGAGTATGGTGGCGATAGTGCATGACACGATTATATTAGAGGAGAACCAATCTTCATCTTGTCCTTTTTCCAAAACGTACTGCAAGCAACCAAGCATGGAACTCAGAGATGCGATACCAAGCCAATCTACGCGCACAGCTGGTGCGTCTTCGCTTCGTGTTTTGTCTTTGGGAATGAAAGCCTGGCACAGAATTGTGGCCAAAATTCCTACTGGAATATTGATAAAGAAGATCCAGCGCCAGTTGTAGTTATCTGTGAGCCACCCGCCGAGCGTAGGACCGAGAACGGGCCCGACAATGACGCAAATGCCAAAGACGCCTTGTACGAGCCCTTGCTTCTCGGGGGGAAATCCTTCAAATAAAAATGCTTGTGCCTTTGCGAGCAATCCACCACCAAATAGCCCTTGCATGATGCGCGCCAGTACGAGGGTGAGAAGGTTCGTCGCCATGCCGCAAAAGATTGATGCGATTGTGAAGCCGATCATTGAAAAGATGAAGTACTTCTTTTTGCCGAACATGTCGCCGAACATGACAGCAAGTGGCATGGTGATCACGTTTGCAATTGAATACGATGTGACGACCCAAGCGGCTTCGCTGGTGGTGGCACCGAGGTTGCCTTGAATGTGTGGAAGTGCGACGTTTGTGATGCTCGTGTCGATGACTTCCATCAGTGCGGCGATAGCGACGCCGAAAAGGAACAACCAACGGATAATTTCTCCGTCTTCTTGGACTCGACGCTGTAATTCTTCTTGAAAGTAGGTTGCCATTTTGTACCTTGGTGATGGAGTTTATCTCGGAGAACGATCTCGTGAGCGGTGTCGGCAGCGTGTTGCGGTGAAGTGCACTGGCAGCCAATGCGGTGGCTGCGATTCGCAAGGGGCACGGAGTGTGCGCATGAAACTGCACCGCATGCAGTGCGATGCGTTCTTGCAAATAGCTTCGAATTTGGCTCAGCTAAGAGTGTCTGAGTCCGGCGATAACAATGTCTAGTACTGTTTTGGCGCGCTTTTGCAACTCCTCGCGCGTCATTCTCGCTTCCGTTTCGGTGTAGTTATTGAAGTAAGGTGGAAACAGGCTCGATATCGCCATCAGAAATGCAACGGCAGTTTCTTCCGTCGCTCTACTTTTAGGAATCTCGCCGGCTTCTGCAGCCAGTTTCAGTATCTTCAAAACGCGATCGCGTTTCTGAACGTAGAACGGAGCAAACCGCGCCTTGCACTGAAGCGAAGTGTGCAAGAGAGCTTCCGGCGTGTGAATGTCTCGTGTGACATAGTCAAAGACTGTTGTAGAACACGTCTCAAACATGTCTTGCAAGCACTCAAGCGGTGAACCTTGTAAGTTTTCCACTCGCTCATCCATCATTGCTTGAATGCGCGTTGCATAGCACTCAATGATTCGCATCAATATATCTTCTTTGGTGCGAAACTCTAGATATACTGAGCCTTTGCCAATTCCAAGATGCTTAGCAATGTCATCAATGCTCGTGCGTTCATAACCATATCTAGAGAACAACTCAACTGCTGCCTCTAAGATTAGTTCCGCCCTGTTTGGAATTGCTTTGGTGCGCGCCATTTTTCCTCCGCAAATGTATTCTTGACCAATTTTTGATTTTAGTCAATTATCTCGGCATAATTTTTGCCGGTGTCTCCGGTGTCTGTGGTTTTGGCTTGGGTGGTCCGGGTTGGGCTTGGGTGGTCCGGATTGGACCCCGGGCTGTCAATATTTGCCAATCTGGTACTAATTTTCTCGAAAAACGATACCAATCTGGTAAACCTTGGCAGCCAAGGAGCCTTTGTTGAAGATCTATCACTACATAAGAAATGATGGTCGATATTGTAGTTGCATGCCAGAGACTAATCGGCACTGCTAAACTGGCTATTAGTTCTCTTTGAACGTTACTTATAGAATCCACAGTGCCGCAACCAACTTTGAGGAAGGACGATGACTGACAATAGCGAGAATGAATCGGCGGAAAAAAACTGCACGCCAACTGAATGCGTGGGCAAATTCACCCATTCTTTTGCACACACACTAATTCAGGGTCCAATCGATGGAGTCAGAGAGATCGTCAATACGTGCACGGGCAAGAACATTGTTCCTGACGTCACTTTGATCAGCAAGCCTGAAAAGGCTGAGTACGGCACGCCTGAATGGAACGCACAAAAGCTTGGCAGCGGTGCCGGAATTGTTTCTGGATTGTTCATCCTAGGCAACATTATGAGCGGCAGACGTCGCCGACCTTTCTAGGTCTTGCGTGTCAACTTGGGCTTGTTCGGCAGCACTGCAAAGTGCGGTGGTCTTAACTCGCCTTCCTCTTAAGCCAGCTGCCAGTAACGTTGATAGAACTCGCTCGTTTGAGTAGAATGAGCCCATGTGCTGCAATTGGGCGGCAGCCGGAGAGAGGACGATGAGAAAGTTTGCTGGTTGGAAAAAAGCGATCATCTGGCTGATGATTCTTTCGTTTTTCCTTTCGCTGTTTCCGGTTGTTGGGTCGATGTTTCAGTAAAAGCAGTGCGCACTGTATGTAGTGCGCATCGCGCTGGTTGAGCGTGAGTCATGACCGTATAGGCACGTCTCATTGAGCTACGATATTCATCTATTCATACCGATAGAGGGTCTCACGATTGAGGAATCCTTCGAAGCTCAGTGTTGTTCGGGCGGGCTAAAAGATCTGACCGACGATGAGATTCAGAGACATAGTGTGATTGTGAATCGATTGAAAGAATTGGAACCAAAGTTCGAGGTCATCAAAGATTCACAATGCACCAGCCTCCGTGACCCTCACAAGATAGATATATCCTTCTACTCCAGCTGTGTTGGAATCAGTGTCCCCTACTGGTATTCAGGAGCCGAAAGTGATGCTGTTTTCTCTCGCCTTTGGGGTTACCTTTTCTTGTTAGGTAGCGAATTTTTCTATCACGGGTATGACGGGCAACTGGACGAGTATTACGTGCTTACCGACAGAAGTTATCTTGAGAAGGCTATCGAATGCAACAATGAAACACTGGTCACGATTGAAAAGAAATTTGGTCCATGTTCGAGACCAAAATCACTCGACTGGTTTTCTTTGATCAAAACTTTCTTTCGCTTCTAGTGTTTGCTTTGTGCGAACCACGGGAGATAACATAGTAATCACGTCTCTTCCCTCAAGTGTGGGGATTCTCTGGCACATCGCTGATGTATTTAGTTCGGCCACGAACCTGTTGCACAGAACAATCGCTAGATTTGCGTGTTGAATTTCTCTACCTCGTAGCTGCACGGAGACCTTGACGTTGCAGCCGCGAACAAGAAAAGAGCGGGCTTTCGCCACTTTCACTTGGAAGTCGTGGCCATCGATGCCATAGTGCATTGTGATTTCCTTGACCGTAATTTGATGCTGTCTTTGCTTGGCTGCTTTAGCGTTCTTTGAACGTACATACCGAAGCCGCCCTGCATCAGTGATTTGGCAGATTGGAGGTTGTGTAGCCTTGTTCAGCATCACAAGATCTAATTGCATTTCCGTTGCGATTCTTCGTGCGTCTCTCCATACAAAAATGCCTAGCTGTTGACCATTCTCATCCAAAAGCCTTACTGAGAGGTCGTTTTCGTATCGTTGTTTGTCATCCATAATTGATTTTTCTCCAAATAGATTTCGATCCGATGTCAGGCGGATCTGCAATTTCTGCAGTGGCTCAAAAGCACTACACGAGCGCTGACACTGCGGGCTCGTGCGACTCACTGGCGTTGACACGAACGACGTGAGCAATGCGTTTTTGTTATCTTAAATCTAGAAGATGACAAAACCTGCGCGTGCAGGCTGCGAATTGCAAGGCCGCCTGAGCATCCGCACATATTGCGCGGAGAGCCAAGATATTTGAATAGCTGTGAGATTACTCGCCATCAATTTGACCTTTCGATACTATGTTCACCGTATCGCAATGAGTTGCGCTCGTCAAGGTTCATAGTAAATGAAAGGTCCCTCTGGCGCAAAGCTTACTGTGATTTGCATGTTCACAATGCGCTCGCTGAAAAATGGAAACGGAAACACGCTCCGGGTTATCGCGCTTAAGGCATCTTCGTCTACTTCAGCACTGCCGGATTGTCTGCGAAGTTCAATTGTTGCAATCGAGGCATCGTCGTTTAGCCGAAATGTGACTTCTGGAAAGCACGTTGGAAACGGTGAGCAAACTTTCCATCTCGCTTCAATCATTTGGAGAATTGTTTCGAGGTAGTGGACGATCAGTGGATCATGACCCAAAGCTCGAGGCCTCTTAGGTGCAGTGGGAATCTCCCCTTGAAGGGGCGTTTGTAAGGTTTCGCCCAAGTCATATGTCGACAATAGACTGACTCGATTTGACGTGTCATTGCAAAGCAAGTCCAGTTTTTTGAGTTCTTCCATGTCGAGGTCTATATCTAGCAATGCTTTCAGCTTGTTGAAGGAACAAAGAAAGTTGATGTCTCTATGCGCTACTCCCAGCATCAACTGGCAGATTACTCTTAGCAGTAAGCGGCACTCGTTGGTATTGGCGTCCATTCCCTCCTCAATGCACGATTCGAGGACGCACATACCCACACTCAAGAGATTGTACTTCTGCTGCTCGGTGAGTTTATCCACATGCCACACCATTGCATTTGTAATTGTGTTCAGATGCTGAGGCTTGCTAACGAGCGCGAGACGGTAAGCCATGCAAAATAGCTGAGCAAGATACTGCTCTCGGTGGCCCTTTTGTTTGCTGCGTTCAATTTCAGACCAAAGCTTTCCGGTTTCCCAGCCGGCAGCTTGCGCAAATGCGCGCTCGATTACGCTTGATGGTGTGAGATTCGTAAGCACAATTCAAAGATAGCGTAAGAGTAGAATCGAGTTCTTTTTGTGCTGAGTGATCTAGTCGCGCGATTTGCTTGCGGGCTGCTGAATCAATCGAATTAGAAAGCCAGTAGCAACTGCCGGAAGGCGATTAACTTCTTCAACAAAGGACAATCGGGGACAGTTTAAATAGGAGTGTGATGGATTTTTCCGTGCGTACTCAGTTTCAAGTGCAAGCGCTGTCCTGCATGCCCGCTCTTCGTCATCGATGCGCTGCTCATCTCGGTACAAGTCTGCCATGTACCAATAAGTGTTTGGCACTACGTAATATCCAGGCGTGTTTGTCCGCTTGCTAATTAATAGTGCTTCCTTCAGCAGTTCCTCTGCTTCTAGTAAGCGACCCTGCTTACGCAGCAAAATTGCGAGATTGCACTCACTGACCCAGTACTCAATGTCGCTTTTATAATCGCTGCTCTCTAATCTGATTTTTTCAAGGTCTTTTCGCAACCATTGTTCCGCACCTTTATAATCGCGTACAGCTATGCATAAGTCTGCCTGTAGAAAGGGCGGCATGTTGGCCAGCCAGAAGTCAATCGATAAAACAGTGAGAGACACTGATGCGTACCACAGCACTGTGATTGTCGAAAATTTCGGAAGTAATGAGTTCATCTTTCCACGATATCAGTAACGAATTATCCTGGCGAGGGGACTATACGAGTTTTTGAGCCAATCTACGAATAACTCAGAAATGGTCCGTCAGGTGCGAAGCTCACTAGGATTTGTACTTGCGTCATTCGCTCTGGCAAAAAGGGGAATGGGAACGCCGATTTGACTGCATTTAAAGCTGCCTCATCAGCTTCATCTATGCCGGATTTTCGGTGAAGTTCGATCTTTCGAATCTCTCCTTCAAGTGTGAGCCAAAAAGCAACGATTGCATATGAACTTGGTTGAGTGGGACACAGCGTGAGTTTCGCTTCGATGATACCTTGGAAGAGGTCTAGATTCTGGCGAATCATGAAATCATCGCCAAATGCTTTCTGTGAACCGCTAATAGGTTTATCTGCGAACCTTCCACGCAATGGCTCTCGCATTTCAGATGTTAGGACATCGGCTGGAAATACATGAACGCGTTGAGCCGTGTTATCACAAATTTCGTCGATAATTACCAGCTCGGCAAGGTTGACGTCTCGAGCCAAGATGTGGCCAAGTTTGTTGAGTGCGCCAAGGAAATTCATGTCTTGGTGGTCGATGCTAAGGAGTGATTTGCTCGCCACTCTTACTAATAGTTCGCACTCAATGCTATTTAGCTCCACACCTTCTTCAAGTGTCCATTCAACGACTTGAATTGCTACATTGAAAACACTTTGTTTTTGT
>CAYZJR010000037.1:40329-56377 GCA_964478655.1 uncultured Candidatus Obscuribacterales bacterium
TTCAAGTGTCCATTCAACGACTTGAATTGCTACATTGAAAACACTTTGTTTTTGTTGGTCGTTGAGATTCCTGATGGAGTCAATCATCCCAGTAGTTATTGTGTTGAGATGATTATTCAGATGCGTTAAAGCGCATCGATAGGCAAGACAAAAGGATTCTCCGAAGAACGCATCCCAGTTTTCCTTCTGACGATTGCGACTAACTTCAGACCAAAGTCGTCCTGTTTCCCAGGCGATTGCTTGAGTGAACGCCCGTTCGATTGGGCTATTTGCTTGGAAATCGACTACCATGTCTCAAGGATATAACTGGTTATGGCTCACGAAGATAAAACATACTTCGCATCACTCAGAAGAATTCGGCGGGAGCTTGTGTACGAAAGCCGCGAGGATTTGATTGGAGCCGAAATTTGCATAAACGGACCCGATTCTATCTCAGTAGATGTTAACTCTACACTTCGCCCGAATATGCCAGAACTCGCAGCCCTAATAGAGGGTGCGTTTTTTGATAAATACGTCTTCTTGGACCTTACATTCGCAGTCGACTTCGCGCCACGTACCTGGGCACGGGCGAACCTCCGCCTTTTGCAAGAATACGGATATCTTCCTAAAGACAGAGAAGAAGCTATAGATTGCTTGCCATACGGTGAAGATCCTATGAACAATGGTTCTTTGTTTCTTCTTGAGGAAGATCTCGACAAGAAGCGAATTGTTTTGCGTTTGTTTCTGCAGCCAACGATCCTATCGAGAAGAATTCACGGAAATAGCAGATTGACTGCTGCTGAGCGGAACGCACGAGCACGAGAAGCTATCCCACTGAAAGAACGGAAGTTTCCAATTGTTTTTCGTATCCAAGATGCGGCACTAACAAATGCCGATAGCATCTGGCTGTTCAAGCATTTCTACCTTTAAAGCAAGCAAACTGTTTTGTTGGTGGTTTCGATTAGGAACTACTTCAACGAGAACGTGGCGTTAACCACTGCAGTTATGTCTTTCTCGACACTCGACACGTCGTTTATTCCATAATCTGAAACTTCATTTGAATCTGGTTTCGTGATTTGCAATGGGTCCATTCGCGCGGTGCGCAGGTTCCCGATCACGCTTCCGGTGCTGCCTGCAAGCATCTCTGCGCGAACCTTCGCATCCTTCGCCGCCTCAGCGAGCATAGTCTTTTTCAAATCACTCAAATTTGAACAAAAGTATTTCGGACTACCTGACTGAATTGGGATTCCCTTTGCCATGAGTTCGGTAACTTCGGTGGCGAGCTTTTCGATCTTGTCCACATCTTTGGACTTCACTTCAATGGACTGAGTCAGTTGATAGGAGAGCGTTTTCCCGGTTTCTATGCCATCTTTCGTGCGTTCCAATATAGGAGTGCTGGAGATAGAACTCATTGTGATTTCATTAGATAGCACGCCCTTTTGAGTCACAAACTGTTTAACCGATGGAAGATCTGCACCCAGTAATTTGTATGCATCTACAATGTTGGGAGCTTGCCTGGTTACGGAAGCGGTCCATGAGACGAGATCTGCTTTTATTCTCTTTTTTGCCGATCCAGTGACGCTAATCGTTTGATCTTGATTGCGAAGATTTCCGACTGCTCCTCCAAGAATGACTGAACAAACGACAAGGGACACGCCCACAACTGCAGACGGAATGAGCAGATTCTGCTTTTCGGTCATATTGCTATCCTTATGATGTACTTCGCATTCTACCTAGAGAAGAATTTTTTGACCGATGAAGAGTAAAATTAGCCAATGCCAATTTCTGTTAATTGAGGTCTGAAGCACTTGTGAATAAGTCTGCGAAAATTGCACTTGGAGTAATTGGGTTGGCTTCTGTCACGAGCGCCACGATGGTTTTTGCGAAACGAGCGGAGCAGCCTGTTCTCGGATTTCAGAAAGAGTTACTTGAGGCGGCCGGCACGTACTCGAAATACACGAGAGTTGACGATGAGGTTAGGCTTCAATCTCCGTTGTGCACTCCACCAATCACTCCACCCATTGGACTTCGCGTAAGCAAGAGTTCAGATGCGAGCACGCACGGAAACAAGACGTACTACTTGTACGCAAAAGATGTAGACACGTACAAAAAGCTTGGTGTTCAGCCGATTGGCCAAACTATCGTGAAAGAATCTTGGGAGCCTTCAAAAGTAATCTCTGTTCCGCCCACAGTAAAGAACGCTCTATTCATCATGACAAAAGTGGATCCTGCAACTAAAGGCACAGACAACGGATGGATCTACGGCACAGTAACTGCTGATGGCAAGACAGTCACTTCAGGTGGACGCGTTCAGTCTTGCATGGGCTGCCATACAGGCAGCACAACGCACGATCGTATGTTCGGATTGACCTCGTTACCGCAGTAATCACAAGCGCTGTAGCGCGAGAGCACCGCAGCTTCAAAACCTGCGAGTCCACTCGTACAACTCGTCATCGCCTTTGAAGTGATTTTGATTAGGCCAACGACCTTCTGCATGATCGTCGCAAAGTGTGCGCGCCCAACTGCCATGTCTCAGCGCGCCAGGCTTTCCGCACCAATCGCAAACTTTAAAGCTCGCGCGCTCTGCCTCGCGAAGAATCTTCTTTATCGTGTCATCACCAGTGTTGAACGCGACGTAGATTCGCAGAGCACCATACTTTTCTTTCACTTGTCTGATTGATGTCGACGCTTCCGGATGTTGCTTTATGTGCTCGACCATTTTTGCAAACACAGACCGAATCAGAGTCTGCCAGCCTGGCGGGCAATCAAATTCAGGAACGTCGTCAAAGATTTCCTTGAACTCGAACATCAACTTTCGGCGAAGCAGTTTTTGGAATTGTTCGTATTCCGACTTGCTGTTTGGTGTTTCTAGTATTGCTGACTCGTCCGGGCTTTCGGAACTCATGAGTTACCCCGCGTCCTCTGCGACAAGGACCACAAGCAGTGGTCCTCGTCCGACTTCTAGTTGTTCATTGCGTCACTGCGACTATGCGCGAGCGCCTGCTGTTGCTGGTGTTCCGACCGCCTTGAGTACATCTGCAAAGATTTCGATGGCTTTGTCTATTTCTTGTTTTGTGATCACCAATGGTGGTTGGAATCTCACGACGTTTCCGTGCACGCCGCCGACTCCGATGATCAAGCCTTTTTGCAAGCAGGTTTCCTTGATGGTTTCTGCTTCAGCGGTTGCCGGTGTTTTGTCTTTGTCTTTGATCAGTTCAACACCAATCATCAAGCCGAGACCGCGAACATCGCCTATCATCGAATTTTTGTTCTGCAACTCACGCAGCTTGCTCATCGCGTATTCGCCTGTTTCTGCGGTTTTGGCTGCGAGGTTTTCGCGTTCCATATATGCGATATTGGCGAGTGCTGCTGCGCATGAAACCGGGTTGCCACCAAATGTTGAGAGGTGATCGCCGGGTTTGTATGCATCTGCAATTTCTGGGCGCACTGTGTATGCGCTGAGGGGGAAGCCGTCAGCTATGCCCTTCGCGGTGACGAGAATGTCTGGTTCGACTCCGTAGTAGTCGACGGCGAACATCTTGCCGGTGCGTGCGAAGCCGGATTGAACTTCATCGGCGATGAACAAAATGCCGTAATGGTCGAGCACTTTTTTCACTTCTTTGAAGTAGTTTTTGGGTGGAACAATAATGCCGCCCTCACCCATTACAGGCTCGGCGATGAAAGCTGCGACATCGTTGGATGTGGCGAATTTCACGACTTCATCGATAGTCTTTGCGCAGTGCTCGCCGCATTTTTCGGGTTCGTTCGGCCATTGTGAACGATACACGTAAGGCGCTGGTGCAAAGGCGATTCCGGGAGCGTATGGTCCACCTTTTTTCTTGCGACCATAGTTGCCCGTGATGCTCAGCGCACCCCAGCTGCGGCCGTGGAAACTTGCATGAAGGGAGATGAATTCATGCTTGCCTGTGTACAATCTGGCGAGTTTGAGTGCACCTTCGATGGCTTCTGCGCCGCCGTTGCCGAAGAACGTCTTCTGCAATTTTCCGGGAGTGATTTGCGCCATTTTTTCGGCGAGATCGGCGACCGGCTGTACGTGATAGAGGTATGACGAGCAGTGCACAAGCTTGTCCATTTGTGCTTTGGCGGCGTCGATTACTTCTTTGTTGCAGTGTCCGGCGTTGACCACTGAGATTCCTGCAAAGCAGTCTAGATACTCTTTTCCGTTAACGTCGGTTATCGTGACGCCGCTCGCTTTCTCGACCACGATGGGAGCGACTGACTTGAGAAAGCCCGTCATCACGTAGTCTTTGTACTTCTGCATGTACTTTTGCATCGCGTCTGCCATTTTTGGATCCTCCAATTCGCGCGCGTCATGTTCGACAACAGCTCGATGTGCCGACCGAATCGCCGGGAAACTCGCAGCTGCGACGTGAAATGCCTAAGAGTTTACCCTATGTTGGGTGGAACTGTTACTATTTCGCCATATCTTGGATATGTCTCAATGGGTCCATGTGCATTGCGGGAACCCGCGAGTCGATCGGATGAAAAGGAGTGCGAGGCAACCCAATGGAAAGCCCGACCAAGTTTACGGTCTACGTCGACGATAACTATCACTATCAGGACGAATCCGAGCGGTACAAGCTTGGCGAGTTTGACTCGTACGACGAAGCCGTCAAAGAATGCAAGAAGATCGTAGATGAGTTTCTCAGTGGCCACCACGAAGGGAAGAAGAGCGAAGAGCTTCTCAGCGAATACAAGCAGTACGGCGAAGATCCATGGATCACACCGGAGCCGGAAGGAAAGCACTTCTCAGCATGGGACTACGCGGAGAAAAGGTGCAAGGTTTTGTGCTGCTAGTGTTCGGTAGGTTTGTCGGGTTGTGGGTTTGGTTGGGCTAGCGTCAGGTTAGCGCTCGGAATCTTCTTTGTAGGTCTTAACTGTCCATCCCAAGTCATGTAGCACGTCTTCAAACGACTCATGCGAGTTGTTGTAGAAGTAGTTGAGCGCAATGATTCCTTGTTGAATATCCAGCCACTCGGTGGCAATGAGGAAGTAGCAGCGCAGGCTTCCGAGATAAATGCGTCTGTCGATTACGCCTGCGTCTAAAAGTTTTCGACCGGAGTCCAGCGCTCCCTGAGAACTCGGAGGTGATGTGCGATCGAGCATGCACAGTTCGATTTCGCTATGTTCGATAAGTCCCGACAAGCGAAGAAGCTCATGGAAGTGAACAGCTAATTTGAATTTCTCTTGCGGAATCACGACCTCGGCAACGAATTCGTGAAGCGGTCTGTCACTGTCTTTGGCCTTGCTCAGAATGGACGCAGCAAATGCGGGATCGAGAGTTCTGTTAGTGACCATCTCTTGCAGTTTCAATGCGTGTGCCAGCAAATTGGAATCAATCAATTCCAGCGCAACAAGGGCCTTTCCGATTGGATTCTCGTTTAACAGGGAGTACTCGAGCGCGTTCTCCAAATCAATGTCGGAAATGACGCCACCGCCGACGAGCAGTTCACCAAGCCTGATGGACTGCCGATTTGGCAGGCGGAGTAAGCCGTGATCTTGCAGGGTCACTTCAATCGGTGCCCTTCGTTCGTATGCTAAGCGCAAGAGCTTGACGCCCTTTTCGCGATCTACCTTACCTTCTCGCACTAACTCTTGAACCTTGAGCGCTGTGGCGAGAGTCTCTTCAGATATGCATCCGACTGTTACGAGAGTTCTGCCCAAAGGCATTCCAGTGTCACGACTGTAACCTAAAGCCCTGTCCAGATCTGACTTTTCGACCAGATCGGCATCTGTGAGCAGTTCCCCCAATTTGTTGCTGTCTGCTGCGCTTTCGATCAGAAAACCTGACTGTTTGAGCGCCTCGTCAAGCTCGATCTTATTGCGGGACAAAAGTCCCAGCGCCTTGGTCGCGGTATCGAGCGAGATTATCGAGTCGCGCAGCATGGACTGCACCTGCACGGCAGCCTGAAACTCCCTGTCTTCCACGTAGTTGGACATCACAAGAATGCGCCCAACCGGAAGAGCTGTCAGTTTTGCGACTTTTATGGCGTCGTAAAGATCTCGGGGGCGAAGAATCTGCGCTTCTACAAGCAACTCGCCAATGCGGAGATCCTTTTTTTCTGCCATTTCAGTTCCTGTCTGATGAGTTGGCTTAACCGGCTGCCCGCGCGCCCGCGGCAGCTTTTGCCCGCATCGGTTTATCATTGTATTCTGCTGACAGCGCTAAAGTTGTGTTGACAACCCTTGCGTTTCAGACTTGCGGTTGCGATTCGCCTCTATGGTGGGGCATAGGAATTAACATGCTCAAAATGAACAACGCGCCCCTCGCCGAACGCATGCGCCCACGGACTCTCGACGAGTTTGTCGGGCAGTCAAAGCTGGTGCAGGAAGACGGCGTGCTGCGGCAGTTGGTCGCGGGAGGGCGCCTCACGTCGTTCATACTCTGGGGACCGCCAGGTGTCGGCAAAACCACCTTGGCTCGAATCATCGCTTCGCAGACCGATAGTAAGTGGGTTTCATTTTCTGCCGTGACCTCGGGAATCAAAGAGATCAAGGGAGTGATGGCGGAGGCGGAAGCCTTCATGAAACTCGAAGGGCGGCGAACAATTTTGTTTGTCGACGAGATTCATCGCTTCAACAAGGCGCAGCAAGACGCGTTCTTGCCATATGTTGAGAATGGAACAATTTTGCTGGTTGGTGCCACCACAGAAAATCCGTCGTTTGAAATCAACTCTGCGTTGCTGTCGCGACTAAAAGTTTTCGTTCTTGAGGATTTGGGAATTGATGATCTGCTCAAGATCATGCGCGATGCACTGACTGATTCGGAGCGGGGTTTGGGGTCCGCACAGATTCAGTGTGACGACGAACTTTTGAAGTTGCTCGCAGTATATGCATCGGGAGATGCGCGAACATCTCTCAATAGTTTAGAACTTGCTGTGATGCTCTCGCAAAGGCGAGGCGCTAAAGAGCTTTCGGAAAGTGACATCAAGAGCGCGATTCAGCAAGCGGTGCTCAAGTACGATAAAGATGGTGAGCATCACTACAATCTCATATCGGCGTTGCACAAGTCGATAAGAAATTCTGATGCCGATGCCAGTTTGTATTGGCTTGCGCGCATGCTGGAAGCAGGTGAGGAGCCGATGTACATTGCGCGGCGCTTGGTCAGGTTTGCTTCCGAAGACGTTGGATTGTCGGCCCCGCAAGCGCTACCACAAGCGGTGGCAGCTATGCAAGCCGTCGATTTGATCGGAATGCCAGAAGGGAAGCTTGCGCTGGCTCAGGCTGTGGTATTTCTCGCACTAGCTCCGAAATCTAACGCTGTATACATGGCATACAACAATGCTGCAAGAGACGCACTTAATACGGTGCAACATCCGGTTCCACTTCATTTGCGAAACGCTCCGACGAGACTAATGAAGGACCTCGGATATGCCAAGGGATACCAGTATGCGCACGACTTTGCGGATGGCAAAGCTGAGACCATGGAGTGCCTTCCGAAGGAGTTGAAAGGGCGGAAGTACTATCAACCAACTGCTCGCGGATTTGAAGGCAAAATCAAAGATCGGGCGGCTGGAAGTAGCCTGCCCGATCAATAAGTTTTACGCGAAGTCGGACTCGCTATGCCTTCTTGGCAGGCGGGAACAACCAGTGCCACCATCTCCGAGCCTTCAGCTCTTCGCATTGTGTGCGAGATTCTTTGAGCAGGTTGGCGAGGCGAGTGTTTTCTTCTTCCGAAACGGTCAAGCCTTCTTCAAGGAAGTCTCTGTCGATTTTGAGCTTAGCCAGAGCATCCATCAGATATCTGCGCTCTGTCACTGCCGCTTCTTTTTCGAGTTGAAACTTCTTCAGTTTGCGAACTTCTTCTTCGAGATACGGAATGCGTTGCAAAGCGTAATATTGGCCAACCATGATTTGCTTAACGGTCGCATTCTCTTCGGATACTTCCTGAAGTTTGTGCAGCAATGCGATCACTCGTCTTTGCAGATACGCGATCTCATCATTTGATTTGGCAAGCAACTTTTGGTCGCGATACTTTTGAACGACCTCGAGAACCTGGCGACGAATGCGCTTTTCTCTCGCTTTCTTCTCGCGAGAGTCTTCACCCTCTGCCACCACCTCCGATGCCCATTTGAATATATGCTCCAGACCTTCCAGAGCTACACTTTCTTCATGAGTGGGTTCAGTTTGGGTAGTAAAGATATTGGATACGGCGATGTTTTCTAATGGCTGACTGCTCACAGTACGCCCCCTTTCTTGCCTCATATAATAACGGCAAAATTGTGTTTGTACAAATATTTTTTGCCACCGTCTGAAGTGCCATTGAAGGCACCAAACCCGCCACCACTGATCTGCCAACAGTTTCGATCGTTCCGCCCGAAAAAGTGCGCTGATAAATTTCATTTGGTTTTGAGACGGTGGAGTTCATGATGCGAATCGGTGGCAATTTATTGGGCGAGAGCCGGAGGGAAGTGTCCGGTCAGCAGGCTGGCTAAGGCCGCCAGATTAAACGCCCACCGGCTGAGAAATTCATGGCTGTTCATGAATTCGATGACAAAATGCAGTTCACGCAAGATAAAGGTGGCCCATCCGGGTAAAATCCAAATGTTAAGTACATAAGGGACCTTAACTTAGGTGCAGATGCTGGATGGCGTGGAAATGTCTATTCCCATGCGTGATGGGATAGATCGCAGCTTAGCTGCTCGCCTGCGGACCGCTGCTTGGGCGTTGCTGGGGCTGTGTGCTCTGGCGAGCGTCATGGTCCTTGCCGGCTGGATTCTCGATGTCCAGTTTTTGCGAAAGCCAATCGAAGATCAGGCCGCTGTGCAGTCCAGTATTGCGCTCACGTACCTGCTTTGCGCGCTGTCGGTGGTGCTAGTCAAGCGCCCTAATGCGCAGCTCAAATGGGTTGGCCGTGGCGTCGGGTTGGTGGTGGCGGCAGCGGGTTTGGCGAATTTGCTGCAGCAGCTCTTTCACCTGGACTTTCCGATCAAGTTGATTCACTTGTTCAGTACATCCGAAGCGCCGGGAATCTCCTTTCCTGGCCCGATGTATCCCGACCAGGCGCTGGTTTTCATCATCATGGGTATCGCGTTGATGCTCTTTGGGTTGATGGTCAAGGGCAAGTATCCGCTCGATCAATTCTTGATGGGGCTTGCGTGTCTCATTTCGGCGCGTGTCATCATTGGCTACGCATTCGGTGCGCAATTGTTGTGTGATGCGTTGTTTGGATGCATTCGCCTGCCGCTGATTTCATCGTTTCTCTCTCTGCTTTTGTGCCTTTCAATTTTGTTCGTCGAACCCGAACGCGGCGTGATGGGCTTCACTTGCTACTCAAATACAGTCGGCTCGTTGGTGAGGCGACTTTCGATATTTCTCGCTTCTGTTCCTGCTATCGCTTTGCTGTGCAACTCGGGAGCACGAGCCGGTTGGTACAACTCGGAGACCAGCTGGACGTTCATTGGAATCGGTGTCGTCGGTGTGATTGTTGGCTTAATCGCATCCAGTGCCAAGACCTTGGCGAAGGTTGAAAGTGCGCGGTATGAGGCTGAGGAACAGCTAAAACTCTCGCAATTTACCAATACGAAACGCGTCGCTGAAAATGGCGCAGTTACATCTGGAACCATCGGTGGTGGTGGCGGTGAACGCAAAAAGATTCGTCAATTGTGTTTGACATGCAACGCGGAATTCGATGGATCTTACGTCGCCTGCCCCGTTGACGGCTCACCTTTGGCGAGGCTGACGGAAGACACTCTCGAGGGCGGAATATTCGCCGACCGATACGAGATCATCGCGCGCCTCGGTGGTGGTGGCATGAGCACTGTGTATAAGGCTCGGCACACCCATATGGATAAGATAGTGGCCATCAAGGTTTTGCAAACCAATGTGGGAAACACCGCAGAAAGCATTAAGCGTTTTCAGCTTGAAGCGAAAGCGACAAGCAAGCTCGAACATCCGAATGTGATTTCAATCTTCGATTTTGGGGTCAACGAAGACGGGCGCCCCTACATGGTTATGGAGTATCTGGAGGGGGTCAGTCTTTCAGATTTACTCGACAAAAAAGGTCGATTGCCGGTCAATGGGTTGAAAGATATTTTTGTTCCGGTTTGCGAAGGGCTAACGCATGCCCACCAAAACGGTATTGTTCACCGGGATTTGAAGCCAGGCAACATCATGCTGGCAAGAACTTCAAACGGTGGTGTCAATGTCAAGATCGTCGACTTCGGTTTGGCCAAGTTGGTGAACTCGGAGCAGAAGCTGACGCAGACCGGCGAGACGTTTGGTAGTCCTTTATATATGAGTCCCGAGCAGTGCCTCGGAAAGCAGCTCGATCAGCGCGCGGATATTTACTCTTTGGGATGTGTTCTGTTCGAATGTCTCACGGGCCAACCGCCGTTCGTCGGCGCTTCCGTCATCGATACGTTCAACAAGCATCTTCGCGATGCACCACCACCGTTCCCCCCGGATTTAAAAGTGCCGAATCAAGTTCAACAATTGATCTATTGCTGTCTTGCCAAAGATAAGAACGGCCGACCCGCATCAGCAACCGAATTGATAGCGACTCTAGATATCTAGATTTGTGAGTTCTCTTTAATTTTCGAACGCCGATTGCAATTTGCATTGGCGGTTTTGCATATATAAGGTTTGGCGTTGCGAGCCGATTGCTTCTGGTGGAACCGCAGCCTGCCTAGCCGCGCGCAGGCAAGAATTTGACGACATGAGTGGGAGAAACCGTAGGTGAGTGCGTAACTCCCACAGAGACATTGCTGCGTGCAAAGGCTACCTTAGTGTGACGCTAGGGTACTTCTCAGACCAGGCCCGCCAAAAGCGCCATGTGCTGGGAGATACGCAAAAGGACAAGAGATGCACAGCAGACTGAACAACTCGATGATCAAAACGGCAGTATCTGCCGTGGTGGCATCGCTTTTGGTTCCGTTGGCTGCTAACGCACAAGGATTTCAGTCTTTGCGCAATCCTCTTATACCTGGCGCGCCTAATGCGCCTGCCGGTGCCGCACCGTATGAAGGGCAGCCTCCGCCTATCGGGCAAGGTTATGCTCCGCCTCCGGTAACGCCTGGTATGTGGGGAGCTCCGGAACTTCTTCCGTGGAATTCCAACATCCCTGCAAATCAAATCGACCAACCAAGCTCGCAAGTAAACACGGGTGCAGACCCGACGACACTTGCATCGCCGTACACACTCGGCAGCCAGCTCTACGCGCCAGCACCGCCTTCAACACCGGGACAGGACAACGGACCTCTTTCTGGTCCGATGGACTTTTATCCACCGCCTGCAGCATTGGTCAACATCAATGCTCAAGGAGGGATGCCTGGAGACTTCGCGCCGCAACAACGCTGGGGTGGTCAAACAACTCGCGATCTCGGACGCCGCACAACTCAAGGATCGACGCTTTCGGATTTCGGCGAAAAGCTGACTGAGAAGCCGAACCTCAAGATGTATCCGCAAGGAGCCGAGGACGGACCCCGAAACTCCTACGCCCCAGACAGGAACTACACGAGCAATCGTGACCCCAATCTAGGCAACGCCCAAGCAACCACAGACTTACACGGCAATCGCACTCTATTTAAAGGATCGAACCAACGCTCACGCCAAACAATAGCTCCCTTCTAACGCAACCCACCTTAACATCGCAAATTAAGGCTCAGGAGGCCAGGACATGTTCAGTAAATCGTTTCTTCCAGCTCTAGCAATTGTGACCGTATTCGGTCTCAGTCTGCCCGCGTTCGCGCAACCGGCGACAACGCTGCGCAACCCGTTGATTCCGGGTGTGCCGAACTCGCCTCCGAGCATCCCACCCATTGAAGGTCAACCGCCAGCAGTCGGCGACGGCGCCACACCAGCGCCTGTGCATCCTGGTATGGGTGGCAGCCCCGAGCTATTGCCCTGGGTTCCATTTATTCCAGGCAATCAAATAGATTACGGCTCGTCATTCGTTCCACTGCCGACAGGCCCGTTAGAGGAGCTTCCCCCAGGCGTATTGGGACCGTCTTTGACCGGCATCGTTCCAAACGCGCCATCAACCCCAGGTTTCGACCCGGGACAATTGCAAGCACCTCCTGGATTCGCCAACCCAGCAGATCTCGTCAACATCTTCCCGATGGGCGGACTGCCAGGAACAGGCGGCTACAACACCACCATCAATAAGATTCGCCGTGGCGGACAAGAAACTCATCAATGGGGTTTCCGTGGACGCAATAGCATGGTCGGCGGCGGTGGCGATAGCCAAGACATCATCACTCAATTCGGCGGACTCGCTGGTTGGGGTATGCCCTTCGGCGTTCCGACAGGCAACGGCTACAACAAAGGACCAGCTGGAACCAACGACGACCTGCGTCACTCTGACATCGACCTCGGCGGCGGTCAACGCTTCAAGGTCGGCGGAGTTGTGATTCCAACCGGTTCGTCCGTGCAAGACTTCGGTTTGAGCGCCACGCGCGACAACCCATTTGTTCAAGCACACCAGAACACAGAATTCGGTCAAGGTTTGAGACGCACTGGAATCTTCAGCAATAAGACAACCGATTTCGGCTTTCCTTATGCGCAATTCATTCCAGGCAACGTAAACCCGCAAAAGACCGACCAGCTGTTCTTGCCGACTGCGGTTGAAACCAACTTCTAAGGCACGAAGGGGGGATTCTCCCATGGTGGTGGGAATCCCCCCGATTCCAGTTCTCCCTCAGTT
Source organism: uncultured Candidatus Obscuribacterales bacterium (assembly GCA_964478655.1). Classification (GTDB taxonomy): domain Bacteria; phylum Cyanobacteriota; class Vampirovibrionia; order Obscuribacterales; family Obscuribacteraceae; genus CAYZJR01. Next base: position 52,973 of record CAYZJR010000037.1, read on the forward strand.
TCCGTAAGATTTCAATCGACAACACCCAAGTCAGCCATTGCGGCGAAACTCAAAAAGCAAAAAGAAGAAATGAACAGCAAGCACACCAAGAATAGACAAGGAGCCGACAAATCGTTCGGTAGTCTTCTTGCTGCTTGTGCATCGTTGACTCTTATATTGGGTTCTGTTTCACCAGCGTTTGCTCAAAACTTCGATGCGACTACAGAAGATTCTCTTCTGCCACCAGAAGTGGTGCCGCTCGACAGTGCTGCTGCAAGCCGTATGGTAGAAGCTCAATCACAATCGAGAGCCGCATCGCTCGGATCGCAAGATATGTCTGGTTCGGTGCCAGGTCTTAGCGGTTCAAACCAAAATCCATCGTCTCTCTCTCCGGCTCTGTCCCCATCGCTCGCCAACTTGGCTGCGCAAGGACAACAAGCAAGAGACATGAGACAAGGCGTCATCAACTCATTGCTCAGCCAACCAGAACTTGCACCGCAAATGAATGCGAACATGGCTCAGATGGCTACCGGCAATCCAATGATGCAGCCACAACCGCAACAACAACAAGGTGGACCTTCGCAATTTGCGTCTCAAGGTACACTCACCAACGCCAATGATCCCAATAATAACCAACTAGGCCAATCCCAGTGGATGAATCCACAGCAGCTGCAAGGCGGCGCGGCTCAGTCGCAAATGCTCAGCGCTGGTGGATATCAACCCACAATGCAAATGAAGCAAGGCAAGAAAGCTTTCTCCGGACTCAGACATACAGCCAGCATGGCGTCGAGCTTTGGAGCAGGTGCACTCGCCGGAGCTTTCCTTTCAGGCAGACCGCGCGGCTACTTCAACATGATGGGCGCCATGGGTCTGAGCATTGCAGGAACACGGTTATTGAGCGGAATGCGCTTCTAGTCTTAACCCCGAGAATCACGCCATGAACATCAAGTTTTTAACTCTATCGATAGTGACAGTAGCCGGAATCGCCGGCACCATCAGCCCAGCACAAGCGCAAGGCGCTCGCTTCCAATACGAGCCGAACGTTTGGGGTTCTGAAGTACATGCGCGCCGCGCTGCTTCACGCAACCCGCAAGTGGCTCCTCACTCGGTAATGCCTGGCGCTATGCCCAGAAGCTCGAATTTCCTCGGCGTCTCGCCAAATTTCTTGACGAAGCCGCAGGCTCCAAAACCTATTCTCGTGCCGGAAACCGTCGTCGTTGCAAGACCAACGGTACCACAGCCGGTGCAACCCCCAGTGCCAATTGTTGCTCAACAACAACAGTTGACGCCATTCAACTCGCTGTTCGGAACTCCAAAATCCGCCAGCCAACCGTCGCAACAAGCGGCACAAAAGGCCCCAGCTGCTCAGCAATTGCCCGCTAGCAAGTCAGTGGCCGCTCACCACAGACCCACCCATCGCGCAAACAACAACTTGCGCGGCAAACTGCTCCCACGCAAACAAGCTGTACCCGCGGTAGCCACACCGCAAATCGCAAATTACGGCAACCAGTTCTATGCATCTGGTTCTGGTGTGAACGGAGTAGGAACACACTCGACCGCAACGGTGTCCGGTACGGTCATCAAGCGGAAATAGCACACACGTAATTGCGAAACAAACACGTTTCTCACCCCATAAGGAGGTTCACCATGGCAACTACTCTCAAATCGCTCACCAAGAAAGTCGCTGCATCGCGTTCATTCAAGGTTGCCGTACGCTTGAGCATCCTCCTGGCCCCACAACTAGTCCTCATGGCCATCGGTGTCTATGACCAGGCGGCCCATGCGCAAGGCTTGGTTGGCGCGCCGGTAGATCCACGCTACGGTCAATCGAACGAAGTAGGACAATTGGCAGACTTCGGATATGACACAGCTCGTGACATTTCCCGTGTCGTAACCGCGCTTTCGACAGTTCCATCGTCTCTCGCTGGAATGAAGATTGCATTCGGTCAACGTGACGGCGGTGAATCCGCAATGAACGTAGCCAAAGGTCTCGGTATCGGTTTCGGCGGACCTACAGCGGTCCACTTGATCGGCACCTTCGCGATCAACAACTTCGGCGGATTGGGCGGCGGTCTCTAATCGCAAGAACCAATTCGAAGGCCGGTACTGCATGGAGCGGTGCCGGCCTTTCTCCACCGAATGATCGAAAGCTTGAAGACTAGGATGTAGGAGCTGCAATTCAAATATAAGGAACGCCCAGGAGGAGCGAACAAAGCCTTGTAGCAGCCCAGGAGAAGACCAAAAGTACGACCGAAAGACTCAGCCGGCGAGCTAAGCCGGCAACAGAAAAGGTGTTAGATCTTCCCGGAAAGGATCTGGCTTCCTCAAAAATATAGATGCGCAGAACGTTTTAGGACGTTGGTTGCGCAACTGCAAAGCCATGAAAAATGCGCTGTCTCATTTTTCGAGCCGTGAAAGCGGTTCGCATTGGCGTCTTCCGGAACAATTTTAGGTTTGGCTCTGAGCCAGTCTGCATATTTCGAGTCACGGTTGGAGTCCATCTCATCCGGGTCTCCAGTTTCTTTATGCAGGTAAGGTCAAATGAACAGCAAGTCTCTTTGTTTTTCCATTGCGGCAGTCGCAATGGTGATCACTACAAGCGCTCCCGCTCATGCGCAATACGACGGGTACAATCCGGCTAAGAGCGACAGGTTTGACGGAAACGGCAGAGGAATGCGATTCAACTTCGCGCCAACTGTCATCAAGCCATACGGCTATCAACAACGAAGCGTTCCTGTAGCTGCGCATCAGGTCACGCACGGCAATGTGCCGAGAACGAGCCACTTTCTCACCGGTGTCAATCCTTCGCTTTTTGCAAAGACACCGCCACCAAAACCGATTCTTGTACCGGAAACTGTCGTATCCAGTGGAGTTTCCTTTCCAAGAACACAAGCCAATCTGGCCCAGACATTCAGACCTGAGTTTGGAAGACCGGGTGTAGCCGGACGTCTTCCGGTGCCGGCGCAGTCTCCATATCCTCAACGCTCGGCTGCTCCGGCAACGCTGCTTGCCAGCAAGCCGGCGGCAACTCACAGACCCACGGCGAGCAAAACGCCACGCTACACTCAATCGAAATCGGTGCGTGGAACCGTCGTGCCGCGCAAACAGCCAACTCCTCTTATCGGGACACCGCAAATCGCAAACTACAACGACACGCAGTTGTATGCGCCTGGAGGTGTAATGGTGCGCTCAACCGGCGGCCATAGCGGCAACGCAAATGTGTACGGAAAAGTTTTGTCGCGCAACAACAACTAGATAAGGCGACTCGGAAATCGAGCGTCACGGCTTTCCATCACGGATTCGGAATCTTCGGCTTTCCCGATTTCGAAGTTGGTTGGAACTGTGATGGGATGTTGTGGCGCCACGCGCTCCGCGCCACGCGCTCCGCGCCACGCGCTCCGCGCCACGCGCTCCGCGCCACGCGCT
>CAYZJR010000038.1:0-55916 GCA_964478655.1 uncultured Candidatus Obscuribacterales bacterium
ACTAAGTCTTGCCTTGAACATAAGCCAAATACTCTGCAAGCAAAGATGCGTTTCTTCTCAGAAACAAGGCATCCAGGGCCGTCCACATGCGTGATTGTTCTGCGTAGACTTCGAGTACGCCGAAAACGTTTTTCCCAAACGAAATCTTAATCGACAAGGTAGCCCTGATTCCTTTCTCGATGAGCCGTGTTGTTAACGAGCTTGGAAATGGAATGCCGGGTTTAGTGACATCCGAAATCGATATCACATACTGAACTTTTTCGTCATCGTGAGAGATTCCATTCAAGAGAATGCATGACTCGGTTTGGGTTAGTTCGAAACCGTCAAGAAAGGAGTCCGCTTTTGCACTGAACTGCGAAACGACCGTCAAGTGGTGTTCTGACAGTAGCCAAAAAACTGCAGAGGATGCTTGCAGTGCTAATGTGATATAGCTCAAAACCTGAGTTGTGAATGGTCCCGGTTCATCGGAAAATTGCGCTAATTCATTCATAACTAAGACGGCTGATTGTCACTGAATTCATACTAGCATTCACTGAACTAACACGAGGGATTGTCTAAGCAACCCCTCGTTCCTTTTACTTCTTCCGCTCTATTTCCAATTCAGAGTACCTTGTGTTTCCGCTTTCAATAGCGACACAATGAGGTCCAGACGCACTAAAACCGTGGCGCTTCTTCGTATCACTTTTCCAAACCCTCTTCAATAAGATTCCGCGTCGAATTTGGAATCGTCTTTTCTTCGGTTCGAACCTGGATTTTACGACTCCGGTCCATCCTTGCCGTAACTTGCGGCGATGCCAATCCAAACAAGAGACAGCCCCAGGAATTGCTCCTGGGGCTTTTGATTTTTGGAACTTCGGGTTTGCGGACGCTTTGTACAAGCGCGTTACGCGATTGTGACGTCTTTGCAGAGGTAGACGTCTTGAATTGCGTTGAGCAGTTCAATGCCGTCTTTCATTGGCTTCTGGAATGCCTTGCGACCGGAAATGAGACCTGAACCACCAGCTCTCTTGTTGATGACTGCGGTTGTGATCGCTTCTGCCATGTCGTTTTGACCGGATGCGCCACCGGAGTTGATCAAACCTTGGCGGCCCATGAAGCAGTTGGCTACTTGATAGCGAGTGAGGTCTATTGGGTGATCGGTGGTCAGTTCGGAATAGACGCGGGCATCAGTTTTGCCGAACTTGAGTGCGTTGTAGCCGCCGTTGTTTTCAGGCAATTTTTGCTTGATGATATCGGCTTCGATGGTGACTCCCAGGTGGTTGGCTTGAGCGGTGAGGTCAGCTGCCAAATGGTAGTCAGTGTCGCCTTGTTTGAAGGCGGAGTTGCGCAGGTAGCACCACAAGATGGTGGCCATGCCGAGTTGATGAGCTTCGTGGAAGGCCACGGCGATCTCTTGAATTTGGCGAGTCGATTCAGGTGAGCCGAAGTAGATGGTGGCTCCGACGGCAACAGCACCCATTTCCCAGGCTTGCTCGACTGTTCCGAATTCGATTTGATCGAATTTGTTGGGGTAGGTCAAAAACTCATTGTGGTTGATTTTGACGATGAAAGGAATCTTGTGGGCATACTTTCTTGCTACCGAGCCAAGCACGCCGTAGGTCGATGCCACTGCGTTGCAACCGCCTTCGATAGCTAATTTCACAATGTTTTCGCCGTCGAAGTAAATCGGGTTTTTGGCAAACGATGCGCCGGCTGAGTGCTCGATACCCTGGTCGACTGGAAGAATCGAAAGGTAGCCGGTGCCTGCCAAGCGTCCGTTGTTAAAGAGGGTGTTGAGGCTGCGAAGAACGCGCGGGTTGCGGTCGCTCAGCGCGGTTACGCGATCTACGAAATCTGGTCCCGGAAGATGCAGAAGATCCTTCGAGACGCCTTTGCACTTGTGCTCGAGGAAATACGACGCCTTGTCGCCGAGTGCCTTTTCAATTGTTGTCATTTCTTTGACAGTTGCCATGCGATTCTACGCCTCCCATCTATCTAAGCGCTTTGCAAGACCCGCTTTGCTTGGGCGGTGCCTTCGGATTTGGTAAGCGTATCAGCTCATCTTCTCGATATAGAGAAAAGATAGAAAAGCTAAATATTTTGGTTAACCTTAGTTACGCGGGCGCGTACGCTGTGGCTCTATTCTTTTGGCTGGGACAACTCTAGAAGCACACCACCGGTGCTTTTGGGGTGAACAAACGCAATTTTTGCCCCGCCTGCACCAATCTTTGGCTTCTCATCAATGAGCTTCGTTTCTTTCTCTTTGAGGCATGCTAAGCGCTCTTCGATGTTTGGAACACCCACGCAGACATGATGCAATCCCGGACCTCGCGATGCAAGAAACTTGCCCACCGGAGTTTCGTCCCCAAGCGGTTCGAGCAGCTCGATATGCGTGTTTCCGATGTCGAGTTTGGCGACACGCACTCCTTGTTCGCTGACCACTTCAATATCAATGCAACCGAGACCGAGGCTCTCTTGCCAGAAGTGAAGCGCTTCTTCGAGATTCTTGACGGCAATCGCAATGTGATCGACTCGAATATCTGAGGAACTTTCATTGTGAGGTTTCATTGTTATGGACCGAATCCCGACCAGCGTTCGAAAAAGATGTTGACCTTGTTGAGTATACGGAAAGTGCTGAACTCATTGTATTCGCGCCAAGTAGACATGAGCCTCGTGGCGCGTTCGATCGTGCTGATTTGATCGAATGGAACCCACACTTCTCCTCGCCACCTCGGGTCGTAATAGAAGCGATTAAGCGCATCGGTGAGGTTTACGGTGCGGTCAACGTTTAAAACATATGGCTGTCCATCCATGCGAACCGGATAGTACATTTCTTCTCCGGGCGGAGGAACAAGTTTGTCTTTTCCCGGTTCTGGCGCGGGTGGCGCAAGCAGCCGAGGAACCTTCTGTCCAATGAATAGGCGATTTGGAATCAAGTCTTTCAGTGGTGGCATGATTGAATCGTGCCGGCCCGCCTTGCTCGGGAGCAATCTTTCCGTAGCGGGATCTCTCACAGCTGGTTTGAGTGATTGCGATGCAAGGGTTGCGGAGGGTGCTTGTAAATTGTCTTGTGCCAGGGCCGATGCGGATGTTGCAGCAATTGCAATTATAGTTGAGAGGAACAGTGAACTTGGCTTGACACTGCCTGTGGTGTTATTCGATTTTTTTGACATGGATTCCTTTAGAGTAGTGGGCTCTCGAAAAGGAGTGGGCTCTGGTAGAGCAGTGGGCACTGGGGTTGACGGCGCCTTCGAGTCAGAATATGTTCCTCCGTCCTCTTGAATACCAGGAATGTTCCGATAAATATTCACTAACCGCTTTACTTCCTCTTCTAGCCACGGCCGCTAACCCAGCCGCTTTTCAATCATCATAACGCCGAATTTTGCAGCCGTCACTGACAAATTCTCGACTTAACTTAAATGGTTCGGCTGTCAAAGGCAGAGGCTCCTGAAGTAAACTGAGCCGCTTGGAAAAGCATGCAGTCACAGAGCTGAGCTTTGCCTGCCCAACCTGGCAACCTTCTGGATAAGTGAACGACTTTGGAGAAACCGTACATGACGCGGAATGACGTAGACAAAAATCGTGCAGCACAAAAGTGCTTGAGCGCCACAGGAGCATTGGCAATCGGTGCTTTGATGCAATGCGCGCCGGCGCAAGCCGAAGGCACAGCCCTTCCGATCAAGAGTATCTCGGTCGATCCCAATCATCAGCTTGTAGTGCAGTTTCAGGGTGGCGGATTCCCCACTGTTCCCAGTGTCTTGGATCGCCCCGGCGCCGATCACAAAGTTGTTTTTGATTTCGCCAATGCCACGATAGACAAAGGCAGCATGCCGTCTGCTCAAGACATTACTTCGTCAGTCTCAGCTCAGCTTCCCGGCATAACCAACGTCCGATTCTCCGAGGTCGTCAATGCCGAAAAACCTACAGCTCGTGTAGTTCTTCATGTTCCTCAGAAGGTCGGTGTTACTCCGAGAGTAGTAAAGGTCGAAGAAGGGCAAGTAGTCATAAGCTTGGGCGATGATGTTTTAAACGCCCCAGTGCAAGCGGTTGCCGAGAATGTCGGCGAAAAACCGGTGCTCTTGGCTCAGACGCAACCGGCACCGCAAGTGGTGCAAGAAGAGTCCACCGATGCGATTCCATCAGCCACCGTTCCTGGCGCTCCGCCGCCGCCTCAAGCGATCGGACTGAACGCTGCCAAAGTTATGTCCTCCGATTTGGAAGCGACCAAACAAGCTCCATCCAATTACGATCAAGCCTACGAACAAATGCTTCGTCAGAAATCCACCGACAATGCCGGTGAACAACTTTGGGACAAGAAAGTAGGACCCACCGCTCCGGCGATTCAAGCACCAGGCGCGGAAAAGGCGGGCGGATGGGATTGGACAAGTGGTGCGGGCGCAGCTGCCGGCGGAAATTTCACCGGTGCGAATACGATTCCTGCCGAGCCTAAAATCATACCGATAGATCCTAATGCTGCAGTCAATCCGCTGGCGCCTTTGGCAAATGCCAAACCGATTCCGGTAAATGCCGATACTCAACCGGTACAAGTGGCTCCAGCTGCCCAGCCAGCTGCCGCTGTCCAGCCGGCTGCCGCTGGTGCGGATTTGAAACCAGCGATATCTGAAGATGTTCCTTCGGCAAGCCAAGCCGCTGCCGCGACTGCCCCTGCAGACACAAAAGTCGCTCCAAATCCCAAAGATGCGGTGAAGCTTTTCAATACTGCCGTCAACTTCCATCTCACGGGCAAGCTGGGTGATGCAATCGAGGCGTATAAGGCTGCGATCGCTTCCAACCCCGATCTCGCGCAAGCGCACAGCAATCTCGGTTTGATTTATAACCAGCAGCACAATTACGCCGGAGCTCTTACCGAGTTTCGCAAAGCGCTCGCCATCAATCCCAAAGATGCCATCACCTACAATGGCATCGGAGCGGCCCTGCGTGCTGAACGCGACTTGCTCGGCGCAGTGAAAAACTGGCAGACAGCTGTTTCGCTGGACCCGAGTCTCGCAACTGCTCACTACAACTTGGGCACTGCCTACGAAATTCAAAAAGAACTCGACAAGGCGTTGGACTCATATCAGCAAGCAGTTAAGAATGACTACAGACTTGGCGAAGCCTATTACAGAATGGGTCTTATCATGACTCGCAAGAATCGCCCGGAAGAAGCTGCGGAGAAATTCACCCAAGCTCTGAAGATCTCCAGCAAATCGGAGTATAGTGAAGATGCGCGTCAGCGCCTCGCTTCGTTGACCCAAAAGAAGGTGGTCAAATAAGCGATTCTTCTAAAAGGCGATCTCAAGCAGAATGATTTCGAGCACGATGGGGAAAGTACTTCCGCTATCTCAGCTGTCTGACGAAATAGCGAAACTCAAACAAGCCGGCAAGAAGATAGTCACGACCAATGGCTGTTTTGATTTGCTGCATGTCGGTCACGTCCGCATCTTGAAGCAATCGAAAGAGTTGGGAGATGTGCTCGTGGTGGGCGTAAATAGCGATGCGTCTGTGTCGAAATTGAAAGGACCGGAGCGACCGATCGTTTCTGAAAACGACAGGGCTGAGGTGTTGAGTAGTCTTGCTTGCGTCGACTATGTCACCATATTTGGTGAGGACACACCGGTGGAATTCTTGCGTCACGTCAAGCCGAATGTTCATGTGAAAGGTGCCGACTACAAACCGTCTGACCTAGCTGAGACACCCGTGGTTGAATCTTTTGGGGGCGAGGTGAGGATTCTTAGCCTTGTTCCATCCAAAAGCACTACGAGCCTTGTAGAGCGCATTAAGGCAGACACCGAGAAGTAGAGGCGTGTCAACAATCTCGATTCCACCTCGCGGCTCTAAAGTGGGCTGAGCTGGCCGGACCCATGATCTGGATTGCATGACACGGATCTCGGCGGGCGCTAGCTCTAATCAAGCTAACCTGTTTACAGCGCGTAACCAATAGCGCTAGCTACGCGACGGAGATTTAACCTACTGAGATAGGGCCTCTTGTAAACATAAGAACGAATTATCTTTGAAGCGCGCAAGAATAGAGCGCCTTCGATTGTTTTCAAGAGATTCCATTTAGTACTTGTAGAGACGTCATCTGTTTCTTCGGCTTGGACTGAATTTGGGCTTGTAAACCCTTATCACATCTTGAATTTATCTTCTTCAGCTCTAACGTTGAGTTGCTTGATGTGATCTATCCAGCCGCTTCGTCCCAGGTTTTTCCTGGGCAGCTAGTTCGTGCAAGGCAGAGGCTAAGCGCGAACAGACGACTCCCATCTGCAGAGGCAGAGAAGGAAAGAAAATGAACGAGCGTGAAACACGTCTCACAGACATCAACGCACAGCTGACAGCGCGCGGTCTCAAGCCGTTGCGCAAGCTGGGCGATCACACTAAAGGCGAGATCGAGGCGCTGCGCGTCGTCGAGATCTTCGAGCACTCCAAGCGCTTCTTCACTGACGTGAAGCTGGCGGTGGCATTCCCGGGCGGCAAAGAGGGCGAGTACACCATTCGCTTCAATGCCAACGGCGAAGTCTCCGATGGCGCGGTCATCGTGGTTGTCGTCAACGGGCGTTTCGCCATCGTGAAGCAGTGGAGGTTGACCGTCGGTCAGTGGACCTACGAGATTCCGCGCGGCTTCGGCGAGAAGCTCGACAAAGCGCAGATTGCCGGTGCCCTCGGCACCATCAAGATTGGCGACCTGCCGCTGGCGACGCTTATTCGCGAACTCGGTGAGGAAGTGATGGCGCAAGCCGAAGTCACCTCCGTCACCCATCTCGGCAACGTTGCGGAAAACTCCGGAACGCACGCCGTGGCGCCGAGCTACTTCCTCGTTCAGCTGACTGTCGAGCAAGAGAAGCTCGATGCGAAGCTGAAAGGCACAGAGGACATGAAGGTGTACCTCTGGGATGCCGACGAGGTCAGTCGTCAGCTCGGCGTCAAGATTCAGGACAGTCACTCGATCGTTGCCGTTGCCCTGGCGATGCGCTACATCGAAGGACTGCCGCGCCTTCCAAAGCGCGAGGTTTGTTCTCATTCCGCCCACCAAGCCTAATGGCTCGGTGGGTTTCACCAGTGCTAACATTCGGCTGAGTAACACTCAGCCTTTCTCCGAAAGGATCAACGACAATGGACACAACCAAAGTTACGTTCCCCTATACCGCCGAGACTGGCATCGACGTCACGAAAGTGACCGGCTCGCAGGCGTTCATCGATTGGCTCGCTTCGGTCGATGACCAGAAGTTCGTCGTGCGCGGCGTGCATTTCCAGTCGGTCGACATGTTCGGACCGAAGGTGGGTTTCATCAAGTTCAAGGCCGACATCGTCGACGGCAAGGGCAAGTTCGTCCCCGGCATCGTCTTCATGCGCGGCGGCTCGGTCGGCATCCTCACGGTGCTGACCTGCAACGGTGAGAAGCACTCGCTGATGACGGTGCAGCCCCGCATCGCCACCGGTCGCTTCGACTTCGTGGAGATCCCGGCCGGTATGCTCGACGGCTCCGGCAACTTCGCCGGCGTCGCGGCCAAGGAGCTGGACGAAGAGGCCGGCATCAAGATCGGCCAGGGCGACCTTGTCGACCTGTCGGCAGTCGGCGGGCACACCAACGGCTTCTTCGTGTCGCCCGGCGGCACGGACGAGACGCTACGGCTCTTCCTCTACGAGAAGGAAGTGACCGCCGACGAGCTCGCGAAGCTCAACGGCAAGCTCACGGGCGTGCAGGGCGAGGGCGAGCAGATCACCCTCAAGATCATGCCCCTCGACGACATCTGGAAGATCGCCGACGGCAAGACCTGCGTCGCCTACCTGCTCTACCAGAAGCTCCTGGAGCAGCGCGCGGCGAAGTAAGGCGTGTCCGATGCGCTATCAAAAAACGAGGGCGGCGGCATCGTTGTCGTCGCCCTACGTTTGCGCAAGAAAGCTTCCAAGGAAAAATCGAAGTCATGTCAACATCAACGAAAGAACACATCCTCGCCTTCGTCGATGCGCCCGACCCGGACAATTTCGTCCAGGTCATCGCGCTGTGCAAGCTGTTTCCGAACGCTGAGGTGCACGTGGTGCTCACCGGACGTCCGGTTCGCTTCAACGCGACGAAGGAGCACGAGAAGTGGGAGTGGGACATGCGCAGCTCGTCGATGGCTCAGCAAGCCTCGGCGCTTCGCATCAAGAACTTCCTGCGTCACTTCGGCATCTCGGTGACGCGGGTCTTCGACGGCGGCATCGCACCCAGAACGTTGGTCCCGCACCACGTTCACTTCCAGGAGTACTACAAATTTCTCGATGTCGACCCGCTCGCCGCGATCGCGCATCCCGAGTTGGAGCCGCAGGAAGATCTGGTGAAGCTCATCCTGTCGTTCGACCCGGGCTCGGTGCGTGTGGCAGTCGGTGGTCCGATGACCGGTCTGGCCCAGGTCATTGCGCGGCATCCCGAAGTGGTGACGCGCTTCAAGGAAGTGCACGCCATGTTTGCAACCTGGGGCAAAGTCGATCTCATGCAGTTCGGCGACGAGCCCCGCGGCGCGATGCAGTTCAACGTGCACTGCGACCCGCAGGCTGCCTACGCAGTTCTGATGGGTCTCGAGTGTCCGGTATACCTGATGCCCACCGAGGTGACTCGGGTTCTGGATATCGGGTTTCTGAACGCTCAGAAGCTGCGTGAGTTCTTGCCCGACAACCAGGGCAGCCGGGCGCTGTACCACCTGTACGCGCTCTGGTACGACGCGGCGGTTCGCCCGCGTCAGGCAACCAACCCCAACGAGTACATCTTCATCCACGACCTCGTGGCCGCCTTCAGCCTCGCCGAAGAGCTCCGCAACTCCATCTACAAGGTGGTGCCCGTGGAGATCACTTCCGTGCCGCACCTCGCAAACGAGCGCGCCGACTGGGGCAAGGTGATCATGAAGGAGACGGCGACGCCGGGCAACCGCTTCGCGGCTGTCGGGCTCCTCGAAGGTGGAGCACAGCGCTATCTGGACGCGCTGAAGAAGGTGCTCTCGTAACTAACGCGCTCCCGACTAAGCGGGAGGCGTGGCACCACATTTAGTGCTGCCGGAGGGCGCCTTCGGGTGCCCTCTCTATCTCAAACTCTCCAGAAACGAGACCCCGAGTCGCCAGTCCAACTAACGATTCGGGGTTTGAGGAAAACAACATGAACTCTCTGACTCGAGTGCCGGACGCTCTTCGCGTGCTGGTCGAGCACTTCATGCAGCAAATGGGCATCGGCGGATACGGCTGTGCCGTGACGGCAATCGCGGGACCTGACGGCGATGGCGAACTCCATCGCAAGTTCGGTCACGAGGTCGTCGTCGAGTGCAGCACTTCCCGCGACGGAATTCTTCGCGCCAAGTTCGGCTACCTCAAGCCCGAGGAGCTGGCTGCGGCGGAGAACCCCGACCTGTCCATCGGCATTCGCTACAACCCTGCAGCGTGTGCCAAGCGCTTCCGGCAGCCGATGCCGGCGGCGCTCGACTGTGCGGCCAGAGCCCTGCAGCACAACTACTTCCGCGTTGGTGCGGAGTACGAACCCAAAACCGAAGAGCTCCGCATGCTCTTCGTCCGCGGCAACTGGCACCCCCAGGTCAATGACATGACCCAGGGCGTGCTGGTCGATGTCCGCTGGATCGTGTAAGTCTCGAACGAAAACAACCATTCTTCCTGTCGCCGACGGGTGCAGCTGGAACGGTCCAGCTGCACGCCGTCGGAATTTAACTCATTTAGGTTGCTCGGCAACCAGGAGTCATCATGGAGTACAAACTCGAACGGTTCGAGGCCGCGCGTGCACATCTGTTTCGTGCCTACGAGCAAGCAGTCGACCTGATCCAGAAAGCACCTTGCTTCAAGCAGTTTCCGGCGAATGCCGACGAAGCCACCATCCTGTTCGCCACTGCGCTCGCCCGTCAGGCAGAGCGGTTGTGCGTGGACGGCTTCAGCGCCATCTCGGTTCTGCCGGCTTGCTATCACGAGCCGGTGAGCGAGATGCACAACATCTACCTGGACGTGCAGTACGAGGCGGAAGCCGGCAAGAAGCAGGTCTCGGTCGCTGCCTGTGCGGCGGCGGGTCTTACCACGGCTGAGCAGTTCGCTCGGCTGGCGTTCGACCTCACCAGCCGCGCCACCCGGTGCTTGAACGGGGATGAAACCGTGGACGGTCGTGAGATTCGTCACGGAGATCTCTGGGACAAGTAAGGTTTCTCGAAAACAAAAACAGTAAACTACTTCCGGCGGCGCATAAGTCATGTTGACTGCTGCCGGAAGTCTTCTACGAGGAGCTAACATGGCATCCGAAGAATTCAGAAAACTCCTCTCCATGCTTTTCAAATCGCATCCGTGGCACGGTGTCTCACCGGGCGAACGCGCACCACATGTGGTGCGATCGTACGTCGAGATCGTCCCCACGGAGGCAGTGAAGCTGGAGTTGGACAAAGCGACTGGTCACCTTCATGTCGACCGGCCGCAACGTTTCTCATCGATGTGTCCGACTCTGTACGGCTACATCCCTCTCACCTACTGTGGCGAAGAGATTGCGAAGCGCTGCATGCAGCGCACGAAACTCCGCCGCGTCGAAGGTGATGGCGACCCGCTGGACATCTGCGTTCTCACCGAGAAGGACTTCGCTCACGGGGACTTGCTCCTCCAGGCGCGTCCCATCGGCGGTCTGCGCATGGTGGACAAGGCGGGCTCCAAGCCGTCGCAAAAGGGCTCTTCGCCCTATCAGGCGGACGACAAGATCATCGCGGTGCTGGAAAACGATGCCACGTACGGTGACATCACCGACATCTCGGAGTGCCCTCCGGCCGTCATCGAGCGGCTGAAGCACTACTTCGAGAGCTACAAGCGGGCCCCTGGTGACAACGCCAAGAAGCCCACAGTGCAGATCATGGAGGTCTACGGTCGCGATGAAGCGCAGCGCGTGATTCGCGCCGCGCAGGCCGATTACCTCGCCGACTACGGCACGCAAGAGCAGCGGCTCGACCGGCTCTATGAGCTGTTGTGCAAGGGGCTGATGGAGAAGCTCCTGGCTGACGACGCCGATCCGGCGTTGCTCGTCAAGATTCTCCAGAAGGCGGCGCAGAGCGGTGCCCTGTCCAAGGTGCTGGGTGGCAACGTGGGTCCGGCCCGCAAGCTTCCCGGCAAGCCGTCGGGCAAGCGCAAGCCTGCGCCTGCACGCAAGCGCGCCGGCACACCGCGCGCCAAGAGCAAGAAGTAGGAAGCGAGGCACTACAACTGGTGCTGCCCTCGCTCCCTTCCATCAACAACACAAAACACGGAGAACATTGCATGAACACCTTCGTTCTTCCGGCAGCGGGTGCGGTCTTCTAGGGACCGTACCGCGACTGCCCGGCTCAGTCAAAAGACTGACTGTCGCTCCACTCTGGTGCGGCAGTAATCGTTAGCCGGCCACGGTGCGGTCTTCTGAAAGGAGACTGCATTATGGCTCGTTCGTATCGTCACTCGCCGTTCATCGGCTTCTGCTCGCACTCCGACAAGCCCGGCAAGGTCATCGCCAACCGTCGCCTTCGCGCCCGTGTGCGCCAGGCGATCGTCAACTGCCGCGATTTCGACAATCTTGTCGTGCCCGTGCTCCGCGAGGTTTCTGATGTCTGGGACTTCCCCAAGGATGGGAAGGGCCGCATCAAGAAGTCCTGGCCGGAGTACGCGAAGCTCATGCGCAAGTAGACAACCGCCACCACTTCGCAAGAAGCGGTGGCGAGTGACTCCCTAACACTGGTTCGAGCGCCGGTCCGCGCACCGCATTCGGTGCGGGCGTGGGCCGGTGTCTCGAACTTTCGGGGTCTCAAAGCCCCATCATCTTCCTACCTTGCCCTGCAATACGACGCAATCTGCGTCGCTGGCTAAAGTCCGTGGCCGCTCTGCCACCAGTAAGCCAGGCTTGGGTGAGAGGACCAATGAGCATAAGGATTTCCAAACATGACCGTTCACAACATCTATTTCGACCGACAGTCCGTCGCCGACGGGCCCGACATGCCCGGCCGCCTCCGCGTGGAGCTCAAGGATCTCAACCAACTTCCCGGCGACGTGAAGATGACGGTGGAGCACTCGAGCAACTCGCACTGGGGCCGCCTCGGCCACTGGCATGAAGTCTCCTGCACGACCGAGGGGCTTCGCCAGGCAGCCATCGCGCTGGTGGAGTTCCATCAGATGGTCGCCCGTAAGCTCGGGCTTCCCGAAGTGCTCGACTTCGCGTACGACTATGCGGAAAACGTCCAGGGCGAACAGACCTTCGTCTGCCGCGTGATCGTGAGCTCTCCTCTTCCGTCGTGCATGGTCACGAAGGAAATGGACGTCTCCGATTTCATCTGGCGCGTGCGTTTCGCAATGTACGAAAAGGGCACCGACCCTGCCAAGGCGAAGCTCTTCCGTGAATCCGATACCGCATACGATGCGCTTCGGTTCGCGGTGATGCAGCTGCTCAAGGCGAAGGTGCTTCACCTTCGTGCCCTCAGGCTGCCCGACACGTGCAACTGGTCGGACGTCGCCAAGGCGATTGAGTCGCGCGCCTCAAAGCGCTCGAGGTCGTCGAAGTAAGAAGGAGCGCTGTTGCGCTCATGTCAGCAGCCGAGTAAGACTGTGCCGCTGACCTAGGATGCAGTCCACCGGTCCAACTGGGACCAAAGAGGATTTGGTATGACCTACCACATTCAAGTCGCCTTCTCGACGTGCACCCACTGGAGGAATCATGCACTGCTCGTCGAGCGTCTGGGAGTCGCTTTTCCGGCAGCCGAGGTTCATCTCGAATCCTTCGACGAGCCGTTGAGCCTCCTTCAGTTCGCCACGTTCATCGAGAGGCTCGAAGGGGGCTATCATGCCGACAGGATGCCTGTCGTCTTGAGGGTGCCTGCAACCTTCGAGCAGTTTGCCGATTTTCTGGAAGCTTTGGCCAAGGAGCACGATTTCGTCGCCTCCACCGTCAACGTCTTCGATCCTAGCAAGGTGAATGAGTACTTCAAGGTGATGAATCTGAAGTCGCTCATCCCCATCTTGCGTACAGCCGCTCAGATGTTTGCTCCATCACTCGGTCCGGAAGAGCTCATGGAGGTTCAATCCAAGGCTCAGCGGTGACGGCGTCGACAGCTGACCGTAACCCGTTCGAGCACCGGTCGCAGCACGCCGCTGCGACCGGTGTCTCGGACTCTCAACTTGGCTTTTTGCGAGATAGCCTACATGACTGACAAACCATCGGGTTCGCAGCAACCGGGGCCTGGTCCAAGTAAGATTGCGACCTTGCTCGTCGGTTGGTTCTTGTATCCCGTCGGTGATTTGATCGGGCAACTGATCATGGGTCACGTCAGCATCGCCAGACTGGTTGCAGTCGCCTTGATTGGCGGATTGCTTTACCGATTCGAGGTACCGGCTTGGTTTCGCTTCATCGATGGAATTCGCGTCACGCGGACGAACGGACCACTGAGGTTGTTCGCTCGTACGGACCAAGAGCCAGCGCCGCTCAACTGGGTGGGTCGCATGCTCATGGCCATGTTGTACTTCAACCCGCTTTGGATTGCTCGCCACCTCTTCATCATCATGGTGGTGACTGCTCCGTCGTTTGGTGCAATCGCTTGGGGCTCTACCCTTGCTGCTGTGCTTTCCCTTGGGTTGGCGTCGTTCGTTACCAATCTTCCCATCTCATTGATTGGTAATTACATCGTTCAGCAAAGACTTTCACCACAAAACCGCTTCATCGGCAGTGCCACTCTCAGCGGTGTCATGGTGATCAAGTACGCGATCGAGTACCGACTCTTCCACTGATGAAGAAGCTGATCTGATAACCGTTCAAATCCGATTCTTTCAATTGCGCTGCTCAAAGCCCCTGGTACCGGACGAAGTGTGTCCGGACCGGGGCCTGGGCTGGTGTTTTCTTTCCGCCTTCGCTACTCCTGTATGTAATACTATACATAAGAGTATAAAAAAGCAAGAGAAAACGCAGACAGGCTGGTGCCTGCTGCGTTTCTCCGGGAGTGTTGCCGACACCCCCTGCCACTCACATCCTTCGAACTTCTCGCTTGCTATTCTGGTTAGCTCGCGTTGGTTCTAAAGAACAGAGCAGCCTCAGTCAGCTGATCGTGCCGACCGAGTACGATGACGGCATCACCTGCGTTGATGACATCGGTTGACCGCGGATTAATCGTCTCCGTGCCGTTCTTCGCCTGAATGGCGACGACGGTTGCACCTGTCTTTGTTCGCAATCCGCTCTCGACCAGGCTCTTGCCGTCAACGGCACTGCCCGGCTCTGCGCGGAAAACTGACATCTCCAGGTGCGAAGGCACGTGCTGCAAGCCATGTCCCGGGCGGAACGACTGATGCAGAGCCACGCTGTACTTGAGCCAATCGGCTTTCGCCTCTTGGATAAGCGTGTCCACGGTTTCATCGGCAACGTAGTACCTCTGGAGAACCCGCGTGAGGATCTCCACCGCCGAAACGAACTCCTCTGCCACGACTTCATGCGCACCGGCTTTGACGATTGCCTCGAGGTCGGGCAACTCGCGAGCGCGAGCGATGATGTGGATGTCGCGGTTTAGGCGGTGAGCCATCTCCGACGCTTGACGCGAGGAGTGACCGTCCGCCTGCGTGAGTGCAAGCACCCGCGCGCGGGCGATGCCCGCATGCAGAAGCACTTGCTCGTTGGTGGCATCGCCGTAGAAGAACGTCAGACCCCGCTTTCGCCCTTTGCGGACGGCGGAAGGATCGCTGTCGACCACGACGTACTTGATGCCCATCTTGTCGAGAACCTTCGCCAGCTCCTGGCCTTTGACGCCATAGCCGGAGATGATAACGTGGTCTCTAATAGCCTCATCCGACGGCGCGGTGCTCGAAGAATCCGTTCCCAGCTTGCTTGCCAGTCGCGGAACTCGGCGCCCGAGCCATTCGAACAGCGATGGACCGAACTGGCACAAAGCCGGTGTGCACATCATCGAGAGAATCGCCACCGCCAGAAAGATCTGGTTGGTGTGCGCGTCAATGACGCCATTTTCCAGCCCGATCTTGCCCAGTACGAACGAGAACTCGCTCGCCTGCGACAGTGCCAAGCCGGTCAGGACCGCAACCTTGAATGAGTGGCCCATGACGCGAGTGGCAAGACCTGCCACCACCGTCTTGAGACCAATCACCAAGATCAAGCAGCTGCCAACCATCAGCGGCATCGACACCAGGGTTCTGATGTCGAACATCATACCGATCGAAACGAACACGAGGCAGTTGAACAGCTCGCGGAACGGCACGATTTCACCCAGCGCCTGATGGCTGTACTTGCTCTCGGAGAGCACCAACCCAGCCACGAACGCGCCAAGTGCCATCGACAAACCGACGTGTGCCGTTGCTGCTGCCATGCCCAGGCTCAGAAAGATGATGGTGAGGATGAACGCCTCACGCTTGCGCGTCTGAGCCACGTGGTCGAGAAACCAAGGCAAGCAGTAGCGAACGACGGTGAAGGTGAGAACAAGGAAGATGAGCGCCTTGCCGCCAATCCAGGCGAGGTCGGTGAAGTGCACCTCCTGCCCGCCAAGAAATGGCGTCACCAATACCATCGGCACGATGCACAGATCTTGGAAGATCAGAATGCTCAGGGCGTTCCGCCCATGCACGGCATCCAACTCGCGTCGACCCTCCAAAACTCGCAGCACAAGCGCGGTTGAACTCACCGACAAGAGCATGCCGATGAACACCGCCAAAGGCAGCGACATGCCGAAGAGGTAGGCGAGACCGGCTGCGCAAGCCAGTGTTCCACCGACTTGCAGGGCGCCGCCGATGAGCAGAAACCGCCTCATGCGCATGAAGTGCGGAATCGAGAACTCGATGCCCAGCGAGAAGAGCAACAAGACGACGCCGATTTCAGCGAGCAGGTCGAGCTGCTTCACGTCGTCGACGAATTTGAATCCGTAGGGTCCGCAGATGACGCCCGTGATGAGGAAGCCGAGAACCGCAGGCAGCCTCAGTTTGTGAAAAACGACTACGGCTACGAGGCCGAGTCCAAAGACCACCAGAAGGTCTTGAAGGAATGTGTGTGGCATGGGTCAAACTTTCTCTAACAGTGGCAGCATGTCCGAACGCCGCCAGGGTTTCGAAACCTTGACCATTGGGCGGCACCCACAGGCGCCTGATACCCAACGACCCGGAGGTGGACGACCTCCGACCCGTCTCTTAAGCACGTTCCGTCTTCCAGCCTTTTGAGCCGGAAGAAACTGATGTTTCTGAGCTATTCAGTTATTTGTTCGGGAAAGGGGCGTGCTCTTGTAGATTGAGAAGAGAACCAAGGGTTATGTCTTGAGCTACAACAAATAAGGCTCTGCGATCAAATTTTGATTTCAGATGTAATGACGGTATTTCCCACTTCTTCTGATATCCTCATTACGCAAGCTGCGATAGGCAAGCCCTGTAAGGGATGTACGGGCCGGAGTTTTGTTGTGAAATTCAAAAGCGAAAGGTTGATTCTGGTTGCGTCAACCGTCGTTTTGGCGCTTGGTGCATGCACAGCATTTGTAAATCAACGCTCGGAAGCAGTTGACAAAATTCTCAATGTGGCGCAGTCGGATGCGATCAATGGTGACAACGGCAACGCAGATAAGCACTTTCAACAAGCAATCAGTGAGGCCGAAAAAATTGAAGGGAACCAATTTCCATTGGTCGATGCGCTCAATAAATATGGCAGTTTTAAAAAGCAGTGTGGGCAGAAAATCCCCAGTAAAGCCATTTTTCAGCGAGCGCTAACGATCTGCAAACAGTTTGTCGATGCTGACTCGACTCACGACATTTCGCATAATGAGAGTGCGAAGAACTGGATGAGACAGGCTCGGACAGCCAATCTTGGGTTGGCTGAGTGTTTTGCCGATGATGGATCTTATCGCGTGGCCGAACGATATTTTAAAGAGACGATAAAGCTTGAGGAACGTTTGGAGAGTGTCTCCAAAGCTGACGATCGCGGTGCCTCGGCGGGAACGACGGAGAGTCTGCGCTCCACAAAGACGTTGCTGCAAGACATGTTGGACAGAGAAAGACACGAGCGCACGCTACTGGAGACAGCAATTGGAGCCGACAACGTAGGTTCTAGTATTCGAGGGAAAAACCCAAGAGCTGAGTTTGTTGGCAGAATCAAAAAGGCCCTCGACGAGCCGGATCTGTTCAAGCGCGAAAAGCTCATAGCTGCACTTGCAGACGAGGCACTCAAGAAGTATGGGCCGCGCGAAGTGGAGTACCGGCTCGCCTTAGGGAAGTTGTGGCTTACGCAGTGCCAGAACGCACAGTGGCAGAAGTCGGTCGCTATGCTTGATGCGGACCTCGAGCTCTACCCGGTATCGCTTGAAAAATTGGACGACGATGACACCCTTACTCTCATCGAAAATGTCGAATTTTTCGTAGAAGACACTTCAATGATCTTACTGTCGTTGCGTGAGTTGAAGCGGTACGATGAGGTGCTCAAACGCGGGCAGCAAGCGCAGTTGGTTGTGCAGCGATCGCGGGTTAGCTGTCCGGTGCCGATGTCTACTGTATTGCTGGAGATGTCGCGCACCAATTCGGAACTGAAACAGTACAAAGAAGCGCAGAGGCTATTGGAAGAATCTCTGAAGCTGGTTCCGCCGATAGAGTTTATGGCAGAGCGACGAGTCGAGCTTTTGAAGGAACTGCAGCGCTGCTATCGCGACCTTAACAACTGGGCAAAGGTTAGGACGACATCGGAAGAGGGGCTGCAGGTCATCAGCCAGTATCAATTGAAATCGCCGCATGAATTGGAGTTTCTCGCGGCTCTTGATGTGGCATTTGTTCGCCTTGGCGAAACGGTCTTGGCTGATTCTGTCTATCACCGAACTCTCGATCAATACAAACTGAAGGGCGACTTTGGTTCGGCAAGAGTGTTTTATGAGCGGGTTGCTTCTATGAGGCGAGAAGCCGGTGATAAAGCCGGCGGTTACGACACTATGAAAGATCTCGAAGAGTTTGTTGCATGCAGTACTGAACCACAGCGAGAAGTCTTGCTGGCAGAGATTCTAAAGACGAAATGTGCATGGCTTGAGGCTGATGGCCGTAGAGATGAAGCCGTGCAAGCGATAATTCGCAGCGCTGAACTTGCCACTAAATATGATGCCTCGCCGATAATGGCTGCTGCAAGACTTAACGAGGCTGAGGCAGTTTGCAATCGAGCAGGTCGCTTTGATTTGTCTGAGAAGCTTGGACGCAAAGCCGTTTCGCTCTGTGAAAAGGGCTCCGACAACGATGGTCCGCTTGTAAGCACCTTGCTGCAGCTCTCTTACCCTTTGACGCAGCTGAAGAAATATGGCGAGCAGCGAAAGGTTGCAGAAAGAGCGCTTTCAATTGTTCAAAGCAGCAAGAACAAGAACATTCATCCATCGCATCGTCCTTCCTGTTACGTGCGTCTTGCAAATGCGGAACTCATGCTTGCTTCAAAAGGCGGTGCAGTAAAGGACCCGTCGAAGTTAGACAAGGCGCTGAAAGACCAAGCCAGTGCGCATCAAAAAACGGCAATTGAAATGCTCTCAACGAGCGAGTTTCAAAATGATCCGGACTTGCGTCCTTCCATCGCCGAAATCGCTTTCAACTACTCGATTCTTGGTGAGTATGAGGAGTCGCTTCGCTATTTCGAGAGATTCGCTAAAGAGTATCCCGAGCAGCAAGATCCGTTTACCTTGGAACAACTAGAAGCCTATGCCGATGTGCTGAAGAAACTTCATCGCAATGACGAGGAACAGTCGATGCGCAAGCGGATCGCCAGTATGAAAAGAGTGCTTGAGCGAGCACTGGCAGTACATTGAGCGCTGACAGTACATTACATTGACCGCTGACAGGAACATTAGCCGCTGACAGTACATTGAGCGCTGACAGTACATTAGCCGCTGACAGTAACATTGAGACGAACTGCAGTTCCCATTTTTGGAGAAAATGAGAACTGCAGTTCCCTGCGCTCGAACTCCCACGAACTGCAGTTCCCATTTCTGGAGAAAATGAGAACTGGAGTTCCGGCTCCTTTCGAGCTATCGAGTTGAGTTGGAGATTTCCAGGTAGACGATGAATCGGACTGCCGCGGTTGTCATGAGTCGCTAGCTGCGCGACCCTCATAACCAAGCCCTAGCGCTTAATTTCATGACATCCCTGCGCCGCTATCGCTCTTGA
Organism: uncultured Candidatus Obscuribacterales bacterium; assembly: GCA_964478655.1. Classification (GTDB taxonomy): domain Bacteria; phylum Cyanobacteriota; class Vampirovibrionia; order Obscuribacterales; family Obscuribacteraceae; genus CAYZJR01. The sequence continues at coordinate 19,093 of CAYZJR010000038.1, forward strand.
CAATTTCAGATTTGCGCGAGGGATTTGGCGTTGCGAGGCGCTTGACATCTGCGTAACAATCGGCTTTTACAAAGGTTCTTTACTACTCATTTCATGTGTGATGCTTTGCCTGCATTTGGTTTTCTCTCTCCACCTCGAACAACTTTCACAAAAGCAATCCAGTTCTCCTGAAGACAGCTCAGCATCTTGCGCGCGTAGTGCGGCGATGTGACACGTCTTCTTAGAGATTGGTGTGAGAGCGGCGCCAACCATGTGCATTCCTGCGGACCTTGATGGTTGCAGGACTTGAACCCAGTGCATCCCGAAGACCTAGCGGGCTGGGATGCGCTCAATCTTCTTGCCCGCAAACAACCTCTACTAGGAGTCAAACGAATGTTCGATCAACTCGTAGGTCAGCTCTGGTGGCTGATCCCCGCCATTCTCGGTGGCGGCACCTTCCTGTTCCTTCTCTTCACGAAGTGGCTCGTCAACGTCGGCGGTACCGAAATCGCCATCACCGAGCGTCGCTTCGTCGGTAAGGAACTCGATCCCAGCCGTGCTTTCGCCGTAGAAGGTGAAGTCGGCGTCCAGGCGCGCTATCTGGCCCCCGGCCTGAAGCCCGTCGCCTGGCCCATCGTGCGTGTCATCGCGCGTGAGCAGTTCACCGTCATCGATGCCAACGAACTCGGCATCATCGAAGCCACCGACGGCGCGTCACTGCCGTCCGGTCGTATCTTCGCGGAAGACGCCGCCGGCGAGCACCACGACAACTTCCAGGAGCCGCTTGCGTTCCTGAAGAATGGTGGTATCCGCGGTACGCAGCTGCGCTTCCTCACCAACGGTCAGTTCAAGATCCACCCGCGGCTGTTCAAGCTGACGAAGATCCAGAAGACCGTCGTGCCCGAGGGCATGATCGGTATCGTGTCCGCCGCTGACGGCGCCCCGCTCGATCCCGGCCAGCTGGTCGGTCGCTCGGTCCAGGGTCACGACAACTTCCAGAAGGCGGAAGTTTTCCTCCGCAACGGCGGTCAGAAGGGTCCGCAGGTCGACTTCCTGCGTCCCGGTACCTACAACATCCACACCGGCATGTTCAAGGTCGAGTTCCAGAAGGCTGTGAAGATCGGCGACGGTCAGATCGGCGTGGTCGAAGCGCTCGGTGGCGAGGCAATGCCCGTTGGCGACGTCGTTGCCGACAGCCCGAACGGCCACAACAACTTCCAGAACGGCGAAAAGTTCCTCAGCGACGGCGGCAAGCGTGGTCCGCAGACGGCGATTCTCGCCCCCGGTACTTACTACATCAACCCCTTCCTGTTCACGGTCCAGACGCGGACTCAGACCGTCGTGAAGCAGGGTGAAGTGGCTGTGCTCATCGCCAACCACGGCAAGGACCCCGCCAGCGAGCCCCAGGCGCCAGTGAACCCCGGCCCGGTCGAAGGTCAGGCGCAAGATCCGGAAGAGACCCGTCTCAACCAGGAGAACCGTCAGCGTCACGTGGTGCCCGCCGGCTATCGCGGCATCCAGAAGGATGTCCTCGGCCCCGGTCGCTACAACATCAACCCGCTCGTCTACCAGGTCGTGATCGTTCCGACGACCACGCGCTCGGTGGAATGGGCTGGTGCCGCAGGCAAGGGTAACGCCGGCAACTTCGATCCGTTCGAGGTCGTCTCCAACGACGGCTTCCCGATGAAGGTCGAAGTGCGCTGCCAGTACCGCGTGCTGCCCGAGAATGCCCCGTACGTCATCGCCAAGCTCGGCTCCATCGAGGAGCTGGAGAAGAACGTCATCGACCCGCAGATCGACGGTATCTTCCGCGCCGAGGTGTCCAAGTCGCCCGCCATCGCCTATCAGCAGAAGCGTGCTGAAGAGCAGAAGAAGGCGGAAGACGAAGTGCGCGGCGACCTGGCGAAGTACAAGGTGGAAGTGGTCTCGGTCATGATCACCAACATCCACCTGCCGGAACAGCTGATGAAGACCACTCAGCAGAAGAACCTCGCTGAGCAGGAGAAGTCGATGTACGACGCGAAGCGTGACGCCGAACAGCAGCGCATCGCGTACGAGCAGACTCGCGCCCAGGCGGAGAACCAGGGCAAGATCATCGAGGCCAAGACGGGCATCGAGATCGCCGAGCACAAGGCTGCCCAGAAGGTCAAGGAAGCGGAGGGCGAGGCCCAGCGCATCCTGAAGGTCGCCGAAGCGGAAGCGAAGCGTACCGAGCAGATCGGTAACGCCGAAGCGGCGGTCATCGAGAGCAAGGGTAAGGCGCAAGCCGAAGCCTATCGCCTCGGTGGTCAGGCGCTGACCCCGGGTGGTCTGACGTCGGTCGAGGTGGTCAAGGCGATCGCTGCGGCTGGTCTGAAGATCGTTCCCGACGTGATGGTCACCGGCGGCGGTGACGGCGACGGCGGCGCCAACGGCGGCCTCGTCAACCTGCTGCTCGCCAACGCCGTGAAGAACGGTCTCGGTGGGTCCGCGACGGCCGCGGCTCCGGCCGAGGCGCCTGTTGCGCCGGCTGCCGAAGGCGGCGAGAAGTCCTAAGCAACTGAAGGGCAACAACTATGCTGAGGTTGACTAACGAAAGTTAGTAGTCCGGTATAGCCTTCTGTTGCAAGTCGGTGGGGGCAACGCTTGCAAGAAAGTGGAAGAGATTTCACTTATGTGAGCGTTGCTCGTCTCCCGACGGAAGAGCGAGGAGCGGCAGGCAGTATCAGGCGAAAGCTTGTGCTGCTTGCCGTTTCCTCGTCTCTTTTACATTTCAAACGTTCATCGAAGTTTAACCAGGAGAATTTACCATGAGTGGATTTGTTCTCGCGGTGGTGATCCTCGTGCTTGCGCTCGGGGGCGTCACCTGGTTTCTTATTTCCCGCAATAGCAGTAAGAGTTTGAGCAATAGCACCAAGGGGCAAGCGTCTCCGGCACGAGCTGTCACTGCCACCGAATCCGGTGCGGCGGTAAGCAACGAAGCCGCTGCCGAAAGCGACGGTGCTACGGCTGCGGAAGACCCGGAAGACGGCTATGCCGATGAGGAAGACGACGATCTTCCATGGCGTCAGAAAGTCGCTCGCGCCGACGAAAAGAAGGATGCGGGTGACTACGACGTCGCCATCGACATGTACGAAGAGGCGCTCGAAAAGGCTCGTGAAGAGCTAGGGCGTGACTCAGTGGAAGTGGCTGAAATCCTCTTGAAGCAAGGCGCTGCCTACCAGGCTCGCGACGACGATGAGGATGACGAGGAAACGGTCCCCGCGTGTTATCCGCGGGCGCTGTCAATTCTCGAACAGCGCTTTGGCGTTTTCGACAGCCGGCTTTTGCCTGCGCTCAACCATCTGGCTTCGTTCTTCGACCAGACCGGACGTCATCACGACGCCGAGACTTTGACGCGCCGCGTTGAAGATATCATGTCTCGCACTCGCCGTAACCGTCAAATGGCTTGCGCCGCCCCCGAGGTCGATGGAGCGAATGACACTGGTGAGGTGACACAACCCACCGTAACTGTTCCTCCCATCAATATGCAAGTCGCGCAGCCGCTTGTAAACACGGCGGTTGCTGTGGCGACGGAGGGCACCACTGACGGTGCGCCCCGTTCGGAAGACGCCGATGCGCACATGCTGCGCTTCGAGTACGACGACGCGATCGAAGCCTACGAGTCGACTCTCGAGCAGGCTCGTGAGTCTCATGGTCGCGATTCGCTTGTGCTGGTGCCCATTCTCATGGGACTCGGCAAGGCGTACCAAGACCGCGACGATGACGAAGATTCCGACTGCCGGGACAACTACCCCGACAACTTCTACTTGCGTGCGCTCGCAATCGTCGAGCAGAAGCGCGGTGCGTTCGCCGGGCAGCTGATTCCGATCATGGTTCGCCTGGTTTCGTACTACGACGAGATCGGCGAGCATAACAAGGCTGAGTCGATGATTCGCCGCATCGATAGTATCGAGCGGTTCATCGCTGCCCAAGAGTAAAGGAATTCGACGCATGATACGGAAACTTGCAGTGCATGCAATCCGCGCCGCCTTCATAGGGCTGGCGCTGGCGTTTGTTGCGCCGTTGCTTCCAGGCATCGCGTTCAACGGTTCGATCGTAGCTGCGTTCGGGCTGGGAGCAGGCTTGCTCCTGGTCTTCGGCGCAGCGCGGTGGGCCGTGAAAGCGCATTGGGGTGTGGGCGACGGAGCGTGCCCGACACCGAAACTGGCGCGCATTCTTGTCGCCCTGTACCTGGTTCTCAGCGTGCTGTACGTCGGCGGCGTCGGACTGCTTCTACCTTCGGTCTTTGCCGTCGGTGGGGTGCTTTCGGCTCTGGCCGGCGGTTTCATCGCCCTTGTCGGTGCGGTGCTTTCAAACTTCGTCACTCGCTTCGTGGACGCCGAAAGCCAGATGAGCTAAGGTCTTCGGCAGCGAACGAGTGAGTAAACAACGCAAAGGGGTATTCCATGATGAAAGTCATTCGAATCGCAATCGGTCTCGGTAATCCCGAGCCGAGGTTTCAGAAGACGTTGCACAACGCGGGCTACGACACGCTCGACGCTTTCGCGGGGGACAACGGACTGAGTTTTGTGGAGCATCCTGAATGGAACGCGCTTGTGGCACGAGGAACAGTCAACGACGTTGACGTGGTCCTCGTGAAACCGCTTACCGGAATGAACGAATCCGGTGCGACCGCCGCCAAAGTCTTCGAACACTTCGAAGCAGAGCGCGACACGCTCCCACAGTACTTGCTCGTGTACGATGACCTTGCCATGCCGTTTGGCAAGTTGCGCTTTCGCGACAGCGGAAGTGCCGCCGGTCATCGCGGGGTGCAATCCGTCATCGACGTCTGGCCAGCCACACGTCTTCTTCCGCGCCTGAAAGTCGGTATCGGACCCGATCCCGGCGGAGCGCGACGGTTCAACTACGTCACCGGCCCGCTCGGTGACGACTTGTACTCGCTCTTTCGAACCTCGATTGTCTTGGCTAAAGAAGCCTTCGATGTCTGGGTTCGAAGCGGTATGAGCGAGGCGATGAACCGCTTCAATGGCATGAAATAACAGAGCCTTGGAGTCATAGCCTCGGGCAGAGGTGGCACTTCGCTGTGTGAAAACGCAGCGAGGGTGCCATCTTCTGCTTTTTTGTCCGTATATACGATAAGGAGTAATAGACAGTCGGAAAGCAAATGGATTCCAGCGCCGACGGCGCTCCCGCCCTTACCATGGCGTCTGGTTGGTGGTAATTCCGTGCGAACCTACCTCGAATGGGGGAGATCGTCTGCTTTGCTAGACAATCTTCGGACCCTCTTGATAAGATGAGATTGGACTAATGTTGCGTCGCTGCTGCGCAAAGGTGGGTTACATGACTCGTCGTCGTCGTAATTTCGGTTTTCAGATGTCGGAGTTTCCCGTCGTCTTATTCATTCTTTTTATCATGCTGTTTCCGTTAATCAATCTGCTTTGCTTAGCGTGCGGTGCATGCAGTGTTTGGCTAATCTCCTTCCAAACTGCATCTACTGCTGTCGAACAGAAGAGCTTTTCGGACTCTCTGACTGCAGCGGCAAATACCGCGACTGCAATCACAAATTCGGGACTCTCAAAATGGGTGAAACTCACGCCAGTGGGTGGTTACCAAGGAAAAGGAGTCAACTTGTTTGTTGAAAAGCTTAGCTTCAGGACCGGCAGTGGGCAATATTGGTTGTACGGTCCAAACGCCAGTGCTCCGCCGCCTGCCCAGTCGGCCGATTATATCTACAGTATCAAGTCTGAAGCTACATTCACTGTTGGTCCTTTCCTTTCAATGGCTTCTTGGCCATTTATCGGTGATGTTCCTGGGCTCGGTGTTCCTGCTTCGTTTACGATCACCACAGGAAAGGCAGTCGAGCAGCCAGATCACATCGTTGATGCCAACAACACTTTGCTGGCTTCAACCGGAACTGGAAGCAACGTGTCGGCGCAGCCTGGAGGCTGGAAATCGCCCAACGGAACAGGCGAGATGTGGACTCAAAACGGATCTCCGATTCTCTCATACACAGTCTGGGTGCCCGATTCTCCCGGTTCAACAAACGGCTACATGTTCAAAATCGATACCCAAGCCAACACTCAGTACTCCGGGCAATCGTGGCTAACCGGGCGTTACGTCAATAACTATCAGCCTTCCGATGGTGGCTACATCCTGACCGGCAATGAATTTACCTTTAACGGACAAAACGGATCGAACCAAACCATGGGCATCAATCCTGGGCAAAACGTGGATTTGCAGGGAATTCAGGAGTACTGCGAAGGCGCTACGGGGTCACTTTTGCAGCTCAGAAACAACATCACCAACGACACCACCATGTCTGCTTCCGCTAAAGCAGCAGCGATGGATGCGGTCGCCCAGTATGAAACTTGGTTGCGAGCCAACATGCCAGAAGGTTGGTGGTAATTCGGATCTGACGACACGGATCGCATGACACCAGACATGATCGCATGACATGTCAATGCGTCCGCACTGTCGACGAAAGCCCGATCAACGGCTACTTTTCGCCTCCTCCCCCAGATGGGGGAGATCTGTCACATGCCCTTGGCAGGGTGAACAGTGATTGATAGGATGAAAGAGGGTTAATGTTGTGGCTTTCGTAGTTTTTTCGCAGGGTGGGTCGGGTCATGTCACGTAAACGGACCAGAAGAGGCTTTCAACTGTCTGAATTTCCAGTTGTCCTCTTTATCTTCTTTATCATGTTTTTTCCGCTGATCAATTTGCTTTGTTTGGGATGTGGAGCTTGCAGCGTGTGGCTGATTTCCTTCCAGACAGCAGCAACGGCAGTCGAGCAGCAAAGTTTTGCCGAGTCGCTCAATGCTGCAGCGAATCAGGCAAAAGCAATTACACAAACCGGCATTTCTAAATGGGTGAAACTCCAGCCGGTGGGAGGCTATCAAAACTCAGGCGTAAACCTGTTTGTTGAGAAGCTCAGTTTCAGAACCGGCAGCGGCCAGTATTGGCTCTACGGACCCAACGCGTCGGCACCTCCGCCAGCGCAAGCTGCAGACTACATCTACAGTGTTAGATCTGAAGCAAATTTCACAGTTGGCCCTTTCCTTTCGATGGCATCGTGGCCGTGGATCGGTGATATTCCTGGTCTCGGACAGCCAGCGGCAATCACCATCACTACTGGTAAAGCGGTGGAGCAACCCGATCACATAGTTGATGCCAACAACACGATGTTGGCCTCAAGTGGCTCAGGCTCTAACGTTTCAGCGCAGCCGGGTGGCTGGAAAGCTCCAAACGGAACAGGAGAAATGTGGACCCAGGACGGCATGCCGATTCTATCGTACACTGTGTGGGTTCCAGACTTCCCAGGTTCGAGCACTGGTTACCTGTTCAAAATCGACACACAGCAAAACAATTGGAGCGGAAGTAACCCGAACGTCAATTGGTCCGCGTCGTCGTGGATCACTGGGCGGTACGTGAGCAACTACCAAGACTCTCAAACTGGCTTTATCCTCACTGGCAACCAGTTTTCGTTCAACGATACAAATGGCGGAACGCAAACGATTGCCGTCAACCCTGGACAGAACGTTGATGTACAGGGGATTCAAGAATATTGCGAAGGAGCCACTGCATCTCTTAATCAGCTGATTACCGCAGTCAATGACAATCCATCAATGTCTCCGGCAGCTAAAGCCGCAGCTCTCAACTCAATCGCTCAATACCAGTCATGGTTGCAAAACAACATGCCATCTGGCTGGTGGTAAGCGATTCCGTCTAAAACGGTTCTCAACACAAGGCTTGCTTCGGCAAGCCTTTGTTGCTTTTGTCTTGAATATGCTATGCAGCATAGTAAGCTCTTTGGAAAGACAAGAATGAGAAAGCGGGCGAAACCATCAGGCTTTTGACCTAACGGAATCGCCCGCTCCTCAAAATTGGAGTGACATCACTGGCGATGGCACCCCGCGCTGGTCTGACGCGAAAGGTGCTACTTCAAGATGAAGAAGAGCACTTTCTCTGCTGCGTCCTTGAGCTCGACCTTCTTGCAGTCGCTCACTTTCACCTTGGATTGATCCTGCGCCAAAACGCTGTCCGCGCCAGTGATGTGAGCCTTCGACTTGCCTCGAGCGACCACGGTCTTGCAGCCGGTGCACTCGACATAGCTGTTGTCGTTGGACGTTACCGACTCGACGTTCTTGGCTGTGACCTTGGCGAAGGTGTTGGCAGCAACGGACTTGGAGTCGTTTACCACGACCTCTGAGTCGCCAAACACTTCTACTGTTTCGCAACCATTGGCGGTGACGTTGGCCTTCAGATTGACCAGGAGCCGCTTGCAGTTTTCGACACGGTAGTAGCCCATGACCGCGGCGCCAATCTTGACTGTGCCCTCGTTCGAGACCGACACAGCAAAGAGCGACTGGCGGCTCGGGGGCTCGATCGTGGTCTTGTCGTTGACCCTGATCGCGATCTTGCCGTCCTTCGACTGTACGTTGACTTCGCCGACGAACTGGAAAATGCGAGAGCCGTCGAGTTCGATGGTCTGGTTACGCACGCGGCGCACCTTATCGGTGGTCTCGTAGACGTCGGCTTCTTTGACATTGAGAACAACTTTGCCGGTGCCGCTGATCTCGAGCTTCACAGCGTTGGCCGGCACAACCAGAGGTTGGGTCAGCCACGAGATGATTCCGATGACAGCAGCCAGGGCAATGCCCAGAATGACGATTGTTCGCCAGTTGGTATTCATGTGTGATCCTTTGTGGAACAAGTGACTTGCCACCAGGCTAGGTGGCGATCAGATACGTACCGTTCTCGATCAGCCCATCGGCTGCGAGTTGATTGAGGAGCGCGCCTGCGAGCCAACTTCCCGAACCGTCCGCCTTGAAGCGTTCGATTTTGGAGCGTTCGTACTCTCCGACTTTTCCGTCGATGACGAACTTTTTGACTCCGTCGCGGTTGAGTTCTTGATCTGCTGAGATCGAGAACTCATGCCCGAAATGCTCTTGAATGAGGGCGTCCACATCGTATTGGTCGACCTCGATTACTTCGTACTTCTTCGTGCTGAGTGCCATTTCTTCTTCAGAACATGCCGGGTGAGTGTTACCTCACCCGGCATGAGGGTTGGTCGAAGAGAGTTACTTCTTCGAGTCGTCGCCTTGCGCACCATCGCTGGTGGTGGCGATTTCCGCCACGGCGGGGACTGCCGCTGCCGGCTTGGCAGGCGGCTGGATGGTCATGAAGACCGGCAGGTGATCGCTGACGATGCTGTAGAAGTAGCTGTCTCGCTTCGTCTCCGGGAAGGCCGGAATCCAGCACGTGCTGATCGAGCCTTCGGGGAAGCCGCGAGCGAAGAAGCCGTCGAACTGACCGCCATCGGTCTTGTACCGGTACGACCAGCCACCATTGGTGGTGGGCACCAGCTTCAGACCGGCTGCGACCAGAGGTTCGATCTCCGTGGTGGTCGCAAGCTGAATCGGGCAGTTGAAATCACCGCCGAGCAGAACCGCACCCAGAGGCGCAGTCTCTTCCTTCGGATCGATGAGAACGGTACGTGGATTGACCTTGTCAGTGGTGGCACCACCGGCGGCGTCGGTTCCTGGCGTGGCGGCTGCCGGGGCGGAATCTCCGCTTGCAGTGCCGGGTTCGGTGCCGGTTGCAGGCACGCTTGCCGTCGTCACTTTGCGCGACTTGTACGGCGAAGTCGTCAGCTGCTTTGCCAGATCTTCGACCAGCATCTCGAACTGGTGCCGACGAATCGGGCGCGTTTCGTCCGGACCGCCCACGTTGCTCTTTCCGTGCCAGTCGAGTACGTCGAAAACGAAACCTGTGACGAGGTCCTTCACGCGCCGCTGAAGAGCGGGACGCAGCGTGACCTTATACTCCGGATGACCGGGCACTTCCAGAAGGTAGTCGTGGTAGTAGGGCGCATCGCCGAGCCACTGCAGCCGCGGGTGGAAGAGAATTCCGTTGGCCTGTTCGCGGTTGTTTCGGTGGCTCACGTTGAGCCCGTAGCCCGCTTTCTTGGCGATCACGCGCAATGCATCGACGTTGGTCTCTTGAACCATGACGATGTGTGCGCGCTTCACGATCTCCAAGATCGGGACGTACATGGACTCGGCCTTGTCCACCTTGAGGTGGTGACCGTTGAAGGAGACGGCGACGAGCGGCCCATCGAAGCCGGCGAGCGGCTGCGAGCCAATCATTGAACGCACGACTTCAGCGATCTGATCGGGAGTCGGAGGAGGAAGACGCTTTCGAGCGGTCGTCTTCGTTCCGGCTTCGCCTGTTCCTTCGGCTGAACTGGGCAAAGGTACACCGAGTGCCTTGTCCGCGATGGAGCGGATGGTGACGACGGTCTCGTTTGCCCAGTCGATTCGGTTTGCCGCCAGGCAAGCGTCGAGCAGCGTGATTTGCGGCTTCAACGATGCCAGGGCTGTTACGAGCAGATGCTTGCGCAGATCGGGCGCACCAGCATTTGCTGTTTCGGTTGTGTCTTTCATGCGGTTCCTTTTGTGCCTGACCCAGAAAGTTGGCTGAGAGCCGGGTGGCGCTTTCTGGCTGAGCGATTCGAATTGTTTACAAAACCTCGATTGCAACGGCGCCAGCGACGATCAAGGCGATGCCGAGCGCTCGCAAAAAACTGAGCCTTTCTTTGAGGAAGAACACAGCTGCCAGGTACATGACGAGCGGATATCCGGACGTCATGACGATGAGGTAATTGGCGTCAGAACCGGTGAGCGCGAAGATAAATCCGAGATTGCCGGCCGCCGCTAAAGCGGCAGACAACCACGAAAACCTCCACGTCGCCCGATTCGACAGTCCGAGTGGCTGCTTCTTGAGCAGAAACCAACCCAGGGCTGCCACCACTAGCAGTGACTTCCAAATCGAGAGAGCCAGGTACGCTTCTAACGGTCTGGCGTAAGACAGCGACTGCTTCTCGAAGATACCCAGAAGGGCCCAAAACACTGTCGTGACAATGATGGCTGCAGCCACCAAAACGCGGTCACGTTTCGTCAGTTGTTTCTGTTCGGTCGATGCTGAGTATCCAATCGCAGCCACTCCGAGGCTGACCAGCACGGCTGCTATCACGCGACTTGCGGAGAGCGGCTCGTGCAAAATCAGCACTGCAAGAAGCTGGCTGACAATCGGATACCCAGCAGTAATGCCGAGCACGTAACTCGCCTGAGCCTTGCTCATGGCCCAGAAGTAGGCGACAAGCGCGATCAGCGCGGCGATGGCGTTGAGACCCTCCCAGAAGAGAACGCCGCGCGATAGCTGCCACTCGCCGTAGACGGCTGGCAGAGCGAAAAGTAGCCCTGCGGCCATCAGGATACTGAAGAAATGAAATGCCAAAAACACGCTTTTGGGTGAGCTCGATGCCACAGCTTTCTTGTCGAAGATGCCTGCAATGCCCCAACTCATAAGCGTTATCGTGATCAGCACATATGTCATCGGAGCCTCCAAAAACACGGCGATTCTTCTGCGCGAACTTCTTCAAGCAACCGAAAGGTCGCTCAAAAGTGTCTGCAAAAGGCGGAGATCACCGTTTTGGTTTTTCTAGATCGAAATATGCTGAGAAAGTAGACTTGGGAACCCTAGGCTAACTCAAACACCAGGATCAATAACTGTTTCAGTCCTTTGTTATTAAAGTTGTCTTCTAATTGGCCTTGCTACGCTAGGTTCAATCAAATTTCTCTCTAACAAGATCATATGATGAAGTCAAAATCAGAACGTGCGGAGATTGGCTATGGGCCTGGCCTTACTTGCGGCTCTGATTTGGATTTTGAAAAGGTGGAAGATTTGGGCGGAACCGCACTGGAGGGTCGAGGGTGCCGCGATACAGCCTGTCCACTTTCATAAACTTATCCCAGCGCTTGCCTGCTTGATCGCTGATGAACGCTTCTTTCTTTTCCGGGTTAAAGTCCAAAATGTTGACCACGTGCCAGACGCCCGTAGTGTCTGCATCGATAAATCCGTCATTGCCGGTGTGAACCCGCAACAAGAGGGGGAAGGCACCTCTGTTTTTGGCGGACATCAAAACAGATTGAAGACTTTCTGTTGAGTCGACACAGACGCTCGGTTCTGCGCAACGCGCTTTGTTCTCGACCGCGAAGCCGCTGTCATTGGTTCCTGTAATCTGGTTGTACACATCAGGAAGAGACGAAACATCAATGAGCGGACCGTCGTAAATGATGCTTGGGGGTGTAGTTCGCATGTCGAGCAAGCGTTCTCCGCGATCGAAGAACCCCTGACCCTCTTTGTACCGGTCGCCGCGGTTCTTCGGCATTTGGGCGAAGCGGAAGGCTCCTTTTTCGGTAGGTTTCCCTGTGGGGTCTTCGGTCACTCGGTTCCAATGAACATTCAGTGCCGTCAAAGCAAAAACATGGCTCGCGTAGCTTCTTTGATCGGACAAGGGAGGATTTACTTTTGACTCTTCATCGGGCTTTAGGCTCTCCGCATCGATAGTGATTATGGTACCGTCAGCAGTGGTGAATTGATTGTTCAATGCGATGTCGGCCACGAGTTTTGCCGCTTTCGACGGCAGGTGAATGTAGATGCGTTCTTCCACAGCCTGCGCCGAACAAGTATAGTGTTTGCCGAGACCGACGCTCTCTGAAGGAGTTGCTGCCTGTTGCAATACTTGTTGAGCAAGTATCATCCGTTCTTTCTCACCAAGGGCGGTGTTACTTTGCTTCGGTTCTAAGAGTCGAAGAACTTGGGTGAGTGTGCTTGCCACCTCGGAGTCAGGCAGTCCGGCGGCTCGGGCTCTTTTCTGCAACAACTCCATGTTTTCGTTGAAGCGCCGGAAGTTCTTGTCGCTCTTAAATTCCGGAGCCTTCGCGTCATGAAGACGCTGTGCCGTATCTCTTAGTGTTTGAACCGTCTCCGTCAGGCTTTGTGTAGCACCGTTTGTGATGGCGGAGTCTGCCTCGGTCGAGTGTTCGCGCGTTCGTTCGCTCGCTCCCCGTAAAAGTGTCTCAGGCAGCGGCTGTCGGATGCTTTCAAGGAGCTTTTCTCCAACATCATTTTGCGATGTTGGACCGCGTGAATTCGCGTCAAGCTGACGGCTAATTTCAGCCCATGGTTCAGGCATGTTGTTGGAGGAGAGAGGGAGGGACATGTTTCCAGTCTCAGTATGTGGCGGGTTTTTGGATTCGCCTATGTAAAAAACACGATGTTCCGTCGTATTTTGCGCACCGAATTTTGTTTCTTAAACTGTTCAATTGCTTTCAACCGTTCCCAAAAATCTAAATGAAACATGCTTAGCGCCCGCTCATTTAAGAGGCGCAAATCACTGTTGCTGTCGGGTTTTTGCCGCGCCTGCGCAAGTCGCGCTAGTTTATATTGCATATAACAATTTGGTTTTTGATCTGATGAAAGTCCTGATCAGTTGAGGCTTCACGGAGCTTGAGCGTGTTTTAGAAGTTTCAGTAAATTTGTAATGGAACATACGTGATGATTGTCTTTGCCACGTGCCGGATATAGGCTGCTGATGTTTCTTTTCCCCTTCAATTCCGGTCTATACAAGCGCAAGAATCCAGCCAATATTCCCCTCGGCTGAAATAGCTCGAAAGCTCGCATTGCGAGTACGGGAGAGCTGGTCTTGTTGCTGTTGACGGAGTTGGGAAACCCGACTCGCATCTCGGTTGGTGGGTCGGAATTGTGCCGCGCGATTGCAGCACATCTAACACCGAGACAATTGGAGAAACAAATCATGGGTCTGATCCGTTTTGCAGCCAAAGTGCTGCTCTTTATGTTCGCGTTGCCTGCCCTCGGGCTGGTGACGTTCACCGGCGGTGTCGGTACCGGTCTGCTCGCTGCCCTTCTGGTCGGCGTTGTGGGCTTCTTCGCCACCATCGCTCTGCTGCCTGCCCTCGCCACGGTCGGTGTCTTCGGCGCCGTTCTCGCTGGTGCTGCCGGCGGCCGGCTCGGTCTGATGACGTTCAACTTCGCCCTCGGCACGCTCATCTACTCGCTCGCCATCGCCGGCGTCGCCTGGATCCTCCCGGGTCTGGCGCTGCTCGGCTTCTGGCCGACGGTGGGTGCTGGTGCCGTCCTGGGCATCGTGACCGCCATCCTGACGCCCCCGCGAGCCTCCAAGTAGGCTTGCACACTCGGCATTTTTGCTGGAGTTCGCGACCAAGAAATCTCGAGCTTTAGTGAACATGTTGGCCGCGGACCTGGTCTCCTTTCGGAGTCCGGGTCTGCGTTAACACTCAAACTCCAAAGGAGAAAATCATGTCGTAGGTATGCGACTTCAAGAAGCTCGAAGCCCCGATGTTGACGTGTTTCCAGTTCGAGGACATGAACGTTCTCGAACATGGTCTTAGCATTCATGAATGGTTCTGTGACCTGTACGATCACCTGATCAACGGAAAGCCGCTGACCCACAATTGGAGACTCCCCGGTTGGATCTACGATCCGATCATCCCGAGTCTCCTTCTCGATTTCGAGACGCTCAAGACTTACCAGATCTACCACGATTGCGGTAAGCCCCTGTGTCGAACAGTCGATGAAAGCGGTAAGCAACACTTCCCGAATCATGCTCAAATCTCCAAGCAGCGGTGGCTCGAATGCTCCGACGGCTCGGAAGAGGCTCTTGCAATCGCGGAGCTGATCGGCATGGACATGGACATTCACTTGCTCAAGTCCGACGGAATCGAAGAGTTCGCAAACCGCAAGGAAGCGATTTCTCTTCTTTTGACGGGACTGTGCGAGATTCACAGCAATGCTCGAATGTTCGGTGGCATCGAGTCCACCGGCTTCAAGATCAAGTGGAAACATCTCGACAAAATGGGCAAGCGAATCTTGTCCATTCTGAACGAGCGCAAAACCTAGGAATAGGTGACGCGCTCGTGACAAGAATTTTCACGTAACTGCGTCATCTCTCCCTTCCGGGCCTCGCGTCTCCTCACCGAGCGCGGGGCCTGGAAGTTCTATGCTGCCTTACGTCTCAGCGGTAGAGCGCGGGTCTCTAAAACCCAGGGTCGTGGGTTCGAATCCCACAGGCAGCACCATCTCCTCATCCATAATTCATACCCGCCAAGAAACAGCTGGTGCCATTAAAACTGGCTCCCATTCTGGATTCTTGGTCTTTGCGCTTAATCTACTGTAGAAGATAGTAATACGCGTTCAAAAAAAATTGAAGAACGGAAAGCGGGCGAACCATCAAGGATTTGAGGTCCTCAATGGATCGTCCGCGTTTCGGTCTAATTATCTAGAATCGGCTAATCATGCCGACTCGTAGGTCTCGTTGTTCCTCAGCTCGGTCACCGCGTGGTTGATCGCTTCGTTAATGAACTTGGCGACGGCGGTACGTTCGGCGCCGGTCAGGTCGACCGCCGTGTGCTTGCCCGTCAGCTCGATCGTGCACGAAACGTTCTGCTCGCGAGCGATCCGTTGCAGCGTTACGGTCTGATCCCATTCGCCGGCTTCGAAAACGAAGCGCGCTTTCGGACCGGAGATGGTGTTGGCGTCCGGGTCTGCGGCGAAGGCATCGATGATCTTGTCGGTGGCGCCGATCAGATTGGCGATCTTCAGGTACTGGTTCTCGTGGCGAGTGGTGGTGTCACCCATGTCCAGTTTTGCCAGAATGTGGTCCATCAGCCCGGCGGTGCGCTCGCGAAAGGTGCGGCGCGGACGGGCGGCTTGATCGGCAGGAACAGTGATTTGCGTGTCCATATAGTCCTCGAAAAGTAGTTTGTGCAAAGACGAGCCGCACCATCCATGGTGCCGGCTTCGCCCGGGTGTGATGCTATCCTTGCGGTTTGGCGAATCAACGAGTCATTACTGTGCTTCTTTGTCGTCCAGAGCTACGCCGTAGATGGCGGAAGCGATCAAACCAAGAAGCGCGCAGCAAAGAGCTGCCAGTGCTCCGAATCTTAGTCCGAGGTAGATGTGCGCGACGAAGTAGCCGGCATAAATCACAAGATTGACGAAAAAACTCAGAACCGAACGACTGTTGACTACAAGCGAAAACAAAACCGTCACGACTGCAATGACAGTTGCAATCATGAAGATGCTGTCTTCGACTGGCGACGATAACATATGAATCCTTGCGGAAGTTGGATCTCGCCCCACGAAAAGTCCCAGGGAGGAACCTTGCGTGGTGCGTTCGAAACACCGAGGAGACAACGAAATTTAGTTCAATTGATGATGTTGTCTTTGGCGGCCTCGATGATAACGAAGTGGAATTGATGACTTAACTTAGAGAGCGTGTATTGCAGCCTGCAAGCGATTCTGGCGCGCCCGTAACAAGTCTCGCTTGTAAATCCGACCCAACGGGGAAACATACGCGTTTGCGAACCTGAATCGGTACATTGCGGCTGGCTCGAATTGGTCTTCTTCTCTATTTCTCTGTTTGATAAGCAACCGACATAAAGCGCTTCTTGAACTGTTCGTATGTAACTTTTTCCTTGTGTCCCCATGGATTATAGAGCGTCAAGGTTCCACCATTTGCACCATCGCGATCGAAGTCTAGGACGCTGTAGACGTGGTTTGTCACGTCCGAGATTCCGGTGCTTTTCCAGTTCTTTTGCCAAGCAACCACGGCAGTTTTCTCTTGCAAATCTTTGCCTACAGTCTCTTCAAGTTTTCTTTTCGTCATTCGATCCTCGTTGCCCAGGCTGGTCGGAGTCCAATGAAGCAGTGGAGTTGGGTTTGCGAGCCAGTCTTGATCGGAATCTTTTCCCGTCAGCAGGTGAATCAAATGTGCAAGGCGATGTCCTCCGCCATTGGCGCCTTCGGACGGAAGGTTGCCACCGCTCCAATTGGTGAAGATTTCCCGTCTAAACAGTTTCTTTTGGCAATATGTTCCATATGCTTTTTCGATGATCGGCGCCCATGTCCCTTTGTCGGCGGCCCCGAGAAACATTCCGCGTTCTGCTTCGGTTATTGGTTGAACTGTGATTGGTTCGTCGGTGTCGCCTGGGAATGTAACAGTGAAGGAACCATCAGGGTTTTCGCAGATCATGTCTTTGATCGATTGGGGATTGGTCTGAGCGATCGCTGCGAGTGTTGAAACGAAATAGCAGTCACCCATTAAGCCTTGTTCGATGCCATAGATTCCAACATTTTTCTTTTCGGCATCCTCTCCTTCTCCAAACAACGACGATATGCCGATGGATTGGGCCTCGTGAGTGCGAGTAAGAACCAGATCAATTTCGTTGAGGAACTGATCGCTTTTGTCACCCATGTCGTTCTTTACGAAGTAAGTGAGTACATCGCTGACTTTGACTGGATCTTCGGGATCATCATTGTTTATGTAATATTGGAACAGTTTCTTTTCATCATCCGGAAGCTTCCCGGATTTGACCGCAGTTTCAAGTTCACCTTTCGAGAGAATGCCGTCTGCGTCTGTGTCGTGAGATGAAAGGGCCTTGAGAGAGTATGAGTTTTGTTCGATTTGTTTCTCATTGAAAAGTGCGCGAGTTTCTTTCAAATCGTCTTTGGTAATGCCTTTTGAATCGTTGTCTAGAAACCAGGTTGCATCGTCGTCCTGTTTTCGAATGTTCTTTCTGTTCCAATAGAGAGCCGCAATAGTCTGTGCGGTTTCGCCTTTGTTCTGCGGATCTTCGACGGCTTTTGCCAGTTCGTCATAGCGCAGCACACCGTCTTCATCTTTGTCTAGCGTGTCAAATAGCGCTTCTGCCTTGTCGAGAAACTCTGCCATGGATAGTCGATGTGGTTTGCCTTTTTGGTACTCGGATGCATCAAATCCTGACGGTGGCTGAGCTTTGGAAGTAGAGCCGGAGTCAGTCGCATCTTGTGCGCCTCTGTGAAAACCCTGGAAAAACATGCTTACACCTCTGAGAAAAACGTCTGGGGTGTCGACTGAGTTGAGTTGGCGGGGTGTAGTGCGATTGTGGCGGTGCAATCTAACAATGACGTAACAGACTCGCACTCCCGATTCTGCGCTTAAGGGGGCTGCTCCTAAGGCATACCTTGGGTTCGGGGCACTGAAATTATGCCCGTGGGTTATATCTTGACTTGGACAACCTATGACTGTGGGTCATACCTTGGCATGTACCTCTTGCAAGCCGTTCCTTCAGCGGATTCTCGTACCGCAAGCAGCGAAGAGAGCGGTGCTTGGCAGCCATTCCTTGCCTAGCTTCGCTATAGGCTACTTGATTTTGGATGCTCGAAAGTTGGGTGCTTGAGAACTCCCATTGTTGTTTGATTTCACTGCCTTTCTGGAGTCTTGGCATGGCTAGTGCTTCTTGAAAACAAGAAAATGGCCCTTTAAAGGCCTCTAGAGAGAAAGATTTCAAGTTTCCTTAATTGAAAAGAGATGTGAAAGAGCCGTAACTTTCATAAGTTCCTTTCTAGTTTTTTTCTTTGGGCTTTAGACCTAACAAGCACTGTAATTGAGCGTTCAACGCGATAGCTTTCGATCACACGGAGTATTTAGCCGTGGCGGTTGATCTTCTCTGTTCGCGTTTGGTATCGCCTGCGGTGCTCTGCTAGCGGTTAAGTCCAAGTCTCATTCGCAAAAAACCTCACAGGAGGTCAACAATGGCACGTCATCGTGTTGTTGGGCCAGAGGATCCGAAGTCTCCTGCGATTCGTCGCCGGATGCTCGAAACCTGGCTCAAAACTATCCTGGGTTACCTCATGATGGGCGGTCTCGTCCTCGGTGCCCTGGCGGTCTTTAATTTCTCCTACGAATGGAAGCTTGGTTGGGGCCTGTTCTGGTACGTCGTGCCGATCGTGATGTGGTGGTTCAGTGCGCAGGTCGCGCTGAAGATGACCAAATCCGTCCCGGCTGACCCCAACATTCCTGAGCACAAGCGGCTCATCGACATCGTCGATCGTGTGTACGCCAAGAGCGGGCTGAAGTTCAAGCCGCCGGTGTACATCTCCGACAACCCGCTTCCCAACGCGTTCGCCACCGGCCCGATTCACCGCAAAGCGGTCGTCGCTGCCACGAAGGGCTTGTTCCTTTGCGGCATGACCGACGATGAGATCGAGGCGGTGTTCGCGCACGAGCTTGCGCACGTCAAAAACTACGACGTGGGCATCAACTCTTTCCTGTCCATTCTGTCGATGATGTTCTTCATGATCGTGGACAGCGGTGTTCGCCTTCTCATGGGCAGCATCTCCATCTTCAAGAAGACCTTCGGCATGAACCCGCAGAAGAAGGGCTTCTTCACCGGCATTCTGGAGTGGATCATCATGATGGTCATCTTCCAGATTACTGGGCGCATGACGCGTCTGGTGCAGTTCTTCGTTGTTCGTGCTCGTGAGTCCGGCGCTGATGCGACCGGTGCCATGATGACGAGTAAGCCGTGCGACCTGGCGGCTGCTCTAAAGAAGCTGGTCGCCTACGTCGAGAAGAACCGTCCGCCGAAGGGGCGCGAATCCGAACTCATGCGAGCGATTCGCCCGATGATGACGATCGACCCGCTCTTCGACGCTTTGGCTGAGGAGCCGAAGCCGAAGACGCTGTGGCAGAAGATCGTCGCCTGGTGGAAGAGTCTGCAGCTCACGCACCCGCCGGTTCCCGAGCGCGTGAAGGAGCTGGAGCGCATGAACGGCGGCGCCTGCCCCGGTCCGACGAAGTAAGCGCTCGCTTACGAAACGTTTCTTGATTCTAAGGCGAGCGGTTCCTTCACCGACTGGTGAGTGAACCGCCGCCTGCTTTGTGTCACCACTTCCGGTGGCACTCAATTTGGGAAAGTTTTCCCGGAGTGACAACATATGCTCACATCTAGCCTACGGAGTGCGCTCAAGCGCATCTCTATCGTTTCCTTTTGTGGGTTACTGTTGCTCGGGCTCGCTGGTTGCGACTCGAAGTCCGGCAACAACAACAACCCGCCCAACCAACCACCCGCCCCGTCTCAGCCGAAGAACATCGTCAAAGTTGAACTTCGGCCTGAGTCGTCTGGAGAGTTTCAGCGAATCTCCACCTACACGCCCGATGGCTCCCGCCTGATCGAGTTGCAGATCGACTATCGCGATGGCAACACGGAGAAGCAATTCTTCCGTCAGGATGGCTCCACGAGCAAGAAGCAGAAGTTCTACCAGTCTTCTCGACCGCTCAAGCTCGAGAAAGAGACTGAGTTCGCTTCCGACGGCACCACGGTTGTGATGGAGCGAACCTTCCGCGTTCAGGGCCCCCTCGACGCGGAGAAGAAGTTCAACGCTGACGGTTCCACCGAAACCAAGCGCTATCGCGTAGACGGCAAGCGCTTGCACTCGCTCGAAAACAGAGACTCCGCCGGTAACGCGACCGCCACATACTGGCGAGCAGACGGCAGCCTCTGGGCGAAGTCGAAGACTCTCGGTACGGCAGGCTATTACAGCCAGCCCATCGAGATCACGTACTACGGCACGAACGGCAACGTTGCTCAGGTGCGCACCATTCTCTCCAATAAGATGGAGATTCAGGTGAATCGTGCCGATGGGACGAAGCAGTACGTGCAGATCTGGAGTGGTTACTCCAGCCCGTACTATCGCAGCTTCACGCTCGACTCTCTCAAGGAGTACGAGAGCGATGGCGCCACGCTGTCGCGTGAAGTGAAGTTCAGCTACTCGACGCGTGTGAGCGAGGCTCACTCGTACACCAAAGGCGTGAAGTCGTCTTCGCGGTACTACCGCTGGGACGGCACGCTGGAGCGTGAAGAGACGCTGGACGCTGCGGGCAAAGTGACCGCGACCAAGAATCACGATGCCTCGGAAGGCATCACCGAACCCGTAGATGCTTCCTGGAAGGTCGAGCCGACGTGGGAAGACCCCACGAGCTCCGACATTCGCAACTTCCAGTAATCGGGCAGTCGAAGCTTATCTTAGGATTTTCAGGGCTCCGGCTCTCACGGTGAGAGTCGGAGTCTGCTCGTGAACACCAATGGTGGTGGCGCGAGAAAAACCTCTTTTCGTACAAATTCACAAAAATACGCAGCGAGAGCCCTTTGACAGGCTCTCGTCTTGTGACTCCTGGAGATATCCAAAATGGAGAACAAGTCAAAACGCAAGCTCATCACGTTTGGCCTTCTGGCTGTGGTGGCTGCCCTCGTTACGCTCATCTTCGCGACGGGCGATTTCAGTTTCTTTGGTGGCAAGGCCGTTTTGTCCGGCAACACGCCGGCGGCCGTCAACAACTCGACTCTCAACAAGCATGCCAACCCCGAAGACCGTCTGACCATCGTGGTCGGTCTCCAGCTGCGCAATGTTGACGAGCTCAACAAGCTCCTTGCGGAGCAGGCGAATCCGGCGTCGCCTCAGTATCGCCGTTACATCACTCCCGACCAGTTCGCGCAGCGGTATTCGCCGACGCACGCTGATGTCGACCAGGTTGTCGCCTTCCTCGGGAAGAACGGCATCCGGGTGGTTTCGGTTACCCCCAACCGCACGCTCATCCAGGCCGAGGGCACCGTCTCTCAGCTCGAGGCTGCGTTCGGCGTGACCATTAACGAGTACACGTGGACGTCTCCTGCCGGCGTGAAGAAGACCTACTTCTCCAACGCCCAGGATCCGAGCGTTCCGTCTAACCTCGCAGGCATCGTGCAGTCGGTGATTGGTCTCAACACCTTCGCCGAGTTCGAAAGCATGATGCGCCGTAGCCCGCAGCCGGCGCCGAAGGCGTTCGTGAGCGGCTACACGCCCCAGGATTTGGCTCAGGTGTACAACTACCCCAACGCCAACAACAAGAATGCCACCACGACTCTGTCGGGTAAGGGCGTCAAGATCGCCGTCGCCACTGCTGAGAACTACGACCAGAAGGACATGGACGAGTACTACAAGCAGTTCGGCATCAAGCGCACGGGCCAGGTGGTAAACATCTACGTCGGCGGCAACCCCAACAAGGTAAACGGCGAAACCACTCTCGACCTGCAGATGGTCGCGGGCCAGGCTCCCGGTGCCGACATCCTGATGTACATGGGCAACGACCCGAAGTTCACGACGTTCACGCTCGTGTTCAACCAGATCGTCACCGACAACAAGGCTGACATCATGTCAGTCTCCTGGGGTCTGTGCGAAGACGGTACGGGCAAGGCTCAGATGCTGACGGAACAGGCCATCTTCAAGCAGGGTGCTGCTCAGGGCATTGCTATGTTCGCCGCTGCCGGCGACGACGGTGCCTACGACTGCCCGACGAAGAAGCCGATGCTGTCCGTGGACTACCCGTCTTCGGACCCGTACATCACCGCAGTTGGTGGCACGACGCTTTACGCGTCGGGCGGCAAGCGCACTTCGGAAGGCGCATGGACTGGCGGTGGCGGTGGTATCTCCGCTTACCACAAGCGTCCGACGTGGAACAACGGCAACGGTGTTCCTGCCGGCGACATGCGCATGAGCTCTGACGTCTCGCTCGTCTCTGACCCGTGGACCGGCTATGCCATCTACGTGGAAGGGCAGTGGGGTGAGGTTGGTGGCACCAGCGCTGCGGCTCCGATGTGGGCGGCCCTGTGGGCGCTCTCCGTCGAGAACGCCGGCGGACGTCTCGGTCTCGCCAACGAGACCATCTATCGCATGGGCAACTCTGCCGACTACGGCAAGTTGTTCTACGACGTGACCAGTGGCAACAACGGCGATCACCGCGGACCTGGTTACAACACCGGCCCGAACTGGGATCACCCCACTGGCTGGGGCGCTCCGGATGGCACTGCTGTCGCCAACTGGATCAAGGCCGACGCGGCGAAGAATCCTCCGCCGACGTTCAGCCAGCCGGTGAAGACCAAGAAGGACGAGGACTCGACTTCGGTCGATACATCCAGTCCAGTGGCTCCGGTCGAAGCTCCTGCTGCGACTGAGCCGGCACCCGCGAAGAAGTAACTCTTCTGCGCGACATTTGTTGCGAGAAAGGCGGCGGGGCCCTGCAAACCACAATTGTGGAGCAGGGCCCCGCTTTCCTTTTTTTACCGGAAAACTAGTCGACCGGTCTAGTACCTTAATTTCAGCTTTTGAGTTAGGGCACTTTTCGCCCTAACTTTTCGCTATGGCATCCGCTTTCTCGCGCAGAAGAGGAAGTTCTCGCATGGTCGGCCAGCGGCTGAGTGCGGCGTCAAACTTGTCGAGCGAGACCTTTGAATTAGGTTCCAAAATTGCATTCAAAATCGCCCGCTGCGTTTCTTCGCTCGGGTCCCGCAACCCTTTATCCAGTGCCTCTTTTGCCATCGTTCTTGCCGCATTCAGATCGCTGTTCAGATAGCTGATGCAGCTTCTCAGATAACAGTAGGTCGCTTTGTTCGGAGCTAATTTGAGAGCCGCATCTATCGCGCTTCCGGCTGCTGTCCAGTCCTTAAGCATCACCTCGCATTCAGCGATGTAACGCTTGCTTTCTGCCCTGAGTTCAACTGCATTTGGATTCTCAAGCTTGAAGCCTAGGGCGAAGCTTCTTTCTGCATCCCGGTAGTTAGCGGCATTGTATTGGATGATTCCCAGTTGATGGAGAAACTCGCGCCGTTTCTTTCCCGTACTCTGATTGAATGCGATTTGCATAGGGGGTATTGCCTCGCTCCACCGACACAATTTTGCGTAAGTAGTGGCGAGAGTCGATTGTGCATCCACATTTTCAGGGTTGAGTGCAACTGCTTGTTTTGCGTCTGCCAGAGCCTCGTTGGGCCTGCCCAGCTCATTCAGAAGTATTGCTCGGTGCATGCGTGAATCTAGATGTTTCTGGTTCAGGTTTGCGGCCGCAGTGTAGTCTTTCAGGGCTTCTTCGGTTTTCCCTAGCTTTTCCAGTGATTTGGCACGCAGGCAATAGCCGGTGGAGGAATAGGGGTCGAGTTTGAGGATTTTGTTTGCTTGATCGGCGGCCCGAGCGAATTCACCAAGTTCTTGTAAGGTCACGCCGAGCAGTATGTGAGCTTGCACGTTGTCCGGGTGCTCTGCCACAAGTGGCTCAAGCAATGCTAATGCTTGGTTCCACCGTTCTTGAGTGACCAAGTGATTGCACTTTGCCAGATCGGCAAAATATTCTCTTGTTCCCTCCGGAACCATTGATTGGCTGCTAGAAAGCACGGCGGGGAAGCACACGTTGGCGACGAATGCAAAGAACAATCCACTAACAAGAAAGGCATAGGGCGCGCGTTTTTGGATATGTGCGGGCGCCAGGTTGGAACACACCTGAGTCTTTGACATGCGATCGTGAATGACTTGGCGCTCTTTGTTGAAGACAGCAAAGGTCAAGCCGATCCAGAAAGGTCCGAGGCTCAGAGCGCGGCAAATGTATCTCCAGACTGCACGAGGAAGCGAGAGGGCGTTTCCGTTTGCTTCGGTTATGTGGATTCCTAAGAGCCGCTTGCCGAGCGTCGCTTTGAGGGGCGACTTCTCCATCAATATTCTGTAGCAAGCATCCAACACGATGGGTGCCAGACACACGTTGCAGATGGCAAGCCAGTAAGACTCAGGATTCATCAATCTCAAGTTGCCTGCGCTTACTGCAGCGGCAAGCCCGATCATCGGCGATACTACCGGCCAAAGCGCGGACCCGACGCCAATCATCCATGTGTAGGTCACCGAATACGGTGACACTAAAGTAAGCACGTACTCCGGGAACCAAGGAATTCCGGCTCGCCAAGACAATGAAATCTGCCAGATTGCGGTGCTCAAATACAACCAGCCTATTGCCAAAATTCCGATGACGACGGCGTCGAAAAAAGCTGCCCCGACACGCAGAAAGAAGATGCTGTTTCCGACGCTTTGGACCTTTTCTTGTGGAGATTCCGACGGCAGGTTCTTGTTCGATTTTATAGTGGCTTTCGCACTTGCTTCGGGTTTCACATCCGGCTGAACTGCAGGGTGGTCCTCTGCTCCTTCGGTGGAGTTGGCAGGCGTCTTTTGCGGGTTTGCCGCAACTTCGGATGTGTCCGCTTGTTGGTTGTCTCCATTGAAATGTTCGACCAACTCAATCTGTTCGTCGACTTCAATGGGTTCAGATCGTTTGAGTGGTTCCATCTGAAACATTAACACTATCAATTCCTATGCTTCTACATGCCCGCTTTGTTGATTAAATAGTTTTGGAACTCTCAAACCCCCCCTAATTTTTCGGCGCGCGCCGTCTTACCCCTTGAAGGTCAACGCAGCAATTCAAATTTGTTTGGAAGGAGAAAGTATGCAACGTCAGGAAGAAATGCCAGTAACACAAGTCGAAAATCAGGTCGCAAAACTGCCTGTAGAGCCGAACATCGCGGCTGCCTTGTGTTATGTTCCGGTATGCGCCATTAACATCGTTGCCGGCGTCATCCTTCTGAAAGTGGCTCGTGATGACAAGTTTTTGAAGCATCATGCATTGCAGGGTCTGGTGATTGCTGCCATGTACATGTCTTTGTGCGCGCTTATGTGGGTGTGTACGAGCATTTGCAGTGTCATTCCCTACATGGGATTTGTTGAGTTTGCGTCTTGGCTGGCGTGGTTGGGGGCGACCTTCGGATTCTTGGGGCTGTTGGTTTACGGCGGCGTTGCTGCTTTTGCAGGCAAGCGCGGCAGTATCCTAGTCGTCAGCCAACTTGCTGAAGTGGCCGATCAAAAGCTGCCCCGCTTCTAAATCTTGATTCTTACTTTGGTTGCAGAACCTGACCGCTGCAAGAAAGTGTTGCAGGCCGCTGGTAATTTCGAAACAGCGTAATAGTTCTAAAAAGGCTAAAAGCCTATCTGTAGCGTTGTTTTGAGGCTCTGATAAGTCTATCTTGGCAACTATAAGTTGAATCTATTTTTTGCAACAATAAAACCAAGAACCTCATCAAATTGGACTTAAGGGACCTACCTTGCTGCTTTAGGCGGTGCGACCGTTGTGGTAATCATTCACGCGAGTTGCGCCAAGCCGAGCGCTCGCTTCTAGCGAGACCCCGAAATGCCTTAAATCGCAAGCAGGGCATGGTTTTTGCTGGGTTGTCATGAGCTTTACTGGTACGTTGAGAACATTCGTTTTGCATTCACACATGAAAACACGCAGGTGTCCAACCAACCGCAAAACCTAACGGACAGCTCTTTTCTAACTACAAACCTGGGCGCGCTGCGAATTGCTTGCAGTACGACCTACAACATCTTTTCTTATGAAACAACTATTGGCATTGTGGCTGCCTTTGGCGGCTTGCTGCCTTGCCCTGGCTGCATGCAAGCCTCGGCAGGAGCGGACGCTTGTGGTGCAAGTTCTCAATACGGAGCAGCGAGAGCTGACTCCGCTTGGACTGGTGCGCAAGGTATATGACTTTGAAGGGCACCTCGTCGAGCATCACTTTCCGTATCCGGACGGCGGTTACGCGCATGTGATTTATCGAAGTGATGGAACAGTGGCGGCAACTCTCGAGGATTACCCGAGTCAGCCTGGCGCATTGGCGCCTGTTCGTAAGAGCGAGGCTGAGTTTGCAGAGGATGGAAAGACCGTGCTTTTGGGCAAGGCGTATCGCCTTGATGGCAGTCTGAGAATGGTTCGGCGCGCGTCACCGGACGGGCGCTGGAGCGACGAAGACTACCTCCCAAGCGGTCGGCAGGCGTTTAAATCGCAGCGAAACCCGGATGGTTCTTGGGAGATCACTTGCCTTCGCGTCGACGGCACCCGAGACTCAGTCGTGCTTGTGCGCAGGAGTAAAGTCGACAACGAGTCTTCGGAAGGTTCTGAACCCGAGCCGAAAGTGGTGTGGATCGACTGTTTCGATGCCGCCGGAACGGTTCGTCTTTGCCACCAAGCGTTTGCCGAAGAAGGCGAGACAATCGACCCTCTTCAGCCGCTTGCCGGTGGAACGGGCGCAATGAACGGCAGCAAGGAAGCCGGGCGTTTGGTATTCTTCTACGGCAAGGGCAGCATCGCGAGTCACTATCAGTGGTGGCGAGCAGGGCGAACCGACAATGCAGATGGCGAGGAGTTTACGCTTGAAATTGTCGGACAGTTCAAGAACACGGAGCTTGTTCGGCGCTTCTTTGTCGATGATCTTGGTGACGAGGTTTCAGTCACGAAGGTGGAACGGCAGGAAGAATTGGCTGAGTTTCCCAAAGTGTCGAGTTGGCCTGAAGACTCGGAGTCAGGGCTGCCAATTGAAACTTGGGTGGGGGGCAAGACTCGTTCGCTTTTGTTCGACGAGTTTTGCGAACTAAAAGACATGTCCGGCAAGCGACTCGCAACAGCAACTTCGCAAGAAAAAGAAACTGTAGACACGCGACTCTTCATGCGACCTCCGGGGTCGCTTTATCCTGTGCTAAATGAAGAGTTGGCGCAAGACGACGTCCAGTGGATTGGAGAGCAGGATTCTAAGAACCCTTGCCACTGGTATCACAATTTGTGACCTCAACTAAACAGCTTATGATATTCACAATTCTTTTCCAGCTGACCGATTTGCGTCTGACGGAGCCGCACTGGCTCTGGCTTGCGTTGGTTGCGCCGGCTCTCGTTATTTTGAGAAAACGTCTGCGCATTGCCTTTGCGCACACGTCGACTTCCATTCACAAAGCCACACGCAATCGCGATTGGACCGGGGTGTTCGTCGCCGTCTTGCTGGTGGTTTCATGGGCATCGTTCTGCATCGCGCTGACGAAGCCTCGCCTCGTGCATCAGGAGATGCGGCGCACTCTCAATGCCCGCGACTTCGTGATCGGTATCGATCGCTCTGGTTCGATGTTTGCCTCGGACATCAAGAATCCGCAGCTTCGTCAGGAAATCGACGCTTTCGCCGAGGGGCTGGCCAAGCAGGAAAAGGCGATGCGCGAGGCGTACCCCAAGCTTTATCCGTATCCCCCGGATGCACCTCAAGCGACGGTCGCCGCCGATCATGTGAGGCGGTTCGACTTGGCTCGCTATGCGGCGTTCAAGTTTCTCGGCAGTCGTCCCCAGGGTGATCGAGCGGCGCTCTTCACCTTCGACGACGATGTTTATTGGGCGTGGCCACTGGGTTCTGACCTCAATGTCGTTTCGCGAAAGACTGAGGAGTTGTCGACGTCTAAGCAAGGCGGAGGCACTAACTTCGAAGGTCCGACGCAGAACAATCCGAGGCAAGGCGCCTTTCAAGCCACGATCAATCACCTGGAAAAGCTCGCGAAAGCCAAAACGCGAGTACTCATCTTCGTCTCCGACGGCGACGCCGGAATCAGCCCGGAGCGCCATCAAGCGCTTGTCGAGCAAATGAAGAGGGAGAATCAGGAGATTCACATC
Organism: uncultured Candidatus Obscuribacterales bacterium; assembly: GCA_964478655.1. GTDB lineage: Bacteria > Cyanobacteriota > Vampirovibrionia > Obscuribacterales > Obscuribacteraceae > CAYZJR01. Next base: position 47,084 of record CAYZJR010000038.1, read on the forward strand.
TTCGCGCTTGTTTGCGGCGCCAAGACACAGTTGGACAACGCAAGCACTCAATCGCTCCGCAAGCTGGTTGAAGCGGTGAATCCGCAAAACTGGCACGACAGCAAAGGCGAAAAGGTCGATGCCGTGCTGTGGGCCGGTGATGGTGAAGCGATGAAGAGCGCCTTCGCGCGCATCAACGAACTCGAGAAGTCGGCCGTAGAGCTTGAACCGATCGAGGGTTTCAAGGACGTGACGTTTCAATTCATTCTGCTTGGGGCACTCAGCCTTGCGGGGTTGCTCGTCGCGTGCACACTACTTAACGAGAACTTCTAATGTCTTATGAAAATCATTCGTTATGTTGGTTTGGCTGTCGCAGTCCTCTCTCTGGACGGCGTCATCGCCTACCGCCTGCATGAAGGCAGTGCCACCGAATATGACGCCATGGCGTTTGTCGGTGTGCTTGCCGCTCTTCTGTTTCTACTTGCGCTCAAGACGCTGAGGAATCGGCTTGCGCGTGCCACGGCGCTTGTTTCCGGATTGGCGCTCGCCTTGTCCGGTGCGGCGCTTTTGACGCAGACCGCTCCACAAGTCGGCGTTTACAATAACGCCATTGTTTCGATGCAGGAGGGCGACCTTCTGCAAGCCATAAAGCTCTTCGATGAGAGCGTGACGATTCACAAGAAGCTGGCCGAACGCCCGCTGCTTGCTCGTTTGATCTCGCCGAAAGTGCGAAATGACTTTGAGGCACTGGCGTTGTTTCACAAGGCAAACTGTCTCGTTAAGCTCAACAAAGGCAAAGAGGCAGTCGATGCTTTGAAGAAGTCACTGCAGTCAAACCCCGGCAACTGCTATGAAGGGCTTGATCTGTCCGCCGCGCAACGACGTTATCTCGAAGCGCTGGAGGCTCAGTCCAATCTGGAGAAGCTCTTCAAGAGCGGGCAGGGTGGTGGACACGCAACTGGTCCCGGAGGCGGGCAAGGGCAGCCTCAGCCGGGTCAACAACCCGGGCGCGAACGTCAGCCGCAGCCGGGTGCGGGCAAACAAGAGCGCGACGCGCTGTAACCTCAACTTCTCATTGTATGTTTCAAATACTTCAAGACATACACTTCGAGCGACCAGGTTTTGTCATCTGGTCGCCGCTAGTGGTTTTGGCCGTGTTCGCACTCGGCTTCATCGCGCACCGCATTCGGTGTGCTGTCAGAAACAGCTACGCAAGCGACGCGCTGCTTTCTCGCACAACGCGACTGCCGAAGCCGATATCTCATTGGCTTTCGGTGATCGGGTGGCAGTCCGCAGCTTTCTTTGCCTGCGTCGGACTCTCCGGGCCGTTCCAACCAAATAGACCCATCACTCTGCCTGAGGGCAGTTTGCATGTTGTGGCGGTGTTCGATGTGTCGTTAAGCATGGCTTGCGAAGATTACCGCTTCGTCTTGCCGACTCCTGATGGTGCGCCGCCCTTGGGTCCTTGGGGCAGTCGTTTGCAGATGGCAAAGCGAACGTTTGTCGACCAGGTGTTCAAGACGATTCCCGGCAACAAGGTTGGGCTCGTCACGTACACTGGTGATGGCTACCCGCAAGCGCCGCTTTGCCAGGACTATGCGACACTGAAGTACATCATGACCGACACCGGTTGGATGGGCATCAACAGCGCCCCGGGCAGCGGCTCTGACTATGTCGAGGGACTTAAGTGTGCACTGGACACTTTGCGGCGAGACTTTGACCCTGGCAAAAGGCAAGTAATCATGCTGTTTTCGGACGGCGGCTTGCCTGACTTCAAATCTGCTGACGATAAAGCGCATTGGCAGGAGGACCTTCAGAAAACTGTCGCGGAGCTAGATGCACTGCGGCAGCAGAGTGGAGGGAACTTGACTGTGGTTGTCGTCGGAGTCGGAGACACGCAACCGCAGATGGTGCCGGTTTATGACCCGCGCACGCTCCAGCGCGCTGATTGGCACCCGATCGGTAAGCCCGAGAAATCTCAGACCGCCCTCGACGAGGATGTGTTGAAAGACCTCGCTGCACAGACGAAGGGCGTCTATGTCTGGCTGCCGACTGATGCCGACTCGGCGAAGGTTCCTGTGGATTGGGTAAAGGCAGTGGGTGGAACCAAAGAGTCCGAAGGCAAGTTGTCCCTTGCCTGTTATCCGCTTGCGGCGACTATGTTGCTGTTCGCGGTGCTTCTTGCTAGAGGTCTGGTTAGCCGCCGCGACAGTGTGCGGCGAGTCACGCTGAAAGCCTCGTTTCTAAATGAACAAACTGGTCGCTAACTTCTAACTTCTCAGACACATGAATACTAGTAACACGAACAATACGAACATCGATGCCTCCACGTTCTGCCAAAACTGGAAGCGCATGGTTGCCGAGATTCAGAAGGTGGTTGTCGGCTGCGATGAGGCGCTGCGCCTCGCCGGCATCGCCATGTTTTCCGACGGGCATCTGCTTTTGCAGTCGGTGCCTGGTTTGGGAAAAACGACGATGGCATTCAGCATCGGGCACACCATCAAAGACGGCGTCGCCGGCTGGTTTGCCGGTACCGCGGATCTCTTGCCGATGGACATCATCGGAAGCAAGGCGTGGAATCCCGCTACGCGTACCCTGGAAATTCAACACGGCGCCATCAAGCCCGAGTTCAACGTGGTTCTCGCCGACGAAATCAACCGCATGACTCCCAAGGCCGGCAGCTCGCTGTTGGGTGTCATGGAGGAGCGCGTGCTCAACGTGCAGGGTGAGGTCTTCCACATGGCCGACCCTTTCCTTGTCATCGGCACGATGAACCCGATCGAACAAGAGGGCACCTACCCTCCGCCGGAAGCGGCACTCGACCGCTTCGCCGTCATGGGCGCACTCGATTACCCGAGCCGCGAATTGGAGATTCAGCTGGCCTGCCGCAAGTCCATCTTCGCGCGCAATCAGCAAGAAGCCGCGGGCATGGAGAAAGTGATCACGCCTGCTGAGCTGCTCGCTATGCGGCGGTTCGCCCAGGACGAAGTAACCATCTCCGAGTCGGTCACCGGCTACATCGTCGATCTCGTGCGCGCAACGCGTCCGAAGAACGAGGAGTGCCGGCAGTACCTCAGTGCCGAGCTGCACAAGCTGATAGCGGTCGGTGCCTCCAGCCGTGGTGTCAAATGGCTCACAGCTTGCAGCCGTGCCGCCGCCGCCTTGCGCGGAAGCAAGGTCGTTTGCGTGTCGGACGTCAAATCCATCGCCAAGGCCACGCTCGCACATCGTCTGGTACTCAACCCGATGGTGGGCTTTCGCAACGACAAAGACGAGCTGCTCAACGAGATCTTTGCTCGCCTGGTCGAGAAGGTGCCGGCGGTTAAAGAATAGTTTGGTCTACAACCTCAAATACTATGAACCGAAAAGCATTGAATCGGGCAGTTGACCCGCCTCGTGCTCTTGGCGATGACCTGGAGGCGCGCATCGATCGCGTGCTGAGCCGGGCATCTGAAGGGGCTGTCGAGGTGGGCTTTCGCTCGCGTATGTTTAAGACCGGCGTTCGAAAGAGCGTGTTCAATGGTGTCGAAGGTGAATTCGTCCAGGCGAAGCAGTTCACCTGGGGTTCCGACGACCCGCGCACCATACTTTCGCGTGCCACCATGCGCTCGGCAGGAGAGACCATCTACTGCCGAGTCAACAGGCCCGACACGAAAACTTGCGTGTACGTTCTTGCAGACATTGGTCGCACGCACGATTTCGGGCATCACGGTGAGTCGAAGCAAGAGCTGCTTGCGCGCGCCTTCGCTTGCGTGTGCATGTCGGTGAAAGACTCACATGACGTAATCAAGGCGGCTTTGTTCGGCTTTGCTGATGGTGAGAAAGTGTTTCGCATGCCGCGTGCCCAAGATCCGTTTCGGATCGTGAGAAAGCTGGTGGGCGATATTTTGGAACCTGATCTGAGCCTCACCCAAGACGTGCAGATGGGCGGCTTCGCTGCCGCGCTCGAGATACTTTCCGAGCGCGGGCAGCAAGACGTCATCATCTTGTCCGACTTCCTGTCGATGACGCAAGAGCACGAAAAGCTGCTGGCGGATGTCGCTCGAAACAACTGCGTTCGCGCGGTGGTCGTGCAAGATCTTCGCGAGCGGCAGTTGCCCGAAGGTCCGCGTTGGTTGCCGCTTCCTGTGCCTATTGACGTGTTCGATCTGTCTACCGGCGCCCGCCGGAAGTGGTGGCTGACGAATAATAACCGCCGTCGCTACACCCAGGCGTTTGAAGAGCATGAAGCCCGCCTTCATCGTTTCTTCCAGGCGCATGGGGTTTCTTTCGAAACGATCGGCACCGAATCCGGTGCCGAAGCTAACAAGAGCGTGCTGGGGCTTCTTGCCTGTCCAACCAGTTAGGTTGTTCCAGCCGAATTAACCATTGAGCCTATGAAAAATTCTCGAATGTTTATTGCAAGTGCCTCATTCCATCGGGTGCTGGCGCTTTTCCTGCTCTTCGCCGGAGCTTGCGCCGTCGGTTTGGCGCAGACCGTGCCGACGGTGCAGTTAACGCCGACGCCCGTCAAGCGCGAGTGGATGGCCGATCGCAAGCTGTTCGTCGAGGTGTCGACCGCCAAACCCGATGGCGAAGGAGCCTATGTTCCAGCAGCGGGCTGGAGTGCCGAAAACTACGCCATTCGCATCGGCAACGTGATTCCCGTCAGGGTGCGGGTTTACGTTATCGAACCAAAAAGCGGCGAAACCCGACCGGAAGTCGACTTCGCCAATCTCAAGGCGGGGCGGCTGTCGATTCAACCCCAACCCGACCCAGACTTCATTTTGGCTGATGCAAGGCTTTTGCCGCGTGGCGTGCAACCCATCTCAGTGTCCCCGCCATCACCAGCGGTGCTTAAGTTGGGCGGCGCCGAATACAAAGCCGAAGTGCATGAAATTGTTGCTTACGTGCAGACCATGCGCATTCCGCAGCCCATGATGTTTACGCTGGAGTTCAGGTATGCCGTCAAGAAAATGGCGACCGGCAAGGGTCTCGACTGGCAGGCGACTCGCTCACCTGCCTATGTCTTATCGATGTCGCGCACCGCGGACAATGGCACTGACCTGTCGGAGGGAAACACTGCTCTTGCTGTGAGCGAGCCTCCGATGCGGCTTGGTTTGCTGCTTGTGATTGCTGGTTCGGCACTGGCTTTGCTGGTTGTTGCCGACAGCGCCATTCGCTTTGCCAGGCGTCGCGCCCGCACAGTGATTACGCCGGACCCGGAAGAAATTGCGTGGGGCAAACTGCGTCCGCTTTTGGCCGCTGCTCGGCGGGCTAGAGGCTTCCGATTCAGCGAAGCGCAAGTCAGACAGCTGGTCTCGATTGTGTTGGAGTACAGCGGACACGTTTCGCTGAGCGCTGAGCAACTCGACCGGCTCCAATTCGAAGATGACGACGGCCCCTTGCTGTACGTCATCTTGTATCCGCTCATGCACGGTGTGTTGGAGGTAGGGCAGCCGCTTTCAGACGAGCGCTACGGGGAAATTGTCGAGCACATAACGAGGCTCATACCCCAGCCGTGACCGCGCGGGCGACAAACTAGCTTGAACATCAAAAAATAGCTATGAAGACGAATTCAAATCCGATTCTTTTGAGATTGGCCGGCACGACGAAGAAGCTTATCGCTTCTCTAGGGCTTGCCTGGCTAGTCTGGGGCGGTTCCATCGCTGCGCAGACTACGCCGCCTGCACCAGGCGTGCCGAAAAACACAACACCTATCGCCGACCCCAAGACGAAGACCAATGCCGCTGTTCCAGCGGCACCTGAAGAGGCGAGGGAAGACGCTCCGCTCTTTCAGCAGGTTAACGAAGAACTCTTCCCTCTATCCACTCCGATTCCTGAGAAGCCCGATCCCAAGCGGCTGTACAAGGAGGCGATCCAGAAGATCGCCGACCTCCACATCGGACTCGCCGAAAAACCAGCGGCTCCGTCGCAAGAGCCGGTAACGAGTCTGGAAGAGGCTCACGGAAGTGTTCCGACCAAAAAGCAGGAGTTCCTCCGCAAGTGGGGTGAACCGAAAGATCCCTGCACGACGCTGGAGGAAGCGGATAAGCAGATCGCGCTTGCTCTGGAGAGTCTGGGTTACCGCTTTGACGGCTATATGCCACCAAAAGCGGTGGAGGTCATGAAGAACATGGCCGATCCCACAAGTGTCGGCATCGGTGTTGCCGTCAAGTTGAAGGGGCAAGACGAGCTGCTGAAGGGGTTGCCCGATGGGGCGACCAAGGAGCAAGTCGAGAAGGCTTTGACGATTACGAGCGAACATCCGATGGAGCTAACTCCTTTGAAAGGAGGTCCTGCCGACAAGGCTGGGGTCAAGGAGGGAGACATCGTCAAGAAAGTCGATGGCAATCCCGTCGACGGAAAGACAATGGCAAAGACGATCTCGCAAATCAGAGGCAAGAAGGGCACTGAAGTTGAGCTCACTCTTGAAAGACAAGTCTCCGGCAAAGTCGAGGAAGTGAAAGTCAAGCTGATGCGAGATGAGTTCGTAGTTTCGGCTGTGGACTCCAAGGACCTCGGTGATGGCACCTGGTATGTGTCCCTGTCGAGCTTCATGCCTGACAAAGCAGCAAGCGACATGCAGGCGGCGCTCAAGAAGGTGGTCGACGCGAAAGGGACGAAGCTCATTCTCGACTTGAGAGGAAACGGCGGTGGTCGGCTTGACCATGGCATCAACATTGCCCAGTATCTCTTGCCTGAAGGAACAATTGTGATGTTGCATCGACGCGACGCGGCAACCGGCAAGCTTGTGTACGAAGAGCATTATGCAGCGCGTCACAGCATGGTGACTACTTTTCCGGAAGATAAGGGGTTGCAGGCTGTCGTCTCGCAGAGGGTGCTTGTGATACCGCCTGCGATGCCAATCGTTGTTCTCATCGACGAGGATTCTGCTTCTGCCTCCGAGTTGGTTTCCGGCTGCTTGAAGCACTATTCACGGGCGAAGTTCGTCGGAGTTCGCTCGTTGGGGAAGGGCGTCGGGCAGCAAGTTATCGACTTGCCCTACGGGCGCCAAGTTAAAATCACGAACTTCCAGTTTCGCCCCGGTGATGACGACATCGACCATGTCGGCATCAGTGTGGATTTGGAGGTGTCGTTGAAGAAAGGCGAGCCGGATGCGCAGATGGAAGCGGCCAAGAAGCTAGTGGATGAGATGTATCGCGATGGGCTGAAAAGCGCATCGGAAGCAAAAGCCAAGACCGAAGCTGTGAGGCGCGAGAAGTTGGCTGAGTGGCAACGGCTGAAACAAGAGCGCGGCAAAGCGCAACACCCTTAACGCTTATGAAAAGAAACGATTCAAGATTGAATTTACGAAGTGCGCGCTGCAAGAAGTATCGTGCCGTCATGGCTCGACGCGCTTTGGGCGCAACGGCGATTGCCGTGTTTATTCTAGTTTGCGTTATCTACTGTTTCACCACCGGAGATCGCAAGACTCCACTTGTGGTGCCTCAGAGTGCTTCTGGCGGTACTTTTGCAGCTTCCTCTACACCCGCCGAGTTGACCGATTCTCTGACCGTCGGTGTTGATGCTTTCGAACGCGACTTCATTGCGCGGGACCAATTCCGGAAGCGTCTTGCAGTGCTTAAGAGTGAGGTCGTATCTGGGCTGAGAAGCGAAGCCCAGCTCGTCAGCGCAGTTTCTGCGATGATCGATGAGACCAACGACAAACATGCGGAGTTAGCCACGGTCGAGGAGTACGAGACATGGTTGGCCCGAAGAGAGGGTAAGGTCGTTGGAATCGACTTCGATTACGAGCAGAACCAAGACGGCCGTGTGTTCGTCACCAAGGTTCAGTCGAACGGCTCGGCTGAAAAGGCTGGTGTGAAGCCTGGTGACGAGCTCGTAAATATCGACGAGTATCACGTCGACGAACTCAAGAAAGCAGGCGGTGCGGCTCGCGCAATCGGCGTGCTCGCAAACTACGGCGTGATCGGCAGCACAATCGACATGCGCTTCAAGCGCGGGGACGTTTACATGAACTTCGAGATCGAGCGCGTTGTCCTGAAGACCGAATCTGCGTTGAAGGCGGACGTGGAGAAGCGCTCGAATGACTCTGAGCCGCTTGTGGCAGGCATGCAGCTGGCCTTCCTCGAAGCCAATGACGTCGTAGAGCAAGTGATTGCCGAACTCGAAAAGGTAAACAAAGATGGCGTGAAGGGGCTAGTTCTAGGGTTGGAATCGCTTGCCGGAGGCAATGGCGAGAAGGCACTTAGAATTGCCGCGCTGTTCATTGAAAACGGTGTGCTTGCACACGTCATCGAGCCAGTTGGAGTTGAGGAAGTAGAGATGAAGAGCTATTACGTTCAAAACGGAAAAGTCTTCGTTTCGACCAAAGGTCCGTTTACCAGGCGGGCTGATGGTAAGCTCGACACGGGCAAGACGGCACCGCCAACGGTGACACCTCTGGATTGGAAGGCAAATGTCTTTGCCGGCGAGCTGGTTGTCTGCGTCAACCGGCAGACAGCAGGTTGTGCCGAACTCATAACTTCGGCGCTCAAGGGAAATCGCCGGGCGACGGTGGTCGGCGCGCGCACTGCTGGAAAGGGGCTCGGGCAGACAATCTATCGCCTGTCTGCAAAGTATGTGCTCGTCTTCTCGACGAGTTCGTGGCTTGGCCCTGATGGCTGGGCAATCGAGGATATCTCGATCACACCCAATGTTCCGCTTGATCCTCGCTTCGGCTCTGCCACACAAGCGGCGCTGCAAGTGCTGCATCAGAAGCTGCGACTGGTGCCATTTCCTGTGCTTCCACCTGAGGCTCAGTAAGCGGAAAAATACCTGTCTGAAGCCAGAGTACACGGATTGTAACCGCAGCGCAAAGCGGGTCCGGCAGTGGGAAACTGCTGCCGGACCTGGCTTTTGCGTCTTTAAA
>CAYZJR010000039.1:0-33441 GCA_964478655.1 uncultured Candidatus Obscuribacterales bacterium
GTTTGGGGATGAACTACTGAAAGTTGGAGCGTCAGCAGTCGAGCCGTATCGGTATACCACTCATCGAAGTACTCTCTGGCACAATGGATTGCCTCGAGATGTGAATCTTGTATCGAGAGTACAGTATCGGAGGTCCGACCACAGCCTTCATATAGAACCCGTCATTTTCGACAACAAGCCGATTGCAGAAGCGGCCTTTTCGATTTCGTCAATCGCCAGCGCGCGAGCGCGAATTGCACTCAATAAAGACGCGGCCCCAGTGTCGATCAACATGATGAACGATCCAAGCAGACTACTCGCATCGTCAGTTCAGTTTGGAAAACTGTATCTCACGCGCTTGATGCTCGGATGGGACTAAGTCCACTCCGGCTAGCGGTGTCGACGTCGATTAACGGTAGCTCGTTTGCGGGGTTTCTTCTTTGACGTTGCCTTTGGCGCGGCCGCATCTGCTGACGCTATGGCACCACCCTTGGTGATTGGTTTGCTGAGCACGTTCCACACTCCGAGCTTCATTGGTGCTTCTGCTTTAAGGGCCGGAACCACTGGAGCAATCGCCAGAGCACGCGCTTTCATGTGTTCTGATTCACCGCGCCGGCCGCAGTAATACAGAACATATCCGTATCGTTGGAGGTAAGGAACTAGCGAAATCGACCAAGTTCCATTTATCTTCTCGGAGAGCCTTAGCGCTCTTGCAAGGGCTGATGCAGCTGAACCCCACTTTTTCTCTTCTGCGTACAAAGAACCAAGCGCATAGAGTGCGCGGCATTGATTGCCTGACTTTCTGGGATCTGCTTTCCAAAAATCTTGCGCGCGCAGATAGAGTTGTTCTGCTTCGTCGTATTTCTTTTCGAATATCAAACAGCGAGCGAGTTTGTCGAGCCGGTCGTAGACTTGCGGATGTTCAGGCGGCTGAATTCTCTCTGTTATCTCCAATGCATCTGCAAAATAGGATTCGGCGTCATCGTACTCCTTTTTGTCGAGACACAGCATGCCGAGATGGTCATAACTGTTAGCCAATGACAAATGTTCCTTTCCGAGAACAGTTGCTTTGATATCCAACGCTGCTTTATACAACCGATCCGCAGTATCGAACTCTCCGCGCTGACGATACAGTGTGCCGAGGTCGTCGCACGTGATCGACCACTCAAGGAGTGGATCTCGCATGGCTAGTGCTGCTGTTCCGGCCCAAGCTTCGAGCGGCACACCTTTTTGCAGCTTCAATTTTCCTTGCTTATTAATTTGCTCATTTTGTTCTTTCATTTTGCCTTCGACAAAATCAAGAATCTCATCTGTGAGCCCTTCAGCTTTTGAGGCTGTTCCATACAAAAGATAGAAGCGAACCAAACTGCCCATCGCTTGAATCATTTGTCCGTTCGATGTGCCGAGTGCGAGTGCCTTAGCTCGCAATTCTTCTTCTAAGTACGGCTCTGCTTCGGAAAAGCGGCCGCGAATTGTGAGCAATTGACCGAGCTCACCTGCGCTGCGTGCGAGATGCAAATCGCCCTGTCCAAAAGTCGCGCGCGCTTTTACAACGGCTTCATTTAAAAGGTCTTCTGCAATTTTGTATTGATTCGCATCGAATGCTGCGCTGGCGCGTTTCTGGACTTGCTCCCAGCTCTTTACGGCTTCAGAAACGGCAAGTGACGGCATTGCCATTGTTTGGCTCGCTACTGTTAGTAACGTCGCCAAAAGCGCAGTGCGGCGCTTGAACAATTGGGAGGGGCGGGTCGTCATAGTTAGATCAATCTCAAGAGTCACTATTTTAACGTATGTGCAACGGTCCAGACCGCCGTAATTAGAAGGTTGCAAACATAGTTCATCAGTCGCAGTTTTGCGCCGCGTTCGTATTTCTCACCACGGTCGTATTCCCCCCATTTACCACCGATGTTGTGGCCGCTAATGTTGAGGGTAGCCTTCTCCCCAAATATCCCAGCCCATCTCCCACCCAGGAGGCTACTTGACCATGAGCAATGAATTCGAAACATGCGATAACTTCGGCCCGAAACCTCGCTTTTATGAGCCAGAGGGCGCCAGCACTCACAGTGCAAGTTGCAGAATGCACGAAGAGATCGCACCACCCCCAAAACCAGAATCAAAATTTCACGGACTTAACTTAGGAATCATCAAGCTTGGTTACATGGACCATGGATCGCTCGCTGTGGGAGCGAACATTGGAATCGCCAAAGTTGACACGCAAATTGGGCTCGAAAACCGTGTTGATGCGGGTGTCGGGCTCGGACCAATCGGCGCGCGCGGCGGCGTCGGAGTTGGAATCAATGAAAGTGGTTTGCACGCCGACGTCGGGGCCGGCGCAAATGCAACCAGACAAATACGTGCCAATGCCGATTTCGGCGCTGGTGTCGGACCGAAGACCGGCGTTACAGGCGATGTCGGTGCCAAGGTCGGACCATTGCATACGAAGCACGTTGCCGATCTCGGAGTTAGCGACGAAGGTTTCAACAATGGCTATCGCGGCGACGTAGGTATCGCGCGCGTTGCAGGAGTGGGAGCCGGAGTGCATGCGAACTTGAATGAAAATTCGTCTGCGGGAATTGGCAGCAGTGTTCGCTTGGGCGATGCGTCGTTAGGTGCCGGAGCTGATATCAGAACTGGTGGCAACTCATTCATTCGACCAGGCGTGCATATCGATGCAGGTAACGGCCCTGACAGAACTCGATTTGAAGTCGCAGGTCAGGTTGGGCCCAAGTTTGATGCACGAGTCGGAACAGGATTCGAACACATCAACAATATGTATGGTACCGAGAATGGTGCTGAACTGACGTTCGGCGTCGGACAAAGCGGCGTTGGTTTCAAAGCCACCGAGAAGTACAACGGCTTCCGCAATGTGAAAACAGCGGGATTCGGACCGGACTATGAATGGGGCGATATGTAACCGCGACTCAGTCAAGAAAAACGAGAGGAACCGTTGTTGCAGCAGCGGTTCCTTTCAGCTTTTTGTGCGTCTGCCACGCATGTGGTTTTCGCTGATAATATGTTCTGGCGTGCACCTGGTGATCGACAGAACAAAAATGACTGAGTAGCCCCAACTAGCCTTTGCGGCGATAGTTTGCAGTCATGAAGTGCTGCCACTTGCCGTCAGGGAGTTGAAACTGTGAGCGCAATACTCGGTTGTTGTCGTCTTTAATTTCAATGATGTCTTGGTACTTCGCTGTCTTTGTTGGATCGGTGAACGATGGGCCTTCGGCATTTAAAGTAAGAACTTTCTTGCCGGCGTCCATTTCGCCGTCGTAGATCCACATGTGTGTCATCATCGAGCCGATCCACGTGCCGACATAGCGTTTGGTGGCGGGGTTATAGCCTAGTGTCATGATCATAGTGCCAGGCGATCCATCCGGCATTTCGGAGCTGCCTTCGCCCATTATCCAAATTCCGCCGATCGAGCGTACTGATTCGGTTCCTTTTGACTTCATTGGCGGCTCATCCGGCCCCATCGAACACTCACCTTCAAATGTCCATTCACCGACGAGCTTGGTCAACCACTCATGCTCTTTCTCCGGTTGTGCTGGTTTGCATCCAACTTCTTTGTCAGCTGTCGACTCTGCCATGAGAAACTCCTTTGATTCGAACTGCGTGTGGGCCGGTTAGGATAGCACACTTAGAGTTCGCTTTTGAGAGCGTCTCGAAACTCGCGCACAGTCGCAAATCGCTTGTTTCTGTCAGGGTTTGTTGCGCATTCGATGGCGGCGGACAACAGCGCGTTCGAGTTTGGTGCGAGAGTGAGCGGATTGCTTTTTGTTATGGGTTCGGGATCTCTTCCTGTTAACAAGAAGAACAGTGTTGCGCCAAGCGCATAGATATCACTTTGTGTGGTCGGCTTGCCGCGAAATTGCTCAGGTGGAACGTAGGCGCGCTTGCCGACGACGGTTCGCGTGGATGTGGATTCGAGGCGATGGGCGACATTGAAATCGATTAGAACTATGCGACCGTCGTCAGTCAGCATCAGATTTTCAGGAGTGAAGTCGCGATGAATGACGGGTGGATCTTGATTGTGTAGAATCTCAAGCACGTGAAACATCGCGTCTGCAAGCTCGATTGCGCGCTCGCTGGAGGTTGGACCATCGCGTTCGATTAAAGTGCGCAACGAGATTCCGTTGATGCGCTCCATCGCTAGATACGCGCGCGGACCCTCGACGAACAAATCTTTGAATTTCACGATATGCGAGTCGTCAAACGACTTTAGGAGGGCAGCTTCGCATTGAATGTGTTCAACTGCACGTCGTTTGATTTCCATTCCGCCACGAATCGGCAAGACGAATTCTTTCAATACGCAGGGCTCGGCGGCACCGATTGTGGTGCTCGCTGTGGTGCTGGTGATGGTGTCGTTTGCGATGCGGTTCGCAGCGTAGAGGACGCCCTGTCCTCCCGAGCCGAGCCTTGAGACTACTTCGTATGTGCCTTCGGCAAGCATGGTTCCGGCTGGTAAAATTGCTGTTGAGTTGTCTTCGTCATTGTCGTTATCTCTAAAATGTTCCAGCCAAAGCGCAGTGTATGTTGGAACGTCTCCAAATTCAAGGCGAGCAAGAATGTCTGCGCTGAGTAGTTCCGGCCGTGCATATTTCCGGAGGGCATTGAGGAAGTTGATTCTGTCCGATTCTTGGAAGAAACCTGATTCAAGCAAACGCAAAGTGGTCTGATTTTTCGAGTAGCCGGTCGTGACTGTTGCGCACAAGAGTTCAAAAGTAATTCGTTCGACTAGACTCAAGTGTGATGTGTCGATCGTAATGTCGAAGCATTGCCCTTGCAAAACACTGAGTACATCAGCATCCGCGCATTCGACGGAGCGCAACGTATCCCACCTGAACCACGGGCTTGATACGAAGAGCAGAGAGTGAAACCAATGAATTCTGATTCCTCGGTCGCTCATTTCGACGTTTGTCGGACCACAGAAGTCTAAGAGAATGTAGGGAACGGCAAAGAGAAAGATGAAAGCCAGAAGCGGCACTAAGCCTAGATATGCGATGAACGCGCCCATGACCAGAAACATGATGGCGACGAAGGGGCGAAAGAATTGTTCTGCGGTTGCTGCCGTGTGTCCAAGGAATGCTGGACGATGAACGTTGTAGTGCAGAAGATAGTGCCCATCCGAAGGATTGGCTTGAGGCAGACGCCTCGGCTCAAACGGTGTGTCCATTTATTCTAGTGTCCTCGGCGTGTGCGAGTAGTTTTTTGACACCACTTGACCAATTCCTCTGCTGTTGGTCTGTCTGCCGGCTCTAATTGCGTGCAGTGTGCGACTAGTTCGTCAAAATCTTTTGATACCAATGGATCTTGCTCTTTAGGGTATGACACCGCCAGCGGTTCTGGATCTGTGCCGGTGAGAAGGAAATGCAGGGTTGCTCCGAAGGCGTAGATGTCGCTATTTGGCTCGGCCTTGCCTCTGAACTGTTCCGGTGGAATATATGCTTGCTTTCCAACAAGCGTGCCGGTTACGAGCCCGATGAATTCGTTTGATGCACCAAAGTCGATTAGCGCAATTGAATTGGTTCCATCATCGCGAACAAGGATGTTATCCGGCGTTATGTCGCGATGTACGATGGGCGGCTCTAAGCCGTGCAGATATCTAAGAATTTCTGCAATTTGAAGACACCAATCGTTGAGTCGATGCTTCTCAACTTTTCCTTTCGTTTCAACATACTGTCTAAGGGAAATGCCCGGAATGTACTGAAGAACGATGTAATCGCGCCCATTCTCAACGAAGAAGTCGAGTACTTTTGTTATCTGAGGATGATCGAGTTTTGTGAGCAGGCGTGCTTCGCGTTCGAATAATTCTTTTGCTTTTGCACGGGTCCAATCGTCGATATCTACGGGCAGTACGGATTCCTTAAGCACTAGGCGACGTGGCTTCCCGAGGTTTTCCTGCGGAAGAGATTCGAGCGCGAGGTACACTGCGGAGAGTCCTCCTGATGCCAATTGCATGCGCACTTCGTAGCGGCCTGATTGTAAACGCGCGCCTGTTTTGAGCGGACAAAAGTGCGTGGTTCCAAATTGTGATTCCAGCGCATCAGTCCAGATCGCCGTGTAATCAAACTTTTCCGCTGTTTCTACGGCCATTAGGTTTCGCTCGAAGAGGAGCGCTCGGCGAGACAACACAGATTGATCCGCCCATCTCTCTATAAACAAAAAAAGTTCTTCTGCTTCTGAACGTTCCATCCGACCCAATTCTAAAAGTGCGCTTCCGCCTGATTTGAAATCGATCGTGATTGAAAGTCCCGAGAGGAAGCTCCAATTGGCTATATCAGTAGGTGCTACTGTTCCGCTGAAATCAACTGAGTGAACGTCTGACCATTCACGCTCCAGTCTATTCAAAAGGTTTTTTGACCAACGTGTGCTGAATTCGATTCCGGTTTTTGAAAGTTTTATTGGTCTGGACTCTACCCACCAACGCACGATAAGTGGTGTCATAATTAGGCTCAGCAAGCCGAAGAACGTACCCAGAATTGCGTGCATGGCACTGAGGTCTGCGTAGTATTTTGTTGCTTCTACTGCCAGATATGAATTCAGAATCGCGATCCAGAAGAAGATGACATTGAGGCTGATTCCGATGCCGACCATGTAATCGCGTGCACGATATCGAATTGTGAATTGTGAAGATTGAGTCGCGCGCACGAGTTCTCCTTCTGTGTCCACGAGAGTAGCCTCATCGATGAGCACAGGCGCAAGCTGAAATTGGTTGTGCGGATCTGTTTCGTCCACAACCATCTCCCCCGACCTATTTCTATCTTGCGTCCCAGTGCGCATCTGCACAAGGGAAGTGCTAAGTTGTGTTGCGAATGTCTTGCAGCACGATATGATATGTACCGCGTCGTTGTTTGTGGTGGTCACATGAGTAGTCGTGCGTCGTTTGAGCTTGAAGAAACGACCGACAGTCAAACACAGAAAGTTGTTCGCTGCAAAAATTGCGAGCATGAAATCACAAGTCCTGAGCGGGCTGTTGAGCCTCATGAACACACCTTTCGCAATCCCTCTGGTTATTCGTTTCACGTGCTTTGTTACAGCGACGCACCGGGTGCAGTCGACGTTGGTGATGCCACGAACGAGGCATCATGGTTTGTTGGTTATGAATGGACGTTTGCGATTTGCGCGCAGTGTCACTATCATTTAGGGTGGTGGTATCGTGGCAAAGATCGCTTTGCTGGGCTTATTGCCACACGATTGATTCGGTAGATGCGACTAGCTGTATTTGCCTTTTCGTCGCCCTTTTGTTCGGTCGCTGCCAAAGTATGCGCTACCTGGTTGCTTTTTGATCCACTGCAGATATTCCTGCAACTCGTCAGCTTTTTGCAGAAGCTCAATGGTGTTGTACAGTTTGCCGATCGTTTTGTTATCCCAAGTCGCGTGGATTTTTCGGTGGCAGTCGCGGCAAAGTTCAGCTGTCGGACCGAACTCTTCTTCCTGTTGTCGCTTGCGCGAGCGCGGGACTAGGTGATGGCTAGTTGTTTCGGCTTCTCGACCGCAAAGTTCGCAATTCATCGTGTTGTTCCAAAAATAACAGCATAACACTCAAATTTTTATTGCTCGATATAATTTCTATTGCGTCTTTGCGAAACTGTTAGCACTTTTCGCGCTATGAATACCATGGCTAGTGCCAAAAGGAACATGATTCCCCAAAACAACCACTCACCGATCATCGGCGATTTGAGTGGTTCTTCAGTGAATCCTGGAATGCCTGGATCGTCGGGACCTGTACCTGGGGCAATGTGTTGGTATTTCACGTCCTCCCATAAGTGGTAAGCGTTGTTCTTCACTAGAACGGCTTTTACGATTGAGTTACTTGTAAGCCCGACTCCGCGAATTGGTATTCCAGAGTACGGAAATTGCATTTCCGGCAACCAATTCTTGAGATAGATCGCCGAATCAACCAGTGCTTTGGCCAGTTTGTAATCGATTGGCTTTCGAGTTCCTAGCTCGGTTTCGGGAAAGCCTAATACCTTCGCTGCGTGATCTGTTTTCAATGAGCCAACAACAATCGGTCCACGAATTTGATTGCGTCGAAAAAAAGAAAGACCGCCTATGTACCAGTCCTGCTGCGGGAAGTTGAGTGATTGTGGACCACCATCGTATGGTTCTTTGAAATGAACATGCAGTGATATGTGATAGAGGGGGCTGCCGGGCAAGTGTCCTTCGAGAAATTGGTAGCTGTCGAAGTCTTGTGCTGAAGCCGCTGTAGTACAAATCGATGTTGTGGCAATGGCAAGGGAGAAGCGCTCGGCGATCTTGCGGTATCTTCGGACGCTCGTGTTTCTCGCAGTTCCTTTGACCACTTGCTTACCGCCTATTCAGGTCGCTTCCTTGCGTTTAACGCTTTGGACACCGCCGTCGAACACGCAGAAGGTCGTAAAAGCTTCTATCGTTGACTCTTCAGGGCTTGCTGGAAAGAGAACTTTCAAAAGATCGGATGGTGCATCCAGAATCTCTCGTGAGCCGCATTTCTCGCACGCATTTATATTCCACTGCGATTTCTCAGCTAAGTATTTTTCTGTGACCATCAATGGAAACGTGCTTTCTGAGGCAGGTTCGACAAAAAGAATTCTGCTTCCCTGTTTTACGGATTGAAGTTGGTAGGGTTGATTTAAAATCGTTCCAACAAAAATTCCATCGTCGTATCCGGATACTCGAACCCAGACACATTCTGGTGCAACGTCTGTCATGCGGCGCCCACCATCATGGATTACGACCTGAATGTCATCTGGAAATTCAGCCGAGTGAAACCGCATTTTTAGTTTTGGATTTTCTCGCCACTCGTGCGACATTTCTAATCCGTTTCCTCTTGAGCCGATGAATTATGCCTTTGCGTCACCGGGAGATACAGTTGGAGTAGGGGTTGCCGGTTTGCCCGGTAGTTGAAGTCGGGGAATGTAAGTGAGCAGATAGAGAAGAAATAGAACCGCCACTGCCAAATCCAGTCCCTTCACGCCGATGAAAACAGGCAAAGCCGTGAGCGTGCATGCCAGCGAGAAGCCAAGGAACATGCAGCCGAGAGAGAGCAAGGTTCCCTTTGAAAGGTTTGCGTATGCCATCAAGACGGCTGCAAGGGTGGGGAGCAGTGGTATCGCTGCTGATGCCGCATCGCGCAAGCCTGGTGCTAATCTCAGTGCTGTGGTATGGTCGCAGAAAAGGTTTAAGATCGCCAGTGCAAGCGATGCTACGAGCATAATGATTGGTTCGACTTTCAATCCTTTCATGAATGCCAAGCCGACAATCGCGCAGGTACTCCAGATGACCAGCAAAGGAAGCACTGTCACGATCGGAGCGGCTCCATAAGTGAAAATGAAACTGATAAGGGCTTTGTTCGCGCCCATCATGAAAGCCATTCCAAGAAGAATCGGGCGCGTCGCCTCGCGATTCAATGAGAGCCCATATAATCGTTTGCGGTGCCCGACGACCATGCTCATTTGAACAACCATTAGGATGTTGAGCACGTACAAGTCCATTAACGACAGTCCGGCAGTTGATGCAGACCAAAGGAACGGCCAATTGTATGACGACTCAAGCTGCTTGCGTGCTTGGCTTTCAACGATGTCTTGATTTTTTAGATAGCGGAAACCGTACTTGATTACAAAATCAGCTTTCATTTGGTTGCCGAGTTTTTCATCAGCCGGCTTCGGGCAGAGCATGTAGTTGCCGCACTCCATAGCCAGCGTGGCATCAAGCTTTTCAAATACGACCTTCAGATCCTTTGCCAACCGTGACCGAACCCACGGCATGTTGTACGCAACAATCATTCGACCATTTTTCTCGAGACGCATCTTTGCTGATTCGAATGTTTCGACCGTGTACAGGAAGTCGCAAGTCTTTTCCTGTGCCGGTCCCGTGAAGACAATCAGGTCGTATTTATTTTGAGTTTCCTCAAGAAAGATTCGCGCGTTGCGAACGATCTTCGTAACCTTTGGAGACTGATATGGTTTCGCGGGGTTCAAATCTCCGAGCTGCATTAACACGCCTCGATCATCGACGGCGTCAACGTGTTCTGCTCCGTGAGCCAATGCCGTAGCAACTTCATTGCCCATGCCGGCTTGTACGATTAGAACGTTTCTTGGTTTAAATTCGATCAGTTCGTAGGGCAGCGAATAATAAAGTGGGTCGAATAATTTGAAAGTAAAAAAACGATCTCGAAGAATTTGAAGATCTTCGGGAGTCATCTCGGAGGCAATGGCAAAGTCAGTCACCATGTGGTTTGTCTCAACCATGGTAGCGATCAACTTGTCTTTGTTATAGACCGGATAAGATACTATGTTCGCGCCGAAAGACCATATGCTTTTGCAGAATGCTTCGCCTCCATTATTTTTGCAGTCCGGAGGGAAGCGGGTGAAGCTTGTGCTAAATGCAAGCACCAGGCTTACTGCAGCAGTGATGATTGTCGCGACTTTTGGTTTTGCTTCAAACAATAGAGCACCGAGTGCGACGACAAACATACACATACTGGGCAAGCCGGCGGCACCGATTATGGTGAACGCCACCCAAGCAAGTATCATTCCGAGTGAAATGCAAAGAAGGTTCTGTCCTAAAACAGGCTCGGTTGCAAGCTTTCGCAGCTTGATGCCGAATGGAACCTGAATAAGCGCCGACGAAGCAAATACATACGCAAGCAGGAATGTTGAGAGAACTTCGGGAATGAACCGTTCCTTCAAGAATTTTGGGAAGTAAATGTACTGCGGGTACTCGTTCATCAGAATACTCTGCAGTGCGGTGCCCATTCCATCTGGATATCCCAGCCAGAAGATGGCTGCGGCTATTATTGTGTTGACGATGAGCAGTATTGCCCATAGTGGCGGCTTGTTACTGGGTTCTCCGTCATTTTCGCGCGGATGCAAATGGCGACAAAGATATCCAATGCCTAATCCAAAAAATGCTGAAGATAATACATACGGCTGAAACTTAGCAAACACGCCAAGAACGTGGCTATGAAGTTGGGGAATTGCAAGAGCGAGTGACCAGCATCCAGTGGCTACCAAAATTAGCTTCAACTGTTCAGAATACTTCTGCACTGGTTACTTGATACCCTCTTGTTCTTTGGCCTGCTTCTCCATGGTCTTCAGAATGTATGGGTAATTCTCTTGAAGTTCCTTCACGATGTCGTCAGCCAATTTGCGTGAACCTTCGAAATTGAGGTGTACGCCGTCTTTGTAGTCATTGTCCGTAAACTCGGGTCTTCCCCAAAGATCGATTAGAGTGAACCATCCGG
Organism: uncultured Candidatus Obscuribacterales bacterium; assembly: GCA_964478655.1. Lineage (GTDB taxonomy): Bacteria > Cyanobacteriota > Vampirovibrionia > Obscuribacterales > Obscuribacteraceae > CAYZJR01. The sequence goes on from CAYZJR010000039.1 coordinate 11,204, forward strand.
CATCGCGCCCTTGACGCAAAAATGTTCTGAACCCTTCCATAAGTTCGGGTGGAACAACTGTCATCACATCCGGCGAATAGGGCATGTTTACGACAACGAGCTGAATCTGTTTTTCTTTGCACAAGTCATTGAGTGCCTTGAAATATTGACCTGCAACTACAGGAGCGCGATCTTTGCGTTCTCTGTACATCATGACTTGGAACTTCTTGTAGTAGTTGCGGAGCCAGTCGGGATGCGTCTTGTAGATCTGTTCTGCAAATTTTTCCTGTTTGCGTGGAATCCATTGCTCAAAAAGATAACCCGTTTTCTGCGGGTGCCACTCGTGGTCTTCTCCCATTCGATCGAAGTGACGATCAAGTGGGAAGTTTTCCAGAAAGTCTTTAGCCATCGCGGAAAACCAGTTCTTAAAATCGTTGCGGTTGCGGTATAGGTACCAGAAGTGAGAGAGCACCAACTCGCGCTCTGCTTCTTCGGTCACAACATTGTGCAGTGCGCGCCCGAGTGGAACGTACGGACAAACACTGTGAAAACTCTCGGTTGAATACTCGGCGGCAAAGGCGTCTTGCACGAACTCGCGCAGTGAAATTCCATAGATAAAAACGCGTGGATATCGAGGTGTGTTGCATGCCGCTTCGGTAATGAAGTAAGCCTCTGATACCATCTGCAAACCTGTGCAGAGGTTGACGATTTGCAGGGAAGTGCCTGTAATCTTTCGCAGTTGGTCGCTGAGATAGCTTGGGTCATTCCCTGTGTAGAAGTGCGTGCCATGCTCGTCCTGGTTTAGTACGAGCATCAAGGAAGATCCGATTAGCGCGACTTCGGGATGCACTTTGCGAGCGAAAAGAATTTTTGGTGTCACGTCCCAGGAGTCGACGTTTCGAATACCGATGGCGTCCATAGGATTGCCCTGTCTGAGCCAGACATCGATGAGTATCAGGCACACGATAGTGAGCACGGGAACACTTGTTAAAGCAAGGTACAGACCTTTGAGTTTTCCGACCGGCTCTTTTTCTTTTGCGGAACTTGAAACGCTCTTCGCAGGTTCCGCAATGTTCTTTACTGGCTCAGCGATGTTCTTCGCTGGTTCCTCAATTGTCTTTGTGGGCTCGGAAATAATCTTTGGCGGCTCTGAGCTCGCGATTGGTTCCGTGCCAATGTTCTTTTGCGCTTCGGCGTCAGGTGCCGATTCGGGCTGCTCGGCTGATTGCGCGACTTCGTTCTGCGCTGGCTCAGCACCCTTGTCTGACGGTTCGGAACCCTTGCCTTCCTTGTCGGCGCCACGTTTTTTATGTTTTTTTGGTGACACTCGCTGCAAGTCCTCGCCTGACAACGCTTTTGCTCTCGCGCCGCGCCGATACTTGGATAATAATACTCTTTGAAGCTAAAGACGAGTATTCTGGAGTCGTAGACCTTGGCAGGCCATGTATGAAGTTCAATTTTAAGCGGCTTCTGCCCGGCATCGGCACGATCTCCGTGTTCGCGCTGTACCTCAGGTTGCAGGCAACCCAGCGAAGTGGTTTGACAACCGACGAAGCAAACGGCGTTGCAATTTCGATGACGGGCACCTGGGGCGACATGGTGCAACATCTAATGGATGACGGCAACGCACCGGCTTTCTACAGCCTTGTGCGCGTGCTGTGCTCGACTTTTGGTGATAGCGATGAGGTCTTGAAGATATTTGCAATCCTCATCTCGGTGCTTGAAGTGCCGGTTTCCTATTGGCTTTTGCGCCGGCAGTTACCAAAGCATATCTGCCTGCAACTGGCATTGTTGCTCGCCTGCAATCCGTCTTTGGTGCGGTGGAACAATCTCGTGCGCCCCTACGGGCTGCTGAGCATCCTTGGCTTGGTCTGTACGATTGCGTGCGTGAGAACTTTGGCGGCGGGCGCAAGCAAAGTGTGGGCACCCATTTACGGACTGACCACCGCGCTAGTTGTGTATAGCCACTACTGGGGCGCATTTGTGCCGATTGGACAAGCGTGCATGGTGGTTATCGGATGGTTTCGTGGGTGGTTTGGAAAGAAGGAGCTTTTCACCTGGTTGGCAGGAGTTGCAATTTCGCTCCTTGTATTCGCGCCACAGATGGGCATTTTGTTCTACCAGGTGAAACACGATCTCAGCCCCTGGGATATGGTGCCACCACTTATGACACTGGTGGCGGAATTCTTCCCCAGTCTTCTGCTGGACCTTCAATATGGCTGGAACGCCGATGGCCAGGTACGCATGATTACATGCAACCTGCTCATACTCTTGACCTTGATATCGCCCTCGGTGCTGATGATTCCGAGGATGAGAAAAGTTGCGCGGCCGCTCGTCGAAACTCCGGAAAATCAGAACCTTCCTTCCGAGGAGCAAGCTGGATGGAACTTTGATGGCAGGCTTTGGAAGGCTACTGTAATTTGCGGATTGTTGGGATGTTTCTTGGTGAACTTCATCCTTCCTTCTATGCGGTATCGGTACATGATGCCGTTTGTTCCGCTTGTCTTTATCGTCTACGTGACTGGCATTGAGGCGCTCTTCAAGCAGCGATCCAAGTGGCTGAGAATTTTCCTGAGCAGCGTCATTTGGATTTTTATGTTCCTTCCGGAGATGGAGCTGAATGCGGTGATGCCCGAGACCACAACTCCAAACGTGGTCGACAAAATCAACAAAGAAGCAGTGCCTGGGCGCGATATGGTGTTCATCTCCTGGCAGATCATTACACCTGCGATTCTTCGATACCTCAAGCCTGAAATCGATTGTTTGTCATTCCCTGATTTAAATCGTTCGACCTATAACTATTGGCCGGGGATGACTGAGCGTGTTCGAGAGGGCGGCAAGGAGCGCTTCGACAAGCTCTTCCCGATGCTTCAGCAAGTACTTGATCGTGGTGGAAAAATCTACGTTATCGAATGGGCTCACGATGTTATCGGACGCGACTATAACGACCACAAGATGGTGGAGAATACGTCGTTCCACCAGTCTTGGACGATGCGCTGCGACCAGATTCGCACGTGGTTGACCGATCACGCAACTCAAGAAGGAACCAACATTTTGGCGCCAGGTCGCGACTTCAACATTTTTCTGAGCATATTCAGACCGCGTCAGGAGGGCGAAAAGACTATCGCCTTGCCGGGCACGCACACAATGCCAGATGCTGATACCGAAACAAACCAGAAGTTCTAGACAGCAACTTCTCTCTGCTTGGGGGTCTCTGTCTTCTTTGTCATCATGCACAAAGTGCAGTACACAGGCTTGTGGCCTTTAGGCTGAAATGGAACTTTTGCTGGAGCATTGCATGCAGCACAAACTGTGTCATGCAAGTTCTCCATGTTTTGCCCTTTGCGTCTAAAACGCATTACCAGTCTGCAGTTAGCGCATCTTTTCGGTTCGTTGCCTAAGCCTTTGGCTTTGAAGAAAACTTGCTCTTCGGCTGTAAACAGAAACTCGCAACTACAGTCCCGGCACGTAATTGACCGGTCTTTCAACATCACACTGCCTCGCAACTAGAAAACCAAAACTGAGAAAACTGGAGCATCATCCTGATGGTACCCTTTGCATAGCCAGTTGCCATTCTGCCCTGCCCCCAGAAAGACTGTGGAAACTATGTATAGCCAAACGACCTCAAGCATGGCTCCGGGCCCGGCTTTGCGAGGATTTTTGGCGCACAGCTGTGTTTTAATGGTTGAGGTCGCTTTGAGCCTGAACTCTGCTTGTTCTAGAAATAATGTAAGGAATTCGACTTACTCGGAAACCCCCGAAGGGGATCTGTTGCTGCCTACTTCTTTACTTCCTCTGCCGCGACTTCCTCTGATTTCGGCTTCACACCAGAGTCTTTACCGGCGTCTGAAACCACAAGCGACTCAAAAACCTTTTTGGTTTGTTCCGTCATATTCGCGTCATTGAAAGCCGTGATCACGTAGACCCAGTGCTTACTTACCGCGTATTTCCAGTAGCCGGGAATCTTGCCGGAGACGAAGCTATAGAGCTTTCCGAACCAGCCATCACCCTTGAGATCTTCGATGAGTTTGATGTCGACCTTCTTGCCGTCTTTCTTTTCGTCAACGGTGTACTCCGATTGGTGCCCCCGAATGAAGTCAGCGAGCGCCGCTTCGTCGGTTGTCTCCTTCCATCGTTCGTTGCGTTTTACGATCGTCACGACGTAAGCAATGTTATTTGCTTTTGAAATGTAGATACTCGAAATGTCAGTCTCATTCTTGTCGATGACTGGCTTTGGCAGAAGAATCGAGAAGTCGCCGGAGGGGGCAACGCACTTCTCCATGTTTTCAGAAACCTGCGCCGCGCACATCGTAGCGAATCCAATCGTGGCGCAAAACGCAATTTCTGCCGCAAGAATGACTTTCAACAGTGGTTCGCGCATATACAACTCCTGCGGTGAAAACCCAATTTTACCGGGAATGTGCCGGAAATGAGCATTCTGAATAAGGAGAGTGGTGTACTATTCGGCATGTCAACGAGTTCATTCAGTGAGAATCATGGGTGGAACATCACTAGTCTGTCGGCTCGCAGCATGCATTTTAGTATCGGCAGTGGCTGGAACATTGGTCACCAGTTGCGGCTCGCAGAGTGCGAAACAGGAAGCTGCAACAGAAACTGGGATGCAGCGCGTTCTTAAAAAAGGCACGATTCGCTGCAGCTATCTTGTCTATTCATCGTATTTTCGCAAGGACCCGAACACTGGAACACTTTCCGGCATCTTCCACGATGTTGTTGAAGAAATTGGAAAGCGAGCCGGTCTCAAGATCGATTGGGTAGAAGAGGTGGGCTACGCGAACATCTTTCCTGGATTGGAAGCCAATCGTTGTGATGTGTTCTGCGGTGGTCTCTGGGCCAACGCGTCGAGGGCGAAGAGCGCGTCATTTAGTGTTCCAATCTTTTATAGCGCAATCACGACATGGTGCCGACCTTCGGATCACAGGTTCGATAAAGATTTGAGTGCGATAAACACTTCGAAAGTCACAATCGCCACTATAGACGGTGCGATGGAAGATATCATTGCAAAAACTGATTTCCCTGATGCGAAGCGTGAGTCGCTGCCTGAGCTCAGTCCCTTCGTGCAGAACTTTCTCAATATTGTTCACAACAAAGCTGATGTCACGTTCGCGGAACCGATGGTAGTGAACGAATTTCTGAAAACCAATCCGAATGCATTGAGGCAAGTGGCGCCGGATAGGCCGGTGAGGGTCTTCGGAAACAGCCTCGCCGTGAAGGCTGGCGAAACAAGGCTTAAGGAGTTTCTTGATGTAGCATTGCAGGAGTTGGTGAATGATGGAACTGTTCAGAAAATCCTCGAGAAATACGAGCCGAATCGCAACACGTTTTATCCGTTAGCGAAGCCGTATCGCTTACCGGACTCGCCTTGATTGCTTGCTGCATCTGCGCCGCTTGCTGCATCTGCGCCGCTGCTACGTCCGCGCCGCTATTGCGCTACCGGGGTTTTTCTCTCGTACACTCTCAGCCAATCATGAATTCCGTCCCACTGCGGGATGTCGACTGATTTCGTGAGGTTCCAGTGCTGGTCGAGCATTGTGTGGAACTTATTGTCACCGGTGCAACCACCCCATCCTTCGCCAATATACACAACTCTGTTCCCCTTGAACGCATTGAGCGCGTTGAGAGCCACAGGTTCGTCGTAAACCGGCCATGAAAGTAAAAGTGTGCGATCGGGATGTTTGCCTGCCGCCGACTCGTCACCATATTCGACCTTTGTCCAACTTTGTCTCGAAGACGGATGGTAGTGATTTCCACCTGTTTCTAGGGGATGTTTGTCATACGCAATCACATCGGCGCCGCGTGCGCGCATGAGGGCGGCCCAGTAGCCTGTGCCTGCGCCGACTTCTACAACCGGTCCAGCCTCCGCCACCGTAGCTAGTGCCTCTTCATTTGGGATCGCCCAGGAATACTTTCGGGTTAGTACCTGTCGTACATAGTAGGTGTCTGCGCGATTCCCCATGTTGAGCTGGTCTAGCGTTTCTTGATAGGGGTTGCTTCCGCTGTTTATTTCATCGAGCACAGTGCGGTTGCCTGTGTTTCCGGACAAGCGAGGTGGTAGTCCATAGCGATGTCGCCCCTGCTCGTAAAGCTGCTTGGCTTCGGGAATTCGCCCCCACCATAGATAGATTCCCGCTAGTTCTGTCGTCGTGCTTCGAATGAGATTTGCGGCATCTGGCGCATAGCGTCCGGCTTCAATCGCCTGAATCAAGAGCGGCTCAGCTTCTGCTCTTCGTCCTGTTTCAGCGTAAACATGTCCAAGTTGGCTTAGCACTTTCGCGTTCAGCAGTTGATCGCCGCTTTGAATTCTGTCGAGAGTTTCCTTGGCGGTGGTTAGAAGCGGTTCTGCCTCTGCCCATCCACGTTTTTGAATGTGCAGATTTGCCAGGTCCGACACTGTTTGAACGTACGGAAGCCCCTCTGAACCATGGATTTTTTGTCTGACTTCGGCGGCCTTGTTCAGCAAATTGATTGCGTTGTCGTACTTCCCATGATAGCTTTGGAAGTCAGCCATTTTGTGCAACCCATCAGCGTAAGCCGACGGATCGCTTTCAGCTTGTGTCTTGCGCGCATCGAGAAGGCGTCTCTGAATGGGTTTGAGATTGTGCCCGTTATATGTGGTTTCGACTCGATCGATCAACAGTTCGAGTGTGCTGATGACTCTCGGGTGCCCTGGACCGTATGCTGTCGACATCAGAGCCAGAGCTTGTTTTAACGCCGGTTCCGGCTTTTGGTTTCTGCTCCATGTTCGCCAATTGCCTGCGGGAATGTGTTGCTGAATTGCGTTGGCGTAGTTGTGACCTCCGACCAGTCCTGCCTTTTGCATAGCCTCGTCGGCAAGCCTGTCTGCGGTTTCCGTGTTACCTTGAGCGCGCTCTTTTGCTGCTTGCCTCGCTACAGACATTGCATCGTTGTAACCGGTCAGAGTCTTCGGCTTAGGCACCTCAACCGTTTCCACAAGCACATCTGTCGATTCGGAACTTGGTGGTTCCGTAACTTCGCTGAGCTGCTCCGTCTTTGTCTTTGCTTGTGGTTCGGACTTGGCGATTGGTTCAGCGGTTGTCGTTCGTTCGGCATTTGGCTGCGCTGGCGCGCGCATTCCGCCCATTCCGGCAATCTCGACTTGCGGTCCTATAGAGAGGCTGTTTGCCAGCCTGCTTCCGATGCGGTCTGCTAATGCCTGCATGGGCGATAGATCCAATGTTCCATCAGCATTCTTCAATCGCGCCGAGTGCTGCGACAGCTTGCTTTCCGCTGCATGCGCCGCCGACAAACCGGCGCCGATTACTGCGAACCCATAGGCCGACTCGAAACGCTCCTTGCCGCTTGCGAAGCCCCTCCCCGACAAAAGTGAGTGCGCGTCTGCGCTCACAATGCCAGCGGGAACCCCTGAAATCGTTCCTGCCACCACATCATTTTTCAACGCATTTCCGGCTACCCGAGAAACTGGTGTGAGGGACTGTCCGAGGGTTTTGGTTCCTATCGCCGAGGCGCTCATCGACGCGAATGTCACTGCGCCTGCCAATGAATTAATTGCGCGGTTTTGCCAGAAATTCCCATCGCTCGCGACTGGCGTGAAAACCCCGCTGTACAGGGCTCCGACTCCGGCGGACTTGGCGGTAAGTTCCGCCGCGGTGCGAGCCGACATCGATACCTCGCGCCCCGCCGCCAAAGACTTGCCGCCCATCGCCTTGTTGAGCATGTAGAGATGTGCCGCCATCGCGGTGGCATTGCCGAATTGCTGCACATACCATGCTGGATTCGACAGACTGAACTCAACGGTCTCGGGCGCCTCAATGAACTGCACAGCAGGCAGAACGCTTGTGTCCGCGACCTGGTCGACGAGTTGCGACAGCGCATTAATTGGCGACTGAACGAGGGTATACGCCGCTGAGTGCGCAAAGACCTCGGCGAGGCTCTGGTCGCCGGCATTGGAAGCCGGCTCTACTTTGAGGTGTTGGATTTGTTCCATGGGATGGACGCGCTTGAACAGGATGATTCATCCTATGATCAGATCACTGCGGTTCCAATGGGGGGAACTACGTAGGTGCCCATTAATTCTTGAGTTCGCATTTCGAGCCAAAATGAACCGTGCTCGCGTGACAGCGGCGAGGCTTGTCAGACTGAGTCGTTGAGGGAGCGGTTCTCAAAGAGGGCGAACGGGCAAAGAAGATTGTAGAGCGCAGGCCGGAACCAGTGTCGACCCGCAGGGGCGGAATCGCAGTTGAAACCAATAAGCGAGACGACGGAAAGCATCTGCCAACAGTGCGGAAAGCCCATTGCAAAATCGGGTTCAATGACGCAGTGGATTTTTGATACGTCGCGTTGCAGTTGTTCCAATGCGCCTGTCGAGAGTGTTGTGCGGTGCGTGTTGTGCGGGTTGCCGGTGAAGTCTAGGCTCGGCTCAATCACCCAATGGATCTTCAAACCCAAAGTGTGTTCATGTCTGGTCTCATACGAAACCGATGCATATCTTGACCCCACGACTTTGCCGGCCGATGAATCAATTCCCGGTGCTCCATATCACTTCCTGGGAGTCACCGGCCGCGGTGGCGTCGGAACTGTATACAAAGCCCAGAACAAAAAACTCGGAAGAGCCGTTGCGATAAAGGTTCTGCAAACGGGCTTGGAGGATACGCGCGCTGCGCAAAACTTCGAACGTGAAGCACGAGCTTGTTCGAAGCTGCAACACCCAAATATAGTTACCGTTCAAGATTTCGGAACGATGACAGATGGCCGCCAATTTCTCGTCTCGGAGTGGATCGAGGGCATAACATTGGCACAATATTTGAGTCGCAACGGCCGATTGCCCCTGGAAATTGCACAAGAAATTTTCTTGCAAGTGTTGGATGGATTATCCCATGCACACAAGAAGCACGTCATTCATCGGGACATAAAGCCTGACAACATCATGCTCACACGGGGGGATTATGGTGGTTGGATTGTGAAAATTATTGATTTTGGAACAGCCAAAGAGATCGACAACAAAGGGGAAGTCACTCGCGCTGAGGACTTACCTTGCAGTCCATTTTACATGAGCCCGGAACAATCATTCTGCAGCACCCTCGATCACCGCACCGACTTTTATTCGCTGGGATGTTCGTTTTTCGAAGTTTTGACAGGCAGACCACCGTTTACAGGAAAACCGCTCACCGTCTTAATGAGACATCAAAGTGAGCCACCGCCGACACTGTCAATTGCATCGGGTGGCGTGGTCTACCCACAATACATCGAAGAGCTAATAGCAAGGCTGTTGGCTAAAGAACCGGAAGACCGTTTCGAAAGTGCCGAAGAGGTTAAGAACGCGCTTTCGCCGAAAAGACGTGGGTTGATGGCTGCCACCATGGGTGGTGGTGACCGGGTTTGGGGAGGCGGTGGTGCCCAGGGGGCTTTTGCTGGGGATGGTAGCGCAATTGGTGGCACTCTTCGTGGCACACTTCGTGGACCCGGAACCGCCGGTTTCGATAGCGGTGATGGACTGAATGGCGCAGGTGGTCACGGCGGCACGGGCGGTCGCGTTGTAGTTGGAGCCGATTCCGGTTCCGGCGGTAGCGGTTTCGGTAGTCGTGGTTCTGGCGGTAGCGGAATCTCGTGGCAGACCCCGGCATTGGCATTATTTTTATTGATTCCTGTTTGTGTTTCGATAACGATGTTGCTCTCTCCTCCATCTGAGAATCGGGCGAAGGTCATGCGACTTAAACCCGAACCTTTTCGTTCGGAGAAACACGCGCCTCGCCTGTCGACCATGCGGCTCGCGTCTGCGATGGCCGGCAACAGTCAGTGGTTGGGATTTGATGGCGCGTGGACTGATATTACCGGAACATCGCTTCTAAAGATCCCCGCTTCAAAAGTCAAAGAACTGAAGTTGGTTGAATGGCAGGACTTGACCGGGCTATCTGGATTTCGCAACCTAGAGGCATTTGGCATCTCGCTGCCAGAGACGAGTGAGTTGAAAGTCGAGGACGTGAATCAACTTGTCAGCCTAAAGCGTGTGAACTTCGTCAAAATTTCAGCTGTGCGCGTGCCGAAAGATCTTTGTGCTCGAATCGCTACACTACCGCACCTGGAGCACTTTGAGATTTCCTCATGTGAGGTGACGAAGGAACATCTTTTAAGTATCGCGAAAATGAGAGGCCTGCGAACCCTGAACATAGGTGAGTGCGGGGTGCAAGATAAACAGTACCTTGGTGCGTTGAAGTTTTTGACGAAGCTCGAATTTTTCGGAGCTGGTCACATCGCTGCAACAGATGAATTCGTGAATTGGATGCCACACATCCCTTACTTGTCCAGCATCGACATTTCGCAGAGCCGGCTCTCTTTTGAGGGGTGGCGGAATGTGGCGAAATGTCAGAATCTTCAAGCGATTAGGTCACCAATCTCTTCGTTGGACAATCGAGGCGCGAAGGAGCTGTCTAAGATGAGCAACTTATTGCGTCTCGATATTCGTTCCTGCGCGATTACCGATGAGGGCCTCCTCGCACTCGTTGGTTCGAAAAGTTTGCGTTCGATTGACGTGGAAGGGTGCAAGGAGATAACTTCGGACGGCGTGACGAAGGCCCGCTCGTTGAACCCGAAGTGTGATGTGAAGTTTGCTGAAATCTACGGTATCCAAGAAATGTTACCCAACGATCAAGAACTCGAACTCGGAACCCACTAACTCTGCGGTCGTCGCCGATATCGGTTAACCCGCTGTCGGCTCCTCGCAGCGAGTTTTGAAACTTATGTTTGCGACTCAAGAGAACCCATAGTTTGCGTGGTTCTCAAACCGACAGCACCAGTGGTTGAGGTTCCGGAGCCGGTCGCGTAGTCTGTTTGCGCTTGTGCCGGTGCGGCTGCTTGCGTGTCCGGTTTGCTTGCTGCGACTGCCTTGCCTGTCGGAGCGTTGTTGGCTTGCGCGCTTTGCTGTCCGTGCTGAGTTGCTGCAGTTTGGTTTGCGTGACCTTGACTCGCGTGACTCTGATTCGCGTGATGTCCGGAGTGATTGTTATGCGCTACTTGGTGCTGTGCGCCGTGCGAGCCATGATGGCTGCCGTGATGTCCAGCACCGTGATGCCCGCCATGGTGCGCTGTGTGATGTGCTGCTCCGGCATCATGGTGCGCAACCTGGCTGTGATCTATTTTGAGTTCTTGACCAGGATGAATGAGGTCTGGATTGCTTCCGACGACTTCGGAGTTCTGATGATAGATATCAGGCCAGTGTTCTCCACCGCCGAGATGATCTTTTGAGATGTTCCAGAGGTTGTCGCCGGACTTCACCAAATAGTTTTCTGCTCCGGCGCCAGCAATACTTCCGTCGCCACCGGGCAATTGAATTTCGGTACCAGGCATGATCATTCTAGGGTTATCGCCAAGAACATTGGTGTTCATCTTGTAGATTTCGCCCCAACGTTGGCCGTCGCCCAACTTATCCTTCGCGATGTCCCACAGGTTATCCCCGGTTTTGACTGTGTATCCTTGTGTCGGTGCCTCAACTGGCGCCTCGCCAGTGGTTGCAGTATCTGAGTTTTGCGCGGTCGTTGCGGATGTCGCGTCATGATTCGCCGGAGCCGCTTCGTACCCTGACGGAGTTCCAGTCGGGTTGAGTAGATCGCCGCGCTGCATGCTTTGATCCATCGTCTGATTGTAGAGATCTTGTGGGGTGGTTTGCGACGGAAGCGTGACGGGCTGCGACGGCGGTGTTCCAAACGATGGTTGGAATTGATTTGCGCCATTATCGAATGCTAGTTGCGTGCCTTTGAAATTGAAATCGAGATCTTGAGACGGTTGCTCGAAGAGTGGCTTGCCTTCAGGTAATCCGTTGACAGTAAGGTCGTTGTAGCTTGGTCCAAACTGAAGGTTGTTTGCTTCTTTGCTCAGGGTTTCGAAAAGACTGCCGTGATGTCCGTTTGCCATTCCAAATATAGGTGCATCGCCCGGAACTAAACCCATATTTACTATGTGATCAGAACCCAGCTCGCCTAAAGCATCAGTTGCATGGCTGAGCCAACTCGAAGGATCAAGAAGATTATGCGCGAGCGTTTCTAGAGGATTCAGGAACAACGCACCTAAGAACTCAAACAAATCTTGCATCATTCCGAGTGCGCCGGGCATCTTCAATATCAATTGGATCAAAGGATTCATTGGGTCAGCGCCGGGCTGCATTCCTGCAAATGCAGAAGCCTCTAACCCTGGTGTTTTTAGCAAGCTTGCTTCAGCGCCGGTAGGCATCATCGCCTTCGCGAACGCACCTTCTGCACCACTCATCGCCTTCACTGCCAATGTTTCGGCACCTGTCCCTTGGACTGGTGTCGCTGAAACTTCGAAGCCAGAAAACTGCGGCAAGTAAGATTGCGCGCCCGCCGGATTGCGGAAAAACTCATGTGCAGCAGAGACGTCTGTCGAGGTGCTTAATTGCGCCTGGATGTCCGTACCCACCAGTGAATTGGTGAGGTTCTTATGAGGGGACTCAAAGCCACCTTCTAGGGGTGTATTGGCTCGCGACACGATATTGATTTAGTAATCAGGCAAGGCAAAGGCTGGATGCCCCGTTATAGATTAAATAGAAGAGGTTGTCAAGTGAAAAGTGACGGGTAATCGAAGGGTAAAAAAGTCTCAAATCAATTGCCCAGCTTGGATTAGCGCTTTCAGATTCGCTTTTGTATCTCCCCAGATCGAGGTAAGTTGGGGCGACTCGATTCCTACGATGCCTACGGCCTCCAAAAGTGGAAATCCTGCTGCAGGACCTTTGCTCCACTCGCCAGTTTGCTTGTCGAACCGTCGCGAATTGGCTCCTTCCCAACAAGCTCGCTCAACCAAAATACGGCCGTCTGGAAATTTTTTGTCAATTTGCAAAACGCATTCTTGAACTGAGAGCATTGGTAGTTGTCGATTCAGAGTCAATGCCCAAGTGGAAAGGAAGGATAGGCCTCTAAGCGAATCGTACATATAGAATCGCGGAAAGCAGAGATTGAGCCACTCTTCGTCAATAATGCAATTCGTTGTAGATGATCTGAACAGTCTCTTTTCGATCAGATAGTTGGCACCTTTGTCCAGGAAGTTGATTTCCTGTGATGTGAAGTCTCGCTGAGTGCTAGTCAGTATCGCTTCCAGCGCTGGCACAGTTGATACTATTGAGCTCTTCGGTGAAGTCTTAGTGTATGCCGCCTCATCGCAATTCAAACCACCATCATTCAGTTGGTATCGCAAGAACCAAGGTCTAATCCAGGGAAGTCGCTCGTCAACATCGATACCATATTTGGTGAGAAGCTGGTACATGGTGCCCAATTGGCAGTGGCAGCCTACTCCGCGAATAGGATCGACACCCGGCGGTATCTCTTCTTCAGTGAATGGAAAAAACTTGAGCAGCCTTGAGTCCAGCGCATCGATTATTTTTTCGACTGCTTGTTCCGGAATTTGGTCGGTCAGGCCCATCTCGTGTAATAGCATCATTTGCCACCATGGACCGTCCCATTTGGGCCAGTATGCATCGATCTCAATACTCTCAATCGCCTCTGCTGAAGACAAATACTCGAGAGATTGGTTGATCAAACTTTGATGCCGATTTATTTTGCACTCGACTCGCTGTTTGTCAGCTACTGCTGCAAGATCGTTCATTGTGTAGTCTCGTGGATTCTATGTGAAAACACATTCTACTACTCTTTTGATGAGGTTCCGTTCTTGTTGATATCGGTTGTGTGGGTCGTCCTCGTCGATATCGGTTGTGTGGGTCATCCTCGTCGATATCGGTTGTGTGGGTCATCCTCGTCGATATCGGTTGCGCGGGTCATCCTCGTCGATATCGGTTGTGTGGCCTGCCTTGCCGATATCGGCGGAGCCCAAAAATTCATGGACCGAGGTGGTATAAAACTTTTCGAGATCCGCCAGCACGTATAAGAATACCCAGCGAAAATACAGACCAAGCATTGTGCTGATCTGTTGATTTTTGTTTGCACTTAGATGGGCGAGAGCCCCTTAGTGTCTCTCGCAGTATCGTCTCGCTATCAGATGATTCTTATGCTTGGTGCTGTTGTTTAGAGCTAACCAAGAAAAGCATGCACGACCTCATTCGTAACGAATGAACGAATATCCTTGCCGCTAATATACGGGTGTCTTGCACAGGCTTCGATTAGCAGATTGGATCCAACAAACAGATCATCGATGAAAGCGAGGTAGCGAGCCAAGAACTTCTGAAGATGTTTTCTGCTTACACCGTGAAAAACATGGCGCACATGTTCGAAGAATCTTGCAAGTTTTTCCTCGTCGACTGTGAAGTGTTGGCCAATTCCTTTGACCTTTTGCACGCGTTGCCACATGTCGACGCCAGATTTTTGAACGAGTTTCGCAAGCCTTAGCCAATTAAGAATTCTTCCGATTTGTTCAACGCCAGTGAGATCGAACAATTCATCACTGCTCAGCGGTGTGTCCGACATCGCGCGATAAACTTTGCGCTGACCTTCCAGGTCGAATGTCATTCCTTGAAATTCGAACGCGCTGTCATCAGGCTCTTCGTCTTCCTCCGTCTCCGGCTCTGTTTGCACTTCCGGTTCTTCCAATCTTGGAGATTCTCTTGCTGGTGTTTCGCTGCTGCGTTTCGCAAAGATTCCCACGAACAGCCTTGAGGGTAACTCTGTCGCATTTGTAAGAAACTTGTCGAGTATCACCGTGTCAATCTTTTTCAAGACTTCGTGTCCGGTCGACTGCGCGATTCCGACGTATTTTGAAAATCTATTTCCGCTTATTTCAATATGTTCCTGCTTCAGCCAGAACGCCGTTAGATACGCCAAGGGCTTTCGAATGCGCTGAAAGAATGTGTCTTCGAACACATCAAATTTTGTTCGACAATCTTGGCACTTAACGATCGATGACCCGAAGTCGCGCTCAACGTCGGTGCCTCCACACTCGCTGCAATGCCTCGTGTCAAAGCTTCCCCAATCAATTATTGCTTCGCGACATTTTTCGTCTGAGTCGAATTCTTTTCTAAAGTCATAGAACTTCTCTTCAAATTCATTTTGCGGCATGCTGAGACCACGGGGCGGCTTGGCAGCTCCATTCGGTTGCATATGGGTGAACCTCTAAGAGGGGGGCATTCACCACTCAATTAGAAACCCGTTTTTGAGCAAAGTCACTGTGTAAATCCACAGTCTTTTTTGAGTCGCGACCAACATCAGTGCAAGATGCTCGATTTTAGGAGCTTTTCGGCGTTGGAAAATTTTTCGGCGCAAATGATTATCGCGACTCTGCATCACATTCAAATCTAACTATTTCTGAGTGTCGAATTGCTTCTACAACTCGTTGTTCACCCTCAGAGTTTTGTAGAAGTGCGCGATGTAGATCATCAACATCATTAATGATCTTTCCATCGAATGAAACGATGGCGTCTCCGATTCGCAACCCAGAGCGCTTCGCCGGGCTATCTTGTTCGAAATCGAGAATGAGCACAGCGCCCGTATTAAGCAGGTTATGAAAGCGAATCAGTCTGCGATTGAGAACGAGATTTTGCGCCGCCAGACCAAGCCATCCACGCCGCACAAACCCATCACGCATTAGGGCAACCGCCACCGACTGCGCCGTGTTCGACCCAACCGCAAAGCAAATACCTTGCGCCGGATGAATGATTGCTGTATTGACGCCGATGACTTCGCCCCGTGAGTTCAGTAGCGGGCCCCCGGAGTTACCTGGATTGAGCGCGGCGTCAGTTTGGACGATATTATCGATCAATCTTCCTGACTGTGCTCGCATTGAACGCCCCAAGGCACTTACCACGCCTGCAGTTACTGTTGATTGAAAACCATATGGATTTCCAATCGCGATGACGAGCTGGCCCACGCGCAACTTTTGCGAATCGCCCAGTTTGGCTGTCACTAAATGTGGTGCCCAGATCTGAATTACTGCTAGATCTGTATGTGGATCTTGGCCGATCAACCTCGCCGACAGTCTACGCCCGTCGGATAGTGTGACAAAGATTGAATCGGCGCCATTAATGACATGACTGTTCGTGAAGACATAACCATCTGGAGTGAAGATGAAGCCGCTTCCTCCGGACCTGCCGGCCTCTTCTCCGCGCCGTCCTTTTGCGGTGCGTTCGATTTCGACGTTAACGACTGATTCGCTCACTCGTTCGGCGGCTTGTACGACAGCTTGGGAGTACGCATCCAGCAGCTCGGCGTCGTTCAGGTTCGCCGAATCGCTTGAACTATCGCTTAATCCAGCGCTCAATTCATTGCTTGATCCGGTGCTCAATCCATTGCTCAAGCCACCGGACAAACCGCCATTCGAGTCGCCCAACTCAGATTCCGATTCAAGGAAATGGAGATACATTGTTCCACCTCTAAGCGACCGCTCTTACCGAAGTTGAATTGTTAGCAGAAATTTTCGATAACGTCACAAGTGCTCTGTGCGCCACGTATGGATTCTCATCGCGACTCAGCAACTCGAGCACTGGAAGCGGCAATCGGGCATTTTCAGCAAGACCGTATCTCACATCTGCATCGTCATCAAGTGCGAGTTGGGTGAGGAAGATTTGCGGGATTGCGCTATTGAGCGAGACGCTGAGCCGCACCTCGGGGCTTGTGTCGATTAGCAATTTCATGAGCACGGTGAGCGGAGTTTTTGAGTGTTCTGCGACGCGTGCTCTCACTTTTGGGTTGCGAGATGCTGCGAGCTCACTGAGAATACGCGGCGGCGCATCTGGGTTTCCAGCTACCAAGTACATTGTGTCTATTGAATGCTTTGCATTGCACATATCTTCTCACCTCATGCGTTGCGGACGCCGAACCACTCGGCGCGCCATTCGCGATCGCGGACGGACCAATAATATTTGTCTGACGACTATTACGCTTTCAAAAAATCATCGAACAGCAGCTTTAAACAGACATCCAGCGGTTCAATGGTCTTGAGCGTTTTCGCTCTCATGACTGCACCACCCCAAGCTGATGCGAAAATTTCTGCCAATTCGTCAGCGCTGAACTTCGATGTAATCTCGCCTGTCTTCTGCCCTTCCTCGATGCACGCAGCAAACATACTGCGCCACTTGCTCATTACTTTTGAGAGTTCCTTCCTGAGAACCTCACTTTGATCGGCCATCTCCTGGCTCAAATTCCCAATCAAACAGCCTCTTCGACAATCTTGCGCGACAAGTTTTGTTTTTGTCCATTCGCAGTACGCTTTCAATCTTTCGAGCGGAGTGTGTTTGGGATTGCGCAAGGTCCGCACCAGATCGGCAGAATAGCCCTGATCGAAGTGTCGAATGATCTCGACTGCGAAGTTTTCTTTGCTTTCGAAATAATGATAAAACGATCCTTTCGGAACGCTCAAAACAGACAGTACTTCCTGTATTCCGGTGTTGGTGTAGCCTTTTTCGAGCATCATGTCCATGCCCACTTCAAGCAAGGCAATGCGAACTTCCTGTTTGCCGGCTACTTTCGACGCCATTTCCCAATCCTTTTCGAGGTCTTTCCGGTCGACCTGCGAAGCCCCTATTTTTCTATTTAAAGAATGGACCGGTCGGTCGTTTCTGTCAAGCTGGGCGGTCATGGCGATTTCTCCTTATGCTTTGGGCGTTTATCGCATATTCACTTGATTGTGCTGAATTCGAATTACCGCGGTATGTTGCCTGGTGTGCCGCTGAAGTCAAATCCGGGCGCTGTGCACTACTGAATAGACCGGTCGTCTCCATTGTGCGCCGAAAAAACAACCGAGCGAAAGAACGAATTGAGTGGCTGGCGCTTCAGTTCAGACTTTTGGAGCTCGTCTTGTTCGTGCAGGAGATGTCCAATCCACAATTGTCTGAGGGCGAATGGATTGACCTGTTGTTCTTGCTTTTGGTTTGGCGCTTCGACTTTAGTCGATTTCACTTCAAACGCTGACAGGCCAAACGTTTTGTACGAACCAGGATTTGATGTCTGGAACATTGCTGTGTCCTCCGAAACCCGATGTTTCCAGAATAGACCGGTCGGTCTAAATCGTCAAGTACCCCAAAAATATTCGGGAACTTTCTGATATCTTTGTTGCGAAGAGGGAGCTTCAATGGCATCTGCGCGCAGAATTCAATCTGTCGAATCTCGGCCGATAGTAGTTTCAGCCAAGAAGATGGCGCTCGCCAAGCTGCAGGCGCCGATATGGCACCGGGCTGTCGTCTCGCTCACGGCCTTGCTCACACTTTCGGCTGTTCCTTCCAAAGCAGGGCCCATGGCGCCGCTTCGAGACGCAACCCATGAACAGAGCAAAAAGACCATAGATGTATGGCGCGTCAAGCAATCCAATTGCTTCGGAACTTACACGGTCTACGCCGCCCCCAAGTTCTTGCGAATCGACTGTTCAAGCGGTGGCAGTCTCATAGCCAAAGCACCTGACTGGAAGATTTGCCTGTTCCACATAAAGGATGGGCGGGGATGCGAGATTCCGTATAAGCATTGGGCGCTCAATCGCAACGCGAATTCATTCAATATAGAGCACAGCCAGCAAAGGGCGTCGGCGTGCAAGGTTGCGGGGATTGATGCGAAGCGGTATACGTTTCCGCTTGAAAATTTCAAGGCGGAAGAAGATGGTGGGCTCTATCGCTCGATTAAGAGAAAGGAATTTGTGAGAAGCGCGATTTCAGTTGCCGCGGATGCGCATGGATTGCCGCATGAGCCTATTGAGATTTGGCGGTTGTTGCTCGAGGTGCAGACGCGATTTTCGATTCCGCTTGAAATTCGAAATGATGAACGGTTTGGCGGATCTTCCTATTCGCTTGAGACGAAGGAGGGATTGGCGTCGAAGGTTCCGGTGAGTTTTTTCGAGGCGCCGACTGGTTTGAAAAATGAGGGAACGCCAATCACCATCTTCTATGGCTCGGGTATGGAAGATGCCGCCAAGATGATGATTGAGATGAAGTAGAACGCTAACGCCACTGTTGAGTCTTCTCGGAACATTGCTCTGGAGCGGCCGTCTACCGGTTAGGTTTTGCGAGGTAGTGCAATGAAGGGCATACGCAAGTACGCCGTGCTTAGTGCGGCGTGCATTTCTTTTGTGGCATCAAGTCTGGCTCCGGTAGCGGCTCAAAGTTATAGATTGACTCGTGATGAGTTTAGATCGCAAGTTGCGCCGGCGCCTGTTCAAACCGCGCAGCCAGGGCTCGGAACCATGTTGTTAAACACGATGGTCAACAAACTGGTCGACAAAGTTGTTGGTGGTCAGCCGCTGATGCCGCGCATTCCTTCTATGTCGCCGGTATATAACCCTCCGTACTCGCCCTCGTATGCGTCATCAACGTCTTCCTATAACAGCACCGCAAGCGCGTTTCCATCGCCGAGCGCTTTGTCGCCACCGAGTGCTCTCTCGTCGCCAAGCCGCACTCCGACAAATGTGGCGAACGTGCTCAACAGTCGCGAGCTCTCGGTGCTTGGTACACGTGACGTCGTAATTCTTGTGGACAAATCTGGTTCGATGGATGAGCAGGATTGTCCAGGCGGAACGTTCGGTGCGGGTCTCATCTCGCGGTGGGAGTGGGTGCAGCGTCAGGTTTTGTCGCTCACACAGCAGACTGCAA
The DNA here is from genome assembly GCA_964478655.1 of uncultured Candidatus Obscuribacterales bacterium. GTDB lineage: Bacteria > Cyanobacteriota > Vampirovibrionia > Obscuribacterales > Obscuribacteraceae > CAYZJR01. Next base: position 30,702 of record CAYZJR010000039.1, read on the forward strand.
AGGTGATGCGCAACGGTATGACCTTGGTGTTGTTTGATAGTAAGGCAGCTGTTTTTCGAAATGTGTCGCCTGCACAGGTTCCTATGATTTTCTCTAGTGCCAGACCGAAAGGTGGAACCTACCTCGCAAAAGCACTCAAAGATCAATTGAATGAATATTTCGATCGTCGCGCTAGCACCGCATCTGGTGTGCGTCCTCTTGCGATTGCCGTGATAACTGATGGTGTCCCGGATAGTGAGAGTTCGGTGCGGGCCGTCATCAATGACGCCACAAGAAAGATGAACCGACCAGGCGAAATCACAATCACGTTCTTGCAAGTCGGAAACGATGCGAAGGGGGCGCAGTACATGTCACGGTGGGACGACGCTCTGACGGCTGATGGTGCGGCGTATGATATCGTCGATGCAAAACCGTTCGTTGAAATGTCTCGAATGGGATTGGGTCGATCGGTCGTGGCAGCGATCAACAAAGTTGGTGGCTAGCCAGTCACGGGCGTTAAACTGCGAATCTAAAGTTTATGCAGTCGCCATCTTGCACTTTATATTCTTTGCCTTCGAGTCGCACTTGGCCTTTGTCTTTTGCGGCGTTCCACGTGCCGTGTTCTTGCAAAGCTTTGTATGCAACGCACTCTGCGCGGATGAAACCGCGTGCAATATCGGAGTGAATCTTTCGCGCGGCCTCTTGTGCAATGGTATCGCGGGTGATGGTCCATGCTTTGACTTCGTCTTCGCCAACGGTGAAGAATGCAATTAGATTCAGCAAGGTGTAAGCGGCTTGAATCAGTTTGTCTCTGCCGCTTTCAGCGATTCCCATGGCAGTCATGAATTCGCCGCGCTCTGCTTCATCGAGTTGTGCAATGTCCATTTCGATCTTTGCGCAGAACGTCAGCAAAGGCATGTTGTGCTCCGCAGCAAATTTTTTCAAGCCCTCAATGGACGCCGGGCTATCATTGCCGATGTCGGATTCATCGACGTTTGCAACGATTAGCATAGGTTTTTGCGAAAGGAACGTGTAGCCTCTGATGATCTTCTGTTCTTCTTCAGTAATCTCAATTCCGCGAAGCGGTGTCTCTTTTTGCAGCAACTCGTTGAACCGTGTGAGCAGTTCCTTTTCGGCTTCAAGCTGTGTGCGTTCGGGACCTTTCTTTCGTCCAATTTCCGCATCGAGCTTACTGAGACGTTTGTCGACGACTACGAGATCGGCAATGACAAGTTCAAGTTCTAAGTTCTGCGCGTCGCGCAATGGATCGACAGAACCATCCGGGTGCGGAATCGCGGGATCTTTAAATGCCCTTACGACATGCACCAATGCGTCGACTTGACGCAGGTGTGCGATCAGCTGCGGGCTAAAACCTTCCTTCTTTGCTTGACCAGGCAAGACGCCTGCGACGTCGACCAGCTCAACTGTTGCCGGGGTCGTTTTCTTGGGTTTGTAGAGCCCTGAAAGCCATTCCTGGCGCGTATCAGGAACCGGCACCACAGCCTGGTTCGGCTCTGCCTGTGATGCTCCGGAAAAGGCGTGCACCTCGGCGCTTCCGCCGCTTACTGCGTTGAATACGGTTGTTTTTCCCGACGCCGGTATTCCAATGATTCCTACTTTCATCTGCGAATTCCCAATATGTTCTATTCAAACTCTCTTTTCTAACAGAGTTCGCGCGTCCTTGCAGCAAGTGTTACAGACGTTTCCCACTTTGCAAGTTGATTAGATTGGTGTTACGCGAATTGCTATTACTCAATCTTTGTAATTGCATCGCTTTTGAACGCTGGCTTCGCCTTTTCGATGACCATACCGAAGTTGTAGAGCTTCACCTCCGCGTCGGTGTCATGCCAGCGTTTCAGGAACTCAACAATCGGAATAAATGTGTAGTTTCCCAGCGTCGACGGATCCATGAAATAGACATTCTTTTTGTCGTAACCAATCGCGACAACGTAGTGTCCGTCTTCCCAATCGGTCTCATAGTTCGCCGGATTGTCAGACCAAGCCTGAATCAAGCAGATCACCGGTTTGCGTTTGTCGAGTAGAGAAGTGAGTCCTTCGAAACGCATGTTTTTGTGCACCGCTACATCGTAACCCTTTGATTTTGCAATCGCGACGATGTTTTCATACTTGGTTCCGTTCTTTGGTTCGGCTCGCAGTTGCTTAGCCAGAACGTCCTCTCTGACTTCATCTCCGTAGTATCCAAACACGGATTGCACTGCCGCGACTCCGCATGTGTAATCAGTCGATTGTCGCGTCAAAGGCACGCGAATGAGGTTTGGATGATCTGACTTTGAGTCTTTGCCCATGACTGGTGCAAGAATGGAACCCAGTATCCATGGGACGATCCATGCAGTCAGGAATTTGAAGATAAGACCCATTTTGATTACCTCGACCATTCAAACTCGACCGTTTCAAAAGTCGAGCTATCTTATCACTTTGATGTCGATGGTGTCGCTTTTGCGATTCAGTGTGTAGCTGAACTCGGCGTTGCCGACAAGCGGCTGTTCATCTTGATCGAGGAAAAATAGAACATTGTCGTCTCCTTTCTCGAGAAGGATTGGCGGTTTCTTCGGAAACTCCAACCGGTACAAAGTCCTATTATATGTCCCCGCGTTCTTTGAAACGACCTGCCAATGCCCTTCTCGCGCTCCCTCGCTAAATAGTGATCCCTCTGCTTTGTATGTTGTCGGCTCGCGTGAGGCATTATTTTGGAAGAGCGTGACTCTCCATTTCGCCTTTGTCGTACCCGAGTTCATTGGAA
>CAYZJR010000039.1:33541-54655 GCA_964478655.1 uncultured Candidatus Obscuribacterales bacterium
TTTTGGAAGAGCGTGACTCTCCATTTCGCCTTTGTCGTACCCGAGTTCATTGGAACTCTAAGAGTGCGCGCAATGCCTCGTGGGTTCGGTTTGCCGTCAGTCGCTACTTAGTCAATTTAGACAAGCCTTGAACTGCGCGCTCGTAATCCGGATAAATTGCCACTGCGTGTCTATAGGCATCTTGCGCGTTGAACTTATTGCCTTTAACTTGATACAGATCACCTAAAAGTGTGTACAGCGCAACGATTGCAGTACCAGGAGCCTTGGGATAATCCTTTATCTTTTTGAGTTCGGCGGGACCCGAGATAACTTTGACTTTGCGGCGTTCTGAGCGCTCTTTGTCTTTGATGGCTTTGAGAATTTTGCGTTCCATGTCGACTTTGGATTGCAACCAGCGACTTATTAAAGTAATGCCTGTATCCGGATCGTTAGTCTTGATGCAGCATTCCGTAAATCTCTCAAACGTATTGATGAGTTTCATCTTTTCATAGATGACGTCCGGACCTTGCGTGACTTCGATTTTTACCAAAGCCGTGTTATACGCTTCTTTTGCTTTTTTCCAATTGCCCCGATCGTAGTAGGTGTCGGCGAGATCTTCCAAAAGCACGACGTATTCGGGGTCTTTGACCTGTAGAGTTTGAACGTGCAGCGAGATCATCAACTTAAGTAGTGTCTCGGCGGTTTCAAATTCCTTGTGTACAAGGAGCGCATGAACCTGCTGCCGCCCAAACTTCATGAATTGTTTGATCTTCTCGAACTCAGTCGCTTTTTCCGGATAGTCGAGTTTCATAATCTCTTCGAGCACTGGTCTCACTTCGTCATATCGGCGTTGCAGCCAGTATTCGATCGCCAATGCGGTCATTGCCGATTGCTGGTGTTTGAGATTTTTTTCCTTCTTCGCGCGATCGATAAGGTCAGTGTATATCTCCTCGGACAATTCACTGTCGCCCATCTTCTCGGCTTCTTCGGCTTCTTTCATGCGTTGCTCAAATGTTTTGGAACAACCGGAAAGAGTCGTCGACATCGCAGTTGCACAAAGTAAAAGAGCTAACGAGCTGCGGAAAAGTTTTTTTGAGAAGCCGGAGTCAGTTTTGGTCACGATTTCGTTCAAGCGCTGCCACTGTTCAATCCGAACAATCTTACCAGCTTGACCAAGACTTCGTATTTCCCGCACATCCTTGCACATCGTTTTCACGCGCCTTGCAATAACTTGAATGCAACACCGCAGATTGCGCCACTGGCGACTACTAAAAAATGAGGAACACAAGAGATGAGTCACAGAAATCGAAATCACGAAAGCTTCAGAGCTTCGGCTTCGGCGTCATTTGATTTGGATGTCTCGGCGCAGTTCGGAGTGGAAGTGTTTGCTGGCGGACGAGACAATCGTCCCTACAGACCTCAATATCCGCAACCATGCGAAAGACCAACAAATCCATGTTTGCCGAACGTAGAAATTTGCCGTCCGCCTACACCGCCACCCAGACCAGACTGCAGGCAACCTGACTATAGCTACAGAACACCTGGCTGTTTCCCAACACCTGGTTATAGCAGCTATCCAAACTACAACGGTGACTACAGACCGCCTGTGGTTCAAACCGGTCAAGCTTCATGGGGAAGCGACAATGGTTGGACTGCAAACGGCGGCGGAATCGGTTGGACAACCGATGCGTACGGTCGCTCGCAAGGCGCCGGAAACATGGGCTGGCGCAACGCCGACGGAACCGCCGGCCAAGCCACAATTCGCTCAGGCAACGGCGCAGGCGTCATTGAATGGACGACCAACACCGGGCAGCGTGGCGCATATCAATGGGGACCTGGCTATTACAACTCGTACTCCGTACAAGTAAACCAGAACCCATACGTTTATCGTCCGCAATACTGAGTAAGGAACAACGTGTGAAGTTCTGAAAATCAACAAACTTGATTCCGACTCCCCAGAACATCGGAACACACACAGGTACGGCGACGGGCACGAGCAATTCGTGCTCGTCGTATTTTCTATGGTGATTTTGTTCCTCCTAAAAGCTTCCTTCCTTGAGTATTTGGGTAAGACCTGGGATTTTCCCTTCTCAAAGTCGTACCCTGTCGAAGTCGGAGATTTAAGATGAACTGTAAGAAACTCGCATACGCCATGACCATTGCTTTGTCTCTGGTTTCAACTTTTGGTGTATGTGCTGCTTATGCTTCGCCGATTGATGAATCAACACCGCTTTCACCAGCCAAAAATTCGAAGCCGCTAGCACCAGGCTATGCACGATTCCAGAACAATCGGTTCGGTTTCTCCATGGACTATCCCAAGAAGATTTTGAAGCCCCTCGGCACTGCGCCCGGTACTGGCGAGACTTTCACCTCAAAGGACGGCAAAGCGGAACTGTGTGCATACGGTGTCTACAATTCGATGGACCACTCCTTGGCTGAGATGCTTGCGGAGGACATCAAATATCAACGAGACGAAGGCAAAGACATCACAATCACAGCGAAGGTGATTGGTGAGTCCTGGTATACAGTGGCAGGAACAGTCGATAGCGACGTGTTCTTCGTAAAAGCAATCGTTACTGCAGACAATCGCATCAACAAATTTGTCTTCCGCTATCCGATGGCGAAAAAGGAACTCTACGATCAAATAGTGAGCGAAGTAGAACATTCGTTCGTTGCTGGTTCGGCTAGATAAACAGCGGCTCCGGTTAAGGGGGCTCGGTCCCACCGATATCGGTGAGGTTGAACAAAAAGGAAGGACGCACGAACACTACGCGCCGTCGGGCTAGCCTGACTTCCGGAAAAAGACCGGAGAGGGTGGGATTCGAACCCACGTGGCCTTGCAGCCCATCCGCTTTCGAGGCGGCGCCGTTATGACCGCTTCGGTACCTCTCCTCAAAGGACTTTTCATTCTATCAAACATGCGCGAGTCAACCAACGAACGTTGCGCTGCAATAATGGTCATGCGCAAACAAGGCTGTTGACTACTCGTAAGTCCCAGCCCTTATATGAGAACTTCTTATTGATTGTTCTGATGCGAAACACCGGCAATATGAGAGGTTGTCTCGGCCCGATGCTTGAGCGTGGCTAGAACTTGCGGCATATCGGTTCTGCATTGCCGTTTGATGAGCGGCTGTGGCAGGAAGAAGCCGCCGTTAACGTACGAAGCGTAGGTAACAAGGGTGCTGCGTCCGCAGTCGAGGGGTTCTAACTTCCAATGCCCGTCCACTTCCTTGAAGGCTCCACTAATGCGATGCCATTCGAGCTCTTTGGGGGCAGTTTCTTTGATTTCAATGATGTACTCAAAGGTTCCAACCGGACCACTTGGAGTAACCACGTGTTTGACAATTTTTGTTGAACCCTTGTCTTCAAGAAGCTGACATTTCTTCATGAGCGGGAATACGTGGGCTGCGTTGTTGTAATCGGTGAGGATTTGCCACACCTGATCCGGTCGAGCCTTTACAACGATCTTCGAAACGGTGTGAGCTTTACCGTTGATTACTTGTTCGTCGAGCGTTGCAGACGAACTATTCTGTACAGAACCCTTGGCAAGGGCTGGAGTGCTCACCACATATGGTTGCATGCAAACTGCAGTAACCATAGACAAGCTCAGCAGCCAGCCTGCGTTTCGCTTGGCACCGTTGTTCAAACTATTGCCGCCTTTCTGTCTGGAATACGAAAGATTGAAAAATAGTAGTGTCGAATACAATACTGAAATCCAACTAATTGTCAACTAATTTGAAAAAACCGAGTCTCAAGTTAGCACAGCACTCAATTATTAGGTAGGCTCTTGCCGCAATCAGAGATGCTTGCCAAGGTGTGGTCGGATTTCTTGAAAACAACACGAGTGCACTCATGGGAGCGTCTTAGTAGTCTTTCATAAAAGATAGTTCTAAAGAAGAAGGAATAAAATTTGCGATGAAGGCTAGTAAATAAGTTGTGAACAAACGTGCGCTCATCGTATATAACCCCGCCTCCGGTGCGGCTGTTGACCCGGAGCTGTGGTTGGGAACAATCGTTCACCGCCTGTGTGAACAAGGGCAATATTTAGTAACAGTTTTTGCAACGACGCCGACTTCGACCTCTGAGCATCTCTTTTCTCAAGTTGGGAGTGACTTCGACATTGCTGTGGCCGCTGGTGGAGACGGCACAATTCGCTTCGTTTTCGAAGCAGTGGCAAAAAGCGGACTCGATATTCCGATTGGATTAATCCCGTTAGGAACCGGAAATTTGCTTGCCCGCAATCTTATGATTCTGGAAGAGAACATTTTGATGGATCCGCTGGACGAGGCAATGAAGGTCGTTTTGGAAGGACGTCCATTGTCCATCGATCTCGGAATAATGAATGGGAACTATTTTGCTGTTGCTGCAGGCGCCGGACCGATGTCTGATGCGATCATCATGCCGGAGCAGAAAGACAAGGCCAACTGGAAGATGCTGGCATATGCGTCGTCGGTCGTGCAAACGTTCGCGCAACCACAGGTGGTGTTCAGGGTGAATGCGGATGATGAGTCGTTTAAGATTGCCGCATCGGGAATTTTCGTAACCAACCTAGCGGATCTGGGCTTGGGCAAGCTTTCTGATACTGCCGAGCTCAATGATGGATTGCTTGACTTAGTAATTCTGGCACCGAAAGAGTTCAAAGATTACATTGATATGGGATTTAAGTTTGCAGGAGCCTTCGTTGGTGGAAAAGCGCCCTACTACATAAAGAAGGTCAAATACGTAAGCATAGAGGTTCTACCGCTACGCAGCCGCATAACGCAGATTCAGCAGGGGTGGAACCGACTGAAGAGTATGGTCACAAAACAACTTCCAAATAAGCCCGAGCGGCATCGCGAAGTCACTGCAATGATAGATGGCGACCCGGTGGGAACCACGCCGATGCAGATTCGGGTGGCACCGCATGCGGTGCGAGTTCTGGCGCCTGCCGCGCTATTTGCCACGCTGCCTAGCCCACCTGTCCCGCCTCGCACCTGATTCGCTGTTTCAAAACAGCCGGCTTGCAAACCGTTATGCCTTCGTTAGAACTATCCGCTAATCTCCTCATACGAGTTATTGCGACTGTTCCCACCACCTTACTAATCAGGAAGGCATACATGCCGGAATCATTTGAGATTCTTGGCGCTCGCGATTCGCGAGTGCAGCAGGACCATCATTGGGCTAGGCAGGAAGCCTATGGAAGTTTGACGAGGGTCACAACGAGAGGTTCGCGCAACGTTGAAAACGAAAGCGGCAACCAAAAAATTGAATTCGGCGATCCGTCCGAATTGTATGGACGGCAAGTTGAGCAGCAAAAGCCGCTTATGCAGCGAGATGTGGAGAGAGAGCCGCAGTTCACTGAACATCAAGCAGTGTTCCATCGCACGCGCGACACGCAAGCTACCGTTTCTCGAAATTGGGAGCTTTATCATGCTCTTCATTCGATGGAAAGCAGGCAGCCGATTGCTGGCATCTCCTTTGATGAAATGGTCGAATTTCAGCGCTCAATGCACAATAGCGTCGGTTTTTATAACTCTGATTCTAACGACCCGATAATGGATCACCTTCAACGGCTTTCTGCCAACCACAGAAGGCAGAAGGCACAAAACTGGAGCTTCAACCAAGGTTCAGTGGTTATGCCGCTTGAAGGCGGCGCAGAGTGGATTCACTCATGGGGGTATGGTCCGAAGTTTCAATTCGACGAAATTGTTTATGCAAATGGTGATTCAAAACGTGAGTATCCGGACGGAACCGGCTACTCAAGAAATGAAAAACCTGGAGGCAACACAGAGGAAAGGCACTGGGGGCGTAGACCGGAAGACAATTATGTGTTGAACCAATTTAAGAATGGGGACTTTCAAATTAGGTATGCAGATGGACGCGGAACTTCTGTGAATTTTGATGAGCACGGCAATGCCAAGATTCACAGCTGGGGCACTGAGGAGCGGCACAACTTTGAAGCAACTTTTTATAAGAATGGTGATCGTAAGGTTCAACGTGCCGACAAGACCGGCTATAGCTTGAACCAAGATTCAGACGGAAATTACAAGGTTAAACATTGGGGTCCACAGCAAGGAAGCAACTATGAGCAGCAGCGCAACTTCACGTCGGTGAATGCTTCCAGTGAGTTTGTTAAAGAGCTTGCAACTACATATCTGACGCTTCCAGAATTGGAGAGATCTATTCTTGATGTGCCGGTGCTGGATGGTGAGGCAAAAGCAAGACGCACATATGTGGGAACGCCGGAAGGAATCAAAAGTGTGTGGAACGGTGTTGAATCGAAGGTTCCCAAAAAACCGGCAGATATACCTGAGTTCAGTTCCTCGATGACTCCGACAGTCAATGATTCGAGAACTCATTGGAACCAAGTTCCAGGTGCATTTTCGGAAAAATTCCTCTATGTCTCGGAAACGGTTGCCGACCGAGAGGGCATTTTCTACCAGAATCGCAATGCGAGCTTCACTCTGCGTCATGAGTGTGGACATGCTATCGATTCGTTATTGGGTGATGCTTCTAACAGCGATGAATTCAAGCGTGCGTACGAGATGGATGTTTCAGAGTTGCCCAGGCAACCTGGTTTACTGTATTTCCTCGATGGGCGAAGGGAAGAAGCCTTCGCTGAGATCTACTCTGGTTTACGCGGTAACTTAAGAGCGCAACCTGTGCTCGCGGCATTTCCGCGAGCGGCTGAAATCGTTCGCAATCACCTTTCTTACTACGGTTCTCACTTCCCGGCGGAACAACTTATCATCGACACCATGCGTAACAGAGCTGAGAAGTAATGCGGCTGAGAAAGCTGAGAAATGATCAGTTGGCGCCGACCGGACAATTTATTTTGACGAAATTGATTTCGTCGTCCTTTGTAACGACCAAACCATCAAGCTTTGCGGCAAGAACATTGTTGAGTGTGCGACCAATCTGGGGACCTTCTTTGAAGCCGAGTTTGATCAAGTCACCTCCGGAAAGTTCCACTCGAATGTTTTGCAATTCTTCGAGATAGACGCGAATCATACGGCGGAGGCTTGTCCCTGTGGGCGCCAGGCATGCGGCAATGGCAAGCGCTTCCGGTGGTTTTCCGTGAAGCAGCAAATAGATCTCGCTTTTCTTGAGCAAGCCAAGTTTCTCAGGAAACGAACGCGGAATCTCAATTCCTTTTTGCACGATCGCCTTTTGATCGTTCGATAAATGCAGGCGGTCCAAGACCAGGGGCAGGCGCTGTTCCGGCAGTTCGGACAGGAGTAATCCAAGATAGACGGTCCATGGTTCGTTGACTGTGTATCTGGTCAGGAGTCGTTCGGCTCTGCGAATTAGTTTGCGAACTTGCAATCCATATTCCAGTTCTGAGTCGAGATATCGCAGCCTGCCGCCCAGGTCTCCAAGCAGATCCAGGGCCTTGATTCGATGAGGTGATTCGAGGATTAGTCGAAGCTCTGCTCGTATTCGTACACCGCCGAGACCGTCGAATATTCCCATGCTGATTGCCCGACGCGCCTGTTCTCGCGTCATTTCTTCCAAGGTGAAGCCCAGCCGGGCAGCAAAACGGGCGGCTCGAATGATGCGGGTTGGATCTTCGATGAAGCTGAACTTGTGAAGGATGCGAATTTTCTTGTTCGCTAAGTCTTGGAGTCCGCCGAAATGATCGATGAGGGTTCCGTACTCGCCGGGTTGGAGGCTCACGGCAAACGCGTTTATTGTGAAGTCTCTGCGCAGCAGGTCTTGTTCAAGCCCTGAGGCTTCCACCGTCGGTAATGCCGCGGGAAACTCGTAGAACTCGATGCGTGCAGTTGAGACATCGACTTCGCGGCGCTTATCGGCGAAGTACGAAAGTGTTGCTGTTTGAAATCTGTCGTGCTTCGCAATTACCTGAAGGCGCCCCGGAAATGCAGATTCAAGGCTGTCTGCAACTTGCGCAGCGGAACCCTCAATGACAAAATCCAAGTCGAAATTAGGAATTCCGAGCAACATGTCTCTCACGAAACCGCCAACTGAATAAGCCACCATATTCAGTGCTGCGGCGTGGCGACCGATCTGTTCGCACAGCCATTTTGTTGGTGGTTCCAGGTGTTGCATGCGCTCTTTGAATTCTGAGTGGTAGATTGGTTCGGGCGCTTGCAGATTCTGTTCCGGTTCCAAAACCTCTAGAGAAACATTCGTTCCATACATCGTTTTCAGCACATCGTGCCTTGAGACCAGTCCGACTAGGTTCCGCTCAGAGTCCAGGACAGGCACTCTTCCGATGTCTTCCTTCACCAAAATTTGTTGAATTTCGCTCAATGGGGTCTCTGTCGAAATCGTGATTACGGGGCGGCTCATGAATCCTAAAACGGGAGCGTGTCCGAGTTTGTGGTGAGTGGCTTGATCGATATCTCGCCTTGATACCACTCCGACTATCTGTTTGTCTTCCACGACAATCAATCCGTCGAGACCGTAGCGCAGCATGATTCTGCTTGCCTCGTCCATCGAAATCGAAGGTAAAATTGTTCGCACCGGTGAAGTCATTACTTCGGACGCGACCGGCTCTGGGTGCGCTTGCGTGCGAACTCGTTCTTCGATCTGTTGCACGACGGCTTGTACGTCGGTGCTTTTGACGACAGCGGAACCCGCCCCGCGATGCCCGTCTCCGCCGAAGTATCGAACGATGTGTCGAACGTCGATCGATGGCGTATCACTGCGCCCGACGACGTGAATTCGATCACGCATCAACACTGCTGTGAATGCCGCATCGACTGACTCGACTTCGATCAATTTGCGCGTCATGGTTGCCAAACCGTCGAGAAACTTCGGCAGTTCCGTCCCGGCAATGACAATGCGAGCGCCGCTTACCGTCAGCGATTTGGAGTTTTTTACGAGATCTTCCAGAAGCTTCACTTGTGCGTCGTTGAAACGTGGTCGAATGTACTCACTCACGCGCAAAAGATCTGCGCCGTGTCGCAAAAGGTATCCGACGCACGCGGCGTCCTTTTCTGTCGTGCCACTATATGTGAGGCAGCCTGTGTCTTCGTAGATGCCGACAGCGAGTAGGGTCGCTTCGAATGGTGTGAGTGGAAGTTTTGCCTTTCGAATTTTGTCGACGAGAATCGTGGTGGCAGATCCGACTGACTCGATCACTGAATCAGGCTGAGCGATTTTTATCAGATGCGTCGATTCGTTGAGTTGATGATGGTCGAAAACCGTGACAGGAACTGGCGGGAGCCCGCTGCGAGGTTTCGTTATCAGTCGCTTGACGCCGTCATCGAGCCGGTCGATGTCTTGAGTGTCGACAACGTACACTTTCGTCACGCGATCGAAGTCGAGATACTTGATTTGCACGATAGGAAGCGAGCTGCGGTAAAGCGACAGAAAGCTTCTGACGTTGCCGACAAGTGGATAGCCCAGCACCATTCTCGATGTCGGATGCAAAAGCGTGACCGCGAATTGCGCCGCCAATGAATCGAAATCCATGCTGTTGTGTGTGACTACGATTTCCACTTGTGCCGTTCCGCACCACGAATGTGATACCCCACAATCTTAGTCTTTTCTTTACGCGCCTGGTAGCGTTTTGCGTTTCGCAATTTACTTTTTGGGGTATTCAGCAACTAAATAGACGATGAAGAGAATGGTGATAAATATGATTCCTGGTGGAATTTTTGGACAAATTTATTTAGGCAGTTTGGTTTTAGGAACTGGCTATCTGTTCTTCAACGTGTGTCTGGGAAACTTCGACCATGACGGAGGCGACGCCGGGCACGACGGAGGTGACGCCGGGCACGGCGATGCGCACGCTCACGGAGATGGCGACGGTGATGGGCACGCCGACGGAGATGACCACGGGCACGGCGACGACTCGATGAGCAAAACCGGCGCGCTTCCTGTGGTGCACCGGGGTGGCAAGATTATTCGGTTTGTTCTTGGGGTTTTGAGTCCCATCGGCATCAGCATCTGGCTGACGTTTTTTGGGTTGAGTGGCTTCATCTCGATGTTTTACGTTCCTTGGTTGGGCGCGATTACGCTCATTCCGGCGTTCTTCATCGGCATGTTTGCGAGCAACATGTTCAAAGGCATGATTCGCCTAATGGTGCGCAGGATGGCGGTTTCCACCAATGCCAAGGTCCACGAACTAGTCGGGCACCAAGCTGAAGTGAACATTCCTATCACCGCAGGCGGCGTGGGAGAAGTGACCTATGTTGTCGGTTCGAAACTGTATCAATCGGCTGCTAAACCGGCGACGCCCGGACAAGAATTTCCCCGCGGCTCGAAGGTGATGATCGCGCATAGCGAGGCGAATCTCGTTCTCGTTGAACCGTGGCTGTCTATCGATCTCAATGACGACAAGGACCTCGAGGCAAAGTTCGATAAGCTCGAGAAACGCGATGAGAAGCTTGAGAAGAGCCACTAGTACACATTATGATTGATGAAGTAATCATGCGGGTTTACTTTGGGTCCGCGCTGATTGGCGGTTTGTCACTGGCAGTATCGGTTTATGGCGGTGGTTTGCGCGGCGCATTGCGCGGTGGACACGGAGGTCACGGTGGTCCTGGTGGACACGGTGCGCACGGCGGACATGGTGGGGCTGGCGGACACGGTGTGCACGGCGGACATGGTGTGCACGGCGGACATGGTGTGCACGGCGGACATGGTGTGCACGGTGCGGCGCCTGGAGATTTGGTTCATGGAGGGAACGCCGGACACATCGGCTCTGGGCACGGCGGAACGCACGGAGCAGGGCACGGCGGCCACGCAGACACGACGCATGCTTTAGATGCGGGCGCGGGTTCCCACGGAATCAATTCAGGCCAAGGAACCCACGGAACCAACGCAACTCATGGCGGCGCCGGTAAAGCGCAAGTGACTACGTCGAGTCTTTACCACGTTCCTCATATACATAAGATCAGCATCTTCGAGCGAATTCTCAATCTGCTCAATCCCATGTCGATTTCCATATTCCTCAGCTTCTTCGGTATTTGCGGTCTTTTCTTGGGAATGACGGTTCCTGCGTTGGGACAATTTACACTGCTGCCATCATTTATATTTGGATGGCTGTCGGCAAAAATCTACTTCCGAATCATCCACTTCATTTCTTCGCGAATGCAGGCATCAAGCACGATTCGCGTTCGGGAGCTGATTGGGCACATGGCGGTTGTGACGATTCCAATCGAACCTGAACATATAGGACAAATAGAATACGTCGCACAGTCGAAGCGGCAAACGTCCGCGGCCAAAGCGTTAACGCCGGAGGCGAGCTTCCAAAAAGGCGCGCGCGTAATGATTTCGGAACTCGGAGAATACTTCGTATATGTAGAACCGTGGACTGAAAGTTTCATTGAACCCGGTTTTGATTGAGTTCCGAAAAGCCCATAAGGCAAGGCTTTGCGCGTTTATGGAACTTTGGATATTTCGGTGCGCGCAGAACTCGTTCACGCATCTCTTGCGGCGTTTTTACAATCGCGTTACCGGAGCACCATTGATTCGTAACGTTGATCTCATATGCTAATTATTGGAGAAATCCAAAAGCCGTTAGAAACCAAAACGCGATGAACGACACCAGCCGTTCTCCCGCGAAGTTTAAATTGCGCGCACGCTGAGTGCGTTTCGCAACCGCTTCGGCGTGCTTTGTCCTACAGTGCCGGTCCGTTTTATTCCCGAGTGTACGCCCATCTAGGGGGGTGCGATTTATCATGTCTATTTTGAAGAACGAAACAACAAAAACGCCTAACTGGAAACTGTCTCTAACTCTCGCTGGAGCAGTTGTTCTTCTGACGAGTTCACTCGCTATCGCGAAAAATTCAAGTGAAACAGATATCAAAGATCTCCGTATCAAGCCTACTCAGAAGGCAATAGTCAAGCCACAAGTCAGTATTAAGACTATTCACTTTAAAGAAGCTCAAAAGTTTTTCGATGTTGATTTTCAATATCCTCAATTGATGTGCAAAGACGCTGAGAGAGTGCGCAAAGCGAATTGGTTGATCAAAAATATGGCAGTCTCGGCTTACAAAAGACTGAAAGATGACATGCCCAAGACTGCAGAAGACGCGCAAGGGCTGCCACGTTGCTATGTGCGCGGTGGATACTCTGTGACGTTCCCATCATCTGATCTTGTTTGTGTGCGCCTCGACATGAGTGAGCAAAGTGGCGGCGTTCATCCGAATCATGGAGTGTCGACAGTTGTTTGTGATCTCACCCAAGCAAAAGCACTGAAACTGGAAGACATCTTCGGTCAAGACGTAGACTTCGAAACCATCAGCGATCTATGCCGCCGAGAGTTGTATCGCACAATCGAGTCGCCGGTTGGCGCAATTGATGAAAACGGTTTGCTCGCGGAAGAAGGCAATTTCGCCGCATTCACAGTGGGTTCAAAGGGTATCGAGTTTATCTTTCAGCCCTATCAGGTCGCACCCTACGCGCTCGGAATGCCGATTGCGACTCTGCCATTCTCTGAAATCAAGCCGCTTTTGATTGAGGGAACAGCTGTGGAGCGATTGGCAAGGAACGTTGCAGATGATTCCAATGCCGATGCGCAAGATGCAGAGTGGGTTGAGAATCAAGTTCTAACCGCAGTCGTCGGCGCTTGCATGAAGCAACTCAAGACCGACCCAAACAACTTCGAAATTTATGAGAAGCTTGGCGAGGCCTACTTCAATGCAGATCGTTTCGAAGCCGCTTCCATAGCCTACTCCAAAGCCCTGTCGCTCGGTTCGAGAGGACAGACACCGTTGCTCTTCCGCGGTATTTCTTATCTGTCACTCGGCAACTCCGAAAAGGCAATCGCAGACTTCGATAAAGTGCTAGCGATGGACAAGAGCGATTCAGTCGCATACTGCAACCGCGGCATCGCATACAGTGACATCGGATTGCACGAAAACGCCATCGAAGACTTCTCCAAATCAATTGCACTGAACGGTCAAGACGCATACAGCTTCATGCATCGCGGCATCGAATACTGCACACTCGGTGTCTACGACAAGGCGGTCAATGATCTGACTAAGGCAATTGAGCTTGATCCGTCCGAATCCGAAGCCTATGAACACAGAGCCATCGCTTATAAGCAGCTCGGAATGGCAGAACTCGCAAAGCAAGACAAGGAGAAAGTCAACGAACTAGAGAGACTCTAGACTCCACCAATTCCGGTGGTTGACACCTTTTCCCCGAATGGGACAACGCAGAAGTCACGCTCGCGAAAGCGGGCGTTACTTTTTGGAAAGACGAATTGCCCGCCCAAAATGCCGCTCTGTTCGTTTGTGGCGATTCGCGGTATGCCTGAAATAGTCGGCTGTGAGGCTGGTTGTCAAGAAGATAATGAATTGTTGAGAAATTATCGGTTTTTGTTCCGCGCCGCATAAGATCTCAATACACGACCGTGACAATGAAAAGTCTAGATTCTGAACAGCCGGATCAGGGAATAAGGATGCGGGGAAGCATTTTTGCATCCATCAAAAAGGAGAAGTAACCATGTTTGGTTTGGATATGTGGGTTTGGTGCGTAATAGTTGTGGTCGGCGGCGTTGCGCTGACAGCCATAGGAACCGTTCTGGCTAACCTGTATCAGAAGTGCAGTCCCAACCAGGCGATGATCATCTCCGGTTTCGGTGCCAGCCAAGACGGGCGCAACTTCAAAATCGTAGTTGGTGGCGGTGACGTCGTGTTTCCGATGTTGCAGCAACGCAACCTGTTGAGTTTGGAAGTGATGACGATTGAGGTTCACGCCAATGCGCCGATGATCACCAAAAATGGTGTGCCTATGTTCGTTGAAGGTGTCGCACAAGTCAAAGTAAAAGGCGACGACGTCTCGATCGCAACCGCTGCCGAGCAGTTCTTGGGCAAGGGCGACGATGAAATCAGGACCATCGCTCATGAAACTCTCGTTGGTCATTTGAGAGCGATTCTCGGCACTATGACTGTAGAACAGTTGATTGAAAGTTTCGACGCGTTCGCACAAAAAGTACAAGAAGTGTCTCTCGCTGACTTGGCGAAAATGGGTCTGACCGTTGTTTCGTTCACTATCAAAGAAATCAAAGACAACGTTGGTTACCTCGAAGCTCTCGGTCGTCAAAAGACAGCCGAAACAAAGAGAACAGCGTCTATCGGTGAAGCCCATGCTTCAAAGGAAACGCAAATCGCTCAAGCACAAGCTCAAAGAGATGCTCAAATTGCACAAGCTCAAGCCGCCGAAGAAGGCGCAAGAGCCAAGCTCATTGCTGACACTCGCGTAGCTGAAGCTTCGAAAAACTTCCAAGTGTCGCAAGCCGAGTATCAATCAGAAGTGGCTCAAAAGAAAGCTTCTTCCGACATGGCTTACGACATTGTGAAAGCACAATCTCAACAAAAGCTGATCGAAGAACAACAGAAGATTCGCATCGTTGAAGCTCAGAAGGAAGTTGAACTGCAACAAGTGGAAGTGCAAAAGAAACAAGTTGCACTCGAAGCTGAAATCACAAAACCAGCAGAAGCTGAGCAAATGCGCATTCGCTTGATGGCGCAAGCCGAACAAGAAAAGCGCAGACTTCTTGCAGAAGCCGATGCGCAAGCGGTGAAATTGCAAGCGCAAGGTGCTGCTGAAGCCACGAGAATCAAAGCTCTTGCCGAAGCCGAAGCCACCAAGGCAATCGGTTTGGCGACCGCTGAAGCGCAAAGAGCACAGGGTCTTGCCGAAGCGACAGTTGTTGCCGCAAAGGGTCAAGCTGAAGCCGAAGCGATGGCGAAGAGAGCCGAAGCGTTCAAACAATACAACGACGCCGCTATGGCGAGTATGATTGTTGAGAAGTTGCCTGAGCTCGTACAAGCTGCTGCCATGCCGCTTTCCAAGATCGGACAGATTACAGTTCTGTCGACCGGCGGAGATTCCATGGGTGCAAGCAAGGTGACAACAGACGTTATCAACGTCGCCGCACAAAGCATGACGATGTTGAAAGGTCTGACTGGAATCGACCTTGCAGAGATGATCAAGCGCAAACCAGCCGATCAACAATCGAACGGTGCGTCGCTTCCTCCACTCCAGCAAGTTCCTGGTGCCGTTCCTCCGCAATTGTCTGCGCCGAGACCGCGTCAAGAACAGTAATCTCTGACAACGAATAACGAATCACACTAGCCGGCATCGCCGGCAGTAACGAAAGAAGGACACTATCAAGAGTCGCATCATAGTAACTGGTGCAAGCGGAGTCGGCAAAACCACTTTGGTGGAGAGGCTGGCTCCGCTTCTTTCTTTGCCGATGATTGCTGAAGTCGGGCGGCAGTTGTGCAAGGAAATGGGATACGAGCGAATCGGTGACATTCGCGATCAAGAAGGGTTCAAGAAAAAAGTTCTCGCAAAGCAAATCGACACGGAAGAGACGATGTCGACATTCATTTCTGACCGCTCAACCATCGATTGTTGGGTGCTTTGGCAACGCTGGAACATTTGCAAAGCGATGAGCCACGACACGGAAAAGTATTACAACCCATGCGTCGAACAATCCAAGAAGTATACGCACATCGTTTATGTTCCCCCCATGTTTCCTCCGCCAGATGACGGCTTTCGCTGGACTGACGGCGATTATCAAAAGCAAATCGATCGCCTTGTGCGCATGACTCTTTACGAGTGGGATTTATTGTCGCGCACATACGTGGTTCAATCTTCCGATGTAGACAAACGAGTCTCTGAGGTGAAAGATTGGCTGCAAGCGGCGAAAGTAAAGGTATTTCAATAGCGAATGCAATAGTCGGTCTGGCCGTCACATGCGTGGTGGCAACCGTTGCAGCGTGCTCGCCTGCAATCACGCAGCGCTCAAGCGAACCTTCCGCCGCGAGCTCATCAGCAGCGTCGCACAGCTTCGTCTCCTTTGCGCCATCAAACACAGAGCTGATTTACGCCATTGACGCGCAAGATGACCTGAAGGGTGTGAGTTCGTTTTGCGATTACCCGCCGGAAGTGAAGGCGAAGGAAAAGGTTGGAACCTTTGTCTCTGCCAATTTCGAGCGGCTTGCGAGATTGCAGGCGCAGTCGGCGCTTCTGGTATCGGGGCAGGATGGGCTCGCGTCGCAGCTCAAGCAACACAACGTGCACGTCGACGTTTTGCGCAACTTCAAAGTGTCGGACATCGCGCAGAATGTAAGGCGTTTGGGGGAACTGACAAATCACAAAGAATCAGCCGAAACGTTGGCGGCCAATCTTGAAACTCAATTGAAGGAACTGCATGGGATAGTCGCAAAGGCCGAGTCTAGGCCGCGCGTGTTTTATTGTGTGTGGCCGCAGCCTTTGATGACTGCCGGAAAGAAAAGTTTCCTAAATGATGTCGTCACCGAATGTGGTGGCGTCAATATCGCCGGGGATATTGATGTCGAGTATCCGCAATACAGCGCCGAACGCCTGGTCAACGCAAACCCGGATGTTATCGTGCTTCCCTTCGAAACCGCCAAGCAGAAGGACTTCCTTAAGCGGGCTCCGTGGAACACTCTGCGCGCCCTCAAGGAAAATCGTGTCTACGTTTTGCCGGACACTCAGCACGACCACCTCTCGCGCCCGACGCTGCGAATCGTTCTTGGAATCTCTTGGCTTGCTAAACAACTCCACCCCGATCTCAAAGATGAACTTTCCAAATGGGAAGAGCGCTCAAAGTCCTCTTTGAAACTTGCGGGCGGCGACTGATCAATCACGGGGTGGGCGATACATGTCCCAGTAGTCATGAGCCTCTCAACATGTACTTTTTTTACGGTAACCATTACTTCAGGCATTGAGTTAAAGACGATAGATATAATTGGCCACGTCATTTAACAGGTGCCGAAGGGCCGTATCGAGCCGATATCTCGCATACTTTGGTGCACCAGCGACAGACTTCCGAAGCGCTCCAAAGGAATCCCTCAACCCACAATGGACCACCTAATAGTCAGCGGAATCAACTTCCACAACACGCCGATCGCTGTTCGCGAGCGCCTGATTATTCCTGAATCTTGTCTGAAACATGCGCTGGAGGCTCTCAAGAGGTTCCCCCATATCAAAGAGGCGGCAGTCCTCTCGACGTGCAACAGAACGGAAGTCTACGCAGTCGTCTCCGATGCCGCAGCCGGTTTGCGCGAAATCGATGTTTTCTTCCGCTCGGTGCAGACTATCACCGACCACGGAGTGCTGAAGCCCAATTTCCGCCTGCTCCGCGATGATGTCGCGTTGCATTTGCTGCGCGTGGCCTCCGGGCTCGACAGTATGGTTTTGGGCGAAGGACAAATCATGGCGCAAGTCAAAGGCGCGTACCAAGAAGCCGTCGAAGCGCGAGCAATCGGACCGGTGCTCGATTCACTCTTCAAGCTCGCCCTCACATGCGGAAAGCGCGTGAGAACGGAAACATCAATGGGGCGGCGCGCAGTATCCGTCAGTTCTGCCGCAGTCGAATTGGCACGCGAGCAGTTGGGACCGCTCGGTGGGCGGAACATTGCGATCATCGGCGCTGGTCGCATGGCTCAAATCTGCGTCAAACACTTGTTGGGCGATGCCGGAGCTGGAAAAGTCTTCTTGCTGAACAGAACGCAAGATCGCATCGAGAAGTTCCTCGAAAACTCGCTTCCTAACCGGGAAAGAGTCTACTCTGACTTTTCGTTTGATGAAAAGGAGCAGTTGGCTGCGGTATCGGATTTGGTGATTGTCTCCACCAGTGCACACAGCCATATTCTCAAAAAGGAACAGTTGGCAGCGCATCGAAAGGACGACAGTAAGTCGCTTGTAGTTATCGACATCTCGGTGCCCCGAAACGTCGAGCCTGAAGTTGGAGAAATTCCCGGCGTCAAACTTTTCCACGCTGATGATCTCGCTGCGGTCGTTTCTAAGAATTTGAAAGAACGTGAAGCTCTCGTCGCTGACGCTGAGAAGATAGTCTTCGAGATGCTCGACGAGTTTCACAAGTGGCAGCGCACATTGTTTGTGGTCCCGACCATTGCTGATCTTCGTGAAAAAATCGAAGCCATCAGGCAAGAACAAATTGCGAAGACTCAGCCATTCACTGACCTCTGCCCTGAGACCGGTCGCAAGCAAGCAGAAGAAATCAGCAGAGCTATCGTCAATCAAATTTTGCATCAACCGACGATTCAGTTGAAGGCGACCCGCGACTACGAGATTCTCAAACAGCAAGCTGAAGCATTGAGAACACTGTTCAGCCTAGATCCTCTCGAAGAGCCGGATGGGCAGCCGCGTCGACGTCGCACTCAGCAACAACCAATTAAGCGCTAACCAGCCCAGAACAAACCCATGAGCCCTGGGACAAAAAACGATTCAACTTTGCGCGTCGGAACGAGAGCCAGCCAACTCGCCCGCTGGCAGACCGATGTTGTAGTTGCGCGCCTGACTAAGCAGTATCCGAAGCTTTCGTGCGAAATAGTTACCATCACCACCGGCGGTGATAAGGTGCTGGATAAACCGATTTCGGAACTTGGCACTCGCGGCGTTTTCGTCAAAGAACTTGAAGAGGCTCTTTTGGCTGATGAAGTCGACTTCGTCGTGCACAGCCTGAAAGATATGCCGACGGATTTTCCACCGGGACTGATGTTAGCGAGCGTTCTATGTCGTGACGACCCGCGTGATGTCCTTGTTTCTCGCAATGGAGTTCTGTTGAAAGATCTCCCTGCCGGAAGCAAACTGGCCACTTCCAGCAGGCGTAGAACAGCGCAAATTAAGGCGTTGCGAAGTGACCTCGAGTTTACCGATATGCGTGGCAATGTTCCAACGCGAGTCAAAAAACTTGAAGAGGGACAATGCGATGCGATGATTCTTGCGGCGGCCGGACTTGTGCGGTTGGAGATGCAGGGTCATATTGCCGAGTTTCTAGACCCGCAAATATGCACCCCTGCCGCAGGACAAGGCGCTTTGGCCGTTGAGTGCAGAAGCAGCGATGGAAGAGTTCGCGACTTTCTTCAAGCTGTTTCGGAACCGGATGTTCGCTGCGAAATCGATTGCGAGCGTGTGTTTCTAAGTCTTTTGGGCGGCGGCTGTTCTGTTCCTATCGGTGCATACGCTCGTTGCGAAGGCGACCTGGTGCATTTGATTGGATGCGTTGCCGCACTGGACGGATCGAAAGTCTTCAGAGAATCAGTGGAAGGACCGCGCGATAAGGCGAACCAGCTTGCTCAGAAGCTTGCGGAGCGCATGCGCGAGTCAGGTGCTGAGGACGTATTGCGTGACCTAAGAGTTAGCACTCCGAATTCGATCTCTGCGCCATGAGCAATGGTAACGCCGAGAACGAAACCGGCAGTAGCGCTGGTGGTGGCATGAGCAGTGAGATGAAGCCGCGACTTAAGGATATTCGCGTCGTCGTTACTCGCGACAGCAACAAGCCTGGTGCTTTGACCGAAAAGCTTGAACTTCAGGGTGCTAAGGTAACTGAGATCCCTGCCATCAGAATTGCACCGCCGCGCACGTGGGAGCCCGTTGATACAGCCCTCAAGAAACTCGCGGATTTCGATTGGATCGTTTTTGCTAGTGCCAGCGCGGTTGACGCTCTATTCGATCGTGCAATGGAACTCGAAATCGATCTTTCGACGCTAGAGATGATGCCGCAAATTGCTGCCATAGGAGCATCCACTGCCAAGCGCATCGAAGCGAAAGGACTCAAAGTTTCGTTCGTTCCGAAGTCATTTATTGCAGAGTCATTCGTAGAACAGTTTCCGAACTATCCGAAATTGAAAGGACAAAAAGTCCTCTGGCCGCGCACAAACATCGGTCGCTTATTGCTTGCAGATAAATTGAAAGACGCAGGCGCAACCGTTGACACCATCGAGGTTTATCGCACAACACTTCCCGAGTTTCCAGAGCAGTACGGTGAGTCGCTGGTCCAGCTAATTAAGGCGAACGACTTGGACATCATTACTGTTGCGAGTGCACAAACCGCAAAGAATCTTTCGCTCTTGCTGCGAATCGGTATGGCTGAAGGAGAGGCGCGCACGAAGCTTGTCTCCGCCATTCACGATGCAGAAAATATGGAAGCTGTCTACGTCGAAAATTCCCCTGAGGTTGTCTGGCTCCTCAGCACATCAATCGTTGCTGCAATCGGACCAGTCACAGCAGAAGCCGCACGATCGTACTTGGGACGCTGCGATTTGCAGGCACACGAGTTTTCCGTCGACGGCCTTGTAGAAACACTTGCTCTATTTATTGAAGAGTTGGAACAGTTTGACTGAGGTCTCACACGGCGCCTTCGTCCACTGGTGAATAAAGTCGTGAGAAAGATTGGGCACAGGGACTAACGTGACCTTGAGAGTTGGTTGCGGTTTGAATCGACTCCTTGTAAATTGTCTGACTGTCGGTGCAAAAACTCTTTGGCATTATAATTTTTGCTTTGTTTGGTCAGATCGCCGTACATATTTCGATCTCGCAAATAAGCATCGACGCGCTTCTCGACGGCATCGGTTAATTGCGATTCGGGCAGCATGTACGCCACTGATTTTATGTACCAAAATCTTCCTCTGTCCTTCACGAATCTAACTCGATGAGTTACTAGCGATTTGCAAATCCCTTTGACAGATTCAACACTCTCTTTCCGGTAGCCGGAAGAGAGCGGTTTCAATTCCTTCGGCCAGTCTGCATATATTTGGACAACGTTTCCTGGTTCAACATACATCGAAATTTGCTCCGGCTGCCAATGAATCGATTTCTTTCTGTGTTTGCTGTTGCAGAGCCTTGATTCTAGTTCTTCCAATCGTGATGGTATGTCACCACATCCTGCAACGATGTGCTGTGACTTTAGGTCGGGTGCGTACCAAAAGCAGAAGGTAGGAGTGTGCGAGCTGTTGCGCATTGTTGTGTTGTCCTGGTAATCAATGTTCTTTAGCGATACTTGCCGTAGCGCGTGGCGAATTTGTTCATGTTCATCTATTGTTAGCTTTACGGTTCGGCATTCTAGTCCGGTGTTTTCGTTGATTTGAAGCATCGTTCCATCGGTGTATAAGACGACAAATTTTGCAATAAACCCACCCGCGCTGTATTTGTAAAAAGCTTCGGCACGTGCAGATTCAACTTTTGCGACTGTTGGGGTTGTTGTTGCCGCAAGACTGATCACAAAAAGGCATGCACACAAAGTGCCCATTCGCTGTTTAAGATTTTGTCGTATGTCTTTCACGGGTTCGACGAATTTATTACGCAGACAATGTAGCTTTGGAGAATCCCTCATATCTACATGATAGTTCCTTTATCCTGTTCCGCTTTTCAAGGACCAAAGGCGCAAAACAC
>CAYZJR010000040.1:0-17611 GCA_964478655.1 uncultured Candidatus Obscuribacterales bacterium
TGATTTTGAAGAAGCGATAGTCGAAGAGCGCCGCTGTGGGGTGTGCTGTGGCGTGCGCGTGGGGTGTGCGGTGCTGTTGTGCGTGCTCTGTGCGGTGCGGTGCGCTTGTGCGTGCTCTGTGCGATGCGGGTGCTCGTTGTGCGTGCTCTGTGCGGTCCAACTCCCTGTTATCAATTTCTCTTTCAATTTGGTACCCTTTGATGCGTCGTCGTCATAAAAAGGGTGCGTGAACATTATGCGCGTTCTGCCTGGCAAGCCTTACCCGCTCGGAGCTACTTGGGATGGGCTTGGAGTCAACTTTGCTTTGTTCTCTGAGAACGCATCCAAGGTAGAGCTCTGCTTGTTTGATTCCGCCGATGCACGATTCGAGTCCGAACGCATTGAAATGCCTGAATACAACAATTACGTTTGGCATGTCTACCTCAAGGACATGCGTCCGGGGCAGGTCTACGGGTACCGCGTTTATGGGGAGTACGATCCCGAAGACGGTCTGCGCTTCAACCCCAACAAAATTCTCGTCGACCCGTATGCCAAAGCAATCGTAAGAGAAGGAACATGGCACGACAGTCTCTTCGGCTACCAAGTCGGTCACAAAAACGAGGACCTAAGTTTTGACGATCGAGACAGCGCACCTTATGCGCCGTTGTGCGCTGTTGTGGATCCCTCGTTCACATGGGGCGATGACAAGCGCCCTGATACGCCCTGGCACAAAACCATCATCTATGAAGCACACCCTAAAGGAATGACAGTGCTGCATCCAGACATAGATCCGGAGATAAGAGGAACATACGCAGCGGTTGCATCGGAACCAATCATTAGACACTTGAAAAAGTTGGGTGTGACGGCGCTGGAGTTGATGCCAATTCATCAACGCATCGACAATGACAACTTGTTGGAAGCAGGTCTGACCAATTACTGGGGTTACAACACCCTTGGGTTCTTCGCACCTGAACTACGATACACTCACTATCGCGGGGCCACCGATCAAGTACGCGAATTCAAAATGATGGTACGAGCGTTGCATGCTGCAGGCATCGAGGTGATACTAGATGTGGTGTATAACCACACCGCTGAAGGAAATGAACTTGGACCGACTTTGTGTTTCAGAGGAATAGACAACACTTCGTACTATCGTCCGATGGCGAAAAAACCGCGCTTCTACATGGATTACACTGGCTGCGGCAACACGCTCAATCTCACGCATCCGCACGTACTGCAAATGATCATGGACAGCTTGAGATATTGGGTGCAAGAAATGCACGTCGATGGTTTCAGATTTGATCTTGCCAGCGCTCTGGCTCGCGAACTGTACGACGTCGACAAGCTCTCTGCATTCTTTGATGTTATTCAGCAAGACCCCATAATTTCGCAAGTTAAGCTTATTGCCGAACCTTGGGATCTTGGACAAGGCGGTTATCAGGTCGGAAACTTCCCGATTCTTTGGACGGAGTGGAACGGACAGTATCGTGATACCGTCCGTAGTTTCGTCAAAGGTGATCAAGGACTAGTTGGACGGATGGCGACAAGGCTAACAGGAAGCAGCGATCTTTACGAGCATACTGGCCGCAGCCCGCACGCGAGTATCAATTTCGTGTGCTGTCATGACGGTTTTACAATGGTTGATCTTGTCAGTTACAACAGCAAACACAACATGGCTAACCTCGAAAACAATCGAGATGGCGAAAGCCACAACTCCAGTTGGAATTGTGGAGTGGAAGGAGAAACTGACGATCCGAAGATAAAAGAACTTCGTTTGCGCCAGCGTCGAAATTTTATGGCGATTCTTATGTTCTCACTCGGCGTACCGATGATCAGTGGTGGTGATGAAGTCGGACGCACGCAAAAGGGAAACAACAATGCATACTGCCAGGATAATGAAATCAGCTGGACAAACTGGGATTTAGCACCAGAGGAAGAAGCCTTTCTAGCCTTCGTGCAACGACTTACGGCAATTCGTCATTCGCAACCTGTCTTTCAAAGACGCAAATTCTTCAAGGGCAAAATCGCGGATAAGGGCGCTCAGTATTATCGAGATCTGATTTGGCTCAATCCCGATGGAACAGAAATGGCTAATTCAGATTGGCTGGACTCCGAAAGACGATATTTTGGTGTGGTCTTTGTGGGTAACAACTTAGACGAGCTGGATGAGAACGGAAAGAAAATCGTCGGCGATACTTTAATGATGCTGTGCAACATGCACTGGGACGACCAACTTTTCACCTTGCCACCCAGCAAGAAATCGAAAAGTTGGCGAGGACCGAATCTCGATCTAGAAGAAAAGACATGGAAGCTTTTGATTGAGACCGGTGGTAGCCTGAGCACCAGCTGTTGGCCTCTCCAAAGCACCTTCAATCTACTTGGTAGGAGTATCGCGTTGTTCCAACTCGATAACAAGACTTTTGTTTAGCTAGGGTTTTTGAAAAAATCTTCTCTGTTGCCTTTCAATTTCGGGTGCATCTTCTTGCTGCGTGATGTACTCACGTGCACGTGAAGATTCTTCAAGAGACTGACTGCTAGTGCCTCTTGGAGAACGTCCGGTTGCACGTGAGTACATCACGCAGCAAAAACTTTAATCAAAAGTTCGATCCCAGTTAATCAAAATTCTGCGCCAAGGCACGACGTCTCACGATTTTCAAAACAGTAAGACGTGCTCTCTGTTGCAGTTGGGTTCATCCAAGTCGATTGAACTTTTTGCACTACTCAAACGTATTTAAAGTATCTCCCCAAATCGTCGCACGCCCCCTGCCAATTAGCTCAACTCTGAGCGAAAAGGAGGTCAGTCATGATTGAACACAGCAGATTGAACAATTCTATCTGTGATCTACTCTCGCGGTTGGATGAAGATTGCTTATGCTACGAACTTGTTGAGAAGGTTCGATTTCCGCTTGGGTTTCAATGCCGGAAATGCGATGGCACCCAAGCTTACAGACTAGAGCGTGGAAGAAAGTTTCAATGCAAGAATTGCAAGTATCAATGCTCGCTAACCGCGGGAACCGTATTTCATGGTTCGAAAGTTCCAATTAGGAAGTGGATAGCGGCAGTTTTCTATTTCGGTAACAGTCAGGGTGGCATCTCGGCAAAAGCGCTACAGAAGCTGATTTTTGTAAGTTATAAGACGGCGCGCAAAATGCTAAAGAAGATTCGAAAAATTATGGAGGATGCAAACGAAAGAAGATTTCTCGATGCGCTTTTCTTCAAAGTCAAGAATCTAATTGTGCACAAAGGAATTCCTACAGCACATGCTGGAATCTTTGTTCAGTTTGAATCCAATGGGCTGATCAAGGTTAACTTCAAAGAGCCCAGCTCCATCGACAATTCACGAAAGCAGGCGCAGGTGGATCCTAAGGATGTCCCAGCAGTGTCAAAGCTGGTAGCAAGTTCAATCGCTCATTTTAATCGGCTGCTTTTGGGTACGTATCATCAATATTGCCTGAAGCAGGATTTTGGCTTGTACGTTGCTGAGTTTGTATATAGATTCAATGAGCCCAATCCACTTAGGATGGTTATGAAACTGCTTTCTGACTGCCTTGGAGTTCCTTTTGATGAGCGTTTGGCAGTAGTGGAGGAGTGGTGGCCGAATTCGCAGTTCGGACCTCTAGGAGTAAGAACCTAACAGAAATATTTCTAGTTGCGAACAAAACAAATCTGCGCGACACAGCCCGTGCGGCCAACGTGGACACCGTGCGGATTCAACCTTTGCAGACACATCGAGTTGGCTAACCGACGCGGACGAGAACTACGAACTATTTGTCCTTTTCTAGTTGGAACATCATCACGGACAATGGAGGTACCTTGATCGATATTGAATGTTCGCGACCATGATGCCAATGATTATCCGTCCAGAGTCCACCATAGTTGCCAATTCCGCTGCCACCATATTCAGTGGCGTCGCTGTTTAATAGTTCCTTCCAATAGCCACCGAGCGGAACCCCAATGCGATAGTCCCAACGCGGTACCGGCGTGAAGTTGAGCACGACCAAAATCGAATCTTTGAAGTACTTGCCTTTGCGCAGATAGGCGAGGATGCTCTGTTCGCTGTCTTGGCAGTCGACCCATTCAAATCCGTTCGGGTTGCAGTCATATTCGTAGAGTGCGCCCTCGTTTTTGTAGAGGTGGTTGAGGTCTCGCGTCCACTTCTGCATACCCTGATGGGTTTCGAATTCTAAGAGGTGCCAGTCGAGGCTGTTGGCGAAGTTCCATTCGATCCAGTGGCCGAACTCGCCGCCCATGAACATCAGTTTCTTGCCAGGCTGCGAGTACTGATAGCCCAACAATAGGCGGAGATTGGCAAACTTTTGCCAGTGGTCGCCCGGCATTTTATCGAGCAGCGAACCCTTTCCGTGCACAACTTCATCGTGCGAAAGAGGCAAAACAAAATTCTCCGAGAACGCATAGAGACCGCGGAACGTCAGCTTATCGTGATGAAACTTCCTATGCACGGGGTCGAGATGCATGTATTGCAGCGTGTCGTTCATCCAGCCCATGTCCCACTTGAGACCGAACCCAAGTCCACCAACATAAGGCGGTCGCGTAACCAACGGCCATGCAGTCGATTCTTCTGCGACCATCATTGCGTAAGGATAATCGACATAAACTCGTTCATTCAGTCTGCGCAGAAAATCGAGCGCGCCAATATTCTCTCTACCGCCGTACTGGTTGGGTAGCCATTCGCCATCCTTGCGCGCATAGTCTAAGTAGATCATCGAGGCCACTGCATCAACGCGCAAGCCATCAATATGGTACTTATCGAACCAGAACATTGCGTTACTCAGCAGGAAGTTCGAAACCTCATATCTTCCGTAATTGAACGTGTATGTTCCCCACTCCTGGTGCTCGCCGAGGCGCGGGTCGGCGTGTTCGTAAAGATGTGTGCCGTCGAAGATTCCGAGAGCATGACCATCTTTTGGAAAGTGAGCCGGCACCCAATCTAGTATCACGCCGATACCGGCTTGGTGCAGCTTGTCTACCAGGAACATGAAGTCTTGCGGAGTTCCGAACCTGCTGGTGACAGCAAAGTAACCAGTTGCTTGATATCCCCACGACGCATCCAAAGGATGTTCGGAGATTGGCATGATTTCAACATGCGTGTAGCCCATCTCGGTGACGTACTTCACCAACTTTTCAGCCAGTTCGCGGTACGTGAGGAAGCGATTCTCTTGCTCCGGAATCCGCATCCATGAGCCTAAGTGCACCTCATAGATTGAAATCGGTGCGTTCAAAGAGTTCTTTCTGTCTCTATCTTTCGCCCATTGTTGGTCGTTCCACTCATAGTCCGAGATATCCCAGACAATCGACGCTGTTTTGGGCCGAGTTTCACAGGCAAATGAGCATGGGTCTGTTTTTTCTGCTTTGTGGCCAGTGACTGACTGAACGTAATACTTATAGAGGGTTCCGTTGCCCAGCTCTGGAATGAAACAAGTCCAGATTCCTGTCGCGCCGACTGTTTCCATCTTGTTTTTCGACGCATCCCATTGATTGAAGTCGCCAATGACGGAAACAGCTGTTGCATTTGGCGCCCAAACAGCGAACTGGGTTCCTTTCTTGCCGTTGTAAGAAACAACATGTGAGCCCAGCTTGTCGTAGATGCGGCTGTGTGTTCCTTCCGAAAACAAGTGTTGGTCGAAATCTGTGAGGAAATCGGCGGGAGACTGAAGTTTCTGCGGTGTCACTACTATTGTCCTTGTAAGCTCATGGCGACCCTATTCTCGCACATGACAGCCGCTTGACCTAGCCAAAATGGCTTCAGTGTTACAATTGACAGGTTTTGGAAACGCAATTTCTGTCGCCGATGTTAACAATTGAGGTATGAATAATGCATCAGCTTCCTGCAGTTCCCGCACTAGGACTCACTCTCGCAATACCAAGAGAACGAGTTCAGCGAGCGATCGAAGGGCGAATCGGCAAGGGGAACGAGCTTCTCGGACGAACCGCCAGCAACCGCGAAGAAATGGATCTGCTGAAGCGACTGAATTGGGACTGGGTGTTGGAAACGTGCAACACACTGAAAGAGTGTTTCTCATCGGAGTCTGTTGCGCTTTATTTCGCTTCAAACGTGTACTTTGAACCGAGCCTTAAGTTCGATGACTTGGACCGAGATCGCGAAGAGTTTCCTCATATTGTTAGAGCACGTATTCAGAGGCTCTTTGGATTTGCCAACATGCTTCCGGTCATTCCTGAACCGCCAACAGGCGACTTTATATCAGCACAGTTCCATCCAAAGATTTATCATGCGACTTGGAGACCATTTGAACTGGCGCAGTACGGTCAAGCTGTCGCTCTTGCCGTCAAGGAGATTGAGGATTCTATAAACTTGCTTCTAGCTGGAAGTATCAACGCCTCTGGCGTAGAACTCGTCAGGAAGGCGTTCTCAGCTGATCCCGAAGCCATGGGTCCCCTTTATGACAACGAGAACACAGTTGCGGATAACACCGGAATCGCGGATCTGTTGGCTGGTTTCTTGGGGCGCTACAAAGCGCTTCCTCCGAACGCGCCGCTGAGCATTCAACAGACCGCAAGAATCATGAGCATGGCGAGCTACTTAATGTACATGCTGGAAACCGTTCAGCCTGTCAAATCCGACGATGCACCGGAAGAACCGAAACAAGAGTATGAATTTGAGTTTCTCAAAGACTAAGCAGGGACCAAGCAAGGACAATTCATTTGAGATATTTTGGAGTTACAAAGGCAAGTATGAGAGCGAATGTGAAAGCAAAGCGGGAAGCGAATTTGATGAGAGCGTGCCGATTGAATGCGGGCTTGAAGTTGTTTGTCGTTTCTTTGACTTTGGTGGGAACGGTCGGAGTGGTCGCAATTACAAGTAGTGTCTGTGCGGAAGACAATGGCAGAAGTGTTCCGGTTAAGAGGGAATTCCGGCGCGTTGGTTTGTCTGAAACTTTCAAAGTAACTGAAACAAGCGTCGGTAAGGCGAAAGTGACTACAAAGCTTCCGCGTTATTCCGGTGATCCGTCATTGTCCGTATCGCGCACAAACAACCTCATCAAAAATGCGATGGATGCCGAAATCAAGAAAATGACGAGCGAGCAAAAGGAGCAGGAAGAGGGTTTCAAATACAGTGCCGAAGGAACCACAAGCTATTCCAGCACCGACTTCATTAGTATGGTTGTCGAATACTCGAGTTTTACCGGCGGTGCCCACGGAAACTCATTTATCAAGTCGTATAACGTTCGATTGAAGCCATTTAAAGAACTGGCTTTAGATGACGTTCTCGGTGGTCCGGTTGACTACAGAATTCTTTCTGATCTGGCACAAATTGAGTTGTTTAAACAGCTAAAGGGTGGCGACAAAGGCATGGTTGAGTCCGGTACCGGACCGTTTGCGAAGAATTTTGACACATTTACATTCGACAAGAAGGGCGTAACTTTTCATTTCGATCCCTATCAGGTTGCCCCATATTCGGAAGGTGCTCCGAAAGTGACACTGTCCTATTCTGTTTTGAAGCCGTTAGTCAGGTCAAATTCGGTAGTGTCTGGCTGGGTACACGGAGTCAAGCCTGCGCCAATTGCAAGCGATGACACTTTGAGGTCTCAGCAGAAACAAGCAGCTCTGAAAGAGTTCCTGAAGCGGACGAAAGCATAAGGCTAAGTCTCAATTAAGTCGCGGAAAGGCGAATTACGAAGTTCTTGTGACGGCACTGCTGTGTCTTTTTTGATTCAGTGCTCTCAATGGATAGCGATTTCCTAGCCGAAAATCTTGCGGTGTGTTGTACCTACGTGCATACAGATTCGTCCTGTAGTCCTCATTGGCTGTACGTTTCGCGCCTCTGGCGGAAGCACGTAGATACATCACGCAGCTAGAAAACCACAAAAGTTTTTGACCCCATCGGGTTTCCGAAAAACCAACTTTTGGTTCGTTGAAACAGGCATAATGCAATAGGATGACGACTGGAAAGGAACCTTCTCAGGGAATTCCCCAGTGCCTTTAATTGTAGATTCGACTAATCTGTTGATACTTTGAAGGCGCGCCAGTCGCAATGGGTTAGTATGCTCCAGACAAAGACCTCTTGGAAGATTGTTACCGACCCGTACGCTACTGAAGAACAGTGGCTGCCAGCATGTGGTGGGACTGCAGATTCTGTTGCCGCCGCGAACTCAATTCATGAGCCAAATAAGGCACTATTCGGTGGTATTTTGCCGAAGATCTTGAGTTTCGTGCACACACCTATTGCTCTTGCGATTTCTGCGCTTGGCGGCATCACTGCCGCTCAGACCATCCACGCCTGGAATAATCTCCAGAACACGGTTCTCGAATTTCTTGTACCGTCATCGCTTTGGCATACTGGCTTTTTCTCTTGGTACAACCATCCAGTTGCGCTTTTCTTGATGATCCCCCTGTTTCTCTCTTACTTCTTTGGACTGGCCTGCAACAAGGTGAACGCAAAGGTCGCTCTGCCGTTAGTGGCGTGTTACTTCGCCATAGCATTTTTTTTGTACAACAACGATTCTTGGCCAATGTCGATGAGCTATGCACGGCTTGTGTTAGCTGGTGGAGCAATAAGTGCGCTGCCGATGTACTTGTTCGGATGTAGCGTAGGAAGGTCACTGGAGCGTGGAGGGTTCAAGAATTTCTTTAGTGTCAGCGTAATCGGTTTTTTGTATGCGGTTCTTTTTATTCAGCCTGTTTGGTTCCTCTCCAATTTTTGGCTGACATTGTTCACATGCTTCTTAATTCCGTTTTCATCAGCTGCTGCCGTTGCTTGGCACTATCAAGTCAAAAATCTTAAAACTGCATGTGCTTTGGGTCTTAATGCGGTTGTTCCGTTTCTTGTTGGTTTGACTGTTTATTTCTGCATTGGACTTGCGATGATGGCTGAGAATCACTTCAGTGGTTACGAAAACTGGTTCTTGAACTTCATTCGATTAGGGGGTCCTGCGACGCTAATTCTTTTCCTTGGACCGGCCGGTGGTGCTTTCAGCGCGCTGTTGCGAAGAGCTTTCTACCGTTCGAGATCTGATTCCGAAAACCTTTCGCCCATCTAAACGCCTCCAAACGATTTGTCGACCTTCAGCGGTGGTAAGGAACCATTATGTACTGGAGGGGAACTTTAGATGTGGCTGGTGTATCCCGTTTCTGTCATTGTTCTGTTCTACGGAATTTTCTTGGTCGCGTCTTCGTTTCAGTTTTCCAACGACATTAAAGCTTCATCCAACTGGACGATGGTGCCTGGCAAACTCGTGCAGACATCGGATGGAATGAGTGTTGGGTTGGGCGGAATAGTCGGTTTGGCGAAGGTTCTTATCTGCAGACCCTACATAAAGTATAAGTATGAGGTTGAAGGAAAGACCTACGAAAAGGAACACCAACTTCCACCCTGCTTCACTCCCGTTCGGGTATCTGTAATGCGAGACCTACCTGCAGATGCCATACAGGACGAGGCTGGCTCATTAGTATCTGCAATAGACCTGGCTTCTGCACCGGTGCGGTACAACGCACAGGGAGAAGTTGATGTAGAAGCAATCGAAAAGGAGTTTCACAAAGAACGAGAAAAATCCTATCCCCTGGTCACGGTGAAATACAATCCGAAGGAACCTCAACAGTCAGTAACCAACCCAGATCGATTTCGTGGTGGCGAGACACTGCTTTGGTCAGGGTGGACACTAATCGGAGTTGCAATTGCTGCGATCGGCGGAATGAGGTTTCATGCGTGGGCGTCGAAACCAGCTCCGGCACCGGAACTCAAGGGTCGCAGGTCGGTTAAGTATTGACTATTATTACTACTAAGTAGTAATCGATCTGGACTTCCATTTGATGGACTTCAGAGCGGTTCGCGCATCCCGCAGGAACTTCAAGTAGATCTCTTTCGGCGCCTGATAATAGATTTCTTGAACGACGCGACCACTGCCTTCTGCGTCGATGATTAGAGCAAAGATGTCTTCTTGAGTTTTGACGACTCTTCCTTCGATGATGAGAACGCGCTTGTCATTGTAGTCAGCGGTTCGTGCGGTGATGATTGAAAATGCGGTGGGATCGTCTTTTCCTCGTAACACGGTGCTCAATGCTTTGAGTTCCTTTGGTAGGAGGGTGTGTGGCGCCTGCTCGAGAATGGCTTTAAAGGTAAGTCCAGTCGCGGTCGACTCCGGCGCTCCCCGGTAATAGAAGCAGACGCTGGCGCGTTCGTCGGATTGTGCGTATACTTCGACCCAAGATTTTGTTGGCATCGATTCGAAGGACGGCGATTCTTTTAGGACCCAGCCGTCTGGAAACGACATCGATCGAATTTGTCCATGATTTTCAATGTGGGGACTCATCGCGGTGTTCGTCGCCCCGACTATTGCGCCGTTTATCGCGCCATGCGAACCAATGTTTATAGCGTCATGCGCGCCAATGTTTATCGCGCCGACATTTACTACACCATTCATTGTTGCTGTTGCACTCACGGTTTAAGCTGCCTCCTCCATTTTCAATGTGGGCGAACGTTTATAGGCATTCTGTTCGACTCTTGTCTGTGCGTCTTCCGGCAGTTCGGCAACAAGGTTCGAGAACGCCGTATCAACGCGGTTCTTCTCATCGAGACTGAGTCTGCCGGCGTCTTCGTCTTTCTTCCATCTTGTTCTTGCGTCGACCAAAATCTTAGTAAGTTCCGCTTCGTATTCAGCTTCGTTTTTGTACATGCCCAAGCTGTGTTTGGCTCGAGCTAACTCTAATTCAAGCATTGGATTCTGTGTATGGTTCTTTCGATTTTCATCGACGATCTTTTGCAGTTCCTTCACAGATTCTTGTGTCATGTCTCCTTTTTTGGTGGCAAGGAACAATTCTTGAGTCGTCACAGAAGTATGGTCGGAGTCTCTGCCCCATTGGTTGTCGATCTTGATGGCACCTGTTTTTGGGTCATAGTCGGTGATAGTGACGTAGTGCAATCCCTCCGACCCTGCCTTTGGTGCGCCCGAGCCTTTGCCTGAGTCGGTAAGGAACGGTTCGTGATTACTGTTTACTAAAATGATTGCTGGTAGTTTGCCTTGCTCTTTGAATTCGGCGAGTTTCGCTTTCAACTCTTGTTCGCTGTTTACGTGAATTTGTCCATCACCCTCGTTGACGTTGTTTCCTTCAAGAATCGGAATCATATTTCTGTCGCCGGAGATCTTCTCATTGATTCTGGCGAGTTCGTCTGGGGTTAGACCGGGGGTTCCTTCTGCGGTTTGCAAGCTGCCTCTGGGTTGATGGCGATCGCCGTTGTCTGGCGGTCTTTTGTTCGGGTCTGGCTCCACGCGTTTATAGCTCCCGTAGACAACAGAAATTGCGGAGTCTTGGAACAATTGACTGGCGTAATCTCTTTCGCCGTCTTTCTTCGTTTCCGATTTAGCTTGCGCGTCGGCTGGAATCAGACTGGAGTCAGGTGTGACTTTCTTGCCATCGGCACCAGTGAAGCTGCCGGTGGTGGCAACGTCAGTTACGATTCGAGCTGCCTCAGACGGGCTCTTTGTGTACATCTGCGATTCCATAGCAGCTACGCCGCAGCTGCCGTGGTTGCCCTGATCGATTTGATGTGGGTCTGCCGCGTGCGACATGATTTGTTCTGCGAGCTTGACTCTGTCTGCCGCTTTTGGAAGTTTTTCATTCTCCGGATTGTCTTTCGCATCAAGCAATCTGTTGACTTGGTGGTAGAACTTCGCTTGTTCCTCAGGGCTCATATTCTGGGCTCGAGCACGTTCTTCAAAGCGCTGAAGATTTTCGTGGAACTTAGCGCGTTTTTCTGGATCGGTTATATGAGCGTCTGCTTCGTCTAGTAATTTTGCTTTTTCAACTCGAGGATCGGGCTTTCCTTCATCGAATTTGTCGGCAGATCTTTCACCTTGGGCATCTTTGATCTTATAGTGCCCGTCCGGTGTTCGGGTGATTTCGTAGTTATCTTCCGGTTTGGAACCTGTGTGTTTCTCAGTGTAACCGCCGTGTCCATCAGGAGTTCGAGTGTATGCGTAGTTGTCTTCCGGTTTCGGACCGCGATGATGGTACTCGAATCCACCGTTTGGAAGCGGCTTCATGTCGTAGCTTGTTCCATTCGGGTTCTCTACTTTTACAGAGCCGTCTTGAGCGATCGTCTTTTTCGTTCCATCAGATTTTAGAGTGATGAGCTCTCCGTTTTGATTGTGTCCAGGAACATCAATGTATCCCGTTGGATTATTGTCTTTGATGTTGTTGAGCTTTTTGATCTCTCTTACATAGTTGTTGATGTCTTCTGTCGATGCACCATCGCCGAGTTTCTTTTTAGCGATGTCTTCGAGGGTTGTTCCTTGCACCCAGATTTCTTTGGATGGTTGAACGTCTTTTTTGATTGTTTCACCTTTGTAGTCGGCACCAGGAATCTTGGTGTCAGCCGCCCCATTGTGCAGGAGATCGAGGGCTCTGGTAAGGTTTTCACCGTCCAGATGCTCTCTAATGTAGGCTTCCATTGTTTTGCCGTGCTTGGCGAGGAAGTCTCGATTCATCGCTTCCAACTCTTGGGGGGTCTTGCCCTCGAGTGTTTTTAGAACCTTGTCCTCATCGTCCCAAACACCCAGTGCCTTGTAGATGGTGTCAGAGTCTTTCTCAAGAGTGGCTTGGTTTGACAGTTCAAGCTTCTGTATCGGTGCAAGAAGTTCCATAGCCTTCTTCAGTTCATCAGGATGTCTCTTCATTTCATCATTGAGATAATCCTTGATGCTTACGCCATACTCCTTCTTGAAGGCTTCGTTCATCGCCTGAAGTTCTTCAGGAGTCTTGCCTTCCAGCATCTTGTAAATGGTTTCGTTGTTGTTGGAGAAAGTTCCACATGCTTCGTGCAAGGTTCTTGCGTCGGCTTCCATCTTCGGTAAATCTACCGGCTTTTCAGGTGCCGCCGCTGGTGGTGGCGTATGATCGCCGCGTTGTGTCGGCTTGTCTCCACCGGCATCGTGTGGAACCGGCGCGTCGCCACCGGCATCGCGTGGAACCGGAGCATCGCCACCGGCATCGCGTGGAACCGGAGCATCTCCACCGGCATCGACGGAAGCCGGTTTGCTTGAACTTTGTTCCGGCGCGGTGACCACCTGCTTACTGTCGGAATTGTCACCGAAAATCTCGAGCGAACCAAGGAGCGCATCAATCTTGCTTGAGGTCGAGGAGTCGCTGTCGGAGTCTTTGATTACTCGGTTGGAACTCTGCCTGTCGGAATAAACTTCTTCCATAAGCGAACTGCTCGCCGATTTCTTTTCGGTCGAAACGTCCCTGAAGTCTTCGTAGTTTTCAGCCACGACGATATTCCCTTTTGATAAGCGGCCTGAGGAATTTCGGCAGAAACTTAAAACTCAGGCTCTGGTAAAAGTCGGTGATACACTCCGACTTGAATAGAATATTTCTTTCAACGTGAAAAATTCGTGCGAAATGCGAAAAGACCCGCATGGGCCGAGTAGGCTGCTGCGGGCATTTTCAGGCTGGCGGTAAAGCTGTGGAAGTTAATACTGTCCTAGATCGAGTCCGCACAACGGATCGTGGCTGTCTTTGCACTCGGGTCCCAGCGGATCTGATGGCTTCTTAGGTGTTGATTTCGAGCTGTTGTCGTCGATGGTTACATCGGGCAAAGCTCCTGAAGCCTTTGTCGCCTTTGTTTTGTTCGACTCAAAGGTTATCGTTCCATTGCGTGATTCGGTGAGTTCACCATCAGCTGTAGGAACATGCAAACCCTTCGCATCTTGCGTGTAGAGAAGCTTTCCGTGCTCGTCGTAGGCTGAACGACCGACGACGTTTCCTTTGTCGTCTTTGATTTCTTTGGTCGTGGCGTTCGGATATTCAGCAGGCAGTTTTACTGTATTAGTTGCTTTGTCGTACTCGACACCATTTGGAAATCTAGTTACGTTCTTGCCATCGCTTGATATACCGTAGTCTTCTTGTTTGGCAGGAGTCACGACACCATCTTTGTGCAGTGATTGCAGATCTGAATTCGGCCCTGACGGCTTGAAAGTTACGTTGCCATCTTTACCTTCGACGTACTCGCCGTTTTTTGTAAAAACATGCAGAGACTTGTCCGCATCCATTCTCGCAACCATTTTCTTGTTTGCGTCGAACACAACCATTCGGCCTTGCTGATCGGTTCCGACACTGCCTCCGGGAGGCGGTTCTACCTGCACGGCCGGTCCACCTTCAGAGTGAATGTATTTTACGCCGTTGGGATATCTGGTAATTGTGGTGCCATCGTTTTGTTGACGATCAACATTGTATTCAGAGAGTTTGCCACTCGGAACATTCACGTCACTTGCGTTTGCTCTGAGGTCATCAGAAAGCCTTTGTGAAGTTTGAAATGATTTTTGTTCGCCATTTTCAAACGTTTGCGGTGCTTCCAATGTGCTGTTGTTGCCCATGGTTAATGACCCTCCATAAGGTCAGAGGAAATGCTTTCGCCTTGCCAATCCGCAATCCTTGCTAGTAATGATGGGAGGTTGCGAAGTTCGTTATGTGACTAAAGTAATGTTTTTAGCGTGAGAAAGTTGTGTGATATTACTGGAACATTCTTGATAGTTCCATTACTTCCATTCGATTGTTCCGAGTGCATCTTTGGCTTCTTTGCGGTATCTCACGTATTGCGAGCGCGGAGACTGAAAGTAGATTTCTTGAATGAACCAACCTGTTCCGCTGGCATCGACAAAGATTGCAAATGTATCTTCGTCGTACTTCTTATAGCGACCCTCAACGATGAGAACACACTTTCCGTTCCAAAACGCAGTTTTTGCAAACAATACTGAAAACGTATCTGCATCAGCTTTGTCGCGGATGACGTCGGCAACGGATTCCAATTCACGCGCTGAAAGAAAGTGAGGCTTTTGGCACAGAAGTTTGGTGAAATTTTCTGCAGAAGTCGATTTGATAGGACGTCCACGATAGAAAAATGAGATTGTAGTATCAGGATTGTCCACGGGATGGAATTCCGAGAATGTTCCATGTCCTGCAATACCTGATTGTGACTCACCCTCGACCCATGACCCAGGCAGACCCATCCATCGAATTTGTCCTAGATTTTCAACTTGTGGTCCACGAGCAACTTTCTTTTCTTCTTCACTTTCTGAAGCTGACGAAGCTGACTCTGGTTTTTCGGTAGAGGTGGTAAATGACAGCTCATTGAAGAAGTTCGAATTGAGCCATTCTTCCAAGCTGATTTCGTCTTTCGTTTGCGCCGCCGACGTCATTTCCCGTTCCTCCTTTAGTGGTAATTACTTGCTCTTTTTCTCGGAGAGATCAATACCCTCTTCTTTCATTTTCTTGAACAACTCGTCGTTGAGCCGTTTTTGTTCTGCAGGCGAGAGTGTTACTCTCAGGTCTCGCAGCTCGTTCATAGCCAGAGCGAACTCTTGTCTGTCCTTTTCGGACAAGGTTCCATCCTTGAGTTTCTTGTCCATCTTTCTTGCGATGTCCATGAAAAGACGCAATTCTTCGTCTGCCAACTCTCTGTCGGAAATTGTTTGTGCTCTTCTTTGAAGTCGAAGCAACTCAGTTTCCTTCAAGAGATCAACCGGTTTACCGGCAGCCTTATCGGCTTCAATCTGCTTCTGGAGATCCTCGATGTGTGCCATATCCTTTGGATCTCTCATTGCGTTGAACAAGTCGTTCACAGGCAGCGCCTTATCGCCAAACTTGTCTGCACCAGAGCCCCACTGGTTATCCATTTGCACGGTTGCCGGCGGTCCCGGATTGTAATCTGTGATCGTGACGACGTGCCATCCGCCCTTGCCGCCTGCCGACTCACCACCATCAGAATGGAACGGATAGTTATCCGTATGCACCATCACCGTGACAGGGAGCTTGCCTTCCTTCTTTAGGCGAGCCAATTCAGTGTTGAGTTGGGCGGAGTCGTTGATCTTGTTGGCGTTCGTATCTCCGTCCAGGTTCGAAAGAATACGATCTTTGTTCTCTCCGCCTTTGATTTGTTTTTCGATTTCTAGTAATTGGTTGTTTGGAAGTTCAGGGCTGTCGATAAGCTTGCCTTCGTCATTTCGACTTTGTACTCGCTTTGGCGGATTCGTCGAGTAGTCCATCAAGCGCTCGCCCGTGTCAGGTGCCTTACCCGGTTCATGCTGTTCGTAGCGAATCTTGCCGGGCGGATTAGTCTTTTGATTCTCCAATGCGTAGTGCATGTTGACGGCGGTGACTTCGAAGATCTGGCTGGCGTGGCTGCGTTGTCCATCAACTGGTGGGTTGTTCCGAGCTTCTCTATCGGCAATCAAACTCTTAGGATCGACTTCTACCGTCGTGCGTGGCGGACCAGGAATTTCTGTTTTTCCGGTGGTTGTCACATTTGCGACGATCTCTGCTGCCTTTGATGGATCTGTCGTATAGAGTTTGGTTTCAATAGTGGTGACGTTGCATGTATTGTGGAATCCTTGATCTACTGAAGTTGGGTTCGCGGCTTGATGCATGATTTGTTCGGCAATCGCAACTCTGTCCTTTTGTTTGAGAGGAACGTTTGGATTGTCCGGTGCTTCGAGAATTCTGGCAGTATGTTTGAATGTTTCTGCTAACTCCTTTGTTGCCTTCGCTTCTGCTTCCGCTTTCATTTGAGTCGCTTTTTCCGGTGTGATTTCTCCCTTTTTCACCTGCTCATCTATTGCTTTGTTGCGTTCTTCCGCTTGTTTATGCATGCGATCTTCGAAGGCCTGCATATCTTTGTGGAACTTCGCGCGCTCATCAGGATTAGTAATTTTTGTGTCTGCGGCATCGGTCATGCGCTGACGTTCGGCGATCAATCTTTCAGTATCGGTTTTCGGTTCGTGGCCGACTTTGTCGTTCGGGCCGTCGGCGATGCGATACTTTCCATCAGGCGTTCTAATTAGATCGGCGTTTTGATCCGCCTTTGGTCCCCATGTATGAATGGTGGCACTGCCATCGGAGTTAGGATGTCGAACGTATCCTGTGCGATCGGTATTTTCTACGCGAACTGTTCCGTCGTGCCAGATGGTTCGCTTGTTCCCTTCGGGATCTTCTGTGACGAAGCCACCATCTTTGGTGTGTCCCGGAAGAAGAATGGCTTTGCCGTCGAGC
Organism: uncultured Candidatus Obscuribacterales bacterium; assembly: GCA_964478655.1. GTDB lineage: Bacteria > Cyanobacteriota > Vampirovibrionia > Obscuribacterales > Obscuribacteraceae > CAYZJR01. The sequence goes on from CAYZJR010000040.1 coordinate 16,999, forward strand.
GGCTTGTCAGGATCTTTAATTCCATTTACCCTGGCAATCTCGCGAACGTGAGCATCGACTTCTTCTTGGGTAGCCCCAGGACCCAAGTGGTCTTTGGCTACTTGCTTGAGGCTGTCACCTTTTCCACCTGAAGCAATCGCTGGTGGAACGTCACGTTTGATGACTTCACCTTGTTCTGTTGGAGATACAAATGGTAGTCCTCTGCTGTCCTTCGTCGGAGCTGCTGCATCACCTTGCGGTGGTTTGCCCGTTGCATCTCCAGGGGCCGGTGCTGCATCGCCGGTCCTCGGTGGCCCTGCATCACCAGTCGCAGGAGCGGAATCGCCGGGTGAGGGAGCGGAGTTATCTCCAGGCTTTGAAATATTGTTGATGGAATTCTCAGGAGTTACGACAACATCTTTAAACGCGCTGGTGACCGAGTCAAACAGAGATTGATCGGAGCTGGAGTCTTGCGGCTTGAAATCGAGGACATGTGTCACATTAGATGCAGTGTCGGCGGATTTGTCATCAGACGATTTGTCGTCGGCGGCCGGCTTTGCTTCTTTGGGTTCTTTTGATTCTTTAGATTCCGTGGATTTGCCTTCTTCTGCTTCGTCAGCTGAGACACTGGTGA
>CAYZJR010000040.1:17711-53753 GCA_964478655.1 uncultured Candidatus Obscuribacterales bacterium
TCTTTAGATTCCGTGGATTTGCCTTCTTCTGCTTCGTCAGCTGAGACACTGGTGATTTTTTCTACTGGCTTGCTATCAACAATCTCAAGAGAACCAAACATTTCGGAAACGCCAGAAGACGATCCACTATTTTGAGAGTCGCTTACGTTGGTTGAGTTTCTTGATTGACGACTTTCGTAGATTTCGTCGGTTAGCGAACTGGAAGTGGCTTTCGACTCTGTCGAAACATCATCAAACTTCTCAAGATAGTCGGACATGGTAAAGCTGCGCCTCGCGCATAACGTGTTTTCGGGGTTTGGCTCTCTAGTAAGCTTTCAAACGGTCCGTCGCCGGACTGGCCCTAGATTATGTAGGACGACGTGAAAAAATCGTGCAGTCCCCGGCCGTAGAGCGACCGGCGGATTTTTTGCTTTCGTTTCAGCGTGCTGGTGGTCAAAAAAATTTTCGGAAATTACTGCTGCGCGTTGTGCCTACGTGCAAGTTTGCCGACCTCGAAACCCTAACTGGGTGGACGGTTGTCTCGAAGTACGAGTGCACGTAGGTACAACACGCAGCAAAAAAGAGAACCGGAAAAAGGAAGTCTCCAAGCCGAAACCGACCCGAGTATCCCTTGACTTCCGGCCGCGCAGTCGTAAATGACAAAGAATGCTATTTAACGCCAGACAAAGCTTCGTTCAGTACGTCTTCCAAATCTGTCGACGCTTCTGCGATGTCCGACGCCCGGTCAAAGAAACCTTTCAATCCACTCGTGTCATCTCGAAGCGTGCATGACATCTCCGAGATATCCTGATCTATTCGTGCCGCTGAGCGTTTCCACTTTGCACTCAAGTTCTGCAAAATCGATGCGCCTTTTCGATACTGCAAAGACTCGAGTGCTTTCGGAATCGAGTCGAGCAAATCGAAATCCGCTTCCAGTCCAGCCAATCTGAGCAGCGTCTTCTGCAGTTTTGTTGACGATTTCGACTCAGCCGCGTTCTTACCCTCTCCGCTCGTTCCTTCTGGCTGATCGTTGCTTGCCGCAACTTCCAACTCTTTAACCGTGTCTTTAATGTCGTTTGCGTTTTTTCTGATGCTCAGAAGTAGGCTTTTCGCCTCTTCTAAAGTTGCAGTATCGAGGGGACGGCAACCATTGCTCAAATTGAGCATAGAGATGTTTTTTAGTTTGTCGTTTGTATCATCAAGAAGTGATTTTGTGTCTGTTTCGGGGGTCTTTTCCAGAACGAAGTAATCGTCCGAGATGTCGGGCTTGATCTGGATGTTTGAAAGCCGCATGACAGAAGAGATATGACCGTCTTTGAATATGGACCACTCAAGGGGCAGCTTTTGCTCCGGGTCTATGGCGATGCGCTGACTGACGGCTCCGTCTGGTTCATAGGTTTCTAGAACATACGCCCGACCACTTGATGAATACTGAGTCGGTGCCTTTGTAGCCAGCATTTTTGCCGATGATTTTAGTGACGACTTAATCAATGTGGCGAAGTCCGAGTCGAGAACATTGAAGCCATTGGCGGTTCGCAGCATTCTTGAAGTAGGCGACAGGCTCAGTTTTACTGCACCGAAAAGCCCACTGCCCATTTTGGCCTTGACTGAACCATCGGCCTGGCGAACCACAACGGCTCCGCTGCGATTTCCGCCGGATACAACCTCGAAACGCAGCAAATTGGGGCGTTTGAAGTACACCTTACCGATTTCTTTGATGGTTCGTCCGTCTTTAAATGTGGTCAGTGTGCTTTCGAAGAGATAACCCTTGAGCGACTGCGCGCGTTCAAGAAGTGATTGAAACATTGGACCGCCATCGTTTCCCTGACTTGGCGAAACGAAGCTGGTTGGAGACGCCGCTGCGCTTTTTTCGATTTGTTGTTCTGCGCTGACCGCAGCCGAGGCGGTGAGCCACCCAGAAGGTGCTAACAGTGAAGTGGCGATCAGCAAATAGTGAATCTTGTTCATAGCTCTCCGAGGGCTTCTACTGACTTGGCGCGAAAAATAGACCACGATCTTAGCAGTAGAGCATGCTTGAACTTGATTTTGATGTGGTAAAGCCTTTACAGGCCTTAGATCTGTTGAAGTCGACCGGAACGCGGAGGTTTTAGTGACAGGGCTGTATCGAACAACGCGTGCCGTATTTGCGGGATTTTGCTTGGCGGTCGCATGCATTATGGGACTCTGGTCGCCGCTTGAAAAGGTGTTGGCTCAAGACAATGCCGATCGCCCGATAAAGGACAAGTGGGCGGTCATAATCGGAGTCAGCCAATTTGCAGATAAACGCATACCAACACTGAAGTATCCGGCGAAGGACGCCCGAGACTTCGCCAACTTTCTTGTCTCAAAGGCAAATTTCGCTAAAGATCACGTGCTCCTGCTGACCGACGCCCAGGCGACAAAGGTTAGAATTTTAGACGCATTCGGCGATGGTTGGCTGCCAAGGCGCGCGATGGCAGATGATCTCGTGGTCATTTTCATTTCATCCCACGGTAGCCCCCAAGATGTCGCCGGCGAAAACTTCATCATCGCCTATGATTCGGACCCCAACCACACGTACGCAACAGGAATTCGTCTTCAGGATCTTGCCGGAGAAGTGACGAAAAGAACCGGCTGCGATCGCATTCTCGTCTTGCTTGATGCGTGTCATAGCGGTGCGGCGGTTCAAGGTGGTGGCAAGGGACTTCTGCGAACTCATAACTTCCAGTTGGAGAGCCTCACAGGCCAAGGTCAGATGGTTATTAGTTCGAGCAAGCCCGAACAGCTTTCGTGGGAGTCAAAGCGCTACGACAATGGCGTTTTTACTCGATGCTTGATTCAAGCGCTTGAAACCAGGGGACCTCAAACTGCTATGGGCGATGCATACAGCAGCCTAAAGAGTTCAGTCGAACAGGAAGTGCGATTCGATCGAGCTGTGGATCAATCGCCGATGATTTTGAGCAAATGGAAAGGAACAGACTTGAAATTGAGCGCACCACCTGCAGAGCCTCGCAAAGTATTGTCTGAACTTCCTGGCACGGAACTATCAGAACTCACGGTGCAAGCAAAGGTTGATCCACCGCAAAGTCCAGTCTCTCGAACCGTTTCAACGGTTCCGAAAGTTCCAACATCGAACACCAACGCATCGAACACCAACCCATCCAGCACCAACGCATCGAACACCAACCCATCCAGCACCAATCCATCGAACACCAATGCATCGCGCTCATCGATCGCATCCAATGTACCGCGCGGGTCTGCGCAGATCTCGATGATGACAACGCACTGGCTTGACAATCGCGGCGATGTCACTCTAGAGAGCGGAACCCGCCTACTCGCACGCCAAGAGCTGCAAGGGCTTTCGTACCAAGATTTGCTGCGCCTGTACAACGAAGCTTATGCTCGTCACGGGCGGGGGTTCCTGCTGAACGAACTCAATGTCTACTTCGACTCCCAGAGCTGGTATCGCCGAGATCCTGACTACCACTGGAATCCGAACGATCCAAAAGTGAAAGCACGAGGCGGAATGACCGATGACTCTCTCGTGGTTAACGTCAAACGAACACCGAAACAATGGGCGAACATGATGCTCATCAAGCCTCTGATGGACGCAGCGAAGGGTCGGTAACAGCAAAAGGTGATGAAAAAAATATCAAAGTCGTTTACTGTTTCCACGAGAATTTCGATACTCGTCTGTGTTGTGATTTTGTTCGAGTTTCTCACTTTTGCGACGATGGAGGTACTGTTCCAAGAAGCAGGGAAAGTGGCTGCCAGAGAGCTTGAAGCTCGCGAGACGTTGAAGCACCTGATTGTGATCTCGACACTGATGCAAGACGCAGGAACGAGCATCATGAAGGCAATTGTAAATCCAACGACTGGTGAAACTGTCGATTATCGAGATGATATCAAAGCGCTGCAAACAGAAGTTCTTCGCCTGAAGGAACGGTGCAAGGACAGTCCTGGGGCGCTCAAAGAAATTCGGGAATTGGAAGCGTTGATTTTGCTGCAGCCGGGAACCGTCGGTCGCTCACCAGATGCGGTGTCACTCGCCGATGGTTCGGAGCGGTTGATGCAATCGTTTGTCGAAAGCGACATGGATTCATACAACAGGCATTTGCTGCGTGTGAAGAAGCTGTCTGATGAGGCAACGAAGCAGATCAAGAAATTGATGGAACACGCCATTCAATACCTCGATCGATTCACGAAAGAGAATGATGAGGCGCAGGTGCGTTTGCAGATCGGGCTGGCGTTCGGACTGTCTCTCAATATTGGTTTGGCAATCTGGCTGTTCATGTTGTCTCGAGAGATATCACGCAAGTTGGGGGTTCTGACTGAAAACACTTTTCGCCTCAACGCTCACAAACCGCTTCTTCCTTCTCTCAGCGGGCAGGGCGACGATGAGTTGGTCAAGCTCGATCGGTCTTTCAGAGACATGGCTGAAGATCTCGAAACGACCCATCGAAAACAGCGTGCAATGGTCGATCATGCAGCAGACGTGATCTTTTCTTTGGATACCGATGGGCGCCTCAGTTCCGTCAATCCCGCAGCGTTGAGCGTATGGGGCTACTCACCGCAAGAACTTGAAGGCAGAAGGTTTGCCGATATCATCGTTCCTCATCAACGAAGTGGCGTGAGCCAAATTCTCAAGCAGATTCCGGAAAAGTCGAGCGGAAACCAGTTTGAAAGTACGGTGTTGCATAAATCTGGGCGTCAGGTCGAGATCTCCTGGTCGATTCACTGGTCGAGACCGGATCAGCTCTTCTTCTGTGTCGCACAAGATATGACGGAACGCAAGCAGATGGTGGAAGTAGTCGAGTCGAGTGAACGCAGAATCAGAATTATCTTGGAACACTTGCCGATCGCCGTTATCACCGTGGATGGTTCCTCCAAAGTTGATTTGTTCAACCCGTCGGCCGAGCAAATGTTTCAATGTCGAGCCGACGAGGTCCAAGGAAAAGAGATTCTCGGTTTGTTCGATGAACGAATCAAGCAAAAGGGGCTATTGAAGACACTGTTGACCTCGCTCGGAAAAACAGTTGAGACGGAAGTTTCTCGCGATTCAGGTCCGCCTATTGCTGTGGAAGTAACAGTGAATCGGTTCTATTCATATCAAGGTGAACGCTTCTTGATTCAGTTGCGAGATATCACGGAGAGGCATCAGATTGAGCGTATGAAGCGCGAGTTCATTGCGATGATAAGCCACGATGTGAGAAGTCCTTTGATGTCGGCGGAGTTCTCATTGAGCCTGCTATCCTCAGGAGTGGGCGGCGAACTTTCCGACAAGGCAAAAGCGAAAATCACCGATGCGGAGCGGAACATTGGATACGTGATGACACTCATCAATGGACTGCTCGAAGTCGAACAAATGGCAGAAGGCAAATTGAAAATGCGATTTGCCGAAACAAACATCAAAAACGTACTCGACCGAGCAGCAGATGCTGCCAGACCACTTGCTGAGAAACGTGGTATCACGCTGACGATTCCTGAATGTTCAATTGATATGACTGCTGATGAAGATCGGCTTGTTCAAGTGGTTATCAATCTTTCCACAAATGCAGTGAAGTTCTCACCGAAACAAAGTCACGTAACGGTCTGCGCTTCGACAGTCGGAGATGAGGTCGAGGTCAAGGTGATCGATCAAGGCAAAGGCATCAGCGAATCGGTACAGCAAAACATATTCAAGCGATTCGAGCGAGGCGAGAATGTCGAAAAAATCGATGGTCTCGGACTCGGGTTATCCATTTGCAAGACGATTATTGAACAGCACAATGGAACGATTGGCGTAATCAGCGAGCTCGGAAAAGGAAGCACGTTCTGGTTTCGAGTTCCGCGAGAGACTATAGGCAATGGAGCGCACGACGAGGGCTGAGCCGATTACGACGAAGGCTGTGCTGGTGGTGGCGAAGTCCGAGGTGCAGAAGGCGGAACCTTCGGTTGCGCATTCAACTTTTGCATAACTCGATCGCGACCTTCTAAAGCTTCCTTGCTGTTGCGATCCAGGCTTGTTGCCTTCGTATAGTCTTCCAACGCCTTGTTTAGCTTTCCGATGATCTCGTACTCTTTTGCACGACGGAGATAAGCCTTTTTGTAATCTGGTGTGACGGACATCACAAACGTCAAGTCTTCAATTGCTTCTTTGTGAAATCCAAGATGTGAGAAGGCGTTGGCGCGTTCCAGAATCATTACGTCATCAACGGGAGCGTTTTTCAGGTGCCAACTGATTCGAATGATCGCGAGTTTGTATTCGCCGGCATTCATGCAACATTCGATTATCTTCGATGTCGTGTTTGTGTAGGTCGGCTCCAGGTGTTCAGCTGCAATGTAGTCATCAATTGCTTTTCTGAATTTCTTGAAACCAGTGTATGCATTACCTCGACTTTCAATTGTCCATCTATCTTCCGGTTGTTGTTTGACGGCAATGTTCAAATCTTGAATCGCAAGGTCATGCTTTTGCATTGATGCGTAACAGCGCGCTCGGCGTTTGTATGCTTCTGCCATGTGGATTTCTGCCTTGGACCATTGCTCGAACGGAACTTTCCTCAAGTTCTCCGGTGCTACTCGAAGAGTCAGCATTTTGTTTTCACCTTGCGAGATCAGGTGCGTGAGATCTGTGAGGGCTTTGTCCCATTTATCTTGTGATTTGAGCGCTTGTGCGCGGTATAGGTAGGCGTCGGATACTTCCGGTCTGAGCTCAATCACGCGGCTAAAATAATCGGCTGCTGACTTAAATGAGAGGCGGGCGAACGCCTTTTGCCCTGCTGCGTACTCCTGCTCGAAGGTTGTCTTTCGATTGGGATTGGGCCGCAAGTCTTCAGGGTTGTCTTCGACAACTTTGTCCCACGCACAGTACAACTGGCTCAGAATGGTTCTGATTTTGTGGTCCCGATCAGCTTCTCGGATTCTCCCTAACCCTGCGTTCACTCGCGATCTGATTTGATAGCACGATTGTTCATGCGGCATCATCCGCAGTGCTTCGTTGATTTCAAAAAGAGATCCCAGACCATCATCCAGTATGTAGTAGGCTTCGGCTCTCAGTTTGTGCGAGTAGCCCACGTGAGATTTGAGTGCTAAGGACTTTGCAGTTGTCTGTAGTGCGTCCTTGGGCTTGTTTAGAAGTATCTCCATCCAGGCCTTCAAATGAAGCAAGTCCCCGTCATTGGGTTTTGCCACTAAGCGTTTGATGGACCATTCTCGCGCCTCCGCAAGTTTGCGAGTGCGGGCGAGTTCGTATCCATCCGGTGGGGTGTTCACTAACGCTTTTGCGGTTTCCTTTTCTGTCGAGGCGGACTTGTTATCAGATTTTGACTTGCTTTCGGCGCGCGCTTCGATTGCGGTTGCAATGACTGAGGTTAGTGCAAACGATGACGATAGAAACAAGGTGAGTAAAAAGCGCATCAAGGTGCCTTCTTCATCGCTTTCAAGACGCGATCTCTGCCGGCAAAAGCACGCTGGCTTTTTTCAGTGCTGCCTTTGTCGAGGTTCATGGCCTTAGTGTAGTCTTCGAACGCATCGTTGAATCTACCAAGCGACTCGTACTCTCGCCCTCTTCGCAAATACGCTTCGATGTATTCGTCGTCCATGTCGAGAATGGTTGACAGATCCGATATCGATGCTTTGTGGAAACCCAAGTGCGATAAACAATTCGCACGCTGCATCAACAACACGTCGTCAGAAGGCGCGCTCTTAAGCATCCATGTAAGGCGAATGACGGCCGTTTCGTAGTCACCCATTGCGGTGCAGCATTCAACAATTTTGGGACCGCAATTCGCGTACGCTGGGTCTAACGATTCTGCACGCCGATAGTCGTTGATTGCGTCTTTGTATTTTTTGCAGCTGCTGTTTATGTTACCGCGAAGCTCGCGCGTCCACCTGTCTTCCGGCTCTTGGTCGACTGCGACGTCCATATCGGCAATCGCTTCTTGATACTTGCGTAAAGCCGCATAGCAACGCGCTCTGCGTTTGTGTGCTTCAGCCATCGGCAAGTTTATCACTTCCCATTTCTCGGAAGGTACACGAATATCGGCAGGAACCACATGCACAGTAATCATCGCGTCAGCACCTTTAGAAATCAGGTGCGTAAGATCCGGAATTGCTTCGGCCCACCGATCGAGGGTTTCCAGGCACTGAGCGCGAAACAAGTATGGCTCCTGCCATTCCGGTTTGAGCTGTATGACACGGCTGAAGTAGTCGAGTGCACTCTGAAAGGACAGACGCGTGAAAGCTTTCAGACCGGCTGAATACTCTTGCTGATACGTCGTTTTCCTCAAGGGACTTGGTCTGACTTCTTCAAAACTCTTTTCGAGCACTCTGTCCCACGCATTGCGCAAATCGCTGAGAATGAGCCTCTTCGACTCATCTCTGTCCATCGCCTGGGTATCTCGCAGTTCCTTATGCGTCTTCCTTCTCAGCGCCATCGCCCCATCTTCGTATGACAGGATCTTCACCGCTTCATTGGCATCACGCAATGCGCTGATGTGGTCTCCCAGACGATTGTAGCAATCCGCTCTCATTCTGTAGGATGCGCCTGGATGCGCCTTTGCCTTGATCAATCGCGTGCAACTTTCAATCGAGTCTTTCAACAATCCAAGGGTGAGTTCCATTCGCGCCTTTAGAAATAGCGTGTCAAGATCTTTTGGATTGCTTTTCAGTCTTTGTTCCGCCCACTTAAGAGAATCGGCATAGCGTCTCATTCGACAGAGTGCCACTCCATCTGGTGGTGTCTGCATCAACTGCTGTGCAGTCACCTTTGATTTTAGTTTTGTTTGTGCGCCGACTTTCGGGCCTGCCTTTGATTTTGCCGCTGAACCACCAGACTCCATCGGCGCGCCGTGAGCTTTCTGAACTGTTCCCACAACAAGCGAAGTCGCAATTGCATTCGCGATAAAAGTAATTACGATATGCCGTGCCTTTACCATTAGGGTTGCCTGCCCGACTTTGATTTTGCTTTTGCAATTCTAGCAAGCAACAGTTCTTTTGCCTTAGCTGACGGATTGCTGGGGTCGTCGTCATTCTTGATCGATTTGTCGTAATCTCCAAGCGCTCTGTTGAAATCACCGACCGTTTCGAACTCTCGTCCGCGCGTGTAATAGACATTTGTTGAGTCGGGACTCAATTCAAGAACTGTTGTAAGGTCCGCGATTGCTTCTTTGTGGCAACCGAGCTTCGACAAGCACTCGGCGCGTGCTCGCCAGTTAACTTCGTCGTTCGGACACATTCTGATCAACCAAGACAGTCTAAGAATCGCGCTTTTATAGTCGCCAATGCTCCGATAGCAGCGCGCGAGTTTGTCGCCGAGCTTTGGATACTCAGGCGTGAGTGATTGGCTTCTCAAATAGTCAGTGATTGCCTCATGAAATTTCAACTGCGCGGAATAGATATTGCCTCTGAGTTCAATTGACGATCGATCGTCCGGAGTCTCTTGAATGGCTACTGTGCAGTCGTTAGCAGCCTCGTCGTATTTTTGAATTCCGTATAGGCAACGAGCTCGTTGTCTGTGCACTTGGGAAACTCTAAATGGAACGGAGATCCATTTATCGAACGGTTTGGAGGTGACATTAATCGGAGCGGCGCGCATCGGGAACACTTTGAGTCCGAAGTTTATAACCTTAGTGTAGTCGTCGACTGCGAGCTTCCAATCATCGGTTCCTTGATATGAAGTGGCACGATACAAATATGCTTGTATGCAATCAGGTTTGAGTTTGATTACTCGAGTGAAATAGATGATTGCGGCAGGATAATCGCAACGCATAAACGATCGTTGTCCCGCTGCGTACTCTTGCTCGAAATTGGCTTTTGCAGCAGAAGGAACGAATGTTTTGAAATCATGTGGCAACACTTTGTTCCACGACGAAAAAAGCTGGTTTAGCAAATTGAACTTGGCGCGATCTTCCTCCGCGTGTTTCTTGTCACCCAAAGCTTCAAAAGAATCGGCTCGAAAGCTGTACCATCCAGGCGACTCGGGTTGCATCTTGATACCGAGGGTGAAGTCATCAATCGTTCCTGCAAAATCTCGCAATTTGAACGCTGAAAGACCTCGATAATAGAGAAAAAAATGAGTGCGCTTCTTGAGCGCTAAACCACGATTTGCTGCTTCAAAACACGCTCTGTAATTGCCGAGTCGGTTTTCGATGACAACTTTCGCCGCCCACATATCCTCGTCTTTCTGATGACTCAAAATCTCTTTGTCGAGAAGTCTTTTTGCACCGCTCCAATTCTGTTCCCTCATGAGCTGATAGCTGTCTGGTGGCGTGTTCATGAGTTTCAGAACCTCAGCAGGTGTAGCTTTTTGAGGTTGAGGTGGAACGGCCAGACATGGAACCCAAAGTTGGAAAATCGAACACGCCAGAATTGATGCGGCTGTCAAACCCGATAAAGAGGCTGCATTGATTCTCTCATTACGCATCAGCGATCGACAATTGTAAGAGCGCGTGCCTTGTCTTTGTTGGCGAGATCGTTTTTTCCCAACTTGTACAAAACTCTGGCTCTGTTCTCGTAGGAGAGCTTCCTGTACGGATCAAGATCAATCGCTTTTGAGTAGTCTGTCAGCGCGCTCTTATAGTCTTTTAGCTTTTCGTACTCGGACGCACGGCGCATATATGCTTCCGGTGTTTCCGGCGCGCGTGAAATCATGATTGTGAGGTCATCGATTGCTTCCTTGCTGCGACCCATGCGAGAGAGTGCAGTGGCTCGATGTTCATAAAGGGTTTCATCCTTAGGATTGATTCGAATAACGTAGGTCAGCATTTCTACTGCCTTTTTATAGTTCTTTAGGGCGTCGTAGCATGCAGCCATTCGCAATAGAATTTCGCGATTGTTTGGATCAAGGAGTTCCATCCTCCTATAGGCGTCAAGCGCCAAAGCGTGCATGTTGCAACCTGTGCACATGTCAGCCATCATCTCCCACGCGTTCGCTTCTTCCGGTTCGCCTTCCACTACCATTTTGGACGCCGCCAGCATTTCTTTGCATTGTTCAAGCGCATAGTGGCATCGAGCTTTTCTGCGATAAACTTCTGCAATCGGAAGTACAAGTGTCGGCCATGAAGCCATGTTCTTATTGCGCGTGTCTAACGGTGTCAAAGGAATAGAAACAACCTTCGCACCAGTTGCGATGATGTAATCGCAATCTTTGATCGCTTCCGCATTTTTCTCGAGCGATTCGAAAGTCGTGGCTCGGTAGAATCGCGCTGCCAGTGAGGTTGGATCAAGTGCCACTGCCTTATTGAAATACTCCGCTGCAGCAGTGATATCAAATCTGTCCATCACCGCTTGACCGCCGGAATATGCATTTGCAAATGTGGTGCGACTATCGAACGTCGGCTTAATACCGGCACTCGAGGGGAACATCTTGTTCCACGACCTGTTCAAGGGGTGAACACATTTGTGTCGTAACCGGTCTGCATCCGCCTCTTTCTTGCGGTTCAACTTCTCATAAGTAAAGGCGCGCAGATGATAGAGCGGGTCAGAAGTCGAATCCATCGGAATAACAGTGTTGAGATCTTTCAGCGCGAGTTCGTACTTCCCATCTTGGTAATACAGATTCGAGCGAAGACGATAGACGTCAACGAGCCGTTTCTTCATAGCTATAAGTTTGTCCAAGACTTTATAAATCTGGGACCTGTGCGTGCCTGTTGTCAGATAGTAACACTTGAACATTAGCGCATCCGCATCATCGGGATGGTTTAAGAGATAACGGTCGATACTGGTCTGAGCCGCCTTTTCCAAGCCCTCTCGTTTCAGTTGAAAGATTTCAGGAAGAGTGAGTTCGGAGGCTGAGTTGCGTTGTTTCGGCGGCGTCTTTTGACTTGGCGGTGCGCCATAGATCGGAACAAGCGAAATCTGACAAAGCACCAACAATAGCAAGATATGTATTCTCAGTGTCACTATCGCTTGTGGTTTCAACATTTGAATGAAAGTGCCAAAAATGGGTTATTTGTTGATTTATTGATATTGAACGGAACTTTCAGCAGACTCTGCGGATTCAGTAGAGCATATCAAATGCGGCAGCAAATCGCCGTTTCACCGGCATAACTAACAGCGCACCCCGGAGTCCAACGGTTTTAGCTGCTGACATCTGTTTAGGGATGTGTTCTTTCGACTCTTGAGGCATAATAAGTTCGTTCCCTCCAGTAATTGATTATGGCCAAGATTCTCCTTGTAGAAGACGATATAGAACTCGCTGAACGCGTAAAGGAGTGGCTCAACGTGGAAATGCACGTTGTGGATGTCGCAAATGACGGCGACGAAGGCCGCGAGTTTATGCGCCAATACACCTACGATGTCATCGTTCTTGATTGGAACCTTCCAGGCGCCACCGGCATAGAACTGTGCAAAGAATTTCGCAGCAAAGGCGGCACCACGCCCGTGATTATGCTGACGGGAAGAAGCTCTATTGAGGAGAAGGAACAGGGCCTAGACATCGGCGCTGATGATTATCTGACGAAACCCTTCCATGCCAAGGAGTTAGGCGCACGGTTGAGAGCGCTTCTTAGAAGACCGCGAGAAATGCGCGAGTCACTGATTCACATCGGTGCCTTGGTTCTAGATCCGCGCGCGCGAAAGGTGACGAAAAACGGTCAAGAAGTATCGTTGCAGGTCAAGGAGTTCACGCTCTTACAGCACTTGATGTCTAATCCGAATCAAGTATTCGGATCTAGAGCTTTGCTTGAAGCATTGTGGGATGCGGATGCCGAGGCGTCCGAAGACACTGTCCGAACTTATATAAAGACCCTGCGCCGAAAAATCACCTCAGAAGGCGAAGAGTGTCCGATTCGCACCATTCATGGATTGGGCTACAGATTCGACGCGCCCGAACAAGAGTAAACGTCAGGCACCAGATTAGGTGCCGTATTTCTACGAATGATTTCTCAGCAGGCGCGTAGCGCACGCGCTGAAACGTCAAAATTGCACGACTTTTTCACGCCTGAATTTCTAGCCTTGGGTTGTCAAACAAACGTCGATGGTCCGTTGGGGGATTTTGGCTCATGAGTAGCGAACAATTTGATCTTGCAAAAGCGACAGGAAACTTTGTGCAATCTGCGTCGGCCTTTCGTGTTGATCTGTCGGATCGATCGTCTCAAAACTGTTTTCCTGGAGCCAAGTCACAACAAAGAGACTCGAGAGCCGGAATGCAGGCCGGACTTAACTTCGATGCCAACGGTGGTTTGACCGGTATTGACTTTGGTGCCCCGTGTGCACCCGCCAGAGGCAAACAGTCGAGCAAATCGACACGCGTCGAAGTGCACGCTGACGTTTCTCAGCTGCAAACCGCTTCAACACAAACTCCGTTTGGCCCCTGGAACCCCGCAGTCATAACCGAACAAGCAAACGCACTTGGCGCCGGATTCGGGGCAAGTGTTGCAACCAGCGAAACACAAGTGACAAGAGGCCGACGTGGTTCAAAGCAAGTTCACCATGAAGAAAACAAAACAGGTTTCGATGTAAATGTAGGATCTCAGTCATCACAAAGAGAAACCTATTTACCTGGTAATCCATGGTTCCCTGCTCAGCATCAGATCGAACAGAAGAGCGGAATGGGCGCCAGCGCTAAGGTCACTCAATCGCACAAAGAAACAGACGTAAATACGCATCACGGACAAACCAACGTTCGGAATGTCGAACAGAAGTCAACATCTGGTGTCGCATACAATACCAGCAATTCTCACGTAGAAAGCGACAGACGCGGAGGATATCTGCCGGCGGTTCATCAAACCAGCGACATGCAGCAGACAAACTTCAATTGGGGCACGAGCAACCAAAGAACCGAGGTCAATAATCAGTACAATCAATTTGGCTGGTTGACCGGCTCACAGCGCATTGATGAAGGCAGCATGAGACAAGGCGCGTATCAAGCAAATCAATTTAGAGTGATCACCGATCAATCAATACCCAATTGCTGGGGAACAACCAATTCGCGTCAGATAGAACAAGGAAGCTCTGCACAGAATACGTCATCGTGGGCGAACTACCGCGTAATTACTGATTACGGCCCGATTCGAAGAGCCTTCTAGTTCATTAGCTCTTGGACCAACAACGAAAAGTTTCTTTGGCCGCACTAGCACAATTTCCGGACATGGCTTGCACCTTTGTCCGGATTTTGCATTTGCTTAGAATTTTGAATGATACTGTATTTGGTGTGGCAAATTTTGAAATTTGTGTCCAGAAATTTAGTGGTGCGTATACACATAGTTAGAGAAAGCGAGATGCAAGATCATCTCGAAAGGTACTAACCATCAACAAAGTGACACTCATTGAAATGGTGTCGCTGATGCACTCACGAGGAGATTCTTTAAAATGGCAGACGAAGTAAAAGAACCAGTCGAGCAGATCAAAACCACAGAAACTACCAGCGAATCTGAGAGCGCCTCATCAAAACTCTCGTCGCAAGCGCTAGAGTTGATGAGTTCAGAAACTGCACGAATAGCCACAACAGCGTTAGTCGGTGGTGTCGCCGGCGCAGCAGCAGCGGTTGCTGTCGGAAGCGCTCTTGAAGCTGGAAACGCAGAGAAGAAATTGGCCGACGCGGGTGCGGGTTCTGCTGCAAGTCGCTGCATTGAAGAGGAACAGTCGACACTAGAGAAGGCCGGAAGAATCGCTCTGGATATTGGAAAAGGAATATTGTTTGGACCCGTCGCCCCCTTGATTCTGCCTGATCTGTTCATCGACGACAGCAAAAAGAACTGCGTCGAAAACATGGATGGAAAAGAATTCATCGATGACAAAACAGGAACCGTCGAAACACCTTCGACAACTGACAAGATCATCGAAGAGATCAAATCGACTCCGAGTGACATGCTCGAATTCGTGAAAGAACATCCTTACTTGGCTGTTGCAAGCGTAATGTTTCCGTCGGCAATTCCAGCGCCCATCAAATTGGCCGTCGGATCGAAAATCGATAAGTTCGTCCACTCTCATTAGAGTTGTTCGCCCCGCCAATACGCAACTCTTAGACGTCAAGTCAAGGGTGATAAGATTCTGTACTCGAACTTTGGCGGAGTTTATGATGATGATTGCATTTGCATCTGGTCCTTTGAATGTGAGCAAAAGGTTTCAACGTGCGTTAACTGGAATCTCGGCATCATTGATACTCGTGATTTCCTCGGGACTATTTGCGCAAGCCGATGACAACGCTAAGGCCGCAAAGCAAGCTGAAATCGATAAGTACAGTGAACGGATCAAATCTAATGCCAACGATGCAGAAGCATTTGTATTGCGGGGCAACCTCTATTTCCAACTGGCCGACTACAAAAACGCAGTCAGTGACTTCAGTGAGTACATCAACCTCACGAAGTCTCAAAAACCTGGTGGTTTCTGTAGTCGCGCAGTGGCAAAGATCTCGTTGCTAGACAACGAAGGTGCAATTGCCGACTACACTGAAGCCATCAAACTAGATCCAAATTTGGCTCAAGCGTACTTGTCGCGAGCTCAATTGATCTTTTCGATGAAGGACACCAAGAGATTCTCGATGGCTTCTGATGATTGCAAAGCCGCTATTCGCCTTGATTTTAGACCGTCGCGTGCATACCTAACACTCTCTTCGATGAAGTTGGATACCGGCGATGACCAAGGTGCAATCGCAGATGCGACGGAAGCAATTAAGATCGAGCCGAAACTTGGAGATGCTTACACGAATCGAGCAATCGCCAAGGTTCGCACCGGAGATGTGCAAGGAGCGCTCGAGGATGCAAAAACATATGAGCAGCTGGTGCCGGACGATCATGAGGTTCATTTGACGCTCGGAGATACATTGCGCAAGTACAAACACTATAGTGAGGCATGCCAAGAATACAAAGCGATCATCAAGTTCAAACCAGAACTCGTGTCCGCCTGGACTTCGATGGGCGATTGCTACAACCAAACCGGAGACTTGGTCGAGGCGGAGAAGTGTTTCCGGCAAGCAGCTTCGCTTGATGCCAGATCCTTTTTAGGAGTTTCGAACGTCGGTAATATGCTGCGTAAGCAGGGCAAGTTCGCCGAAGCTAAAGAGTGGTTTGACCGTGCTCGACGTCTGCCAACTCCGGAAGGCGACGATGAAAAGGATTTGGATGGTTTGATCAAGCTAAATGATCAGAAGGACAAATCTTAGACAACGCTGAGTTGGTTGAAAAGTGACATCGTAGACAAGGGGTTGCCTTTGCTTTGGTCACGTTCGAGGTCTTTTCTCGGGTGGATTTCTTGCTGCGTGATGTGCCTACGTGCACAAAAATTACACATAGCAGCATGAACCTCTGAGGGTTTCCGGCTACGAGACTTTGCACGTGAGTACATGAAGCAGCTAACTCCAGTGCGATTGTTTTGTCCATGGCTTTGGAGCGAGTTGCCTGGTTCTAAAGAGGCGCTCCAAAGCGTGCACAACTTTTTCACGCAGGTTTTCGTAATCTGCGAGTGTTCCGATAAGCAAGCCATCGGAACGATTAATAAAAACAGAGCGTTGAGGTGCGGTCCATGCCTGAATATCCCGAATTAATCGCAAGAACAGTAGCGAACGAGCTCTCATCTGACATGAGGTTGCAGACAATGGATAGAACGCGCCCGCAGTCATTGATTGCGAGGATTATCGAATCAAGAAAAGAAATGCAAAGTCGCGTAGACGAAGCGTCCGTCGTAGCAGCAGCAGCTCCTGCAGTCGTTCGAGAAATTAAGTCAGTAGCAGTCGAGACAGTTGAAGCGCCCCATAATGTCGAACTTCATTCAGCTGACGCAAAAGGCGGACTTCCACCAGTCAGAAAGTTGACCCTAGTCTCCTCTCAGAAGTCCTGGTACGCGAGCGCTTGCTGGCCGGGCAGTCCTGCAGGCAGCGAAGAGTTCTGCATGGGTCAAGCCACAAGGTAAAAGACAAGGTTTATAAAGGGTGCGGTCGGCGGCTATGGAAACAGCCGCCGATTGTGTTTTTTGGAAGTTGGATTTTCTGTTTTTGGGGTGGGGGTTCTACCATTCCCAGAGATCTTGTTTTGATATTAAATGCAGCTAACCCAGATTGGCTTAGTTGGGAGCTTCTGCATGAAAAACACTGCGTCGGCGCAGTCGACACGAGATAGCGCGGTCGTTTCGGACAGTTCCGATAAGTCCTGCCAAGGCATGAAGGTGGAAATCACAGCCTTCGGCGCATGGATGGTTGGGGTTGGTTCCATCATCGGCTCCATGGCATGGCTCATTCATGGGCCAATGCTGGCCCGCGCGGGCACGCTTCCGTGTATTGTCGCGTGGGTGATTGCTGGCGTCAGTACTCTTCCATTGGCTTTGATCTTGATGGAACTGTCTTCGATGTTTCCCAAGGCCGGTGGCCCTTACGTCTATAAGTACTACGCTCTCAAACGCCTCATACCTGGAAAAGGCGAATTGGTCGGTTTTTTGACTGGTTGGTTGTTTTGGATGGCTGCGATAGTCGGTCTGGCGTGCATGTCCAACGGGCTTACAAACTTGCTGGCATCAATGTTTTTCGGCAGCCCCTCTGGCTCTCCAATATGGTTTGGACCCGTCATTATTACGTCACTCTTTGGTCTGAGCACCATGCTCAATCTTCTTCCAGTTGGGCAAGCATCGAGACTCAATATTCTATTCACGCTTCTGAAGTTCGGGATGGCAATTGGGTTCGCTCTACTAGTGGTTGCTTCTGGTCATGCATCGATAGATCGCGTGGTCCAAGTCGTGAGTCCCTCAGGGCAAACTAATTTCATGGCCAATGTTGGGTCGGTGTTGATGTTGGCAATGGCTGGGTTTTCGTTCATAGAGATTTCTGGTTGCACATCTGCAGAAACTGCAAATGCTCGCAAAGTTGTTCCAAAGGCAATGTTGCTTACTCTTTTGACAGTGAGTGCTATGTACATCGCTACTTGTGTTGCAATCAGCGCATCTTCGCTGTTTGTATTGAATGCGGACAAGTCGACTCTGGTGGTTCCCGGAACTTCTATTCAAGCAACCTGTCCCGCCATCGCAGGGCTTATTGGCGGAAAACTTGTGGGAGATATCTTCGCTGCATGTGTTATTGCGTCAATCTTTGGTTGTGCATTCATCGCGCTTTTGGGAGTGGCGCGAGTCAGTTTTTCGATGGCAGAGACAAAGTTGTTTCCCTCTCAATTCGGGCGTCTCGACCATAGAGGCGTTCCGCGATACGCCTTGTGGTTTCAGTTTTGGTGCCTTTGCATAATTGGAATCGGTGCGAATCTTTTGTGCCGCTCCGGCGTGTTCGCTGATGCCTACACGTTTTTGGGAGAGACTTTTGGATTTATGTATGCATTCGTGGCGATGCTCTATGGCGTTTGTCTGGTTAGCTTGAGGTATACGGATCCGTTGATGCAGCGGGACTTCCGCATTGGAAAGTCCGGAAACTTGTGGGCGTGGATCTTTTCCACGATCACTGTTGGTATCTGGGGATTCTCTGCATTTTTCTGCGTGCAATGGACGCATCAACTGGCTGGAGTCGCAATTCTTCTTGCCGGTATTCCAATTTATTGGTACTACCGCAGAGATCGGCATGAAACTGTGCCAATCGCAGCGCGCGAAGCCGCCCGTGCTCAGTCAGAAATTCTTGTCCGTCCTGAACATCCTGAGTTTGCTGCCGGTTACTTTGAAGGCTCGGTGAAGCCCGCGCGTCCTTCGTTTCCTTGTTCGAATAGTGTCTCTCTCAAACAAGGAACAGATGTATCCTGACCGGCTACCATCGCTCCACTTTGTTCTCTTCTGAAGTCCAGCGTGGAATGAAGTCTTTCTGAGTTCTCTTTCCAATTTTGGAGGAGCCGAGATTTCTAGAGGACCCGATGTTTGTTGATTGTCCGACGTTGGTTGCTGTTGTTTGGCTGCCGTTTTTGTTGTTTTGATCGACTGAATTGGAAGATTCAGGAGCGAAAGAAATCGTCTCATACTCCTTCGTGTTCTTGCTGAGGTTTGAGGTTAGACCAGTGGTATTGCCTCTGGAGGAATCGCTCGGAGTCCATGTGTTGCCGACGATTGTCGCAAGCAGCGAAGGTACAAGCAAAACACAAGCGGTTGCGAAAAGTATTGCGAAGAGAAGCGAGACTGCAACTAAGATGTGTTTTGCGCTCATGTTTCTAGTATTGGACGCAGGAGGATCGATTCCAACTATCGATGCAGCCAATAATGTTCCATCCAGATTTGCGGCTGATCGCACGGCTTTTGAGTCGGCTGAAATAGGCATGGACAGAGCTTCCTGCCAGTATTCCGTTTGCCACAGTAAATCTTTGTACAGTTTTTGATGAAACGTGACGACTTGGTGGTCGGCACCGTATATAGAGGCATAGGTCGCCATCGCTCGGTGATAATCGTTCTGTGATTCTTCAAGTCTTCCTTGCGCTAATCGAACACAAGCGAGGCTCATAAGAGCTGCAGCGACCTGCGGGTGCTTGTCTCCGAGGGTGATGTTGCTGAGTTCGAAACATTCGCGGTAGCATTTTTCTGCGCGACCGTAGTCTTTCAGCTGCAAGTATGAGTGTCCACACAACAGGAGACTTCGGGCCACTGAAGGGTGTTTGCTTCCTAGCTCCTTTTTGCGTAGTTCCCAAGTTCTGTTAGCAGGCTCGTTTGCAGCCGATCCACTACCTGAAGCAATGTGGACTTCTGCGAGTGTCTCTAGTCGTTCGGCAAGACCGATTCGATTTTTACGATCAGCCGTGTCACCAATGGCGATGGCAGACTCAGCGGCGATGAGAGCTTTGGAGTTAGATCCCATTGACAGTTCGGAGCGAGCAACGGTTGTAAGGCATTCCGCCATCTTCTGCATGTAGGCTTCTTTCTTGCTGCGTTCGCGACGAAGCGATGCGGCAGTGTTGCTCAAGTTGTAAGCTTCCATCGTGTTGCCTTGTGCTAGATGCAGTTCGGCGAGATAGCGTTGCGATTCGCTGACGATGGATCCACCTTTCAGCAAGCCGACGTTGTTTGCTGTGCTGAGCGCGCGATTGAGGTAGCCATCGGCTTTGCGGAGGTTTCCTTGTTTCAGATACAAGCGTCCAAGGTTCAGGAAAGATCGTGAATCTTCGATATCGGCTTCGCGGATACGGGCTACATCTTCGTCGGCTACTTGGTGATCTCGATATTCTTTTCGCAGTTGCGACGATTGAGTAAACTGCTTCAGTGCTTTGTCGAATTTGCCTTGGTGTTCCGCAACCT
The DNA here is from genome assembly GCA_964478655.1 of uncultured Candidatus Obscuribacterales bacterium. Taxonomy (GTDB): domain Bacteria; phylum Cyanobacteriota; class Vampirovibrionia; order Obscuribacterales; family Obscuribacteraceae; genus CAYZJR01. The sequence continues at coordinate 37,788 of CAYZJR010000040.1, forward strand.
GACCGAGTCTGTCAAGAAGTCTTGCTCGCTTTAAGAGATCCTTCTCGTTTGAGAGTTCATTTGAGAGTTTTGTGTGTGCTGCGCCGAACTGTCCTTCCCGCAGTAGGTCCAAACCAGATTTGGTTGCAGAGTCAGATGCGATTGCGCTGCTGCATTGAGACACCAGCATTCCAACGATAATCGGAACACAGACTTTAGAAACGAGGTGCATAAAATCCTCCACGCGCGAACATCGCTTGTTCGAGCGTTTGTTTTTGGGAGAGTACTAAAAGGGTGGGAGTTTCCCGCGCCAAAATTTTTGATGGAAGAGAGTATACGGCGATCTCTTGACAACCAGCTTCTAATTAACATTTGTTTCACTCGGGGCCGGAAACTGGTCGGGAAGGTTTTGCTGCTTGTCGTACCTACGTGCATTTGCATGTGGGCGCAAAGCTCCACACAGATAGGGTTTTCAGGAAATTTCGACTGCACGTGAGTACATCGCGCAGCAAGAATTAGCCGCTCAAATTCGGAACCAATCATTAGGATTTTTGGCTCTCAGTTGCGGCAAAGGCGTTGCCAATTACGGACTGGCGAAACTGCTATCTGAGGCTCGCCGCCTGCTTTGGTTCTTTCTCTAAAAGGCGTGCTTTAATCGTCGGAAGCATCTCGCGAGCTGCGGCCTCGCCGGCAGCTATGGCTTCAGTGACCTTTTCTCGCTCGAAGGCATAGGTCTGAACGTTTTGCATCTCAGGTTCAATTACCAGGTCAGAGTTCTCGCAGTTTCTCGCTTCAATTTCGGACATTAGGATGCTGATCATTCGATCCGCGTATTTCAAAGGATCTTTATATCTGGACTCAGGCTTGGTCTCTAGTTTGGAATAGCACTTGACTGCGACAACCGGAGCGTCAGTGATCTCGCTCAGGTCGGTAGGAATGTTGTGCCGCAATCCGCCATCGATAAGTAATCGTCCATCTTTGTGCTTTAACGGCCTATAGAGGAATGGACATGCACAGCTTGCTTGAACGGCTTCTGCGATATTGCCTTGTCTCATCCAGACCGGTTGCGAGTCGAGGACGTCCGTCGTCATACAAGCAAACGGAATTTTCAGCTGTTCTATCTTTCGTTGGTCGTGCGGCAGATGCTTGTTCATGAACTTGGCGATTTCTTTTCCGCTGTAAAGTCCAAGCGTTGGTTTCATATTGAGCGCCGTCGCCATCACGTATTTCGGTGCATAGAGTGCGGCTTGAAGCGGAATGGATTTCGGAAACCAAGCTTTTTTGAATTCGCCTTCCACCATCAAGCGTTCGATTTCAGAAACAGGAACACCAGCGCAATACAACGCACCGACAGCGGCCCCAACACTACAGCCTGTGACGATACTTGGCTTTAGTCCTGCTTCTTCCAGTGCTTTAAGAACGCCAATGTGTGCGGCTCCGCGGGCGCCACCACCTGCCAGTGAAAGTGCAAAGTAGAACTTCTTTTTCTTTCCGCGAGTGGTACTTGTCAAAGGAAGCTTGTTGTTCATCGGCAAAAAGACCGATGCTCGAATTCCAGTATCAGGTTGCGGCTGATCGCTGGGTGTGGCGACGCAAAGAGGTGCGCTGCTACTCCAGACGGTCAGAAGAGCCAGAAGCAGTAGGAGTGCCCGAGATCTCAAGATCTGTCCTTTAAAAAGATCACCAAAAGTCACCAAAGTAGCCCGCGAGATACGAACCTTGCCTTATGTTTGCACAAAGGCGGTGTTTAGCCATATTGTCAAGTATAGCTTTAATATATGTTTAGTGCCGGTTATGCCTCTCTCATGAGCATGACGCAGGGATACGGAAAATTACGACGGCACACGGATTTTGGGCGCCAGAGAGCCTTGCGAGACACGTTCCGAAACGGGAGTGGTGTCGCGTTTTCACGTTTGAAAAGTTTCACCTTTTTACGCGTAGGCGATGTTCGGATTCGCGCGCTGATTTGGGATGTATGGGGCGTTTTGGTTGGCGTTGACGTCTGACGAAAATTTCTTGTCCAGCATTGCGTAATACATCTGTCCGTTCGGTCGAACCGACGAAAGTCTCTCTACCGCTCGCCGCTCGTCGGCTATTTGCCCGCCCTTGACCAGACCAATCTTCTTCAGCGCTTTTTCTGTGCCACCACTGCCCATGTGATTTACCATGTCGCAAATTAATGCGACTCCGAGTTCGGACTTGAAGCCGTAGCTGTGGGCTAGTTCCATATTGCGTTTGACGAACGCTCTCGATTCGCTGACCTGAACATCTTGGAATTCTTTGTCTGCGAGCGCAGTCTTCATGCGACTCATGAACTGATCGTCGTTTGCCATGTCGTAACTTCTCACCCACTTGTCGTTGAGAAGCTGCTGTGCATACGGTCCAAAAACCTGTTGAAACTTCTGCGGGTCTTGTCGATTCCAAGCTTTCATCAAGACTGGCAGTTCACCAGCCTTTTGGTTCCATTGACGGATTCCGATAGAGATTCCGTAGCCTGCATCGTTCTTGTTTATTGACGTAAAGTTTCCTTCGTGTGCGCTGATGTTTGCGATGACACGATCCACAAAGTCGGTGTTGTTCAACTTCGAGGTTGCGCTGTTCTGTATTGATTGTTCCGGTTGATACGCCGCCGGTTGCGGGCGAAGGTTCCGTTGTTCAGGTTGATAGACGGCGGGTTGCGGTTTGACGTTTTGTTCCTGGTTATACGCGACTGGCTGCGGTCGATAGCTTTGTTGCGGTTTGTAGGGTTGCTGCGGCTTGAAGTTATACTGCGGCTGCTCCGGTTGGTTCTGCACCGCATCTGGTGTGTAAGAAATGCGACGCATCGTGTGATTTTGAGGCGAATAGTATTGCGGTGCCTCTTGCCTCGGCGGTGCAATTCGGCATGTCGGATGAACCTCCGGACACGGGTACGGTGGGCGTCCGTAGCCGCGCATGCCGTGGTATGTCATGTCTCGAGGACCAGTCGCCACTTGCATGTCAAATCCAACAAACGGCAATCGGAACCCGACCCGTGCATACCGGTCGCCACCACTGAAGGTGCACTGTGTTCTATCGTCCATCCAAGGACGATCCTGCAGACGAGGAATGTCGTGATAGCGCTCGGGCTGCCGAGAATCGAAAAATGTATTTAGCGACCGTGGATGCCGCTGCCAGCTGTCGGGTTGGCACATGCCACCATTGAAGGTGCCACGACCATAAATGTTTGGACTATAAGGGACGCGATCGTAAGCACGATCATAACCGCGATCGTAACCGCGCTCGGCGTAAGGATTTCGTCGCCCCCACGAGTTGTATCTCTGATCGGTTACTTGCATTGAAGGCAGGCAATGACGGTTGTCTAGTTGGCTTCCCATCTCAAATGTCGCGTGCCCGTATGAACGATGACCAAAGTGAGCCGCGTTGAAAGAACCATCAAAACGATGATGTCCGGACACCTCAATAAAAGGTGCCCGTGGGCCGAAGTCTGGGCGAATTGACATGTCGAATCTTGTGGCGGCTCGAAAGCCGTCATGGTTGTCTCTCATTTCACTCTTCCAAAGGTTAGTCGAACTCCAATTTAGGGTGGAGTCTGAGACTATCGATTCGCGTGTGAAATAGTCGTGCAAAAACCGGTGTGTTGCTTGATGTTACGTGCAACATGCTGTGAACTATGGTGCACCAAATGCGTTCGCTTGACCGGATGTGCTGCGCCCGAACGGCTGCCAGTTAACGGTGGTTGGAAAATCAGCGTTGGCTCTCGGCGAACCGAAACGTTGTTGCACTTCAACGGCGCTGTATTGTCTTTGATCAGAAAGCAACTCGTAGCGTTGATACTTCGGTGCGTAAGATTCTTGAATCGATGCCAACTGTCTTGCTTGAGCTGCTGCCTGATAAGCTTGCGCACTCTGCGTCGGGTCGGCTATTTGCCTTTGCTGGTTCGAAGATCCGAAGATACGATTGGAGTAGAGTCGACTTGAGCGATGACCATCAAGCATGCTGGACGAACTCATACCGGCGGAAGCACTCATTCCGGAAGGACTCATCGAGGCACTCATCGCAGCAGGGCTCATTTGAACAACATGTCCATATGCTTGCGATTGCGCGTAGGGAGAAGCTTGTCCGTACTGCTGCTGCATCGGCGCCATGGGTGGTGCTTGCATGTGCTCAGAAGGTATCAGTGGAGTCGCCGCGCTTGCCGCAGAAGGTGCGCTTGCGTGCTGCCCTTGCTGCCCGTGCTGCCCTTGCTGCCCATGCTGCCCATGTCCTTGCTGCATCTGCGCATACATTTCGTGTTTCTTGCTTGCCGGTGTGATGGATTGAATCCAGTTCGCCGCGAAGAAGCCGCCAATAACCAAACATCCCAAAATCCAGAGCCCGACAGCCAACATAATGGCGTCAAGTTGCGACCATTCGCTGCCATTCGCCCAGTTGTAGAAAAAATCGCCAACGCGCCTAATGAAGGAGCGAGGTTTTGCGTCGTCCATCGCAACTCGTACATTGAGGTATATCCACTGATTGTAGAGTGCGCAATGCTAGCGTCAACCGCTTGACAACCGTAAATCGCAATTGTGGGAACGATGTAATCTTCAGCGTTTGCAAGATTTGGAACGATTGCAAGATTTGAAACGACAGGGAGATTTGGATCGACTATTGATTCCACTCGATTTCCGGTCGCCATGTACCCGACTCCGGCACTGCGTAAGAGTGAAACGCAGACTCCTCGCGCACGAATCTGCCCCTCTTGTCGAGAACAATCAGCTTGTACTTCACCGTCTTGCCGGCCGGCAATGGAACACACAGGATGTACTTCTTGTCCTCTTGTGAGAACAACATTGGTCCGGCCGCGTCCGTCCAAGAACTCTTTCCCTGACCCAGCGTGACGCAGTCGCCTGTAATGAAAACCTGCTCTCCATCAGCTTTGAGCAGCGGCTTTTCAATCACGATTCGAATCGGAACCAGTCTCGACTCCACGATCGTGAGTTTGAGTTGGTTGGACTTGGCTCCATCTTGGGTCACAAGTCGCACCATTTGCTCTCCCGTCAGCATGTGTGGTGCTACGAACGAAACCCTGTCTCTAGCCCAGCTCGAAACATCCATTCTCTCGCTGCCGACGAAGACTTCACCACGCTCGTCGCCGAAGTCGATACCATATACGGTGACGGTGGTTCCGCCGGTTACCACCGGAGGTCTCACCGATGCAAGTAGTGGCAAAGCGTTTTGTGGAACTGAATTACCTGGTCGAGATGCATCTGAATCTTGCAGCCCCGCTCTTTGTTTCGAGATCCAAACTGAAACGGAAGACGGCGCCAATTCAAGCGTCTTGATGCCCGAAGCTGCTGTGAGAATGTCGGTTCCGCTTAGAAGCCCGCCCAGAGCATCTTTGTACTTGCCTTGTGGAAGCGATGACGAGACTGCGGAGATTATCTGTTTGTCTTTTGGATTCTTGTTCATGGCCACCAACGCAACGTTGTCACCGAACTTCCTCTCGAAGATGTATACATCGCCTTTGGCGAGCTTCGCAGTGTGAGTTCCGTAGGCAAATGCAGGGTTCGACTTGCGAACATCCGAGAGTGCCTTCACAGTTTTGAAGCCCTCGGAAGATTCATCGAACGACGACATCCAAACTCTTGTGTACGGGTCTCCACCTCCTTTGGTGTCATCATGCAAATATTGTTCCGTCCCATAGTAGAGTGACGGAATGCCCCTGCTGGTGTAAATTAACGCGATTGCTTGTTTAAGTGCAGCCTTATCGTCCTTCAGACTAAGAAAACGAGGCATGTCGTGATTGTCGATGAAAGTGATCATCGAATTCGGATCATTAGCGTCCTGATTCTCTCGCGAAATGACATCGTCAATTGATGCGAAATCTCCCGGCCCCTTTCCGGCAAACACCTTGCGAATCGCGTTGGCCAGCGGGAAATCGAAGACCGACATGCCTCCTTTATTTGCGAATTTCATCATGTCGCGATACATGGGTTCATTCATTCCATCAAGCCACCACTCTGCCACCACAAAGTGATCGCTTTTGTTGTACAGCGAGTTCGCGAGCGTCTGTTGCCAACCCCAGTTAGTATGCTTTGCCGCATCTAGTCTGGTTCCATCCGCACCATGCTGCTGATACTTCTCGGCTGCTTCTTTGAGATAGCGGTCGATGAACTCGTGTTCCTGATCGAAATCGCCGAGATAAAAAATGGTTCCATACTGCACTTGATAGCGATCGTTGTAGTCACTTACCAGCGGTTGGTGGTTGAAGTACTTATAGCGATCGTTTTCGGGATCGCCCTTGTAGTGCCCATCGTCATAGAAGGCGCCGAACTCGCCGTGATTGTAGAGACTCGAATGATTGAAGGGCATGTCGACAATAACTTTGATTCCGAGTTTGTGTGCGGCGGCGATAAGGCTATCAAATGCCTTCCACGAGTTGGTAGCGTCTCCTATGTGTTCGTCGATGCGCTTGAAGTCGCGCCCATGATATGCGTGATAGGGAGCCATCATTTTGCCATCCGCATCGATGCTCGGTTTGTTGACGTTGTCGATAGTGGGTGAAATCCAGATAGCTGTTGCGCCGAGATTCTTGATGTAGGGAAGTTTCTCTTCCACGCCCGCCAAGTCGCCGCCCCAATATGCGTTCCAGTTTTTGTGTTCACCGTCGAACATGCCTTTGCTGATCTCCGGATCGTCGTTTGATTTGTCGCCGTTGCAGAAGCGATCGGTAAATACTTGGTAGATAATTTCACGTTTGAAATCGGCAGCCACTGCTGAATTTTGCGTCACCCAAAATGACAGCATCAAAACAAGCAACAGTGCGATGCGCATGTTATGTTCCACGAACTTGAGTTGTGCTCGGGTCGGGTTTCCGGTCTTTCATCATTCGAAGCAGCTTAGCGTATTCACTCTCAGTCTGTGCGATTCGCGGGTCTTCCGGGCGCAGCTTCATTCGTCGCATTTTCAACGCTTCCTTGTAGACAATTTCAGCTTCAGTAAATCGCCGCTCGTCTCGCAGCAGATTGGCGAGACCGGTTAGAGCCTTTCCGAATCCCTCTATTGGGTGCGTTTGCTGCGAGATAGAAATGGACCGCATATAGATAGACTCAGCCGCCTGGGTGTTGCCCGCCTGATGCTCCATGTCGGCGATGTCGGACAGCAACATAGCCACATAATCGTGAACTGCTCCGTACTCTTTTATGCGAGTTTGCTCGAGTGTCGAATAAAGCTGACGAGACCATGCGAAATCTCTATTGCTGAGAGCCAGCGATGCCATCGCTTCTAGCGACGCGGCGACTTTCGGCACGAAGAAGGAGCGCTCTTTGGGAACCTCGAACGCGCAATATAAGGATGTCGCCAACTTGGCGTCGCCCGCACAGGCGGCAGAGAGTGCCGAAAAGTCTAGCAATGCGATTCCTATTAAAGGAACAGTTGCGACTACTGCGGCCGCACCGATGGTTGTGGCTGTGGTTCCGCAATTTCCGAGGAACGATTTGCGGGCGCTCTCAGGCGAAAAACAGTCTAGTTTCGCCCGCACAGTGAGAGATTCGATGATTCTGCGTTCCTTTCTCCGCGCTTCTTCATATATTGTTTTCGCCTCGCCGAAACGATCGTCTAGACAAAGGCAGTCGGCTCCGTAGATTCGCAGGTCTTGGGCGAACAACCAAGAGAGAAAGCGACTGCCCTTGAGGGTTTTGTAGTATGCATCGCATGGTCTGCCTATGGCTATGCGGTACAGGCGCGGCAATTCGATGGTTGCCTTGGTCAAAAGGCCAAGCGCCACAAACGCTAAAGCCAACCACAGCTGTGGTTGACGGATACAAACTGCAAAAAGGAGATTGTAGGCGAACAAAACAAGCAGCACCGCCAGCATCGCGAACTGATACGCCGCACCGAGGAGTATCTGGCGCTTTAGGCGATTTTCTTGGACGAGTATGGCGTTGGATGGAGTTTCCATCGAAAAGAAGCTTGTTTGAAAGTGTTCCAAAATACATCTTGGCACGCCTTAAAGGTCCTGCGAATGGTGGTTTCACCCATTGAGACCAGTCCGGACCGACTCAACTGTTCCATTTAATCTTTGGGCTGGATTTAGGTACCTAAAGTTCACACTTCCTGCCGATACTAACAGCATCGAAATTGCGTTGTTGCTCCCACTCCACTCCCCAGGAGATTACCAGATGAACTACACAGCCCCAGTCAACCAAGTCGAAACAATCTCCATCTCCGTCGATGCCAAATTTACTAAACAACAAGAAGTCTCCCAAGTAGTATTTACAGTAGCCGTTTCTGAATCCAAAGGTGGAACATTCGCATCACCAATGTTCGTCGGCTAATCGCAAGCAAGTTTTTTCCTGCAGCAACTAGAGAGAGAAACGAGAGCGGGTTAAGGGCAAGAACGCAGTCTGAGGGGGCTGCAGCCTGAATCCTGCTCTTTTGCTTTTTATGTTTTCGCTGCCTTGGTTGGATTGTAGTTATCCCAAATTTCTTCAGCCATTTTGTAGTATTGATTGGCTTCGTCAATTTTGTTCAGGTTGCGCAAAACAGCAGCATATGCGCGCATCGAGTTAGCCAGCAGCGGCGGAAAACCAGCTTTAGTTCTTATGTCGATTGCTTCTTTTAAGAACGGCTCGGCTTCTTCGAAGCGCCGATTGTCGTGCAAAAGTGTGCCCAAAGAATGCGCGCTCACGGCGCAGTCGAGATGGTCGCCGCCCAATACTTGACGCCGCATGGTCAGCGCGTATCGGTATAGTTGCTCCGCCTCGCTAAGCAAATGTTGTGAACGGAAAAGATCGCCCAAAAGATGAACGCTCTCTGCAACCAGCGGATGCCCGGGCCAGATTTCCTGAGTTTCGATCAAGCGCGAGTGGCGAAACAAAGTTTCTGCTTCGTCGTATTTGCCCATGCGATATTTATCACGAGACAACGAAAGCAAGTTGCCTGCGATCTGCGATAAGTCATTTGCGCCTAAACCGCGCTGCATGTTGGGAATCAAACGATCGGCACGCTTGAACAGTTCATCGGCTTCTTTGGTTTTGTATTCTCGCCTCAAAATGAGAGCGAGTGCCAGTGAGGTGGTGCCCACCACTGGATGCTCTTCTCCGACGCTGCTTTTGTAAATCTCCAAAGACTGCCGAACCAAATCCTCGGCTTTCTCATATGTACCCATCGCGAAGTACAGCCCAGCGAGATAGTTAAGCCTGGTTGCGGTTTGTGGATGCGAGTCACCAAATTTCTTGCGGGTTAACTCGAGCGCTCGATGATAATGCCGCTCGGAGTCTTCGTAACGATTGCGCACCCGAGACAGAACACCCAGCGAGTGCAGAACGAAAAGGCGCCCTTCGATATCTTCCGGCGTCAGTGTTTCTCTCAGCGATAACGTGTGAAGATAGTGTTGTTCCGCCGCATCATAATTGCCTTTTACGTGATTGCAATAAGCGAGCTGGTCAAGAATCGGAATCGCCGCGACATCGACTCTGCCGCGTTGACCCTCAACCTCCTGAAGCTGCTTTTGGAGGTCGTCGAGCAGTTTCTGATTGGATTCATCTGTCATGGAAACTACTTACACATCACACGTACGATGATTTTAGCATTGCTATTGTTATTGGTTGTGAGGAACTGCGATGTATGAAGACCTGGATACAGAGTAAGATCCTGTCTCTGGACCAAACCTTTTGTCAACAGGAGTTTCCATGCGCACAAGCAAAGTCGAGTGGATGTATCACAGAAAGAATTGCACGACTTGTCAACGATCTGATTCGTATTTCAGCGAGCACGGAATAACCGTCTCCCAAATCGTCGACTGCAAAAAAGAGCCTATGGTGCTGAAAGATGCGAAGAAGCTGCTGAGCGGAGTCGACAGACTCTATGCCACCAAGGGGCAAAAGGTTGTAGCGGTTGATCTCAAAGCGCAGAAACCAACAGACGAACAACTAGAATCGCTGATCATCGGACCGAGCGGCAAGCTGCGTGCGCCCACGATTCGCCATGGTGCGGTAATGGTTGTTGGCTTTAACGAAGGCATGTATGACGAGGCACTTTCGAACTAGTTTTTTTGAACCGAGATTAGAAAGGCGCAGAGATTTAGGACATTGATATGGAACATATTTGGAGTCCGTGGCGATTTAAGTATTTGACAGGTGTTGCAAACCCTATTGAAGGCACGCAATGCGTGTTTTGCGACATACCCAACCAAAATGCTGACGAAAGAAATTTCATCGTGCATCGCGCTGAAAGAAACTTTGTCATTCTCAATTTGTTTCCCTACACGAGCGGGCATTTGATGATCGTTCCATTTCAGCACACCGCATCATTGGCTGATGTTGATGAGAAGACAACGAGTGAGATGATGGAACTCACCAAGATTTCTCAACGTGCTCTGAGCGTCGAGTACAACCCACATGGGTTCAACATTGGCATGAACCTTGGTGCCGCCGCTGGTGCCGGAGTGGCAGGTCATATTCACCTTCACATAGTGCCGAGATGGACTGGAGATGCGAATTTTGTCTCCGTAATAGCCGAGACTAGGGTGCTTCCGGAAGAGCTGCACGAAACTCATCTCAGACTGAAGAAGCACTTTAGTTAGTTCGCAAAGGAACCACTATGAAAATCGCAATTATGGGAACAGGCGGAGTTGGCGGACTATTCGGAGCGAGGCTGGCCAAGGCAGGTTTCGATGTTTCGTTCGTTGCCCGCGGGGCTCATCTTGAAGCTATTAAAAAGAATGGACTCAAGGTCGTGAGTGAACATCGAGGTGATGTCCACCTCACCACACCACAGGCAACAGATAATCCAGCAGATATTGGATTGGTCGATTTCGTATTCTTCACAGTGAAACTTTGGGATACGGAATCGGCTGCTGAAGCCATTCGACCGATGATCGGTGCAAATACCGGTGTGATATCTTTTCAGAACGGAGTACAACGCGATGACTTGCTGCGTTCGATTTTAGGTCCCACCCACGTGCTTGGTGGCATTAGCTATGTTGCTGCCACTATTCAGGAACCAGGCGTGATTTGCCAGCGCGGATTCGTCCAAAAACTCGTGTTTGGCGAGTATTCCGGCGAACATTCTCAGCGCGTCAATGAACTTGCTGCGGCATGTGCAAAAGCAGAAATTGAATACGACATTCCTAAAGACATTCAAAAGGCTCTATGGGAAAAGTTTGTTTTCCTTGTAGCGATGAGTTCTGTCACGGCTTCGACGAGACAGCAGATAGGTGCGGTGCGATCCAACCCCGATACACGCAACTTGTTGATCGAAGTAATGAAAGAAGCAATGGAAGTCGGACGCGCAAAGGGTGTCGATCTGTCTGATGACCTCGTTGAACGACAAATGGCATATATGGAGGGACTGGCACCGGACGTGACTGCTTCGATGGAACACGATCTCAGACACGGCAATCGCCTGGAATTGCCTTGGCTGAGTGGTGCAGTTGTTCAAATCGGTAAAGAGCTGAATGTGTCGACCAAGGTCAATCAGGTACTTTATTCAGTTCTTTCACCTTACATAATGGGGCGCCAGAAAGTGTAGAATGTGCCCGGAGTCCGGTTTCGAACAAAATTGTGAGGCATGATGTCAACGGTAAAATATGCGCCAATAGTGTCACTTTGCTTGGCGCTTTCAATTCAGTTGCAAGGATTTGGTGCGCCCGCCACTAGCATCGCCAAGGCTGAAGGTTCCTCTGGGCAGTCTACAGAAAAGAAAGCAAGTACGACGCCTCTTGATTATGTCCAATACGAAAGCGTAGACAAAACCGTTGCGTTCGAATACCCACGCGATTGGGTGGTTTGCGATGACATGGAGAACCCGAGAGTCTTTCAGGCCTTTAGCACCGACCGAGTGGCAAACATCATTTTTAGCATTCAAGATTTGCCGAAGGACATGACTCTAGATGCGTTCGTGAAAGCAACTGCTGACGATATGAAACGGAACACCACAAAGGTTTCTCCGGTACAAAAATCTCTAGAAAACATCACCATGGGTGGTGGACCGGGGCAGAAACTGACGTTCACGACAGGGGTTAGCGGTGAAGATGGACTATCGCTTTCACAGGCTCTGTACATCGTCGTGAAGGGGCACAAGGCATACATGCTGTGCTCGACATTGAGAGATCCGGTCGAACAATCGAATCAAGCAATCATCGACAAAATCGTTAAGAGCGTGCGCATCGAAGATTCCATTTTGCGTTCGATTGCCGTAGTAAAGAAAGATGCGGAAGATGCTGCACAAAAAACGCAGGAGTTCAAAAACGAAAAGATTGGATTGACAATGCAGGTGCCATCATCTTGGAAGTCTGAAGAGGCAGAAGTGTCTCCGTCGAAAGTTCTTGCCATGGACAACGGGATGGGTGTTTCAGTCATGCTGACCAGTGAATCGATGCCGGATGAAGTTCCAGTTGATGCGTATGCAAACAAGGTTGTTGAGTTGGTTCTCAACGATCCTGAAAGAACCTCCAAGAAACTCGAAGAGCATGAGCAAACGATAAATGGAACAGTCGTAAGAAAGATAGTCATGCAAGTAAACCTTCCTGCGAAACAGGCAAATGGTGCTCCGGTGATTGGGCGACAAGTGCTCTACCTGTTCATCAAAGGTGGCAGAAGTTATGGACTGATTGGTTCTACCGTCGACGTATGGTATGGACTTTACGAGCCGGTCTTCGCGAACATGCTCAAGTCAATGCGCTTCGATACTCCCACCACTTCGACGTCGGATACGTCGGGTTCTTCAAGTACATCCTCTAACTAATCGCGCTACTTCTTGAGTGGATTTGCAGCCGCCTTGTCCGGCTCTAAAGGCAGGCGCAATGCTGCTTCATGCTGGACGATGTTGCTTCCGATTTCGCCGAGTTGCTCGTAAACTTTTGCGCCGAATCCAGCGTGCGTTCCCTTCTTAACTCCCAGCAGCCAGTCGGTCATAGTCTGCAAATTGAATGCAGGACTTTCCAATTTCAACCCGAGAACTTTTTCCGGCGTTGGTGCGCGTCCCGAAGGCAGGTAGCGCCACATGCCATCAATACTTTGGAAGAGCTGACCGGAACTTGTTTCGACTTCGGCAACCATACCACGAGAGCTCGTCGTAATGGTGGTACCGTCAGTGGTGCTGATTGATGAACTGTTTTTTGCGTGCGCCGTTGCACCTGAAGGATGCGATTCGAAATAGACTGACGGATCTTTCCCGATAAAGGATGCTTTGCCGGCAGCACCGCCGCCTGGTGTTCCACCGACAACACTTACATCAGTGTACGTTCCGTCTTTGTGCAGAATGCGTGATAGTTCCAGCTTTCGGCGCAGACCCAGCATCGATGTTTGGCTGTCAAACCAAAGTCCCGTTCCATCCTTCGCCAAGACCAAGACATTGCCATCACCGGTGGTTGCAACGTTTGTTCCATCAGGGAGTTCTCTCAGCTTCACTTCCTTGCCGACAAGTTTGGACAAATCAGAAGTTCCTCCGCCTCCATTGCCGCTCGCTCCTGAAATTTTCGCCTGCTTGTCGAACGCCGTCGCGATTTCGCCAAGCGGCTTCTTCGCGCCGGACCCAGGCGCAGAAGAGACATTAGCCTTTGCTAGAGCCTCCAACTCCGCAAGAGTGACGCGTTTCTCGGTGTACCCCTGCAAGAATGCACCTAGCTTGGTTGGTGCCAAGTACCGATCGGCAATCTTTGCGCCGGCAATGCCTCCGCCAATCGCCAAGCTGTAGTTGAACACGGCATCGCCCACATTGTTGCCTAGGTCTACTTTCGCCTTTTCGAGATGGTCGGGATTGTCCCATACGTCTTGCATCGGTCTGCCGAATCTCATGCCGACATCGACGGTCGCTGCGGCAATAAACCCTCGCCCTAACCAAGTCGTTGCTCCGGCAATAAGCGGACGAGGATTGCGAGCCAAAAGACAAAGACCAGAGCCGATGGCCAGCCCCCCAACCAGTTCCACTCCGCTTCTGAGCTTGTGGTCCCATGCGTCTTTGGCGCTGTTGGCCACGCCGTCAACTAAGTTGCCGGGCAAGCTGCCTAGCAATTGAGCCTCATTACGCAGTTTTTCAGATACGTCAAGTTCTGCCTTAGCGCCGGCCGGAACTTTGATCTCTACCGTGTTCGCAAGCATCGATGCCGAAATCGAATGCTGATCGAAATTGGTTTCAGATTCCCAGCGACTCATTTGTGGATACCAGTGCATCGGGGTACTTCATATCCTTATCTAAATGAGATCTTTTGTCATTGGGAAAACTCCCCCTTCAATTAGGGTTTTTATTTACAGGGACGCCATAGACGGGGAATATTAGAAGAAACCTGGACTGCCTTCTCATGCTGCAAAAGGTCTTCTCGAACCCCGAAAGGATGCCTCAAAAAACACGAATCGTCGTGTTCTTTGCCATGTACTTGGGCGTCTTTGCCGCAGCTTTTTTGACCGAGTGGATAGTCGTAAGTATCTTCGGAAAGGGCGATTGGGTGCTCTATCCATTACTTTTGACCGTTCTTTTCTGGCTATTGGTAGGAATTAAAATCTTCGTCGATGGCGGCACATGGGCGGGCACTGAGACTCCGAAGTTGGAAACTTCAACTGCGCCAGTCGATGTTCTAACCTTGAAGTCTATGCTTCTGTCCATCAATGACCAAGATCTGCCGTTCGAGGTCATTCAGGATAAGAACGGCGACTTTGTCGCACAATGGAAAATCGCCGATGCGAAATGGGTGGGGCTGTTCCAAGCCGGGGGACTTGAACGCCAGCACAACATCGTCATGCGATTCGACGAGGCGACCAAAAGAGTACGAGCCTACGACGTTGATAAGGCAATTTCATGGCGGGCAGACTCCGGATCTACAACGCTCTCGTTTTCGTTGTTCCGAGGCATTACACTCTGGCAATACGAACGTGCCTGCGAAATCGGACTTCTCTACAAAGACGGAAGCTTCGCAATAAAGCCGGCCTACAATTATCGATTTTTGCTTGCAGAGATGAAAAACCCAATCATCGATTGCATCTGCCGCAGCGGATGGTCGTATTGCCCAGTGATGTTCTTTTCCGGACCACTGGCTTCGAAGTGAATCCTGCGATTACTTAGCGGCTCGAAACCGTCACAAGCCGGTCGCTCTCAAAGACGGTGCTTGGTGCCACAACTGTCTCGTTGAGCGGAACATTGCTGCCATACTTCTCTTGCAGCTTGACCTTCACGATCTTCGAAGTTAAATCGAAATCGCCAATCTTCTTGGGCGTTGCGAGCTTGATCCCACAACCGTTCCAATATGCCTTCCAAACCAATTCAGAACAGTAGATCTTGTCGTCAGACCATGCAAACAGAAAGTCATATTTCTTTCCGAGTTGCCGGTTCAGATATGTACGCAATTTCTGCAGGGATTCTTTCGACAATTGAGCCGGTTCCTTCAATCGCTTGATCACATACTTGCCGCCATCTCCCGATGCAATCCAATCCTTGAGCGGAGTTTTGGACACCGGTTGTGTGGCGTGATAAACAACCCATTTTCCACTTTCCGAAATCACGACGCCGCAATGTGTGTATGGTGAATGTGTCGATAGGCTGATTGCATCACTTTGCGATGAGAAGGAACGCTGGAAAATGATGTCTCCGTCTTGCAGTAATGACTCGCATGAATTCCCATCGTCTGCCTGCAAAGCAGTTCCGAGCATGCCGAAGACTGCACAGAATATGGAGACTGTGGCGAAAGCCCAAACTTGTTTAAACCGTTGCTTCAAGGCTAAACAAAAAACGAATTGCCGATAGATGCATTATAGTTCGTTACGAAAAAACTTGGCTCTAATGCCTGACAAAATGACTCTTTTGCCAAATCCCCCGCGTGATTTTTAAATCTGATGAGCTCGCCAGGTGAAATCCGCCAAGACTCAGGGCATAAGTGGTTTGAACCCTGGTATCCATCCGCTAAGCGTGAAAACAAGTAACATCAGCGAGTTAAAGCAGCTCCTGAAGCTGCAAGAGTCTGTCCACGGTGCCGAAAGCATGCAATATGCTAAAGCATTGTGCAATCTCGCCGCGGCGCATCAAGCCGAT
>CAYZJR010000041.1:0-3548 GCA_964478655.1 uncultured Candidatus Obscuribacterales bacterium
TTGTCCCTGGAACGATAATCGTACGACTTGACTGTCTCGGTGCTCTTTTTTTGCGCTGTTGCAAAGTGTCAAGGTCGCTTGACAGATGGTGGACGAAAAATTGGGAAAAAACGGAGGTCGGAAATTTCTCAAACCCCGAAAGGTGCATTTTGTCGTCGGCAAAGTGTCAAGCGAGCTTGACACTTTACATCCGCGCTATTTTGACCCCCAAACCTTCAATGAATGCAAGGCACAGCGGAAAAAACAAGCAGAATGGGCGCCCGTGCAGATAACGCCAAGCAAAAAGCCCGCATGAATACACGCGGGCTTGCGGCAAATCTTGAAGGCTTCGAAAAACTAGACTGTGGCCAGTTCTTTTTCTGCTTTGTGGTGACGGTGGTCCATGCGTCTGGGGCGACGGAGGTGGTCCATAAATCTTCTGTGGGCTAGCGTATCGATTGTTACTTGCGGGGTCTTCTCCGGTACTGATAACACAAACTCGCCGGCTCCATCTACTTTTGGTTTATTGCTATAACGTCCTACCAAATAGAGGTAACCACCGCGAGTTGCATATACGTAATGGATCATGTGTTGCCCGCCTTCCTAGAAGAATTGCCATATGTCGTCGAGTCAGATGCGAACACTCGCGACAACATTCACTGTACAACACGAAATGGTAGGGCACTAGCCTAGTTTCAAAGGGAAACATAATAATGTCTGAAGATTTTGTGTTAGGTCTCGTTGCATAGTCCGCGCAACGGCAGTTGTGGAGCGGTTCTTCAGAGGCAGGTGAAGCGGAGTTCACGAATTGCAAAATTTGTGCAAGAAATTTCAGCTTTTGCCTCAATCTATGCGGCTTTCCGATACATTGCGCGCGCGTATATCCATCGTGCAACATTTCGCATATAACATTTGTTGCAAATGCGAAGCCTTGTAACACGCAAGGCATGCGGTTCTTACGCGTTTACGTTGCTTAACGGGTGGTATCGTATTGCCACCACTGAAGACCTCGTTACAACCTCTGCGGCAAAAGGCGAGTTACGAATGAAGGCTGATAAGCGAGGCTGACGAGCCTCGCGAACGGCCGGGGCAAATCACCAGCGAGGCAACTTATGGCGAAACAAGTTTGATCAGGTCTTCGCCGGCCGTGATAGTGACGCTGCTTTCAATATCACCAACGGATGCGCAAATGACTTCGCCTTTGTCACTCAAGTCGGACTTCACCAACTCCGCATCTTCAGGATTGGCTCTCTGAGCGATTATTCGGCTGCGTTTCAATGGTTCCTTTCGATCTTCTGCATCCTTGATCGACGAGACATGATAGCCCTTCTTTCTGAGCATTTTGGAAAGCTTTGAACCCAAGTTGGACATGCTGCTTGCGTTCTCAATGCAGACTCTGATCTCATCTCTTGTGGGAACAATGAATGATGATCCCAAAAGTCTTGCAACCATGCGTCGCACGTCACGCCGTTCCACAAGCCAATCTCCAGAGCCTGAGAATGCACCAGGCATCATCGCCAGAAACTGATTTTTCTTAGGAACGCCGCGCACAAACCAAGCCATGCTCATCATGTCCGTATTGCTCAGGTCTGTTTGAATGTGATTTTTCGCGATTTCGATGAGCTTTGGAATGCGTGGCCAAGACTCAGGCCTCAGAGCCTTATCCAGTACTGCGCGCATAAATATGGACTGCCGCTGCACACGCCCGATGTCGCCCAAAGCGTCATGGCGAAAGCGAACAAACCCCATCGCCTGGTTGCCGGTGAGGGTGTGCGGACCTGGTTCCAAATCGATTTTGAGCTTCGCCGTCCAATCCATATATTGCATTTTCTTTGGCACTTCAACGGTGATGCCGCCCAGCTCATCGACGAGCTCCACGAGTCCGTGAACGTTGAGAATCACATAGTGATCGATGGGAAGATCCAAGAACCCAGAAACGGTGTCCATCGCCAAGTTCGGACCGCCGATTGCGTTTGCGGCGTTGATCTTTTGCGTTCCGTTATGTCGAATTTGCACTTGCGTGTCGCGCGGAATCGAAAGAACCGCAATGGCATTGCGATATGGATCGAGCCGAGCCACCATAATCGTGTCCGAGCGACCTGTAAACGCGCTTGGATCAGCCTTCACACGCCTGCGACCGTGATCTTGGTAGACGACATCGGTGCCCAAGAACAGAACAGTCGTCGGGGACATCAAGCCCAGCCTGAGCATCGGTGGCAGTATGTTCGGTCGATAGACCAAGGCCGCGACGTACCCTGCCAGAACTCCGACAATAATCGCAAGGGCAAAAACGAGATACCAGTTTGTGGGCTTCAATTGGGGCGACCTGACACGACTCTGGGATATTATACGTGCTGGCGAGAATCACCCATTCCCAACAAACAAAGCGTATAGATAGAGTATGTCCGAAGTGAACCAAGATTGCATGCCCTGGTGCCGATATGTTGAGGGGGCGTTATCTTCGGTGAGTCGGCGGCTTTTGG
This sequence comes from uncultured Candidatus Obscuribacterales bacterium, assembly GCA_964478655.1. Classification (GTDB taxonomy): domain Bacteria; phylum Cyanobacteriota; class Vampirovibrionia; order Obscuribacterales; family Obscuribacteraceae; genus CAYZJR01. The sequence goes on from CAYZJR010000041.1 coordinate 2,463, forward strand.
TAATCAATTTCGGCGGCATCGGAGATGAGATTCTCTTTCTTCCGACGCTCAAGACGATTCGGCGCCATTTCCCGAACTGGCACATCACATTGTTGCTAGAGCCGCGCTCGCGCTCGTTCGAGCAGCTCACGGATCTCATCGATGAAACTATTGTGTTCGACGTGAAGAAGCGCCCATTGATGGTGGCAGATGTTGTGGAACTTTTGGGTCTGATGCGCGGCGGCTATGACGTCGTTGTTTCGTCCGGTGGTTCAAAGCCGGTGGCTGTGCTGCTTTTCATGTCCGGCATTCCGGTTCGTGTCGGCTACGACTCTGGCTTGCATTCGCAATTCATGCTGACCAAGCCGCGCCCGCTCGATCAAACTCAGTATGCCGGAAACATGTATCACGACTTGGTTTCCTTTATGGATGATGAAGTCGAAAAGGCAAAATCTGAAGGCGGAACAGTCGAGCCGTTGCAAACTCCCAAGACTCTGCAAGTGCCTGAGATATCGGTGGACGCTGGGTCTGTTGAACGTTGGCGTGAATTTTTGAAAAAGGCAGCACTAAATACGGTGGCGTCGGATGCAACCAGGTTCGTTCTCCTGCATCCAGGAACCAGTCGCCTCGCAGTGGAGAAGGGCATCATCAAAACATGGCCGACACAAAACTGGATTGAACTTATTCAGAAAATCGCCGAAACCCCTGATGTGAAAGTGGTCTTAGCTGGCGGCCCTGACGACAAGGATATTGTTGAAGAAATGCTCCTGACCATATCCAGTCTTGGAGGCAAGGTTCAAGATGCCGTGATTTCGACAATCGGAAAGACCAAGAATCTCGCTGATCTCGCGGCTCTCACTGCTGCGTGCGACGTTTTGGTTTGCGTAGACTCTGCACCTATGCACATAGGCGTGGCATTGCAAAAGCCGGTTGTGGCGCTGTTTGGGCCAACGGACGAAAGCAAACTGATTCCCTTGCAAGAACCCTTTGTCGTATTGCGCGAACCGAAGGAGATGCTTACCGGGTCGCCTCGGTCGCTTCTTGACGGTCTCGGCGTGAGGCTTCAGCCTGATAGCGTGTTCCTTGCTGTGAAGGATCGATTGCAGG
>CAYZJR010000041.1:3648-15466 GCA_964478655.1 uncultured Candidatus Obscuribacterales bacterium
AGGTCTTTCACCAATTGATCGTTATGTTCCTTCAAATCAAAAGCTTCAAGGGCGCGTCGAACTGTCAGTTTGAGCTCTTCTGCATCCCATGGTTTCGGTATGTACTTGTACACGTGACCCGCGTTGATGGCGTCTATGAGCGCCTGAACGTCGGTGTAGCCGGTGAGCAAAATCTTTATGGCATTCGGCGTGATCGGCAAAGACTGCTCCAGGAGCTGCACTCCGGTCATCCCCGGCATGCGTTGGTCTGTGATGATCAGCGACATGCGATGCTGCTGCAGCAACGCGAGTGCCTCGGTGCCGCTTTGCGCCTCGAATGTGTCGTGTTCTTCGTTCAAAACGCGTCTAAGCAACCGGAGATTCGGTACTTCGTCGTCAACGAGCAATATCTTGTGCCTTCTCATCTACCTCTCCGACGTCAATCCGGATCTTGTGCCACCGCTCGATCGATTCTGGCTTGTTCTGTAGGTTTCGCGTTGACCGGAATCTTGACGCGAAACGTGGTTCCCTTGCCCTGTTCAGTCTCAAACCAGATTTGACCGCCGTGGCGCTCGATTATCGAATGGCAAATCGACAGACCGAGCCCCGTGCCTTGACCAACCGGTTTGGTAGTGAAGAACGGATCGAAGATTTTACTCTGAACCTCTGGTTTTATACCAGATCCATGATCGGTGATCGAGACGAGAACATTGTTTCCCTCAAGCTCACAACGAATATTTACCACCGGGTTTTCCTGCCCAGCGCCGCTATTCATGCCATCTGTGGCCTGAGCGGCATTTGTAAGTAGGTTCATCCAAACCTGATTGAGCTGCCCTGGATAGCACAAAACCGTCGGAATCTGCGCGAACTCCGTCACGGCCTGGACCTTGTCCTTGCCGTAATATTGGGACAGAATCTTCAATGTCGACTCGATACCCTCTTGAATCGATGCTTCCTTAAGCTCTGCTTCATCAAGTCGGCTGAAACTTTTCAGGTTCTTGATAATGTGGCGTATGCGGTCGGCGCCCTCGTCGAGATCGGCGAGGATGTTATCGAGATCGGTTACGACGAAATCGTATTTTAGTTTCGCCTTCTCCTTGTCTACCAGCTGCTTGTGCTCGTCGGGCAGTGCGTCAAAAGTTGCGATCAACTTTTTCAAATCCTGGAAATACTCCTTTAGATAAGGCAAATTGCCATGCACAAAGTTGATGGGGTTGTTGAGTTCGTGCGCGATGCCGGCAACAAGTCGACCGAGCGACGCCATTTTTTCTTGGTGAATCAGCTGTGATTGGACTGCGCGCAGCTCGGAGTGTTTTGCGTCGAGGTGAACGTTTTTCTGAATCAAGTCGCGGTTTCTGCGCGATAACTGTTCTAGCAAACTTGCATGTTCGATGGCCACGGCAACCTGACCGGCAACGGACTTAACCAGCTCCAGCTCTGAGTTTGTCCACTTTCTTTCGGGATCTTTTTCAGCAATCAGCACCACACCTTTTGACTGATCGCCGTACATCATCGGTTGAACAATCAATGAGCTGAAGTGCGTGCGCGCAAGAGATGGCTGCACGGAAGCAAAGATTGGATGCGACTCTGGCTCTTCAAAGAGGAACGATTTGATAATCGTGACTCCGTCGTCACCAAGCTCGTATCGTGATTTGTGCTCTAGAAGGAACTCACAGAGTTTGAGGTCGAAGGCCGGACCTTCATAGTTCGGTGATTGAGATCTGTCGCCATTGCCCGAGTCTGAAGACTCGCAGATGAATGGCATTTCCGTTGACTGTGTGCTCGGGCAAACGATGGCGCAGTGTTTTGCTTTCAATGCTTTTCCAAGCTCGTCGATCGCAGTGGCGATAATTTGATCCAGGTCGAGCGTGCTGCGCAGCGCTGAATTGATAGAGTTGATCAAGAGCTCGCGACCGGCTTGAGCTTTGAGTTCTGCCATTAGTCGAGTGTTTGCGAACAACTGCTCACGCAATCTGTTTGCTCCTTGTTGTGCGACACCGGACATGTATTGGCAAAAGCGCGCCCATATAAATGCAACTGCGACCAGCAGTATGCTGCGTTCCAAAATGCGCTTCCAGAGCCGGTCTGAGTAGGCTGCTGTCAGTCCTGAGGTTTTTCCTGAGATTAGATATGGGAGGAAACTGGCGCTTTCTATAACCAGCAATCCGACGTAGGAGAGCGAGACGAGAAAGGCTGTTCCATAGATTCCGCGACGCCCGAACGTGTAACTGGAAAGCAGAATCGGCAGGATGTACAGAATGTACATATCTGATTCGATGCCGCGCGTGACGTGAACAAGTCCGGTGAGCGCCAACACGTCGAGCCCGATAAGAACTGCGTTTGCGCGAAGCAGATGGCGGTCTGATCGAACCTTGCCGCGCTCGATGATCGTGAGAGCGATGAATGAGTACAGAACAATTGCACCTATCACTTTTATGGTCGGATACGGGTCGAAATCTATGCCGGCGAGTGCGCCCGCACAGACCGAAACGAACAGCCCGACTGCCGAAAACGCAAGCCGAAAGTGGAGCAGTTGCTCCGTCTTGAGAAACAGATCGGTGACGCGTTCTTTAGCCATTTAGAGATACTGATTGGCGCGCCTGTAAACTTCGGCTGCTTCCTGAAAGCGGCCTAGTGCCTTGAGAGTGGCTCCCCAGGCTTCATATGTGTCGCTGTCGTATGGATCTAGTTCAGACGCTTTCTGATATTTTTCCAGCGCCAACTCCATCATACCGAGAGAGTAGAGGGTTTTTCCCCAAGAGAAATACAGCCCGCAGTCACCATCGAACAACGTTGAGGCGTAATGGAACATTTCATCAGCCTGTGCAAAGTTTCCCTTCTGCAGAAAGATTTGACCGGCGACCACGCGAGCAGGTCCGTTGTTTGGATCTGCAGTGATGACTCTCTCCAAAATCTCCAGCGCTTCGTCGGGACGTTGCTGCGCATAGAGCGCGCGTGCGAGAGTCAGTTGCGCATCACGATCGTTTGGATTGATGTCGAGCAATCGTCTCACTTGTTCCAAAACAGCATCATATTGATTCGCTTGAATCAGCTTCTCCATCGCCTCTTTCTGGGGCTGCAAGCAGCGAGGATCTTTCATCACCGCTTCGCGATACTCTTGTTTGGAGTATTCCGTCATTCCAACAGACTCCAGGCTGCGAGCCAAATGCAGGTGCCCTAACGAGTAATCCGGATTTGCCGCGATTGCCTGTTTGAACCGATCGATCGACTCTTGTGGTTTACCCATCAAAGCCAGACAGCATCCCCATCCGTCAAGTGCTCTGTAATCTTGCGAATTGGCTTCGCTCGCTCTCTTCAACCACACTTCCGCGGCTTCAGTGTTGCCCAAGCCAAGCTGTCCATACCCCAGCCAAACATCGATTTCATGGTTGTTTGCTTCGATCTGTTTTGCTTTGCCGAGGCGCTCGACCGCTTCCTCAAACTTCTTCAATTGCAGATACGCGATGCCGCAGTACATGAGCAATTCTGGAACGCCAGGCGACTGCTCAAGCCCTTTTTCGAAGGTATCGACAGCCGAGTCGAATTCCTCCAGAGCCATCCAAACCAGTCCAAGATTCAGCCGCGCCTGAAACATTTGCGGGTCCACATCAACTGCATGAACCAGCTTCTCAGCGGCATCGTCGAGCAAACCTTGTTTGAATAGATTCACCCCCCAGTCGTTGTACAACAACGCGCGCTCTTTTGCAGGCAAGCTTTTCGGGTCGAGATTAATCGCTTCTTGGTAGTTCTTCAGCGCTTCATCGAGGCGCCCCATGTGCACCAGACTGGCTGCCCAGTTGCGTTGAACAAGCGGCTGCGTAGGGTTTAACTGCCATGCGCGCGCGTAACACTGAATCGCATTTTCGTGCTTGCTCATCGCTGCAAGCGCGATGCCGAGAGCATTGAACGCTTCTGCCAGCGACGGGTCGTACTTGATGCACTCTTGAAAGTATTGCGCTGACTGGAAATACTCGCCCATCGCAAAGCATGCAATTCCGGCTTGATAATACGCAACTGACAGCTGACCAGGATTTGGTGGTTGCAAATTGAGTTTGATTACCTGGTTGTACTGACCGAGAGCACCTTTGTGACTGCCCATTGCCGACAGCGCAAGCCCCCAGTGCAAGTGAGAAACCGAGAAGCCCTGCTTGCGTTCACACGCTTCGCGAAACTCAGGCATAGCTTCTTGTGGGCGATTTTCCTTCAAAAGGATGAGCCCAAGCTGATAATGCGCATCAGGATTGTTGGCGAAGATTTGAAGCGAAGTCTTTAGATGCCGCTCGGCGTCCATGTATTTGCCCATGGTGAAGCAAAGCACTCCGAGCTGATACTCGACTTCTGGGCTGTTTGGGTTTTGCTGTGCGTACCGAGAAAGCACGGAATGGGCTTCGTCCCACCTCCCCTGGGAGATGAGTTCGCTGACCAATTGCATGATTTTGGGGTCCACTGGGCGTTCGAGAGTTTGTGTCGAGTGTTCGGCTGTTTCGCGGTCTGTAGTAATCAGAGATCTCTTTTAGATCTCCTGTTCAAGATTATATTCTTGACTTGTTTATTCAGGCAGACAAACAATGACGTTCTGAGGGAATAGTGTTTCTAGTCGTTTATTTATACGACTGTCGGAAGCCCTGGCGTCTCTTCGGTAAATCCCAAAATGCAAGAGGTCTGTGTCTTGTGACAGGCAAAGATCCTTATGACTTCGATGAAGACGGTTCCGCTTTTGCAGATGACGCAAGCTGGGGCATGTCAACGAACAAGAACAATGAGTTGCTGAAGTTAAAGAAGCAACAACACAACGCTTGGCAAAGCCGAGGGCAGTTTTGCATTACGTTTGGCGGCGAGGTGATCGCCAAGCAGCGCCAGCAATCGAAGTCTTGTTCATCATCGAGTGTCGGATATCGAATCGTGAGGCTGTCGAAGGGCAAGCTGCCTGCTGTAGTCGTCGGCGAGCCGGAGTTTGATGTCAACGACCCGGTTGCATCAATACGCGCATTGATGGACGGTTTGCGCAATTGGTACGCCGGATTGCAAGGTCCGAAGCGCAAGGAAATGGAGACTCTCGCAAATCAATTGGAGAGCGAATTTTTGCCAGGAACGCAGTTGTCGATTTCGGTGATGCCGGACAGTTCATCTGATTCGGAGTCGTCGCAAAATCAGGCACAGCCGCTGAGTCAGGAACCCCTCAGTCGCTCATCCAGGCGCGCCAACAAATCCGATGTTGAGCTGACGCCGGAGCAACAAGCAGTGGCACAGGCTCGCCGTGCTGAACTTGAGAAGATCTCCCAAGCCTCAACATACAAAGTCGTCAAAGGCAGTATCGCAAAGCCGACGCCGAAGAAAAAGAAAAATTAGTGCTGATTCTTCGTTAGTGCCACATCAAATAGGCAGCTATAACGCTCACGCAGAGCACGGTTTGCACTACCCAGAATCCTGCCACCACTTCGTATTCTTCAACACCCTTGTCTGCAAACACCGCTTCGAAATGGTGGTGCAACGGCGCCATTCGAAATAGACGTTTGCCCTCGCCTGGAAGTCTCTTCGTCAGCTTCAAAAAGATGAGTGCTGGAGCCGACATTGGCTTTTCCGGTGTGTATTGTTTTGTCAGTTTGAAGTACACGACCTGTGCCATTACAGATAGTGCTTCCAAAATGTAGATTGCAGAAAGTGGAACGAACCACAGAACCAATCCGCCTGCAATTGTGAGATATGCCATCAAGCCGCCTACGAAGAGGCTTCCTGTGTCTCCCATGAAGATCTTCGCGGGATACTTGTTGTGCATCAAAAAACCAATCAAAGCTCCGGCACCCGCTGCTGCAATATCTGCCAGCGCGGGTTGACCCGAATACAGAAGCAGCAACGCCATTGTGGCGAGCACTTGTGCACCTGTTCCTGCAGCCAATCCATCCATGCCGTCGTGAAGATTGAATGCATTCGTCACTGCGGCTGACAGAAATGTTGAAAGAATGAGAAACACCACCAGTGGTGCCATGATGAAAAATGCTGACCCGACCACTAGTGTTTGCATGTTAACATTTGCCGCCGCCACTGCAAATGATGTAGGCACCAGGACCTTCAGGATGGTGGGGCTCATCGAAAAGAGAACCAACCCTGCCACCAAGCCTAGTGCAGTCTCAATGCCCAATCTGACGAATCCGGAGATTCCCTTGTTGGCTTTTTGGCGCACCTTCGCCATGTCGTCCATAAGACCGACGAGAGCACAAATCAGGCTGGCAAACAGTACGAGGCACGCCGACAGGTCGATTTGTTTGTGGCAAATGAACCAATACGCAAGGGTCGTCACCATCGTCGAGAAAATGAAACAGACACCACCCATGGTTGGTGTCTTTGCTTTGTGTTGGTGACTTTGGGGTCCTTCTTCTCGAAGGAACTGATTAATCTGCTGCTGCTTCAACCATTTGATATACGGCGGCAGGGTCAGAAACGAAACGGAGAAGGCGACTACACAGGGTATTAACAGCCCGAGTTCGCCGGAGAAAAATAGCTTGGTTTCGGTGGACAAATTTTGCTCAGTCGCAGTCTAGTCGAGGTAGAAGCTAGTCACAATCTTGCGATGTTCCTTAGCATAGTTTACAGACTCAAGCAAAGTATGGCTCGTGTGATAAAGGAAACAAATGATCTGCTGACACCTATCGATTATCTCGTGGTTGCATATCCGACTGGCATCCGCCAGGGTCATTGTTCGCCTCTCCGGATACTCGGTGATGTTTTTAATCCCAATTAGCAGATCTTGCACTTCACCGGGCTGCTGCCCAATCGTCTGCGGAAGGATGATTGATAGCCTGTCAGGGTTCGCTCTTTGGGCTCCGCGGATGACTGCCATGTTTGTTCCGTTTGCACCGCCACTGGTGACCACCTGGTTGCCCGAAAGCACTAGAGCATAGGAAAGCATTTCGACAAGTTGCTGATGCGTCAAAGGCAGGTTGCGTGTGCCGATAACCGCAACACGACGCGGTCCTGACTGCTGTATGAGCAATAACTCCTGAGCTAACTCATCAACTGTCGGAATCGTGGCGGATGCTGGATGTTCGGATGGGGCCATGTTGGATATACCGTGCTCCAAAAGGGATTCGAAAAAGGATTCTAACTTAGAGACTCAGTTAGAGATGCAGTCCTCTAGATTACCCGCATTTGCGGTTTGGCCGACCACATGGTGGCATTGGCTGTTTACAAGTTTTAATCAACAGGCTGAGGCGAGCCAGTCAAAATTATCAACGGAAAGTAAAGCAAATTCGGAGTCTGCTCGGATTGTGATGAGGCCGGAAAAACCTCTCACAACTGCCGGCGGGGATCATATCATTATTTTTAGGAAGTCATGAACCTAATCATAAGTTCGGATCTGATCTCCGTGAAGGCTGTAAAAGCAGTCAGCAGCCCCGAAAGGAGGCAGGATGCTTGTGGGAACGAATCAAAGGCTGGGGCATGCTGAGGGAAACCAAGGTGATTCTCAACCGGGACGCACTGGTGAAGGCGCTCCGGCGCTGAGTTCTGCCGGTTCGGACCCAAGAGCTGAATCGATGAAAGGCGCGGCCAAGGATTTGCTCGCCAGACTCAACGACCAGCAGCGCGAAGCCGTATGTTTGCAATGGGGACCGGCGCTCGTTATCGCAGGCGCGGGGAGCGGTAAAACCACAGTTCTCACCCGGAGAATTGCGTACCTCTTAGAAGCATTGCGCCAAGACCCGGAGAATGTGCTCGCTGTCACGTTCACCAATAAGGCCGCCGCCGAAATGAAGTCTAGGGTCGAAGCGATCGTTGGGCCACAAGCCGCTCGACGATTGACTATCGGAACTTTCCACAGCATATGCGCCCGTCTTCTGCGCCGAGACATCGCCAACTACGAGACGCACGAGGGCTGGAAGTGGGATAACAACTTTGTCATTTACGACGAAACTGATTCTTTGAATGTCATGAAGGCTGTTTTGTCGAAGATGAATCTGGACGAAAAGGTCTTTCCGCCGCGCCAAGTGCGTCACGAAATTTCCGCACTAAAGAATGATGGTTTCACAAGTCACCTTTACAGCCGCGATGCTCGCACCTACAGAGAGCAACGCATCTCCGAAATCTTCCATGCGTATCAAGAAGAACTAGCGAAAAACAACGCGCTTGACTTTGATGATCTCATCGTTGTTTTCACGGAGCTGGTGACAAAAAACGAGTCTGTTCGACGCCGTATGCGCGACCGGTTTCGCCATGTTTTGGTCGATGAGTTTCAAGACACCAACAAATCGCAATACGACTTAGTGCAAGCGATTTGCTCGCCTGATGTGTTGCCCGGTACAGGAATACAAGCAGCATCGGTGGCGCCGGAAGAATGGTGGCAGGAACGCACGTTCATGGTCGTCGGAGATGTCGACCAGTCGATTTATTCATGGCGCAAAGCCGATTTCAGAATCATTCTCAACCTGCAAAGTGATTTCAAGAACTGCAAGATCATCAAGCTCGAAGAAAACTACAGATCAACGAGCACCATTCTTGAAGTGGCAAACAGCATCATCGCCAACAACACCGAGCGCATCGAAAAAGTCTTGCGTTGCAACCGACCGAACGGCGCGAAGGCTAAATACTACGAAGGCGCCGACGATATAGACGAAGCGTATTACGTCTCCGAGGAGCTCCGCCGCCTGCAGGCACAGGGTCGTCAATTATCAGAATGCGCCATTCTATATAGAACGAATACTCAGAGCCGAGCTATAGAAGAAATATTGGTTCGCAGCAATGTGCCGTACACCATGGTTGGTGCCACGCGATTCTATGAGCGCCAGGAAGTGAAAGATATTCTCGGTTATCTCAAACTTATATATAACGGTAGGGACGGACAATCCTTCAATCGCGTAATCAACTCACCGAAGCGCGGAATCGGAAAAACAACACTCGAGCGTCTGGCCGAACATGCCGAAGCCAAAAACGTGAGTTTGTTGGATGCTGCTGCGACCGCGGCTGAAATTCCTGATGTGTCGTCCAAGACGCAGAAGCAACTTATGCAATTCGCCCACATGGTGCACGTGTGGCAAACGAAAGCAAAAGAAATTGGAGATCCATCCAAGGAATTTTCAATATCAAAGTTGGTCGAGATGGTGATACGCGATACAGGCTATCTCCAGAAGCTGCAAGAAGACGCGGAGAGCGCTCGCGACGAAGCCGCACTTGGTCGAATGGAACACGTCCGCGAACTCATTAACGTCGCTAAAGAATTCGAGACCGTTGCCGACGAACCAGATCTTGATTCTTTCCTGACTCGAATTTCTCTCGTCAGCGATCTCGATCAAGCAAAGATGGATCAAGACGCAGTGAAGCTGATGACACTGCACTCGGCCAAGGGTCTGGAATTTCCAGTTGTATTCCTTGTAGGTATGGAAGAAGGATTGCTTCCTCACTTCCGATCGCTGCAAGATCCGTCACCGACGGCTCTCGAGGAAGAACGCAGACTTATGTATGTAGGGGTCACCAGGGCTGGTGACTTGCTCTACCTCACTCGCGCAAGGAGACGGCGCTCTTTCGTTCGCTCCGCGGGCGGTGGCGGGGGAGACTCATACAATTTGACCCGAGCAAGTACGTTCTTGCAAGAGATTGCACCTGGTCTATTGACTGGTTATTACCCGTCACCAGATCCGGATTCGGACTCGAAGTACGGAGCCACCAGTGGTGGCAGAGGTGCGTCCTGGAAAACTGATTCTGGCGACCAACCGCGTTACGGTGGTGGTTACGGAAACCGTGGCGGCGGCTATGGCGGTGGTTCCGGCGGCGGTGGCTACGGCGGTGGCGGCTACGGTGGCGGCTCTCGCAGTGGTTCTGGTGGTAGTCGTCCTTACGATGGTGGTGGCTCCAAGTACGACACGGGCAGTGGTTATCCTTCGCGAGCTAGTGGCGGATCCGGTGCTTCTCGATATGGTTCTGGCGCTGGTGCACCAAGCGGTTCCGGTACACCTAGTGGTTCCGGTTCACCTCCAAGCCAGCCTAGCAAGCCTCGAGCAATGCGAATGTCTCCAGACGCCGTTCCCTCTCGCATAGGGGACACTGATTTCGAACGCTTGGAAGTGGGCAACCTTGTCCAACATCCAAAGCTGGGTAATGGAAAGGTCGTCGAAATCGCGGGTGCTAGCGGAAACGAGTTGTACAAGGTTGAACTGCTAAGCGGCGAGCAAAAATGGTTTGATCCCAAGTTCGCCAAGTTGATCAAATTGAACTAGGTCAAAAAGTCGCAACTGGTCCTTCCGTTTGAGTCCTTGAAAACCGGGCTGTTTTTCGACCTTGGGGGGTCTAGAAATTTCCAATTGGTTTTCCCTTGGAAGATTCGGTATGTGCAAAAAAGTGTCATCGAAGACCTAGTCCTGGGTTGACTTTTCGGACCCGAACTTTTGCGCTTACCGAATCCGTGCAGGCAACTTTCAATCAAAGAAAGAAGACCCCTAACGCTCCTTTCTGGTCCCTGCCAAATTTCGGAAAACATGTGCCGGCTGGACTTTTAGGAGATCGCCGTTATCGGTTCACTCTTGGGACTGGTTCGATATCGGTCGAACCTGGGTCCTTCCGGTAAGGCGATATAAAGGAGGGGCTGCCAAGCTTTACGACTGGTCAAGCCCAGTTTTTCGCCCAGGCATTGCCTTTTGGGCGTCGCGGCAGATTTGCCTGGGAAAGTGAACGGCGGCGCGTGATAAAAATGTCGCCAGAAAGCCATTGGAGGGCAAAGCGGTGACAGAAAGAACCTTTGTAGCGGTCAAGCCGGATGGAGTGGAGCGCGGACTGGCAGGAGAAATCATCAGTCGGTTTGAGCGTCGTGGGCTCAAACTCGTCGGCATGAAGCTGATGAAAGTCTCGAAAGCCAAGGCGGAAGAGCACTATGGCGAGCACAAAGGCAAACCGTTCTTCGATGGGTTGGTTTCGTTCATAACCTCCGGTCCAATCGTGGCAATGGTTTGGGAAGGCAAGAACGCCATTACACTTGCACGGAACGTCATCGGTGCTACAAACCCTGCACAAGCAGCCCCAGGAAGCATTCGCGGCGATTTGGCGGTGGAAATTGGCAGAAACATGGTGCATGGTTCGGACGGACCGGAAAGCGCCGCCCGCGAAATCGGCATCTTCTTCGGCAAAGACGAAGTAGTCGAGGGGTGGAATCGAACCATCGACAAGTGGGTGTGCGAATAACCGGCCCGACTGACTTAACCATTCACACGTGAAGTCCCAAAAATTGAGCTATTTCCTCAAACACCGGTGCCGGGTTGAGGTCTTTTAGGCATGCCGTGGTTCCGAGTGGGCAGTCCTTTTGGAAGCAGGGCTGGCACTCCAAACCCATGGCTATGGCGAGGCAGTGCTGCCCGAAGGGACCGTTGCGTCGCCTTGGGGTGCTGCCGTGAATCGCAACCACTTTGGGAACGCCGGTGGCGGCAGCAAGGTGGATAGGACCTGTGTCGGCACCTACGACGAGCTGCGCCTGCCTAAACAAAGCAATCAGGTCGACCAGGTTTGTTTTAGCGGTTAGGTCTGCGACGGCATTTTCTCCGGGGCACATCGCTGCAAGATTTTGAGCCAGGCGAGAATTGACTTGCAGTTCCGCTTCGCCTCCGACAAGTGCGACCCGCATTTTGAGGCGAGAGGACAACATGTGTCCAAGCGCCAACCACTTTTCCTCTTGCCATATCTTTGAAACCCAGGTTGTCCCAGGTGCAAGTACTGCCAGCGGTGCCTGCCCCATCCTTGGTATTGACTCCGCGCCTGGTATTGACCCCGCGTCTGGTATTGACTCCGCGCCTGGTATTGACCCCGCGTCTGGTATTGACTCCGCACCTGGTATTGACCCCGTGTCTGGTGCTAGCCCCAATTC
>CAYZJR010000041.1:15566-53026 GCA_964478655.1 uncultured Candidatus Obscuribacterales bacterium
CTGGTATTGACTCCGCACCTGGTATTGACCCCGTGTCTGGTGCTAGCCCCAATTCTGGTGCATGCCTCACCAATGGTGACTGAATCAGGAGTCGGTTGACCAACTCATAGGAGTCGCGAGGCGGCTCGGGTAGCGGAAATCTGATATCAGTGGCGGTGCTTGACAACTTGAGCATATTCAGAACGTAATCTGCCACCATCAAATTCAGATCAACGATGTGCGTATCGAATCCAAAGTAATCACCAACATCGACTTTGTGATTCAGAAAAAGGTCGGCCATTTCTCTGGTGCGCGCAAATCCGACTCGCTGGTTGCATCCGGAAAGTCCCGCCAGTACAGCGCTTTTGAACAATCCTTGCATGTCCATCACGATGTCGAATCCCTTTAGTGAGTCGACGAATTTTGTTATGTGGGCAACAGTTTGAGGCCAGCGAATTGGGTTGCGTAAGTCCTTTAGCCATAGTTTGCGGGGATAAACGATTACGCTGTCGACTGCTGGATTGTTGTGCAATAGCGCCGCTGATGGTGGCTCCACCACCCACGTCAAATGGCAGTCTCGGATCTGCTCTTTCAGGCGTGCTGCAACCGGCAAACAGTGCACCACGTCGCCCATTGCGCTAAGTCTGATAACGAGAATTTTCACCACTCAACCTCTAGGCAGATTGTACATCGATAACATTTAACCTTCGGCGATACCAGCCATTAAAAGTGGTGCCGCACCAGATGTAGAGCCGATTTCGAAAAAGGTAGGTGCTCAGGGCTTTTTTTGAATTTGGAAAAAACTATATGTGGTGTATAGCCATGCAATAGATCGTTTGCTATGATAAGGAGTGCCACCTTGAGTGGTGGTAGGTGGTATATCAACATCACAGGGCGCGACGGATAAGCCGGGCGACCTGGACGGGAATTGTGCCTCTAAACGATTCCTCAAGTTAATAGTTCAGGTCCCGCCTGAACGCGGCTTAGGCCGACTAATCCCAAACCCGTAAGGAGAAAAGACTAATGGCAATGAAGAGAGCCAGCAAAGGCAAAGCAAAACCAGCAGCACGCTCAGCTAAGCCTGCGGCAAAAGCATCTCACAAGAAGATTGGCGCCAGACCGCTAGTAGCGCGTAAATCTGCCGTTAAGCACACCCCGAAGAAAGCCGCAGCCCGTGGCGGCGACGATAACTACATGTCCTTCAGCGGCAAGTTCACGGTTCGTCTGCCGAAGTCGCTTCATCAAGCGCTCGTCGACAGAGCAGAAAAAGAAGGCGTTAGCCTCAATCTGTTCGTGACCAACGCTTTGTCTCGCACCGTTGCTGTTCCCAGCAAGAAGAGATAAGTACTCAAAGCTGCACTCAAAAGAGGGAGGTGAGAAATCACCTCCCTCTTTGTTTATTGACGGTAAAGCCTCATCACGCCTTGTTTTCGCCAGTGCACCAAAGCACGAAATCGTGCGCGGCAAGCCGCAAGGATAGAAAGCGAACATCGTGAAGAGCGCGCAAACGAAATTCGAACTGCCATCACCGGTGGAGTCGCAACTCAAAATGCAAAATGAGTGTGAGCTAATTTGTTTAAAACTCGAGCAACAAAATGTTCATAAAGTTTCTTCATGACAACCGTCACCGGCCGCAGTGTTACTCTATTTGCAATATTTAAGATTTTGCACTTTTCGGATTCACGAACCCCGAAGTTGCAATGCCCATTACAATCCGGCTCGTTAAATCTGATTTAGCTGCCGTGGTAAATCTAAGGTTAGTTTCTTGCCTTTGACGCTCCGAACTCGACAGGATAGACTCAGCTTCGACCTATGAAGCCTTTGGCTGGCTGGCGTTTCTTACAGTACTAGATACGGAATCCACATGAATCAAAAAGTCCCTCTTCTCAATCTTCAAGAACAGTATCGTCAGATCGGAACTGAACTTGAACAAGCGGTAGTTGGTGTTCTGCGAAGCGGAAACTATATCTTGGGCGAGTACGGTTCGAGACTCGAACGCGATGTCGCTGAAGTATGCGGTACCAAGCATGGTATCGGCGTCGCAAACGGCACTGACGCGCTTGTTCTTGCATTGTGGGCGCTCGATATTGGCCCCGGCGATGAAGTGATCACCACTCCGTTTACCTTTGCGGCGACAGTCGAAGCGATCATGATTCGTGGCGCTAAGCCGGTATTCGTCGATGTCGATGCGTACAGCTTCAACATTCAGCCTAAGCTGATCGAACAAGCCGTGACGCCGAAGACGAAAGCCGTACTGCCGGTTCACCTGTATGGTCAGCCCGCGCATATGGATCCCATTCTTTCAATCGCGAAGAGATTTGGTTTGCGTGTAATCGAAGATAACGCGCAAGCAATCGGCGCACTATATAAGGAAAAGCCGGCCGGTAGCTTTGGCGACTTGGCTTGCATCAGTTTCTATCCCACCAAGAACTTGGGTGCTTGTGGCGACGCCGGGATGATCGTAACTAGCGATGATGCTCTTGCGGAACGTTTGAGAACATTGCGAGCGCATGGTTCGCGTCGTCGTTATTATCATGAAGAGCTTGGCGTCAACAGCAGACTTGATGAAATGCAAGCTGCGGCACTTTGTACGAAGTTGCCGTACCTGCAAGTATGGAATCAAAAACGACACAACGTTGCCACTCTCTACGAACGCGCATTGCGCAACTGCCCGAACATCGTGACGCCTGCGATCGGACTGCCAGGAGTTGCTCCGGCTATCGCCGCGTCGCAAGTGAGACACGTTTGGCACCAATACACTATTCGCGTCATTGACAGAGACGGCAACAGTGCAGCACTTCGCGAGCACGTCATCAAAGAACTCGGACAACGCGGAATCGGCTCTATGTGCTATTATCCTGTGCCTCTGCACCTGCAGAAGGCATTCGAATGCTACGGCTACAAGAAGGGTGACTTCCCAGTAACCGAGCGCATTTCGGATCAGGTACTTTCATTGCCGATGTATCCTGAACTTACTGACGAGCAAATTGCTTATGTCGGGGAGTCATTGAAACAGATAATGGCTGAGATTCCTGCTTTTGCGCCTGCGAGTGTGGCTCGACCAACACTCATTTCGTGATCAAGAATGACAAAAGCGCATACTGAAGAGATTTCCTCGACCGCAATCATAAGCCCCAAGGCTAAACTGGGAAAAGGCGTCAAAGTCGCCCACTTCGTTGTGGTGCATGACGGTGTTGTCGTAGGAGACAATGTCACCATAGAAAGTGGCACTGTCATTTACGAAAATGTCCGTATTGGCGACAACTGTTTTGTGGGCTCGCAATGCATTCTTGGAGAACGCCTTGCCGGACATAGAACAGATCCCTCGTACCACAACCCGGAATTCTCTATAGGCGCCAATAGTTGCGTGAGATCCGGCACGATTATCTACGCCGGATGCACTATCGGAACCAATTTCCAAACCGGTCATCGTGCGGTAATTCGTGAAAACAGTGTATTCGGTGACGACTGCAGTTTTGGAACACTCTCGCAATCAGACGGCTTCATTCAAGTCGGCGATCGCTGCCGTTTCCACAACAATGTATTTATCGCCACTTACACGACTTGCGAAAACGATGTGCATTTCTATCCCATGTCTTGCACTACGGACAGCTTGCACCCACCGTGCCAGAAAGGCCGCGAGGGTCCTTATCTCGAGTCCGGAGTCATCATTGGTGCGCGCGTTTTGCTTTTGCCGCGAGTTCGCCTCGGCACCGGGTCGATTGTAGCGGGTGGCTCCGTGGTTACACACAATGTTGAACCGAACATGGTTGTTGCAGGAGTGCCTGCAAAGCCTGTGAAACGAAAAGACGAAGTGCGCTGTCATCTCGAAGATCGACCTGCCTACGAGGTCGCTCTGGAGTCGCTCAAGTCTTCGTAGTAAGTCAATCCACACATAAGAAGGCGTACCGGGTCAAGGATCCGGGTCAGGCACCAAACGGCTGTGAAGGCGAAAAAACATATTGAGTTTCTACTTCTGATCATCGGGCTGGCCACCGTTATTGGCTACTATCCGGTGCTGTTCGATTTTTTCAATGGCGATGATTTCGTACACCTCGATTGGTTGAGTCTGGCAATCAGATATCCGGAGATGATTTGGAGGAACTTCTACAGTTCCTGGTTGGATGGAACAACCACTAAGTTCTATCGCCCACTCATCTCAATCTTCATGGTCTCTGACTATCTGTTGTGGAAAACAAATGGATTGGGATTTCACATCACCAACTTGATCTTCCATTTGTTGTCTACTGGATTTGTATTTGGAATCGTCTATCAGCTATGCATGCGTTTCGGGCTCGGACGAGTTCAAAAACAGGGCGAAGGGCCTGTTAACCTGCCTGCACTCGAAAGACGCAATGTGCTTGCTTGGAGCTGCATGTCCAGCGCAATGTTTGGACTTTATCCGCTGCATCCTGAAGCCGTCTCTTGGATAACTGGCCGTGTCGACGCGATAGTATCGGCATTCTTTCTTGGCAGTCTACTTTCTTTCCTGCTTTGGCGAAGTGGAATTCACCGCAGACATTGGCTGATTATTTCAATCGTCTCAATGGCCCTCGGGTTGCTTTCAAAAGAGATGGCAATCGTTTTGCCTGCTGTTTTTGTTGCCTATGAGTTGTGTGTTCCACCGTTTCCAAATGAAGTAAAAGGTGCTGCAGGCTCGCAGCTAAGGCTACTGCGAGCCTTTACGGTGTCGTCCCCGTTCTGGCTGTTACTTGCCGTCTATTTCGTCATTCGTTTCTTTTCGCTTGGAACTTTCGTCGGCGGCTACGACGACTCTTTGTTTCACATCGCTGATATCAAAGGATTTGTTTTGCAGTGGGTGCACGGACTGAGGATGATGGTAGTTCCGCTCAACAGGGACTTCCTCGGGGCTCACAGTATGCTGACCAAGGCTTGGGAAGTGATACTATGCGCGGTGTGCTTTATTGCTGTTCTCAATGTCGTGTTAGAGCCGCGAGTGAGGCGACCAGCCCTTTTTATTCTTATTGTGTTTGGGTTGTCGCTTATCCCTGTCTATAAAGTATTCGCTATTGCCGACGATCTTCAAAGCAGCAGATTCGCATATCTTGCAACTGCGCCTCTGTGCATGTTGTTCGCGCTTTGCAGCATTGCTCCGAAACCAGAAAAGGGACCGTCTGGCACCGGTTTTGCCGATGCACTAGATCGCTTGCGCATCGCCTTGCCTCTGCTGTTCCCTCTGATTGCATTGATCGTATTGTGGACCAACAATCAAGCGTGGGCTGTTGCCGGCGATCAAGTTAAGGCTATTCGTGAGGGTTTGGCTCGCTTGTACAGCACCATCATTACTGATGATCCACAAGTTTTGTTCGTTGGACTTCCCGATCAGATAAACGGTGCGTATGTTTGTCGAAACGCATTAACCGGCATGACCAAACCTCCTCAACTCTTTAAAGAAGTGAAGAACTGCCAAATGGTTGGACCTTACGAGCCGATATTTCCCTTTGGATTCCTCAAAGAATCACTGTCCGATTCGCGCGATTACGTCAAAGTCTTCAGATGGGATAAAGAACACTGGGATTTCTATCCTGTTTCTTTTTCGCAATCGGCTCCACCCACATTCGCCACAATCTGGGCAGGAGATGCCTTGAAAGAAGTAGTGAGAACCAATGAGAAAGGCAGTTTCGAGCGCAAGTGGACTCCTGATGGAAGCCTTGAGTTGACAGGAACGCCAGACAAAGATGGCAGGCCGGTTGCATACATTCAGCCGCGTCCGCTGATGGATTGTTATAACGTTGACTTCATTGCTGTGACTGTCGAGAACCTTGGTGACATGAGCGGCCCCGGAGTATACAAAGATGGTGCTGACCTTCTTTATGTCAATGACTTTTCGCCGGAGTTTCAGTTTGTCAATCGTGCAAGCTGCAAGTTCGCGCACGACAAAAAATTGCAGACGCTATTGTTTTCCTTGCACGCGATGCCTGAATGGGCAATGGGTGGGCGATGTCTGGGCTTTGAGTTGCGCCTGCCGCGAAGATCGCATGTGAAAATCATTTCTGTGGAGATTGTTCCGCCTGCAAAAATTATGCCCATTTGTGAGTTTCCGAATTGTGGTTATTTGGGAACAAAAGGGTTTTTGCACATTGCAGAAGACAAGCCGCCGATGCCGGTCTTGATTGATGCTATGCATTTGCCTGGGGCCAAGAAAGTAATACTTGAGATTACGCGCACGAATCTGTTGTTCAACAATCAGAACTCAGCGGAGCCTAGTCAAAATGTCATGACGATATGGAAAGGGAGAAAAGCGGTGGCTGAGCTTTTGCTCAAGCGCAGTGATTTCCCGGCTCTTGGACTGTACGAAGCACGCGCGCGAGCATTGGACCAAGACGGCAAACCTATTGGTGTGGCAAGCGATCACTTTGTGATAGTCGTCGAGGCGCCGGCGCCTCCGACTGCTTCTGCGCAGCCCACACAAGGTAATTAGAGTCTAACTGGGAAGCTTCAGCAACTGTCTGCTGTCGCCCAATCGGCGCGTCACGCGCTGATCGTCGAAGTGTGCCAACAACGCCATTGCATATTTGCGAGATGTTCCTAGTCCATCTCGAAAATCTGCTGGCGTAATTTGTCTTTTCTCTCTCCATAGTTTCGCCAACACATGATGCGCTTCCGAAATCTTGGAGTTGAGGCAGGCGTATTCGTAATTGACCACAGATGCGGTTCCTTGCTCCGACATCAAACCAATCGCAAAAGTCACGAGCTTTACGTCAGAGGAGGTTAGCTTCGCAATTTCAGACAGTTCAAGACAAATGTGATTGGAGAGAATCTCTTGAATCTTTGTTTGCAACTTTGCGGTTTCAGCTGGAATTGCACGCTGTTGACCGGAAGCAAGTGTAATGCGATCTCCATTGCGAGCAAGTTTTCCGCCTTCCACCAGTTCATGAACGCACTGGTGTAATGCCTGTCGATCGATGCCGGCTAAAACGCGATTGCGCAAGTGTTCGAGCGAAACTCCCCTGGCATCAAGCTTTGAAGCTGCGTCGGAATTTTCGGCGACCTCTCGCAAAATCTTGTCTTGAATCTCTTTGCGAGAATCATTGGTTACTATTTGCTCTCCCCATTTGATCGCATCTGATTTGAGTAATTCGCGCACAATCGCGACCCGCACCGACTGCGGCAAGATCACATTGAGTGCTTCTTCCCTCAACATGTTTTGAGGACTCGATTCGAGAAACAACCGTGCAGCCATCGTATAATTCAAATCGTTGCAATGGTTGCAAAGTTCGATCAATTTGCTTCTGTTTAACCAGCGTGGCCTATCGCTAAGTAAAATGGCTCCACCAGCCAATCCGTCATCGCCCCAGCGAATGATGAAGCGTTCTTGGGGTGCAGCAACGAGTGGTTGTTCCAAAAATAGATAACCGAAAATCGGAGCCGATGCATCGCTTTGTGAGACCCAGCGCAGGTGACTGGGGCACTCGGCAGTTCCATGGTAAAGCTTCACAAGCTGGTTGTTGAGCGCGTTTTTGAAGTCACTTGCTTTTAGATTGTCGAGCGTATCAATTGAGACTAATAGATCCTTGGTCGGCGAAATTTCTTGACCGACAACTGCTTGCCCACGCTCAATGGTCTTGTTCTCTTTGAGCGATATGTTGACGGCAAGTCGCTGCCCTGCTCGTGCGACGGTGAGGCGTTGATTGAACGTTTCCAACCCGCGAACTCGGCCTTTGATTTCTCCGGGTTCGATCCACACGGTATCATTCACGGAGATTTCGCCGCGAATCAATGTTCCAGTAACAACCGCACCATATCCTGGTTTGCTGAAAACTCTGTCAATTGGCAGGAACGCAGGTACTTTCTCGATGTCGTCATAAGTGGCTGAGTCCTCCAACTTTGCAGCGTCTCCTTTAAGGAGAGTACGTTTCGGCAGTTCCAAAACATTCTTTGCAAGTGATTCACCGAGAGTTTTGATGCCCGTTTTTTCAGTGCAAGAGACTTTTACAAAATCAATTATTGAGATTTGGTATTGAGCCAAAAGCTCTCGCACTCCCGTCTCTGCATCTTCTTGCTGCGCTTCGCTCGACATATCTATTTTGGTCAATGCGACGACAGCGTGCTTGATTCCCAGAAGGCTGAGAATTTTTACGTGCTGAACGGTTTGCGGCATCGGACCTTCATCTGATGCCACTACCAGCAGTGCCAAGTCGATTCCGCCGACACCTGCAAGCATGTTTTTGAGAAACTTGCCATGACCGGGCACATCGATAAAACTTATTACAAGATCGCGCCCTGATGGATGTTTCGACGACGCATCGACGTGCACGCGCATATGCGCAAAGCCGAGGTCGGTCGTCATTTGTCTTTCTTGTTCTTCTTTGAGTCTGTCAGGGTCGATTCCTGTCAGCGCCCTTAATAGGCTGGTTTTGCCATGATCGACGTGACCGGCCGTTGCCAGGGTGAAGAATAAAATTTGTTGATCGGCAACCGCTTCAGACACGCTCGGATATTTCCTCTGTATCTAAATTTTGTATCTAATTGGTTGTGCAAATATAGCAAATGGCAACACGCGCCACCGATTAAAAGTAACCTCACACGCAGACTTTGCCAACGCGTTAGAATCGCCGAACCAGGCTGAAAAGCCTTACACGTCGGAAACGTTGCAAAACGAAAGGGCTCCGACCTAAGCGAGGTATCTCAAGCGTGCTGCATCAATTTATAGATCCGATTCTTCAATGGATTCGCGACGGAGTCGCCTCATGGGGCTATTGGGGAATCATCGCAATGATGGCGATTGAATCGGCGAACATTCCGCTTCCGTCTGAAGCGATCATGCCGACCGCCGGAATCCTTGTTCAAGAAGGCAAAATGGATTTTCATCTGGCTTCACTTGCCGGTGCGATCGGATGTGTAATTGGTTCCATCCCCTCTTACTTCCTCGGAATGTGGGGCGGCAGACCATTTTTGGAGAAGTACGGACGTTGGTTCCTTCTTAAAGCGCGTGATCTGGAACTCGCCGACAAATGGGTCGACAAGTACGGTGACTGGACCTTCTTCGTTTGCAGAATGCTTCCCGTAGTGAGAACTTTCATCTCGTTTCCGGCAGGTGTGCTCAAAGCGCACTTCTTGATGTTCATAGTATTTACATTCATCGGCTCGCTCGTCTGGTGCTATTTCCTTACATGGGTCGGCATTCAGTTCGGGCAGCACATGGAAGTTTTCAAAGAGTATTGGCACAAATTCGACATCGCCATCGTTGCCATCTGCGTTCTTGGCTTTGGCTACTATCTATGGCACCACTTGAAAGCTGAGTAACTGCTGCCTCTCGACTGCACCCGCGTGTGGAACCTCCTCGCGCCGTAGCGTACAATTGGTTGGTTCTCGGCGATGCGCAGTTTAATATGAGCGACGACGATAAAGATAATGAGCTGGTAAACGTTGAGCAAGACGATGTCGCTCTGCGTCTGCCTGAATCGTCTCTTGGCGAGCGCAAGTTCGCAGCTTATACGATTAAACTGCCATCGGAGCAGTTGGCTGCCCTTCAATCTATTTGGTTGGAACTGAAAAAGCTGTACGGCACCCATTCACCAGATAAAAGTGGAATGATTCAACAAGCCATTAGCGATTGGTTGAAGCGCTGGGATGGTCCGGATCGCCAAAAGCTTTTGCAGGAACTGTTGGAAATTCGCGAAGATACTCGGCGCCGCCAGTATCGAAAAGACTGAATTTGAAGAAATTTGCTGGTTTGGGATGGGAAGATCACCATGAAAAGGTTGATTTTTCTGGGATTTCGCTAAGAATATTGGGATGTGAGTCAAATGTGAGCTCACGTATACGGCGCCTCTGAACAAACGCCGTTACATCACCTCCTAGAACCCAGAAAAATCATGCTTTCAGAACTGTTTAGAGCATTAGTTCGCCGAATACTCAGAGACAAGATCATCATGGCTCTTTGCATACTGCTAGTCGGCGGTGTTCTGATTGGACTTGTCGGCGTCAGTATCGATGACAAGAAAACCGCGCAGGGAGCGCCTCCTGCTGGTGCTGGGACAGCCGCTCATGCGCAGTCGCAAGGTGGACACGCTCAGGCGCAAGCACAGCCAACTGCAGCCAGTACCGCAGTCGACCCTAAGCTCGCCACTGAATTCGTTCAATGGTGGCTGGGAAGCGCTCTTGATTATTCACGACCCAAAGCGGCAACAAACAGAAAGGCAGCCACCGAGTGGCTGGAAGCATCCATTGTTGAGCACTACCAAAATGCCTTCTGGCAGCCGCAAATGGTGCAAGGAATTGACAGCGGACAGATTGTTGCAGCGTTTCAGCCCGTGTCCATTCAGCCTGTAGCCGTCAACCCTGACGGGTCGGTCGTCGTGTCGGTAAAAGGAACGTTTGTGCAGCAAGTCAATGGTGCCCATCCTGAACAAAAGGTCATTCTTGCCGACTTGCTTGTTCGGAAAGACCCCGAAGGACTTCGTATCGGTGGGTTGGTCGTAAACAAGTACGCCGTCGTTCAACCTGCTGTGCAGCCAGCAATGGCGCACTCAACCGGTTTTGGCGGCACTACCTATTAGTTCTTTCTCGATGTTCTAAATAGTGATGGCTGCTGTTTCGCAGTTGGTTTTATCGTGTGCTATCATGACTGGCTGCACGGCATAACTTGCCCGCAATGCTTGCTATCCTTTTCCGGAAGTTTTGCGCGGAACCTTGCTACGGCAACCTCGCCGAGGTAGCTCAGACGGTAGAGCAGAGGACTGAAAATCCTTGTGTCGCCGGTTCAATCCCGGCTCTCGGCAACTCTTACTAAACCTCAAACCGCGGAAACAGCTCCGAATCCTCTTCCTGGAAGAGCTCGTAAGGTACTGTAACCTTCCTGCGCGACTGATGACTGACATCCGTGCCGCATGAGAAACAGAAGTTCGCTTTCTCCGGCAGATGCGTGCTGCAGTCGAGGCACACTTTGAAATATGGCAAAAGCCGTGCTGGCTGCTCTTGTCCGCACCAGCAGCAGAATCTGTCGGAGGCTCTCACCGCAGACCAGCACGATGGGCACTGGCTGGAACCGGCTGCCATGAGTTGAGACATCTCCGGTGGCGCAGGTTCCGGCGAATCTTGTTGCTTTGCTGTTGAAGCTCCGCCTTGACTGGCTTCGGCGTCTTTTGATGAACCCTTTGACTGGCGCGTGTCTTGTCCGCTGCCGCTTTTGGTCTTGTTCTCGTCTGAGCTTCCTTTGGCTGTGTCCTTGTCACTTTCGGCGGCGCCTTCGGCTGCGTCTTCATCTCTGGCACGCCCGCAACGACGGCAAAACTTGGCTGTTTCTCTGTTCTCGCTTTGACAATTTGGACAGACAAACATTATGAGACGAACTCCAGACAGAAGCGCCACCAGTGCTTTATACCCTTGGGAAAGTTGAGATAGACTTGTTTCCCTGGAAAACCAATGGTCTTGGCTGGAATCTAAAGGAAGTCGCAAATGAGGAATCCAAACAAAACGCTATCGATCTCGCATCGGCTGGTAGCAAGCAGCCTCGTCGCCGGGATTGCTGTAAGCGTTTTTGTCGGACTGGCGCACTCGACCGGCGCACAGCCTCCCAAGCCGGATTCGAAGACTTCTCAATCGGCACCAGCGAAGTCCGACTATGTGTTTTTAGCCAAACCATACTTGCAAGTCGGCAGCACGCCATCGCCGGATCGAATGGATGTGATGTGGATTACTCGCGAATCGAAACCGGTGAATGGATGGTCACTCAGCTACAAAGTCGATGGAAAGTGGAAAGAAGCGAACTCGATTTCGAAAAAGCAGATGCCGTTCGATCCGACCATTTGCGTTTACGATGCGCACCTTGTTGATTTGAAACCGGATCAGTCTTTCGAGTACAGGCTCATTAAAGACAATGCAAAAGTCTTTACTGCAAGCGGAACCGGACTAAAATCCGAGAAAGCAACAAGTTATCGTTTTGCAGTTTTTGGTGACTGCGGAGCAGGAACTCTCGGTCAGCGAAAGATCGCATTTAGATGCATGAAGCAAAATCCTGCGTTTGTCGTCATGCCAGGAGATCTTGTCTATCAGCGCGGAACAGTCAATGAGTATCTGCGAAAGTTCTATCCGATTTTCAATGCTGATGAAGACAAAATTGAAATTGGCGCTCCGATGATGCGAAAAATTCCCACTATTGGTGTCATCGGAAACCATGATATTGCCTCAGTCGGCACTTTCGAACAGTGTGATTTGAATCGGTTTCCGGATGCGATGGGATATTTCTATTTGTGGTCCTTGCCTCTCAACGGACCACTCTCCACTAAGTCGGCGACGAACGTTCCAAAAGTAATTGGTTTGCCTCAGCGTGTCGAGGCGTTCAAAAAAATGTCGGGACCGGCCTTCCCTGGTTTCACGAATTTTTCGTTTAACTATGGTAACTCCCATTGGCTGGTACTCGATGGAAACTGGCATTGTGACTGGTCGGATCGAGCCTTGCGCAGTTGGGTCGAAAAAGATCTCAAAGATTCAGATGCAACTTGGAAGTTCGTGACTTTTCACCAACCCGCATTTAGTTGCGATGATTACCATGCTAAAGAGCAACGAATGCGAATGCTGGCAAATGTCTTCCAGGACAACGGTGTTGATGTCGTCTTCGCGGGACATGCTCATAACTACCAGAGAACTTTTCCTCTTCGATTCAAGCCAAAGCTGATCGATAGTATTCCAAAGATGAATGTGGATGGCACCGTAGATGGTGAAGTGATCTTGGACAAGCAATATGATGGAAGCAAAGAAGTGAAGCCTCGTGGCATCATTCATCTCGTGACTGGTGCTGGTGGCGCCAAGCTTTACGATCGTTCGAAAGTAATCGAATGTCGCTTCATCGATAAGTTTGTTGCAGGTCTTCACTCGTTTACGGTTTGCGACGTAAAAGGCAACACTCTTCAGGTGAAACAAATCGCTGAGGATGGAACTGTTATTGATAGTTTTAAGTTGTCGAAGAACTGAATTCGCAGATTAAATCGAGCCGAATTTGGGCATAAAAAAAGTGTTCAAAACGAGGATAGGCTTGAAAGAACCGGAAGTTAACCACAGTGTTCAAGGGAGCTGGCGCGGAAAGTACTTCTACGCGTCCGATTCGACGCCGAACGGTTTTGAAGCAGTATTCATCGAAGCAAGCGGAGCCGTTGAAGGCAGTATTTTAGATGATGGAAAGCTGGGCGAAGCCTTCGCGGGCGGTACTTTCGTCTATCCGCAGCTCAAGTTTGTGAAGC
Organism: uncultured Candidatus Obscuribacterales bacterium; assembly: GCA_964478655.1. GTDB lineage: Bacteria > Cyanobacteriota > Vampirovibrionia > Obscuribacterales > Obscuribacteraceae > CAYZJR01. The sequence continues at coordinate 28,748 of CAYZJR010000041.1, forward strand.
GGTATCACGCTGCGAACACTGACCCTATCAGTTACCAGGGCGTGATGAGCGAAGACGGCAAGCAGATTAATGGAACTTGGGTGATCAAGACCCACAACCCGGTTGCAGGACCTGTCGTGATTTATGGCACATGGACGGCAAGGCGAATGGATGAAGGCGAAGAGCTGAAGTTTCAAGAGCGCCGCGAGCAAATGCAAGAACAAGAAGAAGCGGAAGAGCGCGAGAAAGTGCTTACGTCTACAGCTCCGTCGAAGCGGTAATCTGTGCTATTGTCTTGTTCGAGTCCAGCGTTCGCGATAGGGTTGCAATATGGTTTTCACACTCGGAAGTATTACTGCGTTAGTCCTCGCCGTGTTTGTCATCATCGGTGGTGTCATCGGATTTTTGAAAGCACAAAGCATTATGTCGCTTGTTGCGGGTGTTGTTAGTGCAGTTCTGCTCGCGGGATGCGCCTATGCAATGTCGATAAATCCAACATACGGACTGATTGGGGCAATCGTCGTTGCGTCAATGCTCGAAGGAATATTCGTGATTAGACTCAAAAAGACAAAGAAATTCATGCCTGCAGGAATGATGCTTGCCGCATGCCTTCTAGCTCAAGTGGCATTTATAGTTGATTTCGTGCTTCGCTCTTCGAAGCAGTAGATTCGCAGACCGCGCCTAAGTTAAGGGTTTCAAACTCTTCAGACGTTGTCTCGCTGCTTCCAATGTCTCAGCTTTGCGACTGAAGCAGAAGCGAACGTAGTTGTGCTTCAACGGTGAGTTGCCGAAGAAGCTCGCACCAGGCACCACTGCAATACCGATGTCTTTCACTAGATGCTTCGTGAATGCCATATCGGTTTTGTATCCGAATTTGCTGATGTCGCAGAATGTGTAATATGCGCCTTGAGGTTTGAAGTAAGGAATGCCCGCTTCGTCAAGTATGTTGAGCATCAACTCGCGACGTTCCGCATATTCTTGCGTGAGTTCGTCGTAGTATTTTTGCTCCATATTGATTGCGCAGACGCCTGCACGTTGCAGTGGCGCTGGGGCTCCAACTGTAAGGAAGTCGTGCACTTTGCGAATGGAATTGGTGATGTCTTCCGGTGCAATGGCCCAGCCCACGCGCCAACCGGTTACGCTGTAAGTCTTGGATAGGCTATTGATAGTGATAGTCAAATCTTCCATGCCGGGCAGCGATCCGAGAGCGACGTGCTCGTTGCCGTCATAGAGAATGTGCTCGTAAATCTCGTCGGTGAATGCATACACTCCCCACTTCTGGCAGAGTTTTGCGATCAGTTCTAACTCTTGCCTGGTGAAGACTTTGCCGGTCGGATTATGCGGCGTGTTGATGATGATTGCGCGCGTGTGATTGTTGAATGCACGTTCCAAATCCTTTTCGTCGAACGACCAATTTGGTGGATGCATGGGAACATATCGAGGTGTCGCACCTGACAAAATCGAGTCGGGGCCATAGTTTTCATAGTATGGTTCAAACACCACAACTTCTTCGCCTGGGTCCACGAGTGCAAGCATTGTCGCCACCATTGCTTCGGTCGCACCGCAAGTAACAGTGATGTTCGCTTCGGGATCGATCTTCATACGCAAATATCGCGAAGACTTATCTGCGATTGCTTGGCGCAACATCCTGTCGCCCCAAGTGATTGCGTATTGATTCACGTCATCAAACAACGCACGCATGGCAGCTTCTTTGAGTTCTGACGGACAAGGAAAGTCGGGAAGACCTTGGGCTAAATTCACAGCTTTGTGCTGTGCTGCAAGGCGAGACATCTCGCGAATTACCGACTCATGAAACTGAATGGCTTTTTGAGAGGCAATCTTTCTTACCTGCTGCATAAAGTCGTCTCCTCACCCGCAGGGGCATGTGCGTTGTAAACAGGCGGTGTGCCAGTTGCACTATGATACCGCTTAATTGTCTTGGATGGACCGCTTATTGCGCACTTTGAGCGTTCCTGGCACTAAAGCGCCCGCAAGTATTCGAGCAAATTCTTGAGGTTAACAGCTGCTTCATCTTCGGGGTCGAGGCGAACTGCCTCGTCGACGCACTTGCGCGCTTCTGGAAACTCTGAATCAATTGCCTTTGCCCTCGCCAAATGCAGCCAGGCATTGAGGTAATTGGGGTTAAGGTCCACTGCCTTCCATAAGACTGCTTTCGCTGAATAGGTGTCGCCGAGCCGCAGATAGAGCGCGCCAAGATTTCCGTATGGCCATTCGAAATCGGGATAGTCGGCGATCAAATGATCGAAGGTTTCTTTGGCTGCTTCCAAATGTCCGGAGCGCATTTGATTGTGCCCCAAGATGTTGCGCTTCACCGCAATGTGCGGCACCGGTTGCCGAGGCAGTTTCGTGCGCAAATAACGCATCGCCTTGTCACCGATTTCTCCGCTCTCGTGACACTCTCTTGCTTTGAGCAGAGCATCTCTGGCTTGTTCCGTCCAGCCCATATCTTTGTATTGAATGCCCAGCTCCAGATACTCCTCCGGTGCCAATCCGTCAGGAACATCTCGAGGTGGAAGCGAGGCCAATGCGAAGTCTTCCATCGCCTTGCCGAGAGTCTCTCCGGCGTGTCTAGTGATGCCTTTCATGGCGTCTTCAATGCCCGCCTTTATTCCTTTAAGCGTTTTGTGGTCGCGCAATAAATCGTCGGCAAAGTTTGATACTTGCTCCAATTTGTCTTGCACTTCGTAGCCTACATACTTCGCAGCGCCGGCCACTTGCTCGCCGAAGTCCATGGTTCGTTCAAGCACGCTCAATGCGCTTTCAAAATGTTTGTGCTGTTCGGGAGTGAGACCTTCAAACGGAGTGCCAGGAAGGTCATCGCCCGTGCCGATTGCCTTGCGCGTGGCAACCAGAGACTGTTTCTTCCAGTCCATTAAAAGGTACTGAATGGCGAGCTTCAAGTATTCGTTGGAGCTGAGCCCATCTGGAACTTGCCGCGGAGGAGGCATTTATAGTTACCCGGCGTTGTAAACATCGCTATTTCTGTAGTTTAACACCATCTGCCGCGGCAACCCAGATCGCCGCCAAACAGCATGACAGATGAGGGCAAGTAGCGCTAACATATGGCTTCTCAGCGTGGGCGGACATGTCTCAAGAGCCAAAGCACAACGTTAATACTGCCAAGGGAGTTGCGGTTCCGTCGCCGAGTGAACTTCAATCGTTGCTTGATAACGCTCGGCAAAGCAAAGGCACCAAGTTGCAATACGCCTGGAGTCCACCAGGAGGAGCCAAGTCTTTTCGGCTTGTGGTCGTAGTTGATGACGACACACATGAGCCGCGATGGAGTCTAAAGGTTGTCGAAGGAATCGAAGCCAGAGAAGTTTGGAGTGAGGAAATAGCAGACTTGGCGGTGGTGAGAGACGTCTGTTTGAGGCATTCTCCGCAGGCTGCTCAAAGACCTCAAGCTCCGCCGACGCAACCAACCCAGCAAGCTCAACCGCCCTTGAGTCCTAGCCCGAGCCCGCAATCTATTGCACCGCGAGCTGCCGTCTCGCCGACAATAAGTCAACAAATGCGTGCACCAAATTCGGTGCCTTCTGTTGTGCCGGCGGCATCATCTGCACCGGTAGCGCAACCGGAGCTGCCACCACTACCGCCACCAGTTCCTGCAGCAATTCACTTAGCAAAGGTCGATGACTTCAAGTACGCGGCCGAGCCGTCGAGCGAACTTCAAGCTCTCGGTGAAGATGGAACAGGTGCAGAGTATCTCAATACACAACTGGCCAACCCTAAATCTGGATTTTATGAGTATGCGTCGATTCTCAAGTTCTTGGAACACGAGTATTATCGATTCGAAGCATTCGGAATGCCATGCTCACTGATTATCTTTGACATGCTTCACAAAGATCCTCTTTCAACAGATGCGTTGACTGCAGCAGGGTTGCGCATATCAATGATGAGTCGCCGCGTTGATAGGGTCGGACATTTCGAAACCCACTATGCGCTTTTGCTGCCCGCTACTACACAGGCAGCAGGCGGACTCATAGCCACCCGTGTTCTTGGCGCACTGTCTGCAGCACCATTAGCGCCGGGTTTTGACAAGAGTTCGATCAAGTTTTCCTTTGGAGTTTCTGGGCTTCCGGAGGACGGCACAAGCATCGAAAACCTCATAATCGCCGCCAAGTTGGCGAACAACTCGGCGCGCTCTCTGGCATTCCCTGTTTGCGTTTCGGGTGGATAAGCATGACTGGAGAATTCAAACGAGGACCCGAGCTTGATGGGCTGACTCCCAAGATTGATATGGGAACCGGCGACACCGCGCCATCGCGCAGCGATGTGCAAGAGATGTACAACAAGAGCCGGCAGAACCGAGACTGTCTGATTCAGTGGGCATGGACTGAGGCAGGAACAGGAAAGGCATATCGCCTCACCATTCTGTATCCATTCGTAAGAGAGAGCGATTGGTGGGATTATGAGCGAAAAGACGACCCGACCTGGCATTTGTATGACGACCGCACGCTCACGAACCCGGTTATTTGGGAATACAAGTCGGGTGATTTCGAACTCGCCGTAGAAATAGTTCAAATGGTCTGCTCTCGCGACAGCAGAGAGTCCGCTGTTTCTCAGACCACCGCTTCGACATCCCAAACTCCCGTTTTTCCTGACGCTCCCATAGACTTGAAAGCACAGCTGACCGGCAATCCCGTGTTGAGGGAACAACAAGACATAAACCAAGTATTGCGATCGTTTGTCGGCAATCAATTCACCGGCAGAGTCGACTTGAGAACCAACACCGACTTCGGGTTTGTGTTTTTTGAAAATGGATTAGTTACTCATGCCATTACAAATAGTGGCGTTGGGGATTCTGCAATACGCGAGATGGTTACTTGGCAGATCGCTCAGTCTAATGCTGCTCCCGACGAACTTGCAGAAGCCCGAACAATAACAAAGCACGTTGAGTATCTCATTCGAGAAGGCGAACATCTGCTCGAACAGCAACGCTATCTGATGCAGATGGGTTTGTGTTTCGAATCTACACTGATTCGAACTGCACTTCCCGATGCCGATACTCAGAAATGGTTGCCTGCTCCTGAATACAAGCGGGTTTATGACTATTGCGAAGCGCCTCGATTGTTTGCTGATCTTGCGCGCGACCTTAAGCTGGGGATGTCATTTTGGGTTCCGGTACTTGTACATTTTTTGAGCAACAAAATTCTGCAAATAGAGTCGAGACCGATTCTGCGTTCCAACGCTTTGAGTTTCCTCGGTGGTCAAAGAAGCGCAATCGAAGGCAAGCTAGGATGCTTGTTGTCGCCGCAAACCGGTCTGTACAAACATCATGCTCTCATTCTTTTTTTGGAACGGGAGTTTCTCATCGCGCGCAGATTGAACCGACCGTTATCGCTAATTGTGTTTGAACTGCAAAGTGGAATAAACATTCCAGGCAAGCCACGCTGGTTGTCGGCGCCAATGGTGAAGCTTGTTACGGAGCGAGTCGAAGCGTTGAAGAAACCTTTGGACTTGTTCAGTCATTTTGAATCGCTGGACTATGCACTCTTGTTGCCGAACACAGATATGGATCAAGCGCTTACTGTTGCCCAAACCATTTTAACGGCGTTGACGCGAGTGCCGCTTGCAGAAACACCAGAGCGAATCACTCTCAATGCAGTTTGCGGCATCGCAACATATCCTGATAACGCAAGCAGTTTACAGAAACTAATTGCATGCGCCAAGTTCTCGAAGAACATGGCGAAGAGAGGAAACGGTCCGATTCTCGCCGGCGTGAGCGACGAGGGTGAAGATGACGAGAGCGCCGGCGAGGCGAGACTTACGGTTGCGCAACAAGCTCAAGAAGCTCTAGTAAGCAATAAGCAGTTTGAGTTGTATGAATTGCTGATCCGGTCTGAACTGGTAACTCCCGATCAAATAGCAGAAGCGCGCCAGCTGATGGTGCACATGAACTTGCCGATGGATCGTGTTCTTGCAATGCACGGGCACATTCAGTCTAAGTCCGTGATGGCTGCAAGCGATATTCACGCCATGATAAGGTCGGGGGAGCTAACAATCGATCAAGGAGTGAGAGCTGTCCAGTTAATTGGAAGACACGGCTTAGATGCGCACAGTGCGTTGAAAAGGCTTGGTCGAAAAAAGAGTCAAACATCCGGTCCGCTTGCCACGTTATTGAGAGATTCCGGTTTAGTGACACCGGCGAGAATGGAAGGTGTTCTGCGAGCTGCAGCAAACACCGGACTTCCGGTCGGATACGTTTTGACGAGCCGACGGCTGTTGTCGCGAGCCACATTGCATGCGGCACTGACCGTGCTCGATTTGCTCAATAAGAACGTAATCAATCGGGAAACTGCAATTCACTCATTGTTGCGGCCAGCAAATTGCTTTGACATATTGCGCGATCGAGGCGTTGACTACGAACCTTTTGCTTTGCCATCTCCATTGGAGCGATTACTTCTAAATGCCGGGATTTTGATGGAGAGCGATCTGCTTACCGTGAGAGAAACCTGTTTGTCGGATGGTATTGAATTTGATTCCGCGATCGGCCAATTCGGTTTCGCGAATCAATCATGTCTTGATGCTGCAAAACAACTGGTTATGAAAATTGTGAGCGGCGAAGTTTCCGAAAATGATGCGACGGAAATTTTGCGCGCCGTGAAAGCGAAGGAAGTCGTACCTGATGTTTCAACTATGATTGCGCAGGTGGACAGACTCGATCAAAGTCAGCGTGATAAGGATAAACGCCTATCATCCGCGCAGCATCGAATGTTGGTTACGTACTGCAAGGAGCGCAATATGACCTTCCAAGACACGCTTGAGTTGTTTGGTTGGCAGAAAGTTTTCCGTGCAGATTAGGCTGATTAATAGGTCATCCTGCTGCGAGCGGCAATTGACGAACGCCGTGTCGTTTGTTTGCTGATGGTCTTACGAGGCGGTGCTTCGGCAATTGTTTGAGACTGCACAGTTGTGCGAGCCGCCATATATTGACTTGCCGGAGTTGGATGACCGGCGAGGCTCATGTCGTGCTCATACCCTGGGCGTTCCATAATGGTTGCACCAGAGTGACGATGAGGAATACCGTGCTCGAGCAAATCTTGAGCCATCAGCACACGTGGTGCCAATTCTCCATTACCTGTATGAATGACCGACAACGGACCCATGACCTGGCGGTTATGTTGCTGCATACGAATTGCGGCCATATGCGGTGGTGTGTACGTGGTTTCTTCTGTTCTTGGTCCATGTTGTCCCGTTTGCATCATCCAATCAGCAGGAACTAGTGTGGTTATGGTGTCTCCGTAGGGGCTGATTAGAAGCGGCGATTTGTAGTCCTTGCTTTGATGCAGCGTGGCAAAGGCTCGCATGTCGCGATTAGTCACCGAACCTTGAAGCACTGGTTGTTGGTGATGTCTATTATTGTTACTCGCGATTTGATTCATTGGAGCCCGCGAACTTCCCCCAACATGCGGCGCCGAATGCCTTTGAGTTCCGTATGAGTTTTGACCTTGACTAAGCGCAGGCAAACCAACCAAAAAACTCAGCGTCATGGCAATCGAAATGCCTAGTGTAAATTCCCGTTTCATTGCTTACTCCTTCAAAGTAAAAGGTTATCGAGCGCGGCGCGAGTTTTGCTCTCTCGGTGGCGCTGGTGCTATATGCGGTGCGGGCTCGATTCGAGGACCGCGATCTACCATTACGCTGGATGATCTTTGTTGATACACATCATGGCCACCGAAATTACCCGGCCACGTGTACTCGGTGATTAGTGGCGCAGATACGGTTTCGGTGTGCCCGTTCGTAGTCACATTGCGAACGCCCACTGTAATCGGGTAAGCGTTTGGATACAACCTGATCAGCTGTTTGGGACCATTCATCGGAGACAGCGCAGGCTTGGGTGGCAATTCGCCGTGGCCCGCCAGTCCGCCGCTGTATCCGCCGTAACCGCTGACGAATCCACCAAAGAATGCTTGTGCTGCTGCGGCTGCGTTCGGATTGCCGGGAGTGCCGGTAATATTGCCGGCGATTGGCTGCGTGGCTCCGCCGACACCAGGCGCGATACCGGCTACGCTGCCTGCAGCACCGGGATCTGAAGTAGTGAGATTTCCGGGCATTCCAGGGGTGCCCGATCCTGGTGTACCAGGTGCTCCAGGTGTGCCTGGCGTGCCAGGTGCTCCGGGAGCTCCAGCCACTGGAGTCCCAGGCGCTCCGGGTGTACCAGGCGTTCCGGGAGTTCCAGGAGTTCCAGGTGCTCCAGGGGTTCCTGGTGTGCCCATGGCGCCTGGCGTACCGGGTGACCCGGGTGTCCCAGGCGATCCGGGTGTTCCGGGCGATCCAGGTGTTCCAGGTGCTCCGGGTGGACCGGCTGTTCCAGGCGTTCCAGGCGTTCCAGGCGCGCCGGGTGCTCCAGGGTCTCCGGGTGCACCGGGGGCTCCAGGCGCTCCAGGTGTGCCGGGTGCTCCAGGCGGTCCTGCTGGTCCAGGTGGACCTGCCGGTCCGGGTGGTCCTGCTGGTCCTGGTGTGCCAGGTCCGCAATTGCTGGGTCCGCCGCCATGACCACCGCCATGGCCACCACCGCCATGGCCGCCACCACCGCCGCCGTGACCGCCGCCACCACCACCGCCGCCAGCGCCACCGCCACCGCCACCGCCACCGCCGCCCCCGCCACCGCCACCACCGCCGGTGGCTTGGATACTACCTATACTTAGGGCAAGCGCGATGCCGAACGTAACGGCGAGCAAAACTGGTCTCTTCATTTTCTTTGCCTTGTCGGAGTTGTTACGCGGTTGCAGACGGCCAGAGTTGGGAGCGGTTCCAAAAAATCGATCTAATGCTGCAACTGTAGAGCCAGCAATGACAGGTGCTTCCAGCTGCTGGCTGTTTTCAGCAATTGAAGTAATTCGAAGAGGTGATGTGCAAGAAGCTCATGGTGTGCTCCGAATGACACCTAAAAACGGAGGCTGGGATTGTAACTCTATTTGGATATGGACGTTGCCGGAAAATAGAACCTGAGAATTTCCTCGCATGACTTACCTTTTTTCGCAAGTCCGGCTGCGCCCCACTGACACAATCCAACTCCGTGTCCGGCCCCTGTGGATTGAATGCTGACAGAATCGCCGCTCCTTTCCAGTGTGAATCGAGTTCCTGGTGCTTTGTCCCAGCCGAACGATTGACCTAACTTGATCCAAAACTGGTAGCCCGACATTTCCGAGTCTTTCGAAACTCTTAGCCTGACCGGACGTCCAGCTTTGTCACGCTCGATTGTTTGCGGCAATTCCGAACCAAAGGTCTTGGAAAACTTTCGCCATGCAATTTTGCTTTTGGTTGGTTGCCAAAAATTTGATGGTTTGCAGAAGTCACACTTTGTGCTTTTGAGATACACCATTGACTTTGCCGAATCGCCGAAAATGTCTGTTCCGTTGCTTGTGGCACCTGCGCAACATGAATGATAGAAGCATGCAATCGGGCTCTTCTCATATTGCAGTGTTTTGCCCCATACCGAAGTGACGGCTTCGCGAATGCCTTGACGCTCGTATTCACTACCCAAGTACGCTTCAGTTTGCGTTGAGTCGCCGAACTGTTCGCCTGGCTTTAGGCGCGCAAGGCGTGTTTGCGTCAGCACGGCTTGTGCTTTTATGGCTTCTTTTGGCCAATTCGGATGTGTCTCGCTTCCAACTACGCTTGTTACATAGTCGACCGTGGGCAGCTGATTTCGTACCGTTATGCGATCGAGGTTGGACTTTCCGCTGGCGATTGAAGAGGTTATCAGAGAGCCACGATAGGTGCGCACCACTCCTGGTGCCGTTCGAACTGCGATTCCGCGTGGTGCTAGTCCTTTCATCCATATAATCGAAGCGTGTGCGACTGTGTGATCTTCTTTGTGGCTGCGCGGATCGACTGCAAATACGGACAGGCTTTGGCCGTCTTTGCGAATAACGAGTTCATAGTCTCGGCCGGAAAAACGCTGATTGATTGGCCGCGTAATTTCAACCGGACCTACAATTGTGATTTCCTTGAGATCCGGGCGGGATTCGAAAAGAGTTACAGTTACTTGCGAGCGAAGTGCAAGCGCGGCTTGCGGCATGCTGATAGATGCAAACAAGGCGAGACTCAATAAGGTCGAACGAACCATCAGATCTATGGCCAAGTCGTTGCGAACAACTTGTTGCGCACCTGTGGAATGGCAGAGTCTTGGCTCGTTCCGGCGGCAGCGTATAGGCAGAATGCATGTTTGGGATTTTCGATTGGAAAGTATCCAGTTACCCAAGACTCAAACTTTTTGCCATGAGGAACAGTTCCAGTTTTTGCTGCGATATGAATGGCATTGTCAGGGTCGAGATTTTTGCATGTTCCATCTTTAACGGCCAATTGCATGCCTTGCTGCAATCTCAACCACGTCGTATCTTTCAGAGTCGCGATAAACGGTTTTCCATCCGCAACCGGCGCTTCAGCGCTGTGCAGATATGGAACTTTGCCTTTCGTCGCAACCAGTCCACTCATGCGCAGCAACTGCAATGCATTAGGTTGTAACCTCTCGTCCAATCCAAGGGCTAAAAGCAGAGCACTGCCGGAGATACCAGTTGGGAACGTTCCAGATGACTGACCTGCAACCGATTGATTGAGTCCGAAAATCTCGGCGTATTTAATAATTGTCTTCGCTGAGAGTTTGCTTGTCGCATGAGCAAAAAAGCAATTGCAGGACTTTCCGATTGCTGAAACGAGCGTGACTCTTCCGTGTGCGAATTGGCAGTTGAATGTTTGCCGATTGACGGTGATATGCCCAACGCAATCGACATACTGATTGGGGTTTACAAATCCTTCTTCAAGCAGCATCGAGGCGGTGACGATTTTCATCACCGAGCCGGGGCGACCCCTCTTCACTACTAAGCCGTCGGGGAAGCCAACTTGTCCGGTTTTGAGATCTCCCCAATAGAACCAGGAGGCGTTGCCTCGTGCAATCGGGGAATGCGAGGCCGTCGGCTTTGCCTCGGCTGCTTGTTCGCTTGCTTCGACTGCTCCACCGATGCTGAAAATCGAGCGCAAGAACTGTCTTCTTCCGATACAATTTATAGCGTTTGAACCGCTATCTGCAGGTTTGGATTTGGCTTCTTCGCCTGGGCACATCAAGGTTTCTTCCTAAAAACACAAGAGACTTGAGTCTTACAGACGCTTCACAACCATTTGACAGATTGTCAACGTGCGCACCCCCTAAGTTTACAGGTTGAGCCCGATAATAGTTGCAAAGAAAGCATTATGTCCTTTGCTGGGTGTAACGAACGTGACTCTCGCCGGGTTACCTTTGGGAAAATTTTTTGTCGTCTTTTTGACGATGACAGCGATGTTTGCAGGTGCAGCCATATTCGCGGGAGCAAACGGCATGCCTATGCAACACTCGGCAGACCGCGAAACGCAGCGCAGGGTAGTCAAAGATGTTTTGCAACGAGAAGAAGTCAAAGATGTTTCGAATTCGAAAACTCGATTCATAAAACTCACAGATGTTGTCAAAAAGACTCTTGCTTTCCACTTTGACGATTCTCCAGATAAAGGAACTCTCAAACAATTCGCCGAGAATTTAGATAGTTCCATTCCAGCCATGTACAAAAAGCCTGCGGGCGTTTTTGTAACTTTGAGTCGAAAGGGTAAGACGCGGGCTTGCTGGGGGAGCGTTTCTCCGCAGCATCCTGACCTCGTGCTTGCAACGATCTATGCAACAGAAGGTGCACTTAATAAGGAGTATCGATTTGCATCGATTTCCAAGCATGAGATTGATTCGCTGAAGCCGCAAGTCACCGTCGTTCGCGCGCTGGAGCCGGTTGCCAGTTTTCGCGAAATCAATCCGGTGTTGCATGGATTGATGGTTCGTTCTGGTGGAAAAGGCGCGGTGCTGCTGCCGGGCGAGGCTGTCGACCCCTACTATCAAATGATTCAGTGCAAGTTAAAAGCGGGTATCAACCCCAAGAGTTCGTGTCAGATGTACAGGATGAAGTGCAATGTTTTCCAGTGAAGTAATCACCACACCAAAAAATCTTTTCATGAGATGGGAATACATCGTAATCAAGATTCTCATTTTTGGATTGATTGCAATCGCGCTGGACAAACCGGTTGGCACGCTTGCCGGGCAGATTGTCATCGCCGAGCCCAACTTCAATTTGTACACATACGATGTTCACAAGAATCACGTTTATGCAGTCGTAACAGGACCGCGCGAAGGTCCCACAGTAGAGCGCGGTGTGTGGATCAAAGAAGACGGCAGTTTCCAAATCGAGAATCTTCCTCAAGGTGAGTATCAACTCAAGGTTCGTGCGCCTGGATTTGGAACCGAGTTCGTAGACAGCATATTTGTACAAGAGGGGCAGGTAAACAATCTTGCCAGCACAATTTCACTTCATTTTATTGATCCGAGCGTAGAAGTTGGATCAAACGTGCGCGTTTTTACAACTGCTGAACAACCCTTGTTTTGGATACGCGCGACAGGTGCGAAAGAAGCTAAAGTCAAGGTTTACCGCAAAGACATCTTTGAGGTGTTCAAGTCCAAGAGCTTCCTTGATTTAGGGCTCGATATCGGAACCGACTTGTCTTTGTACAAGTACTCTCGCAAGTCGAGTAACAATCCATTCGCAGCGGACGTTCCGATTTTCGAGACAACGAGAACACTTGTTGCAGGCGACTCCGACACCGCTTACCTCGACTTCAAACTCGACAAGCAAGCAGCAGGAGATTACTTCGCCGTTGCAGAAGTTGTTGACGCACGCGGCGAGAAAAAGTCTTCGGATCTCACTTGGTTTTCGGTTACGGATCTTGGTTTGATCGTCAAGCATGCGCCGGACCAAAGTTTGGTCAGAGCCATCAACTTGCTCACAATGAAGCCTGTGGAGGGTGTTGCCGTGCAGTTTGTAGAACGCAACGGCAACGTTATCGAACTCAAAGATGCAGTGGGTGCCAAGACCGGTGCCGATGGCTTTGCCACGATCAAACTTCCGTCCAAGCAAGCTGAGAAGAACAGTTATGACATGGTTGTTCTCGGGAAAATTGGAGACTTGCGTGCCTATGGCGGTAGCAACTACTGGCGCAGCGAATCTGACAAGTACCGCGTGTATTTCTACACCGATCGCCCTGTCTACCGGCTTGGCCAGACGGTCAACTTCAAGGGCATAGCACGCAAGGTCGAGCAAAACGGATTCAAAAATATCGGCGGCAAAGTCGCGATCAATGTAAAAGTGGAGGATCCCGACAACAGTCAAGTGTGGGCAGGAGTCCTCCACACGACAGATCACGGCACGTTCAACGGCGTCGTAGATATTCCGAAAGATGGCAAGACGGGTGCTTATCAGATTCAAGCGACGTTTCCCGATGGAACCACCGATTATCAATCATTCGAAGTTGAACAATATAGAAAACCCGAATATCAAGTCGATGTCGTCGCGCTGGAACCACGGGTAGTGGCTGGCGGCAAAGCTCGATTCCGCGTTAAAGCAACATATTATTTCGGTGCGCCTGTAGCCAACGCGCGCATCAAATACTCCGTCTATTCAAGCGAAGACTGGGGTCTGAGATACAAACTCGAGCCTCGCCCCGACTACTATGAATTCTTCGATGGTTGGGCGTCCGAGGACAACTATGACTATGGCTATGGTTATGGTGGCGACTATTTGAGTGAAGGAACGGCCCAGACCGACGAAACAGGCGAAGCCATCATCGAGATTCAAACGCAAGAGAGCAAGCCCGATCCCGCGGATACTCGCTTCAGCTACGCGACCATGGAGAAGAAATACAAAGTCGAAGCGGAGGTCACCGACATCAGTCGACTCAGCGTGGTCAACAGCGGCTGCATCTCAGTAACTCCCGGCGACTTCGCACTTTTTGTTGAGCCTAAGGATTACGTAATTAAAGTTGGCGACTCTGTTCCTGTTTCCATCCGCGCAGTCGACTATGACGGCAAACCAGTGGCAAACACGAAGCTGACGGTAAACATGTCGCGCTGGCCGTGGGACGCTGTGACCTACACACTGAAGCCACAACAGGTGGTGGCAACCACCGATGTCATCACGGACAAGGACGGCAAAGCCAACACATTGTTTGTTGTGAAGGATCAATGGCCGACCGACACATTCTATATAAGTGCTGAAGGCGCAGATGCCGGCAAGCACAACATCATGAATTGGTCGTCTGTTTGGGTGTCCAATGAGAGCGAGCCGTATTACTCTCGTGCTGATGGCCACACATTGCAGGTGAAGATGGACAAGCCCGTCTACAAACCAGGTGAAACTGCAAAGATAATGATCTCTGCACCGACTACCGGCAAAGACGGCATGGAAGCACTAGTTTCCGTCGAAGGCCCATGCATCTATAAGTATTGGACCGTTCCAATGAATGCTAGTGCCAAACTCGTTGAAGTTCCCATCATAAAAGGCTATGAACCTAACGTGTTCTTCAACGTCGTCTTGGTCACCAAGAAACGTCAGATCTATCAAGACACCAAAATGATCAAGGTAACTCCTGAGAATCATTTCGTGGCAATGAAGATTGAGACTGAGAAGGAACGATATAAACCTGGCGAAACAGTCCATTACAAGGTAACTGCCACAAACAAGGATGGAACGCCTGCAGCGAATATGGAGCTCTCGCTCGGCGTGGTCGACGAAAGCATTTACGCAATTCGCGCTGATGCGACGCCGAATATTCAGAAGTTCTTTTACACTCAAAGACCTCATTGGGTAACGACGGTTACGTCATTCCCCGAAGAGTACTCGGGTGGTCCGGATAAGATGGAACCGAAGCTTCGCAAGGACTTCCGTGATACGGCAATCTGGTTGCCCGCTATCAAAACCGACAAAGACGGAGTTGCAACTGCGACTCTCAAATTGCCGGACAATCTGACGACATGGCGTGCCACCGTGCGCGGTATCGATGTCAATTGCAATGTCGGGTCTGCCGTGCAGAAAATCACGGTGACGCAAGACATTATCGTTCGACTCGCGCTGCCGCGATTCTACAGTCAGGGCGACGAGGGACTCATCACTGCAGTCGTTCATAACTACAGTGAGCAGCCGCAAAACGTCAAACTCGATCTGTCGATATCACCACAGTTCAAAACCAACATTCCTCTGGCTCAGACTTTGACTATCGCCAAAGACAAAGCAGCGAGATTCAACTGGCCGGTGACGGTGGCCAACGCTGGCGAGGCGACCGTGAAGATTAAGGCGGTTGGGCAGACTGCTGGAGATGCGCTTGAGCGCAAGCTTCCAGTGCGCCCTCTTGGCGTGCCCGCCTTCAGTGTGGTGTCCGGCGTGCTGACAGACGAGTCGGGGAGCGTCGACATACCCGTCACGCTGCCACCGGATGCAGAACCGGGAACCGCAAAGTACAAACTGAGTCTTGCGGGTTCATCACTCGGACCTGTAATCGGCAACTTCAACTCGCTCATTGACTATCCATATGGTTGCACCGAGCAGACGATGAGCCGGTTTGTTCCATCCATTGTTGCAATGACCTTGCACAAGAAATTGGGACGACCACTGAGCGGCGATGACGTCAAGAAATTTGGCGAAGTCTACAAGCTCGGCATGGAAAAACTCACGAACTATCACCATAGCGATGGCGGCTGGGGCTGGTGGGAAAACGATCAGAGCAATCCATTTCTCACCGCTTATGTGATAGAAGGTTTCAAACTGCTGAACAATTGCGGCTACAAAGTCGACAAATCGTTGACTGACACCGGGCGCAAGTGGATGCAAAAAGGCATCGTCGATGCGCACAAGCAACTGACTGATCCGAAGCATGTGCCGAGCTCTTACAACGACATCGAGGCGCAAACGGATATTGCGCGCATGATGTATTCGCTTAGCTTGTGGAAGGACAAGTGGGATCCGAAAGTTCAGGATTGGATTGTGTCGAAGCACATGACACTGGCGCCGGAGCCACTGAGCTATCTCATCATTGCACTGCACAATAAAGGTGATGATGCGACTGCGAAGAAGCTCTATTCGAGGCTGCTTGCGCTTGCCAATAAAGGTGAGAGCACACTCGATTGGGACCACACGGTCGATATGATCAAGCGACTTGCGCTCTCGGGCGTGTCCGACTACACCTATCGATTCGATGGGGTTGGAACGACAGCACTGGCTATGCAAGCCATTCTTGCGGTTGAGCCTTCGAATCGCACTGCAATCGAGAGCATAAAACAATGGCTCATGGCGCAGCGCGGAAAGGATGGCTGGTCCAATACGAAGTCGACGTCGCAAGTGTTTCTTGTATTGATGGACGACGAACTGCAATCGCAAGCGAGTGGTGTTGATTTCACCACTAGTGCGATTAGCCCTCTGTTTGGTGGCACCACACCAATAGACTTTGCCTTCAACAAGGCGAATGTGTACGATTCGGAAAAACTGATCGACTTAACACCGAAGGCCGGTCAGCAAACGATTACTCTGAAGAAAACCGGGCCGGGTCGCTTGTACTACAACGGCCTGCTCACCTACTTCAGAAAGCTCAAGCCAAACGAATCACTTCCGAGTAACGGGCTGCCATCGGGGCTGCAAGTTACACGCAAGTTCTTCCGGTTGGAAACGACTGCCACCACCAGTGATGGATCTATCAAATTCAAATCAGTTCCAATCGCCGATGGCAAGATCAAGGCTGGCGAGACGGTCTTGATGAAGTGCTATGTGGACGCACCGATGACGCTTCCTTACGTTATGGTGGAATGCCCGTTGCCTAGCGGTGCCGAGGTTGTGAAGTCCGATATGTCGGATAACCTGCAGAAGGAAGACAGCAAGGCAGCCGGTTACGAGGGAGATTGGGGCAATGTGTGGTGGCAGCACCAAGACGTTCTCGATGACCGCATCGTCTTCTTCGGTTCATATGTGTATCAGGGCAAGCGCGAGTTCCATACTCTTCTGAGAATGGAAATTCCAGGAACAGTACAGATCAATCCGATTTTGTTGGAGGGTATGTATTCGAAGGGCGTGCGCGCATTCTCACCGCTCGATTCTGTGCAGATCGTGGAGTAGGAGGGAGCGACTGTGAGCAGGTTGCAACCTAAAATAGCAGCGAACAAGTTTGCCTGGATCCGAAAGGTTGCTGCCGCGCTGACTGTTGTCTCGTTACCGGTATGTGCATTTGCACTCTATTGGTTTACGCGGCCGTTTCCTGACACGCTTTCAAGTGTCACCATCTCGATGCAAGATCTTTCGAGAGCGCAGAAGATAAACATTCAGCAAGCGGCCAGAGGAATCAATGGTGCTGTAATCGAGCCTGGAAAGCAGTTCTCCTTCAACGCGAAAGTGGGCCCGCGAAATGGCAGCAGAGGATACGTCTTGGCACCGTCGTATGTCGGAAGCGATAGTTTTGCCACTGTGGGTGGAGGCGTCTGTTTGGTTTCATCCGGGTTGTACCAAACAGCCCTTCGCTCAGGCATGAAGATCGACAAACGCACTCCACATATGCGCACCATGCGCACCGTTCCGGCGGGGCTCGATGCGACCGTATGGTATGGACAGACAGATTTTGCATTCTCCAATGCATTGTCGCAGCCTGTTCAAATCAAGTGTGAGTCTTCGCCGGACAAAGTGACAATTGCAATTCTGGGTCCGCGGCGGATTGTTCCACCTATCAAAATCAGCCGCAAACAGCACACCACACCGACCGGCATTCAAGCTGAAGTGTACAGGCAGATTCAGGGGCGAATGGAGCTTGTATCGCGAGATAAATATGCTAGAAGGGGCTGACACCAGCCTCGATGATCTCGACCTCCTTCTTGTTGCGCTTTCGAATCTGGTGATACACAATCCATCGCTTTCGAGGTTCAAGTACGCAGACCCTGCGACGTTTAACTCAGGTTCTACTCAGACAGTGTTCAGTAGTCTGATGTAATCGGCGCAGCCGAGTTTTGAGAATTTCAGAGCACAGGTGTATCACATGAATGAGCGTATCGACAGTCGCTTTCAACTTTTCTGCGCTAGGGCGGTCTTGAAGATGACGAGCAAAATCCAACTGAAGTGCTCAAAGGGCAAAACCACCACAGAAGTATCTGGAATTCACAAGACCGTTTTAACTTTCAGCCAAGCCTACGCTGTTTCCGCCGGCGCAGCTGGTGGCTCTGGCGCTGCCGGTGCCTGCGGTTTCTTGTTGAAAAAGTACGATCCAACGCCCAAGAGAATACTTACAAATACTGCAATGCCAATCAAAACTTGCATGCGAGTTTGCGAGTGGCACAATAAACCTTTGTCTATTAGTTCGTTTGTCAGTATTGCGAAGGCGCCTGCAAGAAGCGGAAGCAGAATTACGTTCTCTTGTGCGGCAACTGACTTTTGATAGATTACCGGTGCAAATGTCGCGACGATAACGCCAGCAACACCAGCCGAAACTAGCATGCTCGATGTTGGTTCCGAATGGAGAAAATAGCTTGCCGCCGGAGGAAGAATGGCGCACCCGGCTAGAGTTAGCAGCGTAAGCATTCTGCGTTCGCTAACATCGCGCAGTACAAGGCTGACTGCAAGAACTGCAAGAAACCCCGCATAAAGAGCAGCTCCTACATACGGATGCGTCACGTTTACGCCGGTGACGTTGGGGTTGTATTGAGTGATGAAACTTTGTGCAATCGCCTTTGCCAACCAGAAACCACCGGCAATCTGTGCCACACCGGTAGTCGGAACTACGATTGTCGATGCGGCCAAGACGAGCAGTCCATACGTTCCAAACAAACGTGTTGCAGCAACCGTCATCACTCCGATGAGAAGCAAATCCTTCAGTGCGCTGCTGGCTGTAACAGGCTCAGCTGCTTGCTGTGCATTCTCCGGTCTGCGCATTAGATAGGCAGCCAACATTCCCGCTCCAGCAAGTCCTGAGAGATCTTGAAAGCTCATGTTGAGCAACAACTTCGTGCCGACCATCAGCACGCATATTCCTCCGAAGATGGCGAGCATGATTCGCTTGTAGAGCCATTTGTCGTTGTTGACGAATGGGGTCTGCAGAATTCTGACCAACAAACCGATAGACAAAGTTCCGAGCAAGAATGAACTGTACTTGCTGAAATCCATTGATGGTCCGACTCTGCACCAGTATGTTCCACCCAACCAAATCGCTGCAGGCAAAACATCTTCAAGTGTCGATTCAGAGCGTCCAAGCAGATTCTCAGCCAGTTTCCAAACGAGCATGCCCGACAGCGCAGCCATCATGTGAATCGTTGCAGAGGTATCTTGCGGCAGGAGACTTGTCAGCCCAAAAGCCATTGCAAGCAATAGAATCGACCGCAAAAACGGTGCGAGCTTGATTTGACTCAAGAGGAACGTCGCCACTAAACCACCGCAAAACGCCGGCAGCGACTGAGCGAAGCTGATGTCTACCTTTTGGATCTGCCCTGCAAGAAATACCGCCGCAAACGGCACCAATACGCTTGCCATCACAATCAAGCCGCTCGGAAAATCCTTGAACGATAATTTCGTCCACTCTTTGTCCTTGTAAAACCGCCAGAAAAAGGCGATTGCGGCCACAACTGAAAACAATATGACGACGCTGGAAACTTGCGGCAGGCTTGCCATAAGCTCGTACCCCTGAATGCATGCTAGACTTTACAAATGTAGCACAGTGTCGCTTCTAGAAGCCTCCATCAGAGTTAATTGCATATCAAGAGAGTGTTAGGCAACATCGCTGAAAGAGTAAATTCTCAAGAGCTCTCTCGTCGGTCAAATGTTCAATGAGATTTGCGTTTCCTGCACTGGCGATTATTGTTTTCATGATCACCTGTACGGTGCTCTTCAACACGTTTTCGAACGCCGATCCACGAGACACGACCAACCGATTTTTGCGTGACATAAGAAACGGCGATTATAAGAAAACAGTCAAAAACTTCGGAGGCAATGCCTGCCGCTGCCCGGCAAAGGGCGGCTGGGTTTCATACCTTGTATATGCGTCTGGCGAAGAGCCTAACCTCGCGTTCATCATGGGCAAGCAATTCGACTTTGGCAACTCCAAGTTTCAACGAATACCCACGCAATCTGACGCTAAATCGATTGTTCCTTGGGAGAAACCGGAAGATGTAGTCGTCGATGTTCCTATTGATTTTTCGAAGGGTTACAAACCACTGTTCCTTCCATTGCCAATGGCGTACGGTCAGTCAATGACTGAGGCGGAACTGAATGAGTTTTTGACTGACCCGGACAAAGATGCGTGGAAAGGTTTGACCCTGAGAATGCGCCCATCACTGAGTCCTGGTTTGATGGAACGCCCTAAAGAAAGTCACGAAATCGAGTATCGGCCAACCGAAAAATTGCGCGGTGTTGATGCCACCGAATCCGGTTCTTACGGTGTGACAGTCGACAACGGTGCAAGTTCTGAATCAGAAACGGAAAAGATTTTGTTGGAAGCGTTGGGAAAGGATGCGCTGGTTTACCTGCATCCGAAAGACCCAGGACCGGTAAAGACTCCGGCTGGTTTGACTGTTTCGATGGAACAAGTTGAGTCGAAACTGCCGCGCGTGAAATCTGTGTTGCTTCGATTGCACGTTGTGAGAAGAGGGCAGTTAAAAGATTGGACTGTGTATCACATCGGAGTGACGGAACCTGTCTTGGAAGTTGGTGATAAACAGATTGCATTAAAGAACTATCTTCCGCCTGCCGTCGCCAGGCGGCACGCGAATTTGCCGCCGGAGACCGATGCGCAGGAACAATCCGAATCGCAAATTCCAGAATCGCAAGCTCCAGAATCGCAAGCTCCAGAACAGCAAAGCGTGCAACAAAAGTAAGTGGTTCTGCGAACTAACAGCATGCAAACAACTACTCGAGTAATTTCGTTTCTTCTTGCGGTCTTGTTCTTATGCAACGCTGCTTGGGCAGACGGTTCGAACTCCGCCGCGCAACAGAAGACCGAAGCGCAGGCTGAATTGAAGGTTCCGCAGTCGGAAAAGAAGACTGACGGCTACGATCCCTTTGGTGGTTTTGACGTATTTGGAAAGTCGAACACTGCTGATCCTTGGAAAGTCGATTTGTGTGCGGCTAAAGAATGTTTGCAGATGGGTCTCAACGAACAAGCGGAGCAGCTTCTTGTTTTTGCTCGTGATCGGGCACGTGAAGTAAAAGCTGAGTCGATTGGAATTGCCTACTGCTGCTATTTTCGCGCTGTCGCACTACAAAGACTAAAGCGCGAGCGAGAAGCGATTGAAGAACTGCGCGAAGTCGTTTCAATCTTGAAGCAAATTGCGAAGGACGGAGGCCCTGTTGCAGAACTCCCAATCTTCGAGTATCTCCTTGCCTATTTGCTGCAGAAGTCAGGCAATAGCGGCGAAGCGCAACAGCAGCTGGGGAAGAGCATTGCCGATCTCGGCGCATATCTAAAGGTGAAAACGTCCAATCCCATCTACTTCGGAACCGAATACGTCGGACAGTGCAAACCTTTTGTAGATCCCGAGTTCTATTTCCCTGCAGACACCATTGTCGCTAGAAAATTGCTTGAAGGCGAGACAAAGGAGACGTTGCCCTCCATCCAGAAAGCGATCATGAAGATCGCGGCGCTTTGCGACATTCGAAGCATGTATGGTTTGGCCTCGCATCTTTACGATGCGTACACCGTCGGCGATACCAGAGCCATAACCTACGATCAAGAATATTGGCGAGCCAAGATGGTCGTCTTTGAACCCACATATTTCAAAGCGTGGAACGAGCATGCATTTTGGTTCGCTCAACTTCACATCAAGGAAAGACTTTCCGCGCCTTCACCATCTCCGGACCTCCGCGACCTGTTGGATTCAGCATCAAAAATTGCGAACCTTCGTGCAACTGGAAAGATAAGCGATGCTATAAAAGTTGCGACCGGACGAGCCGCCGTCTTGGACCGCAGAGAAAAGACTGAAGAAACAAAGATCTTCGTATCCGACAATGAGTTGATGTTGGCTCTGCTCAAGATCCAACTGAAGGCGAACCTTGAATCTGCGCGTAAACACTTTGCTTGCGCTGAATCTCAACTGACGGAACGAACGTTCAACGACCAGTCGCAACTGATGGAGGTGATGTTCCAAAAGGGGCTGGCAATGCGGCTTTACGAACCGAAGTCAAATTGGTTTGCCGTCTCGCTTCGCGCGCTCTCTTTGCTCGAGTTGACGAAGCCAACTGGATCAATGTGGACCCGAACCTTCGATCTCGACACGGCGCTTCGACTGCAGTTGGAAGATGTGCTCTATCAGAGAGGGGGCCCGTGGGGCTTCGCGGTGCTCAGTCCTGATGCACTTGCGACAAAGAACTACCTGTATGTTTCAACTAACAAAGAAGATGAAGAGCGTGCGAAGCAGCGCAAGGAGGAATTCCAAATGCGCGGCGGAACTCCTGCCGTCAGAGAGCTCCTATTCAACAAGCTGCTTTACTTTTGCTACTGCGCGTATGCTGAGAAGGCTGAGTTCTCAGGAAACAAGGCTGCCCAGGAAGCGTATGAGCTGCTGAGCGAAGGCGCGAAGGAGGTGTCTCCAGACAAGTTTGCTCAAGGCATGATGGCATTGTTCGACATCTTCTTGAAACACGACAACTACCTAAATGCTCGGCGTTGTTTGACAGATATTCTTTCGTCCGGAAACGCTGATCCATCAGTGATTTCCCTCTGCTACGCTCGTCTGTCATCGATTAGTTTTGAAGAAGGAGACTTGCCCTTTGCTGAAGTTTTCGCTGATCGGGCCATGGCAATTGTCGAAAAGGAATCAATCCAAGGGGCACCACTTGTAGAGTCACTGTCAGCATCAGCGACGATCGCGATGGAGAAAGGAAAATTGTCCATTGCTCACCAGCGAGTTCAAGCTGCGCTGCGCGCCCGCGGTGACTTGAAGAAAGGCGCTAGCGTGGATGCTGAGGATTTGCATCTTCGAATTTTGTTAATCGATGTTCTTAAGCGGCAGCGTGAGTTTGCAAAGGCTCGCAACAATAACCTCGTCGCGATGAAACTTGCAGGCGCAGAATCTCGCTTCACATTTGAGCGCGCAAAGCTTCTTCAGCTTTTAGGCGACATAAACGCCGATGAAGGGCTGTTCGAGGAAGCAATTCGAAACTTCAAACTCTCAATAAAAATTCTGAAGAAGCTATTCAATCGCGATGGATTTGATATTGCAATTTACGACTACAGGCGCCTCGCTGATTGCTTTGCGAAATTAGGTAACCCCAAAGAGTCTGCTCTCTATGCACAAGATGCGGCGTTGGTTTTCAATCACTCGCTGCCCGATGTAGTTTCGAAAATGTCCTTCGCCACACAAAGCGAGTATCTTCAAAAAACGAGGGAGGAACTTGACGCGTTATTGCGCTATAGCAGTTCCAACGCCGCTGACGTTTCTACATCATACTCATATGTAATGAAGTGGAAGGGTCTATTGGTGGAACTATTGCGTCGGCAGTCGGGCCTCATCTTCGTAACTCAGACACTAAAGCCACAAGAGACCAAGCGATTATCAGAGTTGAGAGGTCTTCTAGCCGACTGGGAACTCTCCGAAAAGCGCGTCACCGATCCCGAAGCTTGGCTCGCACAGAATGACAAACTCACACAGGAGAAAGAATCTCTTGAGCAGATGCTTTGGGACACTGCACTAAATGTTCAACGATCGGATTTTACATCCAAGCTTTTGGAGTCGACCCCCTCCAAAAACCGCAAGTCCGAAAAAAACGCACCGAAGGAAAAGAGTGACTCTGTGAAAACGGATCGGGAGGGGACGGATCAGGCGAAAACGGATCGTGCAAAGACGGATCATGAGAGGACGGATCGTGCGAAGACGGATCATGCGAAGGCGGAGCATGCGAAGACGGATCACGCGAAGACGGATCACGCGAAGACGGATCACGCGAAACCCTCAATGAATAGGCTTTATGGGGAACGCCATACAGGAGCCCTGTATACAGAAGTTGTGCGCTCGCTGTATGCCGGTTTGTTGATCGCAAACAGAGGTTTAGTGACGCTGTTCATGCAGAATGCAGAAAAGAAATTGAGCTTGCTACGCGCCGTGCCAGAAGGACTCAAAGATGTCGCGTCGTTTCAGAAGTCGCTGATGGCGAATGAGGCTGTGCTTGATTTCGTTCAATACTCCGATGAGAAAGGCGTCGCACAATTTGGGTGTTTCCTGATTACCAAGCAAATTGGACCAGTGTTTTTTATTGTAGGAACGGTGAAGGATCTTGAATCTGCAATCTCTGGCTGGCGTGAAGATGCGCTCTGGCAGACTGTTTCAGACAAGCAGACTGCTGAACTTGGCGAGTTGATACTGGCAAAGGCTTTGAAAAAACTTCCGGCTCAGATCGATCGTATTTGGATTAGTCCGGATGGAGAACTTGCGCGGGTTCCTTTCGAGGCGCTGATGCAATCACCGATGTCGCTAAG
>CAYZJR010000042.1:0-50064 GCA_964478655.1 uncultured Candidatus Obscuribacterales bacterium
AAGCGCGTGGTGCGAAGCGCGTGGTGCGAAGCGCGTGGTGCGGAGCGCGTGGTGCCCAGATACCGATTAAGTCTGGCCGCTTCCCTTATGAGAGGTCATGCTTTCATTATGAATGACGCCACCATATCTGGAGATGTCTTCGGTCGTAAACCTTCCATTTATTTGTCCAGTCGCATCATAATATCCACCGAAACGACTCGGATACCATTTATATTGCGCCGTCACCGGGGTCTTTCTAAACAGTGTTTTCATCTGCTTCTTTCCGGCGATGTGAATTGTTCCGCCATGATTGATCCGCGGTTTGAGATCATGTTCAAGCAAATCGATCATGTACGTAATTGTTTGGCGATCGACTTTGTTGATCTTCCCGTTTTCATCGCTCCAAAGATCTTCAAGCTGTTTCAAGCGTTCAATTTCATCGCTGAAAAACCCAGCCTGCTCTTTGCTCAAAGTAGCGTATGTAAGCGCCGTGTCGATTTTGAATCTAATGAGATAGATTCTATTGTCCAAAGGACCGGCGGCGATATCCTTTTCACTATTGTTTCTAGATGCACCAACCAATTCATCACCGAAGTTTGGTTTTTGACCCGATATGTTTGCGATTTGGCGATCAAGCAAGGCATACATCGGCAGCAATGCTTGACGGCTGCTGTCAGGATATTGCTTCGCAAACTCTTTTTCGATCTTACCTGCAGCATCGACAAGGTCTTTGATCTTTCGCATTTGTTCGTTACTGACTTGCTTCGAGGTTTCCGTCTTAGCGACTTGACCCGCTAACTCTCGTTTCGCGTCATCCAGATTGTCCAAAGGAGTTGCCTTTACAGAATACGGTGCAACAAGCATCTGAAGCGCTATTGCGATTGTCGCTGTGACAAGAATTCGATTACCTGACGCCATTTTCTTTTCCTTCTGATTATCTGACGAGCATTCAATTTATTTAACGCAATTGACTATTGTACGGCTGCTGAAGCAGGTTTGAGTTTGTATACGGACCGCTGCTTTTCTTCGGCGTCCTCTTTGTACTCGCCAACAAGTTCCAAAGTCTTCTTGTTCAATTCGAAGCACGGACAGGGGAGTTTGCTTGCATCATATGCGACGTAGTGCGATGGAAACTCTTTTGCCAATCGCCGCATCAATGCTTCGTTTGATCGAAGCGAATCTTCGTACTCACGGAACGTTGGCCACCATTTCTTCAACCCATGCACTCTTGCCTCAGCAAGCGCCTGAGGAACAGTCCACCCCTCGACAGCAATGCGATAGGCAGCGACAAAGTATGAAGTTCTATCGATGCCAACGTTGCACGACAAAAATACTGGATGATTTTTCGGGTCGGCAACGAGGGTTATGAACCTTCGAAGTTCCTTTTCCTCAGGTGTCTTTACGACGCCACAGTTTATATGCTCCATCTTGATGCCGAGCGAATTAGCATATTTCGCTCTGCCTTTGTGCGAATTGGTTCGAAGATTGATGATGAGCTTACAGCCCATTGTTTTCAATATCTTCATTCCTTCTTCGTTAGGAACAGAGCCCCAATAGAGGACATCTGACGCTTTGTGTGCGCCACAGCCTGACACCATTAGCGACACCAAGAAGAACACTGCTATCCATTTCAATGGCTTGGTCGATAGCGAACCAGTTGCATATTTCTGTTGCACGGCAAGGAAAACTCTCACTAACTCCCGATTTCCTTGGATAGATCGGAAACAAAGTGTTTTGGTTCCCTAAACGGACAGATGAATTAGAGTTGTTCTGGATCTGTCGCGAGAGTCTTATCCGCAGGTTGCGGAATCGGCGAACCTGTGTAGCGTTTGAACGGATTAGCCAACGAGCCCAACCATGGCGAAGGAATCGAATCAACTTTACCGCCATTGGCAGCGAAGCCATACACAGACTTGGTCAACTGAGTAAAGAAGGGGTGAAAGCCGTGCTGAATCATTTCCTTGTACGACTTCGATACCGACCACTTTTCCTCATTGATTCGATAAATCGCGACGAGTGCGCCGGTACGATCAACGCCTTCTTTGCAGTGAACAAAAACCGGAGCCATCTCTTGGCTGTTGACTGCTGAAAGGAACTTGTCGATCGTCTCTTTCGGCAGTGGCTTAAAGTGCGATGTTGGGATGTTGATGTAGTTCAAACCCAATTCGCGAGCTTCTTTCTGTTCCAGTTCAGAATTTTCGGTGAGGTTGAAAATGGTCTTTACTCCGGCTTCTTTCAGCAGCTTCAAACCACCTGGTCGTGGTTGAGCACCGCGCACGAGCTCGGGAGAAACTGTATACAAGCCGGGAATGAAGGCTTGAGCTTTCACCAAGGATTCGCTTGCTAGCGGAGTTGAATTTAGAGCCGATACAGGGGTAAGACAGACGAGGGTGCATGCGATCGCAGCGAGGAGCGGTCGTAGATGGTGCAATGTTTGAGTTCTCCTGGGGTTAATAAGCGAGAATTAGCCGGAGAAACTCAAGACGTTTTAGAGATTCTTGATCACCGACTGAAGTCGGCGAACCAGCTCATCAGCAGGGTTTGCACCAGGCTCTCGAGTCCGGTTTCGCTGATCATTCATAATAACCCGATATCGTCTTTTTATGTCGTCGACTGCATCAGTCATTGGCGGAAGTGGTTCATTAAATCCTAATTGATTGCTGTAAGACCAGACAGATTGCACCAAAGGGCGGAACAGTGGGTGAAAATCGAAAGACAGCATCTCTCTGTAAGCCTGTGTTGGAGACCATCCTGAGGTCTTCAATCTATATAATGCCACCATCGCTCCGGTGCGATCTTTCCCCTGCTCGCAGTGCACGTAAACCGGGTGATTAGCAGGGTCTTCTACGATTCTGGTGAATCGCTTGATGTAGCTTTGAGGAATCGGATCTAGGTGCCTCATTGGCAGCCGAACATACTGCAAACCTAGATTTTTAGCCGATTGTTCCTCGCTATAGTTCAGCTCTTGTTTCTCACCGCGCAAATCAATAATGGTTTTAACTCCACCTTGTTTCAACAGCTCTAAACCGGCTTGCCCAGGGGCAGCACCGCGCAAAAGCGCAGGACTGACAATTGAAAATTGAGGAATTGTGGCATGTGCTCTTCTTAAATAATAATTCGCAACATCTGCGCCTTGTTCCTCATTATCAGCGAATGAAGGCATTGCAGAGACCGCCAATAAACACGCAAAAAATGCAGCTCCTAGTTTCCTAGTAAGAATACTCGACTTCATACTTGAGCCCTCAATTAAGCCGTTTTTGCCAAAATCTTTCCAAATCTCAATTGATAGAAACGTGAAAGACAGAACAACCATTGAACAGAAACAAAGACGGCCAAGATCAGTACGGAGTGCCAATAGATTGACCAGTCAGCACCTTTCAAAAACACGCCTCGCAGTATTTGAGTGTAATAAAGGAGCGGATTGAATGCGGCTATTGCCTGCAGAAACTCAGGCATAGTGTTTGCGGGCACCAACGAGCCCGACAACAAAATTGTTGGTATCAAAATGAAATACGATGCGAGCTGAGCCTGTCTCTGAGCCGTACAGACGCTGGACAAGATCATTCCGAATCCAACGGTCACAGCAATATAAAGCGCAGACGCAGCAAGGAACAGCGAAGGATCACCTCTGAATGGAAGTTTGAACACCACCATTGAAAGTGCCACCGCCAAAAAAAGATCGAGAAACAGTAGAAGAAACAGCGGCAGGATTTTCGCCACCAAGATCTCACCATTCGAATAAGGAGTGACGAAGAGTTGTTCGAGGGTTCCTGATTCGCGTTCTCGCAAAAGAGCGGCTGACGAAACCAGAATTCCGATGAGCGTGATGACGCTGCTCAAAATACCCGGAATGAAATACCAGCTGCTTTCTAAATCAGGGTTGTATAGAACCTTCACGTCCGTATGCAAAACCGATCGTTTGGGAAGAGGGGCGCCCAGTATCTTCTCGATATCAATGTCTTTGATTGTCACGTTCACCTTAGCGGACTCGCTATTTGCAGATATGCCGTCTGCGGGTTCATCATTTGTCTCAGCATTGGATCGATCTGCTTTGAAGTTCCGCACTGTTTGCACTAAACTGCTGCGGGCAATTCCGGCGCTGTAGGCATCAACCCCATCAATGAGAATCTGCACCGGTGCCTTTTCATTTTGGTCGAGCTGATTGGCGAACTCAGGCGGAATGACCAGGCCCGCGCCAATCTCCCCCTTGCTGAGGGCATAGGACATTTCTTTTTCTGCGCAGCCATATTTTATGGGATGGAAAGTTCCAGACGAAGTAATGGCAGAGACCAAGTCCCGAGCCGCGATGGACTGGGAGTAATCAACCACGCCAACCTTCATGTGATCGACTCCGGGATGCAGTGCGTATGCGAGAATCGATAGCTGAAGTGTTGGCGGTATGAGGAGCAAATAGAGAAGATGCTTGTTGCGCAGAATCTGGCGACACTCCTTAGTAATCAGCCCCCAGAGCCGCTTACGGAAGATCATAGCAATCTGCTTCTTACGCATCATTTGCTCCTCAGTTGCATTTTGTGCAAGCCAGTCCAAGCAAAGTAGGAAAAGAGGATTGCAAAGCCGAGCAATACAAATACCGCATTACCTGCGCCGTTCCATCCAGCGCCTCTGACAAAACTATCTCTGCAGACGTCCACAAAATACTTAGCAGGAACGAAGTAAGGGAACAGATCGAGCGGCGGCGGAATGTTGCTTATTGGATAGACAAACCCCGACAATAGCAGCGCCGGGAAGAAACCGGTGGTCGAAATCAGCTGCATCGCAACTGTTTGAGAGCGTGCTCGAAAGCCCGGTATGAAGCCGAACATCACAGCTGCGATGACATAAAACATGGTCGCTAACAATAGAAGCAGAGGGTCGCCTTTTATGTCCAATTGAAAGAGGACGCTGCTCAATGCGAAAATCGCAAGTGCCTGAAACATTCCAATCGCGAAGTAAACTAAGCCCTTCCCGAGCATGAATTCCATTGCATTCAAGCTTGATGTGAAGGCTCGTAGAATGGTTCCGTGCTCGATTTCTCGAGCAGCCGCGATAGCAGCAAGAAGCGGCGGAAAAATCCACAAAATAACAGCGAACGATCCGGGTACGACATACAGATCTTCCTTTCGTCCCGGGTTAAACCAGGTTCGAACATTGGGCACCACGCGAGGTGCCGGAATTATCGAACACTGACTGGAGGAAAAGAAATTGCTGCTTGCCGCATTGTCGAGAACGCCTTTGATAGCCATAGCACTGTTGATGTCGCTTCCATCGATCATCGCTTTGATCGTCACCGGTTCGCCGCGATCAAGTTTCTTTTGCAGACCGTCCTCTAGCAGAATTGCCACTTGTGCACGATCTGCGCGCAAAGTGGACTCTGCGTGTTTACTGTTGTTGGAGGCTACCGGAACAAACATATTGGTGGAGAACAATCGCTCTGCAATTACCCTGCTCGTGGTTGATTTGTCTCTATCTTCAATCGCGACTGGCACCTTCTTCAGTTCCAGCCTTAGCCCATAGCCTATGAGCAGAAGTGTGGTTAGAGGAAGCACAAACGCAAGTGTCAAGCTCACCCAATCGCGTCTGAACTCCTGCCATTCCCTCATGGACTGCACGAGCACACGGCGTAGCGATACGCCCATCATTTCTGTCTCCCCCTCGCTCGGTGCACTAGCGAGATAAAGGCTTCTTCCAAGGTTGGATTTATTGTCTCGATCTTCGGGGCGACAAACCCGCATTCGCGCAATGCATCTCGCACTGCCTCTTCGTCCGATTGAAGATCGTCAGTCGAGTGAATATGGATGCCCTCCGGAAAGATCGACAGGCGCCACGGTTCTAATCGTTTCGAAAGGCAGGCAAAAAGATCTCGCACCTGCGAGGTTCGAACTGCAAAAATCTGACCCGATTCAGATTTCAGTATTTCAGGAGACCCCAATCCAACGAGATTTCCATCGACCATCAAGCCGATAGAGTTGCAATACTCCGCTTCATCCAAGAAGTGTGTCGTGACGAGAATTGCGGTTCCTTCTCTTGCGAAACCTCTTATCAGACGCCACAATTGTCGTCTTCCTAACGGATCGATTCCGGAAGTCGGCTCATCCAAAATCAAAATTTCAGGTTCGTGCAGCACCGAGGCTGCGAATGCGAGGCGCTGCTGCAAACCTACTGGGAGCGAGCCGACAATGCTATTCTTCGATTCCTCCAACTGGCAAGTTTTCAGCGCCCACTCAATTTTTCGACTCAGCACGGTTCGCGGAAGCTCGTATGCAGAGCCATAAAACTGCAAATTCTCCATCACGGTCAGGTCCGGATAGAGCGTAAACTTTTGGCTCATATAGCCAATGCGACTGCGCCAATCACGCTTCCTTATATCTTGCGTTTCGCCTGCAATCTTGATTGTTCCTTCACTGGCGTTTACCAAACCACAAATCATCTTTATAGTCGTGGTTTTTCCAGCACCATTTGCGCCGAGTAGACCGAAAATCTCGCCATATTTGATCTGCAGATTCAGGTGATTCACAGCAGTAAAATCCTTGAACCGCTTGGACAAGTCTTGAAGATCCACAGCGACTTTTCCTTGGCAGTTGGTGAGTTCTTTCATGCGTGGATAGGAGATTGGCGTGTGATCAATTGTTTGATCCTGCTGCTTTAGTTTGAGCACGAAGACATCATCAAGCGTTAACAGTGACCGAGCGGAGTTGAATTGAATGCCTGCGTCAGTAAGTCGCTGTTCCACGTGGCTGCGTGCACCATTTTTGCTCTCGACCAAGACCTCCAAACGATTGCCGCGCAGAAACACGCTTTCGACACCCACTTCGTCTCTAAAGGTCGTGTCGCGTAACAAATCTCGCGACTTGTCGAGCTCGTTTGTTTCAATCTCCAGGCGACATAGTCCGGAGCGGCTGCGAAGTTCATTTGGAGAACCGCTTTCATGAATGCGACCTGACTCAATCAGCGCAATGTGGTGGCAGAACTCACCCTCTTCCAGCCGTGGTGTAGCAACAACCGCTGTTACTCCGTCCTGGCAGACTTTTGCGATCAGCTGCCAAAATTCTCGTCGTGCAATCGGGTCTAATCCACTGGTTGGTTCATCAAGTAAAAGCAAGCGAGGACGAGAAACCAGCGCACACAACAGAGCCAACTTCTGCTTCATTCCACCTGAGAGATCGCGCACGAGGCGATTGGAAAACCTATCCAAGCCGAGTTGAGCAAGATTGGCTCGCGCATCGACCTCAGCAGAAACGTTTTTGACACCTGCACTGTATTGCAGATTCTCTTGCACCGTCAGGTCCTGATAGAGCGACAACTTCTGCGTCACGTATCCGATATCAAGACGCGCATCACGTGGCGCTTTGCCGAGTACTTGCACTACTCCTTGTTTCGGCTCGACTATCCCGGAAAGAATGTGCAACAGCGTTGTTTTGCCTGCACCATCGGGTCCGATTACTCCAAAAATCTTTCCAGCCGGAATTTCAATGTCGACATCGCGCAGGTGTTGCTTTCCGTGAAACGTATGCGATACACCATGGCACCGCACTACAATGTTTCGGCGTGCAGCAGTGTTACTTGTCGATGCATCGATTGCAGTTCCTTTCAATGCCATGGGCCTAACCCCTTGATTCGATCAGTGACACCACTGCATCAGCGGGCATGCCCGGCTTGGCGATGCCGTTGGTATTGTCGACGCGGAGCTTAATTCCGAAAACCTGTTTGACTCGATCATCTTTAAAGTAGACGCTCTCCGGAGTGAACGATGCGGTCTCATCAATAGATGTGATCGTTGCGTTGAGGACTTTATCGACTGCGCCATCGAGGTAGACTTGAGCCTTTTGTCCGATTTTGACTTTGCTCAATTCACCTTCTGCAACGAAGGCGCGCAAGTAAACGCGGTTGGGAGAAGAGATTCTGATAAGTACTTGCCCAGGAAGCGCAAACTCACCAGGATTGATGTTGCACGCCGAAACCACTCCATCAGCGCGGCTCACGAGAGTCGACGAGTTCTTCTTGCTTACTAACTGTTCGCGTGTCGCCTTAGCTTTTGCGATTGCCGCATCTGCTTCGGCAAGTTTCGCCTCAATCTGATATGCCGAAACCTTACTCGAAAGGGCGCTATTGGACAGCGCGCCTGCGTTGAGCGCATTTGCATTGAAGGAGTTCGCGTTCAATGCTTGCGCCATATTTGCAGGCAGCATGTTCATACTAGGAATGCCGGCAGAGTTTGCGCCGGCGTTTTTCAAAGCCATGGCTGCATGCATTCTTTCTAGCGCCTCGATGTCTGGTCGCTTCCGTGCAATCGCATTTGTGTTTGCGGTTTCTGACTGTTCCTTTTGATCTTTTTGCGCAGTTTGGTCCTTCGAATCCTTTTGATCATTCGGGGCATTTTGTTCGATTTGTGCCTTCTGTCCAAGCTCCGACTGTTCCTTCTGTTCAGCCTTTGCATCATTGATTAGCGCTTTAGCCACCGCCGTATCAATCTTCAGAGCAGTCTGTTTAGACTTGTACTCGCGCTTAAGCTTGGCTAATTGGTGCTTGTATTTCTTGTTTAGTTCCTTTGTAGTGTTCGGAACCGGCGAAGCACTCAATGCCTCACGCATTGCTGCTTCCGGGCTTTCCAACTCGGCTTTGGCAACTGTATCTGTTTGAGCGACGGTTTGAGGAACAGGCGCAGGCTTCACCAATTTAGCCGATGTTTTCTTGACTTTCTTACTTGCAGCACGCACTTCGGCAAGCCATCGCTGGGCGGCTCGCTTCTCCCTTTCAGCTGCGGAAATGAGATTGTCGATTGCGCTAAGTTGCGATTCTACGCCGTTGTCATCAAAACGCAGGAGCACCTGCCCTTTGCTCACACGATCTCCTTCCTTCACCAAAACTTCAGTAACAGTCGCCGGAAACGAGGTCGCCAACTTAGTCTCAATAGCCTCGATGCGTCCATTCAACTTCAGAGTATCGGAAGAAATGGCATCTTCCGATTTTTGCCCACCGTGATTCAGGGGGTTTAGAAAAGCCGCACTGCAACCGGCTATCATTCCCGATACTGCGATCGCCAGCGCGAGCCGAACGCCCCCTTTAGATGAGATCTCTTTCGTGTCCACTGTGGGACCTCCACGCTGTCTTCGGCTTCATACTGCGAGCAATCTATTGAAGACCCTGGCAGAGACGGAAAACATCGACTCTAGTTCCGACATAATGGAATGGAAACGGTCGCAATAGCCAAGAGTTTGCGCAGAGGCGTAGGGATAGCGGATTTGCGGTATCATACTGCTCGGAATCACTGAAATTTTGGGGAACAGCCATAAGAACCTTTGTAAGAGTCGTCACTTTGTTTTTGGCGCTTACGGTTGCTGTCAGCCCCATTCAAGGCGCATTCGCGCATGAATCACCTGCAACAGTCGCTGCGACTGAGCAGATCAAATCTGTTGATGACCTCGTTCTGCACGATGCCTCCAGAAACAAGTATCTGCATGTCCGCATCACTTACCCAATCACAAGCAAACCGCTGCCGGCAATTGTCTTTTCGCACGGCGCCGGCGGCTCCAAAGACAGTTATCGGTACTTGTCTCAATATTGGGCGAATAATGGATTCGCCGTGATTCAACCGACACATGCGGACACCATTGGTAAGCCCGCTATTCCACTTCTTGGTCTGAGGAAGATCCTGAACGAGGTGCACAAGCTGCCAACCGACTATGAAGGATGGAACAACCGTTTCCGTGACATTTCATTTGTTATAGACAGTATTCCTAAAATACAAAAAGAGAGCGGCATACAGATAGACACGAACCGTATTGCAGTCGGCGGCCATTCATATGGTGCGTTTACTGCTGTCATCATCGGCGGTGGCAAGGTGCCTGAAGTAGCGAAGAAGTACGTCACAAACAATCCACGCGACACCAGAGTAAAGTGCATCATGGCAATTTCACCGCAAGGTCTTCAAACCAAGAGGGAGAAATTCGGGTTTGATGACGACACGGCATGGCAGAACATTACTGAACCTGCTCTGTTCATGACCGGAACATACGATCAAACCGGCAACACTAAAGCGGCTGACAGGAGACAAGCGTTCGTAGGCTGCCCTCCTGGCGGGAAGTTTTTCGTCGTGATAAAAGGCGCCAACCATATGACGTTCGCTGGCAGAGCAACGCGAGCCTCTACCAGAAGTGTTGCGGCGATGTTCTCAGCGGCGCTCGGACCTCCCGAACGAGGCGACAATGAACTCATGCAAAAAGCAATTCAATTTGCCACCACAAAATTCTTGAACGTGTTCTTGAAAAACGACGAAGCGGCACCACAAACTCTCAAGCCGGAAGACATCACGTCTTTGAACACGCTGTTGCAGATCGAACCAAAGTAACTATTTTTGCCTGCTCTTTTCACGAGCTTGAAATTGGCGTTCAAGCTGTACGCCGTTGCTCGACAACAGATGATTTGGTTTAGTCGTATACCAGACAAACGATGGAAACTGCATTCCGAGCGCCGACTTCACTTCTTCAAACTTACAATTGCGCGCGCGGAACATCGACCAACGCCAATAGCCCAAATCGCGCCCTTTCTGCGCGCCATTTGCCAAGTCTTGAACTACGAGGTATGCACCTTTTCCATCCTCGGCTTGCAGAAGATCTTGCAGTCCGTTCTTATTAGCCGTGAATCTGCTTACGAATTCTTCTCTATGCGGTTTGCCTTCCTTGTCAAAAAACACTGCGACACCGCCGTAAAATGGCAGCCCGCACGAACCGGTGTAAAAGAAAAAGAACAAGTCATCGAAGCCATTCTTGTCTATATCAGCAACATAACAACTTCCGCCGAACGATCGAGACTCAGCCTCTTCAATTTTCCAGGATTTGCCAGCCTTGTCCGTTCCTTTTATAGAGAAAGTACCCTCGGCATTTTCGGCGATTACACCGGGAATCGGTTCGGACTTCCAGGTGTGATCGAAATCATAGGCGACAGTCTTTTGCGGCAGCATCTTCGCTGACTTCTTAAGCGGCGCAGGTAGGTAGTCGTCGTAATACGCCTGCGCCGGCGCGGCTGCAAGGCTGGTCAGCAACAGGGTCGCCATAAGATTTCTGAACACGAATTTGTCCTCAACGTGGTACTGGTTGCATCTACCGGCGTTTTAATGATTTTAGGAGCTTTGGATCCCCCCCCCCCCTTGACAATCCTTAAACCATGCTTCAGAGCAAGGGCTTCGAGCATTTCTTGGGAGAGAATGGAGTCACAAAAATAATCGAGTATCAATACACCGAATCTTAAAATGGGTAAGGAAAGAAAAGTAGGTAGAAACAATGAGTCCCTTTAGAGCACTGTTTATAGCCCTTTCAAAGATGCCACCAGCTTTGATGCTACTTGTAATTATGGGTTTGGCAGTCTTAGCCACCATGATGGTGACTGGAAGGATCGCACAGCAAGAAGAGATGTATGAACGCAAACAGGCGGAGCAAAGTCTTTATTCAGATTCCGCCAGTAGTGCAAAAGCACCGGTTATGTTTTCGATTCATCAAATTCCGGAAGGAACAACAATATCTGATGCAATGATTGAGCAAAAACGCGTTGCGGAACCAATGATCTTCAACGACGCACTCACCACAAAATCGAATGTAATTGGCAGATCAACCAAGCATTTGATTCCCGCGCACAATCAGATTCGCGAGATTGACTTGCAATAGTCGGGCTTAACGTCTGGCTAAGTCTGCTAGCATCAGGCTAGAGTCTGGCTAGAGCCCGGGCACAAGTTGCTGTTGACAAAGCGCTTTCTGCTCATCGATACGTGCTAAATAGTTGCCGCCGCAAACGCGTTTCAGCAAAGCGGCGGCAGCGTGTTTCAAAGCAGGGTTTTTGTCTTTATCAGCTTTCTCAAAAGCCGCCAAGCCAAATCGAACTTCACATGAGAGCAGCATTTTTCTGCGTTCAAGCAGCTTTGCTAGACACATCTCTTTCAACAATTTATCTACTTCGGGACCACCGTTTAGAAAGATCGCTCCTCCCTGAGTCACCGAAGAGATCGGAGCGACAATAGTCGGCACCAATCCCGCAATATTTAGCCCTGAATATGTGACCTTGCTGGCGGTGCGCTGTGCCGGAGTTTTGTTGCTGAACGAACCAAGCTTATTCTTCAAATCCTGATAAATCACATCGGTGTCAAGACTGTATCCAATCAACTGATCCGTCAACTCTTCCCTGGCCGAAAATCCTTTTGAGAGCGCGGGACCTTCCACTTGCATCGAGTACTGTTTCGCTCGCACAAGTGTGTCGAGAATGCGCTCAGCATGGGTTCTTCCGAGATGTTGAGTCAGAGTTTCGAACGGTAGGTTCATGTTCACCGCATCTAGTGCCGAGTCAGTTCCAACAGAATCGGCCAATTCCAAAATTGCCAGGCACGCTTTTTTGTGCGTGTCCCACCTACCAATTTCGAGTTCGCACTGCTTGGTGAACTCAGAGCGAATATCATTAAACTTTTCAAGCGCAATGTCCGCGCCTTCCTTAGAATAGTCGATACCACTCATGTCGAAGAGAAAATTCGCAACTGTGCGCGTAAACCCGTGAGTCTTTTCCGAATTTTTGGATGTAGAAACCGCAACCGTATCTGGTTGCAACCTCCCAAAGTCAAGATCGGTGAGTTCTTCATACAACTCTTCCGGACGGGCTCTGACCGTCAACGCAAACTTTGGCGATTGGCATTGTGCAGCGCCGGATGCGGAGTTGGATGCTGCAGTGGATGCTGCACCGGAAGATGCACCTCCGGATATCGTATTGGCAAAACATGGAACGTCGGTTGACGAAAAGCATGCGGCCACTTGCATTGACAACGCAAGCGCGATTGACGCTCGGTTGAGTAAGCTAACTCTGAAAAGAAGAAGGCGTTGGCGCATCCGAATTGCAGGAATTGACATGGGGCACGCACCTATCTTAGGTCGAAATCGCCGATTCGCCTCAATAGTTTAATGTGTCCGAATAAAATTAGATTGCCGCGGTACACTTAGAATTTTTCAACTGCGCCCTTCACGAGCGGCAACACACGGCTTTAAGTATGGCTACCGGAGACAACCTATCCAAAGACGGCTTCGTTGAAGTTCGCGGCGCGCGACAAAACAATCTTCGCGGGCTCGACATCGACATTCCGCGCAATTCATTTGTTGTATTCACTGGAGTGTCAGGGTCGGGCAAATCATCGATCGCATTCGGAACCATCTACGCAGAAGCCCAACGACGCTATTTCGAATCAATCGCGCCGTATGCCAGACGACTAATCGCTCAGATGCCTGCGCCAAAAGTAACTGAAATTCGCGGTCTGCCTCCAGCGGTTGCGTTGCAACAACGACGAGGCGAGCCAACGGCGAGATCTTCGGTGGGAACGCTCACAACTCTTTCAAACTCGCTGCGCATGCTCTTTTCCCGCGCCGGCACCTATCCAAGCGGCATGGCACGTCTCGACTCAGATGCGTTTTCGCCCAATACTCCGGCGGGAGCATGCGACGCTTGTCATGGCATCGGTGTGGTGCATTCCGTTAGTGAGCAATCGTTGGTCCCTGACCCGTCGTTGAGCATCCGAGACCGCGCGATCGCGGCATGGCCAGGAGCCTGGCAAGGTAAGAACTATCGCGATATTTTGGCGGTTCTTGGATACGACATCGACAAACCCTGGAGCAAACTCGCGAAAAAAGACCGCGACTGGATTCTCTTTACTGAGGAAAAACCGGTCGTAACCGTGCACGCAGAGCGCGAAGCCCACCGCATTCAACGCCCCTACCAAGGAACCTACATGAGCGCGGCAAGCTATGTTCGCCACACCTTCGCCACCACTAACAGTACTACGCTGCGCAAGCGTGTACTTCAGTTTATGGAAACATCAGACTGCACTGCATGTAATGGCAAGCGCTTGAAAGCTCAATCACTGGCAGTGCGCTTTGCCGGATATGATATCGCAGAGATGGCTCAAATGCCTCTTGCTGAACTGTCACAAGTACTGGCAAAAGCGAAGAAGTCTTCCGAAGTCGCAGCAATCGTGGCAACAGATCTCGTGGATCGCATTGGTCTTTTGCTCGAACTTGGGCTCGGCTATCTGTCGATGGATCGTGCCGTTCCCACCTTATCAGCCGGTGAACTCCAGAGATTGAGGCTCACAACTCAGCTGCGTTCCGGATTATTTGGCGTGGTTTACGTCTTAGACGAACCATCTGCTGGTCTGCACCCATCAGACAGTGAAGCGCTTTTGAAAATGCTGAGTCATCTCAAGGAGTCTGGCAACTCGCTCTTCGTTGTCGAGCATGAGATGGACATCGTGAAGCAGGCTGATTGGATTGTCGACATCGGACCTGGCGCCGGGGATGGCGGCGGCAACCTGCTTTACAGTGGCCCGGTAAAGGGGCTGCAAAATGTCAAGGACTCCGTGACAAGGACCTTCTTGTTCGAGGATGCTCGGCGTAATCACAGTCAATCGCCCGCCTCGCTACACTCAGCCTCGCAAAAGTCTAATTCGCGAAGTTCTACTCCGCGAAAGCCTTCTTCTTGGATGCGCCTCAGTCGAGTGACAAGACATAATTTAAAGGATTTGACTGTCGAGTTTCCTCTCGGGGTTCTGACTGTTGTCACAGGAATCTCCGGCTCGGGCAAATCTACATTGGTGAGTCAAGTTCTGTCAGACACTCTCAACAAACGCTTAGGAATCACATCAGACGAAGATTCTGAAAATACGGTTGAAGATGACGAAGAGTTTGACGAGCGAGACGCTATTCGCCCTGCAACCTTAGACGGTGACGGAACCGAATCGATCGAGCGCCTCGTTTGCGTCGATCAAAAACCCATCGGAAGAACCCCGCGCTCAAACCTCGCGACTTATACAGGGTTATTCGATCACATTCGCAAACGGTACGCCGCAACAGACGAAGCGAAGACGCGCGGGTACAACGCCGGCAGGTTTTCCTTCAATGTCGCCGGAGGTCGATGCACCGCATGTGAAGGCGAAGGGTTTGTCTCTATTGAGCTGATGTTCTTGCCGAGTGTTTATGCCGCATGTTCAAGTTGCAACGGCAGCAGATACAACGCAGAAACTCTCGAAGTGAGGTTTCGCGATAAAAACATCGCCGACATCTTAGAGATGACGGTAGACACGGCGGCTGAATTCTTCAAAGACTTCCCGGTTGTATCGCGCGCGCTAAAAACCCTGCATGAAGTCGGACTCGGATATCTCAAACTAGGACAACCAGCAACGGAACTCTCCGGCGGCGAGGCGCAAAGAATCAAGCTCGCCACCGAACTGCAACGCGAACAGCACGGAAAAACGCTATACATCTTAGACGAACCGACGACCGGTCTACACCCAGCCGACGTCGAGAAATTGATGCTTTTGCTTCACGCTCTCGTCGACGCCGGAAACACCGTCATTGTTGTCGAACACGACATGGACGTCGCGTCAAAAGCTGACTACATAATCGACCTCGGTCCCGGCGCCGGAAACGAAGGCGGGCAAGTCGTGGCAACGGGCTCGCCAAAAGATGTCTCCAAATCAAAAATTAGCCGCACGGCTCCGTATCTCG
This sequence comes from uncultured Candidatus Obscuribacterales bacterium, assembly GCA_964478655.1. Taxonomy (GTDB): domain Bacteria; phylum Cyanobacteriota; class Vampirovibrionia; order Obscuribacterales; family Obscuribacteraceae; genus CAYZJR01. The sequence goes on from CAYZJR010000042.1 coordinate 15,504, forward strand.
CTGTTCGACTTGCCAAGCAGTGACGCGCGCGGTTAGAAACCTCGAGCGCAGATGTGCTAGCATCAACGTTTGCAGCCGTCGCATGGCGTGCATTGCGGAAGGACAAGAGCCACCCAAGGCTTGCAGGAATTCAATATGCAAAAAATCTCCACCAAAATCGTCGCCCCCGCGCTGAGAGCCTTGATTGAGAATCTCATCGACTATGCAGGGCTGTTCCCTCCCGCATCAGTGAGCCTCGACACTGCACTCACAAACTATGACGAGTATCGAAACAGTGACCACGCATGGATGCTGCGCTGGTTTGTGGTTGGTGATGCGCAGTGTGCGAATGTTCCAACGGCATATGACGGGCGGCTCTCAATACTAAATTCCACCAACGACAAGCGCGCCGCGGCAATAGAGACGAACGCAATTTCCAATTCGAAACAACCAGTGTACTGCGAGGTCGCGACGAACAACCTTCAGATGCTCGAAGAAGTCAAAAGGTCTTCCAATTTCGCGAAAATCCGCACGGGAGGCGTGAAACCCGAAGCTATTCCCGCGACCGCAGATGTGGCTGCATTCATCAATGCGTGCGCGGATCTGAAACTGGCGTTCAAGGCGACCGCTGGTTTGCACCACCCAATTCGTGCCGAATATCCATTGACATACGAGGACAACGCACCACGAGCGGTGATGCATGGATTTCTCAATGTTCTGATGGCATCGATGTTCGCGTGGCAGGGGGAACGGCATATAGAGCCGATTCTTGCCGAGACTGATGCGCAAGCGTTCTACTTTGACGACCATGCTCATTGGCGAAATCAATCGATTGACGAAAAACAAATCAAAGAGGGCAGAGCCAATTTTATGCACGCGATAGGCTCATGTTCATTCGATGAACCGGTGCACGAGCTTCAAGCTTTGGGATTGTTATAAAATGGATGTTCATTTGGTTGATGGAACATTTGAACTGTTCCGGCACTTCTATGCCGTTCCTCCTTCATCTGAAGGAAAGTCCGAAGAAGTAGGCGCTGTTAGGGGTGTCGTTGCATCTGTCATTTCGATGCTCGAACGCGGCACAACGCACATTGGCGTCGCGACCGACAAAATTATTGAATCGTTCCGCAACGAACTCTATCCTTATTACAAAACTAGCGAGGGTATCCATCCAAAGCTCTGGTCGCAGTTTCCGATCTTGGAAGAAGCGCTCGAAGCGCTTGGAGTCAAGGTTTGGGCAATGGTCGAGTTTGAAGCCGACGACGCGTTGGCATCAGCGGCGGTGCGCGCCGCGCAAGACGACAGAGTGGGTAAAGTCATAATCTGCACGCCCGACAAAGATCTCAGTCAGTGCGTTTCCGGACAGAGAATAGTTCAGCTCGATCGCATGCGCAACATCACGCGCGATGAGTCCGGAGTCGTCGAGAAGTTCGGCATCAAGCCTGAATCGATTCCTGACTACTTGGCTTTGGTGGGCGACTCTGCCGACGGATTTCCGGGCATTCAGCGCTGGGGCGCAAAAGCGGCCGCATCTGTCCTTTCTGTTTATTCGCATCTTGAAGACATCCCCAAAGATCCAAAACAGTGGAACACATCAGTTCGCGGCGCCGCAGCGCTCGCAAAAACATTGAGCGACTCTTGGCAAGACGCACTGCTGTTCCGAACCTTGGCTACTTTACGCACAGACGTTGATGTGTTCGCAACTGTTGACGACCTGCAATGGAAGGGGCCGCGACCAGAATTCGAATCGATTGCGCAGCGCCTGAAAGCCCCGGACCTCAATCGCCGCGCCGATGCAGCGATTTCTTCCGCCGCCTCCTCCTAATAATCACCGCGCCCGCCGTGAGGTATGTACAGCACAAGGTTGCTGGACTAATCAGAGAGGGAGTTTAAAACGATGTTTGGCGTAATTATGGTTGGCACTGCTATTCTTATGCTTTCCGGAGCCGTCCTGGCTATCTTCAAACCGGAGTAGGTCAGCGTTTCGGAGCCATCGGTTCCGCGCAGAGCATTCACACCTCTAGCATTCTAAAATCTCACGGGTCTCCTTCGGGGGACCCGATTTTTTCGTCATATAATGTTCAACCCGGCTAATGACGGAGATGGACATGGCTAAGAAAGAAACGGCCGAACTCAACGATATCCTCGAACGCGTGCGTTCAGACCGATCGAATTTGATTGGCGCGCGCACCGGTGAGGAGCAGATCAGGAATCTCGAAGAGCGCCTTGGCATCACGTTTCCAAAAAACTACGTCGCCTTTCTTAAAGAGTTTGACGGCGGACAGTTCAATTTTGCGCGCATGCACTGCATCACAGAATCAGGCGCCGGTTGGCATGACTTTGTCATTGAGCTTGAACGGTTCTTCTCCAACGCACCGCTGATGGGAGTGCGTTCGCTGCTGCCGTTTGGAAGCAGCTATGCCGGAGATGTTTTCTGTTTTGACATGGCTGCAGCAACTGAAGATGATGCACCGATTTTGATGTATGACCACGAAGGAAGCGACGACCAAGAGCTGAACAAGGAAGCATCGAGTCTTTTGACATGGATTCGAGACTACTATGAAGATCTGGATAACGACCCATTTTCCGTGGAACTTTATCTCGCATCCGATGCGAACTTGGAAGAAATAAAGGACAAGTGCAAAGGAGAGGCGTTTCAATTCACAACGTTCGGAGATGACGAATACCCTGTGCGCATCTACCTCGCAGGCAGGCGCGAGTTCAAGTATCAGATCTCGATGAGCGAAGATGATTGGAAAGGAACCAGATCAAAAGACGTCGCATCGGACAAAGAGGCGTTGAACGCAAAACACTTGAAGAGACTCGGCGAGATGATTCAAGCGTTGGCGGAAAAGACGAAAGAACCGCTTGAGTTGTTCGTTTTCAGCAGCGGCGAGATGAGCTCGATGCAACAATTCAAGACTTTGGTCGGAACAATAAAGATGTTCGGCAAAGATATGGAATTGAATGCCGGCGATCATTTTGAGATCGATGAAAAAGGGAACATCTCAAAAATCGCGCGCGCAGAGTTGGAGAACCACGTCACGCGACCGGTGAAATCAACCGAATTGAGCTGTTCTTTCTGTAGCCTCGGACAAAGCGATGTAAAAAAACTCATCGCCGGACCTTCATGCTTCATCTGCGATCAGTGCGTCGGTTTGTGCGCAGACATAGTCGCAGAAGAAGTGATCGAAGAGAATTAGTTTGGCGTTTCAGACATGAAGTCCGAAACTAAGGGAGTTCTTGAATTCTGAGCGATGGGTTGTTGGTGCGCTCAGCTTCTTTGTTCAGCCAATGGCGCATCAAATCCGATTCGATTTCCATAAGAATTCCGGTTTCTGTCCAACCGGCAGCACCTGACGATGCATGGCGAAGCAAGTCATTGACCGAGACTCCATCATTGTCAAAGCCAAATTCGTCATCATAACTGCTCTGCAAATCTTCGTAGTTATCGCGAATTTTTTCGAGAAGTTTTCTGTCTTGCGAACCCTCTTTAGTTCCCTTGATTGCTTCGTCCAACTCTTGCTTGTTCAGCAGTCCATCGCCATCTTTGTCGAGCGTGGACAAGTTCTTTTTGACTAGTCCATACATGTCTTGAGCTTCTTGATGCGTTGCTCCCAACTCAGACATCTTCTCGAGATCTTTCTTGGTGATACCATCATTTTCAGGACCAAACTCATCGTCTGACAAACTTTCGATGTTATCTTGGCGCTTCTTCAAAATCTCGACGGCTTTGCGATCTTCGCCTTTCAAGTTTTTGTCTTCGAGGTATTTATCGATTTCATCAGAGCTCATGTGACCGTTGCCATCAGCATCGATTTTGTCAAAGTGCTTGTCGGAATAGCGTTTGAGATCTTCCAAACGATTGAGATCGTTGGGACCTTTCGGGGGTTTCGCGGTTTCGTAAGTGATCTTTCTTGGTTCGCTAGTAAGTCTAACCGTCGATTCCATCGGAGGATAGTAAGGTGTTGGATAACTGTCGTTGCCGTAGATGTCGTTAGTAAATTCGATCGAAGAAGGTGGTTGTGCCTTTGAATTGTCGCCAGGCTTAGCGCTTTGTTTGTCGCGCATCTCGTTCCACATATTTGACGAGAGATTATTGTGCGACGAGTTGTCGGTTGTTTGTGGCGATCGGTCGTTTACATACGCCGCATCGTAGCCATTCGGTGCTGCCATTCAGACTATTCTCCGTTCGGGGGCTCACAGTATCCCTAACGGCAGAGAACGCCAATTTAGCCGAGTCGATGTCTACTTTGCGTTAAGAATCCCCGAAAGTCTTGCCAATCCAGTCGACGCAGAGCTTGACCGCCTGGTCTTCCGACTTCGGTTTGAATGAATGATCGCCCGAAACGATTTCAGATTTGTATGGAACGATGATTGATTGCTGCACATCATCGAGAAGTGGAAGCGGGCAGAGTTTATCCTTGTCGCCCGTAATGAACAACATTGGTGCATTGATCTTCGCCAAGTGCGACCAATCTCTCGGTTTGGATGTTTTGCTCATTCCTTCAAGCGGCATGCCATAAAACACTAGACCTCTGATGTCGCTGCGTTCTGCCGCAACGTATGATGAGATGCGCGCACCAAATGACTTGCCGACAAGTATTGGTTCCTCTCCAAATTGCTTCATGTATTCAATTGCCGATACTAATTCCGGTTGTTCGTTGACACCGTTGCGAGAAGGCGCAGGTTTTTTGCCTAGGTAGCCAAAGTTGTAGCGGAGAACAACGAAGCCGAGTTCTGCAAGTTGGGTTGAGGTTTTCACTAGAATCGGCGCATCCATTCCGCGTCCCGCCCCGTGGCTGACTATGACAGTGCCTTTTGTTCCTGCACCAGATATGATGCCATTTAGACTATTGCCAAATTCTATCTTTCGTTCTTCCATGGTGCCAATCACGCCCTGACAAATCGATCACACACACAATGCATTCAGACACTGTTCCAAATGTCAGTGATTATACTTAGCAGGAAGCCACTGTTCAACGAAAAACGGCACCAAATCTGATGCCGTTTTCAATGATATAGTTGTTGTTTTTAGCAGGTTGCACAAACTGAGCAGATGAAGCTCACGGATGTTCCGCTTTTGTTGGCGGCACCAGCAAGGATTTTTTTCAAAGGTCCAGTCATTTTCAACTCTTTGGCTTTCGGGAGCAGTTTCTTTCTATCAGCTTTCTTTTCAGTGAGATTTTGGTTTTGTGTACGTGCCTTCATGACGGACCTCCTTCTCCACAGTAGTGAGCTTGAGTGGGACTTATCCCTGCAGTAACCATCTGGCTGGCTTGCGCCTGTGTTTTCCGGTTGTCTACATTCTTGCGAATATCCGTGGGGAACTTGTGAGGGCGAACCGATGCGAACCTGTTAGAGGGAGGTCCTATACTTGCGCTAAACTAGCTTCATGAGTGGAATGCTAAACCCTGAGCATGAAAAGCTAGAAGCGCTCGTAGAGAGTCTCGGCGGTTGGAACGCGCTAGCATCACCAGAGTTCGAACTGAGCGAGCCGATTATTGCTCGTTTTGCTACTGTAGGCGTTCCTGAAAAATACATTCACATCATCGTTCAAGCAAAGAACACGAACCCTCGAGACCATGCGATGCGAAACGCAGCCACTGGATTTTTAACTTTATGGCGGCGCCAGCACCAATACATTTCGCGTTCTAAGAAGAGGCGCAGTTGGAGGGTTGTACTGGAGGAGTACTGGAGGTGCAACGCTTCACTGATGGCAAAATACCAATACACGATGGAAGAGATTAAGGATTTGATGATCGCAGATCAATGCAAATTCCCAGGTGCGCTGGAGGCGTGGTGTGCCGATATATGCGACGAACTTCTAGAATTAGATGGGAATATCAAAAATCCCGGTTATCTCGCCAATATAGAAACACGCTTGCAATCAGCGTTTCGTCCAACGCCGGACATGACATCCAACCGAAGAGCAGTCATTCTGATGACCGTGAACGGCAATGGGAAGACCGAAATCATCGAAGTGGAGGAATCTACCGGATCGAAAGAGCTTGACTTGTGCGCACTATCGGCAATTGAGGTTGCATTTCGCACGCACGAACAACCGCCATGCAACAGACTTTCACTTCGAGTAACCTTCTTCAATACATCAGTTCGATGCAGGCCAGCACACACGTAACGTGCCAGATCGCTAATCTACCGAACAGGCGCAAAATCAACGACTACGACTTTCGGGCGAACGACTCTGCCGAAGCGATCCTTTTCGTAGACGATCGTTGAGCCCGGTACGGGCTTCCATGTGCGCCAGTCGCTTTGCTGAGCGGCTTGATCCCATGGTTCAAAATCCCATTGGGTGTCTTTGGTGGTTTCTTGTTCTACGGACGGTTCGAAGGAAATTGTCGAAGGTGTCTGAAAATCCATTTTATGCACTCCCCAGCAAAGATGCCAAACGCGGCAAGACCGGCAAGAAAGGTTGCCTAGCGGTCTTATTCAATTAGTAAGGTGATTCAAATGCTTCCGACCGTATTCTGGTCTCGACTACGGAAAAAAACATCCACAATTTCGTTGATTCTTTTGGAACAGGATTATTAATCCCTGCCTTTTAGCAAATTGATGCTCACTGTGGCGAGGTCTGATTGGGGGAACTTGCAAAAGTGCACCGGATCGGGATAGAGCCCTGCTTCGGCTGCAATTTGGTTGAAGACATCAACTTCTAGTATGTACTGGTCCGAGTAACCGTGAGTGGCATCATATGCGGTGGCAGAAGTAAGTCCTAGGTTCGAGGAGGTCAGTTGGGGGGCGATAGTATGAAGTTCGATCACGAGGAGTCCGAACCGACGCACGAATGGTTCCCAGCAGCGAAGATGTTGCAGCAGACTCGCCTCCACATCGTTGTTATTCAATCGCTTGCCACGGAAACAGTACGCACCTGAAGATTTGCTGACTCGACCTGCAAGAGGTTGAGCCGGAGGCTCCCAAGGACGGTTGTGATCGAGGAAGGTCCGCACATTGAGCAGGTCTTCGAGGGAAATCCCGTAGTTGTCGCTTAGGTCGCGGGCGAGCAGGTCGGGTCTGCCAATGTTGCCCCACGTAACCTTTGCCCAGATGTCGGCCTTGGTTAGGTTTGCACGAGTGACGCGAAGAGCTACTTCATTGAAGTCGGCACCGACTAGCAGCAGTGGATAGTCCTCCAGCATTTGCCCACGCAGCGTGCGCTGCGAGATTACCTCAAAAATGTGCTGCAAAAAGGCGCCATTGCCGCAGCCCATGTCTACGATACCTTTCGGCTGTTCCTCCAAAGGTCCATTAAAAAGCTCAATGATGATCTCATCGATCTTCTTGAAATAACTCATGTGCGCCCCACCGCTGCCCCACACGTTCATCTCTCGATCGACATGCAGTTCGGGCAGTTCCGGCTTTGTATTTATCAGAATTTCAGGATTTCCAAAAATTAGTTCGTCTAGATTTCGGAACGTTGGAATGTACGAAACCGTCACTCCGTAAGCGCTAGCCCTGCGCGCAAAGAACAGACCTTTCTCGGTAAAACGATAAGTCTGCCCCTTCTTTTCAAACCAGCCGAGGAACGTGAAGAAGTCTAGGATTTTGCCGAAACTCTCCGCGTCTTCGTGAAACTCTTCGGCCTTGAAGGAGGCTTCCATAAAGTATTTGTGAAACATCCCACCCATGCCAAGCGAGACGGTCGTCGGACCGATGGCAATTCCTTCAATGTGGGTCAGTATCTGTTGCTGGATGCGCTTGGTGTTTGGGTCGCTCGAGAATTCGATGCCGAAATTATCCCGATACTTCTTGAAGATGCCTTCCAGAATGGAAAACGGAGCTCTCTCGAATTTGCGCCTATGAAACTGACCGGAAAAGCGAAGCAGAGTGACAACGTCTTTGTAGAGCCGGCAATGCTCGAATGCTGCGGCGCTGGATGCATTGGTGCTGTACCGCACCGAGTTTTTGACGTTATCCACTTCCACGTCTAGCCAGCCCTGAGAAGCCAGAATGCGCAAAGCCACATTGAGGTACCCTTCATTGGCTTTGAAGGTAGCTGCCAGATCGCTCACGTCCGCCGACTTCTTGCTAAGCAAGTGCTCCAAGACACCCTTTTCAAGCAGGGTATAGGCAGTAGGAGCCGTCGCAATTCCGTCCAAATGGCGGAATATCGTGGCTCGGAGAGCAGCTTTATCTTGTTTGGTTAGCGACATTGGGGACTCTTTTGCTGAAGAACTGAGCGAATTTTACCCGAACTGCGCGGTGGCGCGAACACCGTGGCACGCCCAGACAACACCAAACCCGCACGGCGTGAGAAAGGTTCGAAAAATTAAAACCGTTCTTCAACGTATAATCATTGTATCCGCCGGCATTTGGAACTCTTCCTTGATTACAGTGGTGATACCAGCACTTGATGAAGACGCGAGCATTGTCGCTACGCTGGAAGCTGTCTCGGCGACCCTCAAAGACACAGTTAATTTAGAAGTCATCGTAATCGATGACGGGTGCTCTGACAGTACCGCCGAGAAGGCGATTGCCCAAGGCGCCAGGGTAATCAAACACGGCACCCGGATTGGTTACGGTCGTTCTCTCAAAGATGGAATAAGGGGTGCAGCCCACGATACTATCGTGATTATCGATGCCGACGGCACGTATCCGGCTTCAGCGATTCCGGAGCTCCTCGCCGAATATGAAAGAGGCTCGGATATGGTCGTAGGCGCCCGCTCAGGAAGCGCATACCGCAGCTCCATCTTCAAACACGTTCTGCGCCAGATCCTCAGGCTGCTTGTTCGGTTCTTAACCGGCAAAGATGTACCTGACGTCAACTCGGGTCTCAGAGTGTTCAGCCGCTCTTCAGTCCTTTCGTTTACCGACCAACTATGCGACACGTTTAGTTTCACGACCTCTCTAACGGTCATTTATCTTCTGACCGGACGCAACGTCAAATACGTGCCAATCACCTACGGCACGCGCGTTGCGGGTAAGAGTCGAGTTAGGCTTTTGCCTGATTCGCTCATTACCCTTAAATGCGTTCTGAGGCTCCGGTTTCTTTACGAAATCGACCGAAACCGTTTCTCCAAACGATGTCCGCAACAAGTGCAGCAACAAGAGCCATGATAGAGCCCTCAAGAACCCGAGATTTTGTCAACGAAACAAGTGGAAAAATCTCCGCTTCTAGTTTAATGCGCAGCGCTCGCGAGAACACTTACGCACGATACAGAGAAGATGCCATCAGCAAGGAGATCGCAGCACTAATTCTTGAGTCGACCGAAAGTGCTAGACCGCTTGTTGGATTGGACATTGGCAGCGGGAACGGCGCCATGTCTCGGCGAATCGAGGTTGAAACCAATGGTGGTGCCGAGATTCAGTGCATAGATCTTTGTACACACCATTACTCTGCCGCCGCTGGCGCCTCCACATATGATGGCACGTTCCTTCCATACAAAGATAAGTCATTCGACTTCGCCATGCTAATTGACGTTCTCCACCACTCAGTCGACCCACGCGCGCTTCTTCTAGAGGCGTCTCGCGTGGCTAGTCGCTTTGTGATTGTAAAAGACCACAAATACAAACATTGGCATGAGTCTATGGTTTTGTCCTTCATGGACTCGGTCGGCAATGCCGGTTATGCCAACCACAATACGGGCTTGTACAAAAAGGAATCCGAGTGGCATACCTTGTTTCAATCATGCAAACTCACTCCGGATAAAATGAAGCGAGAACTTAGCATTTATCCCTTTCCCTTCTCAATTGTGATTTGCCCCGACCTTAACTTCATCACGCTTCTTCGACCGGCGCAACAATCGCACAAGACATGAGCAATTCTGATACAACCGACATCAACAAAGCGATTGATAAACGCACCATAGCTGATTTTGGCGAACAGTTTAGTCACTACCAATGTGACGCCGGTTACTATGGGTCAAGTCAATGTCTGCTCGACATACTAGGACCGTTCTGCGAAGAAGTTGAAATTGCCGGCAAGTCGACTGCGGATATCGGCAGCGGTACAGGACGAATCGTCAGCATGCTCCTTGATTTAGGCGCGCAGTCAGTACTGGCAATCGAGCCTTCGTCGTCGTTTCAGTATCTGGAGAAGAACTTCAAGAGCGATCGCCTGCAACTCCTTCAAGAGCGCGGAGAAGCTATCGCACAATATCCTGAGCGATTCGACTTTATCTTTTCAATCGGAGTGCTGCATCACATCACCGATCCAGACCCAGTTGTGCGAGCTGCTCGAGAGTCGCTTAAACCGGGCGGCAAGCTAGTCATTTGGCTGTACGGTCATGAAGGAAACATTCCATATCTCGTGCTTGCATCGATTCTGCGTTCCTTCACTACTTCGTTATCGCATCAATCGCTGGTTGCGATTTCAAGATTTTTACGCCCACTGCTTGACTCATATGCCGGGCTTTGCTCGAACGACCAAAACTGGCTGCCTATGCACTCTTACATGAAGAACCATATTCAGAGACTTAGCCCTGAGCAGCGCGAAATGACTATTTACGATCAACTCAATCCCGCTTGGGCAAAGTATTACAGTAGGAAAGAAGCAGTCGACCTACTCGAAAGAAATGGCTTTGCGAATGTCCGCACGTACCATCGACATAGGTACAGCTGGACCGTGATTGGCGAGAAGAGGTAGCGATGACTAGCGGTGTCGAAGCACTATCCGCATTTGTCCACAAATTGAAATTTGGTTGCACAGCAAAATCTCCGATGATCTTGCTATGCGTGCTCGGACTCTACTCCGCGTTTTTTCTGTCTTTGATTCCGCGCATCCCCGTTTGGCACGATGACACGACTTCGTATCTAAGTTTCGAACCGATTCGGACTCCGTTCTATGGCGGCTTCGCTCACTTTCTGCTCAACGCCTTCGGTCATCCTTTTTGTATTATCATCGCGCAGCAAATAATTCTATTGGTTTCCACAATTGTATTTTGCTGGGTGGTCGAGCGCACTTTAAAATCCTGGATTCTCGCCGTTGTGCTCGGTCTTCTTATATATCTAAAGGACGGAAGCCTCATTCTTTCAACACTTGTTGGGCCAGACTCAATTTTTGAGAGTCTGATACTACTAATGAGCGCTTGCATGATCGCTTGCATTAAAACGAAAAGAACTCTCTTCCTTGCACTTGCACTTTCTGCATTTGCGGTGGGGTTGTACGCAAGGCCTGCTGCCGCAGCTCTCGCTCCTGGACTTGTGCTATTTGCAGTCTTTGAGTGGTGGTCAAATCGCCGCTTGTTGCTAATCTCTTTGTTAGGAACAGTAATGTGTTTCGGCTTGATGTCTGTGCTTAACTTCTTTCAGCTTGGATACTGGGGCTGGCAAAATGTTTTGGGCACCAATCTTATGGGAACCACAGCGTTTATCATCGATTCCACAGTATCCACAAATATTCCGGAACTCAGAGACAGCATCATCAAACAGTCTGCGCCTTACAAAGCGAAGATTGACTCCCTCAGCTCACCGACCGAGAGACGTCAGTACTTCGACCAATACCTTGTCGATGGAACCTGGAGAATCGGCTGCCCACGCGCTCACGATTGGGTAAACAAAAAGCACCAAAACGAACAACAATCCGGCAGCTTAGCAATCATACTAGGGAGGCGCTGGGCCGAATGTGACAACGCACTGCTATCGCTTTCGTTGAGCACGATTCTCAAATATCCCGAAAAGTATGCAGAACTCTGTGTGCAACGAGCCTGCGACTATACGCTGAGACTCGTATCCGGCGACTGGAAAGGAGATCTCGCAACGATTTACAGGCGGTACTACAATGCACCGGCAAGTTTTGACGCATCGAGAAATGAGGAAGCAAGAGACAACTGGAAGCGTAACTACGGTTATGAAGAACCGAAGAATCTCACCATTCCGGATGCTTTAGGCGCGAAGAACTTGATACAACTCTCCATTAGTTGGATCAATCCTTTGCTCGTTCTTGTGAACTTGATCGCTCTGTTTGTTTGGTTGTTCGTCAAACTGAAAAAGGCAAAGGACGAAGTCCTCTTGTCCATAAGCGCATACTGTGCTCTATTGTGGCTCCCTTACTTCTCGGTAGTCGTCTTTCTCGGACAATATTTAACTCGATACTTCGATGCGGTGGTCAGCTTGTTATTGCTCGGTGCAATTTCGTTTACTTTGGGGATCTCGTTACGAATAAAAGTCAACCAACCTCGCTCAAATGGGTACACTGATAGCACTGTGCCTTGAAAGGTCTTACGGATAGCAGCCAGACCTCGTCCATCATTTGTCGATGTTTCCTCAAGTCTGCATGTTCGTGCTACTCGCAATCTTCTTCGGAATTGCGATGGCTCGACTAGTTGAATCTCCGATGCTGCGATTGCGAGACCGCGTGTTTCCAGAAGCGGTATCGTAATTGTTGCGAAGTGCTGCGATCACTGCCCCACATCCCTCGCGCAATTTCGGCGCTGCGTATAAGATGGATTTGCGGGGAGACATATTGGCGTGGACATGGGCGTAGTAACGTCCTGGTTTAGCACGACTTGAACCATTTATTCATGTCTAATCAGGCATGATGCAACGCATTCGATGCCGCGGGGAACATCGATGTAACGTCGCACGCCATCGCAACATCACTATGATTCGGTCATAGTGAAGGAGGGATGATGGGTTGGTTTGCCAAATTTCAAAAGAACGAAGAAGACTCCGGATTCGATGACAAATTCGATGAGTCAGATCTCGCGGTCATCGACGGTTTCACAGTATCGGGTCCATCTACAAGCGGCAATTTATCGGTATTTTTCATTCACGGAAAAGACAGTGACGACACGACTAATTTCTTGACTCTGGAAGAAGCGCTCGCGAAGAAGCACGTCATCGTCTCAGAGACTAGCAATGTGAGCGAGTTGCGAATTAAAAACGAAGGCGACGAGGTGGTCTTCATCCAATCGGGCGACATTGTGATGGGCGGAAAGCAAGACAGGACCTTACAATTCGACATGATATTGCCTGGCAAGTCTAAAGAGTTTCCAATCAAATCATTTTGTGTTGAACGCGGCAGATGGCACCAACGAGGAACGGAGCGCGCCGACACATTCAGCACATCTGACTATTACCTGTCCCACAAGAATTTGCGAATGGCAGCGAAGTATTCTTCAAGCCAACAAGACGTTTGGAGCGAAGTCACAAACTTTCAAATGCGGACAGCGACAAATGCAGGAGTTCCGCTGTCCCGAGTGCAAGGTCTCTCGGAGAGTAGCCTACATCAAACAATGGATACTGAAACTGTCCAAACCTCAACTCAAGAGTATGTCTCTGATCTATCGAGTCTTCCTGAACAATTTTCCGATGTCATCGGATTGGCATTCGCGATAAACGGCAAGCTAAACACAATTGATGTCTACTCTTCGAATTCACTTTTCAAAAAGATGTGGTCAAAACTTTTAACTGCTGCAGCGATGGAAGCATTTGCAGAGAGGAACAACAAAGGGTATTCGCCGGCAACACCCGACCAAGTTAAAGCATGCATGAAGGATGCCCACACGGCGCGTCCGCAACATCGTGCGACGTCAGGTCGTTGTCGAATGCGCATGCAAGAGACAAAAACAAACGTTCTCTTCGAAACACGAGATCTGACGAATGGAGACAAATGGGTGCATCGCAATTACATAACTAAGTAGTCAAAATCACATTAATCCATACTTTCGACGAAAGGACTCTCAGCGTGTTGATTTAGTCACGAATAGCAAAAATTGGAGCCGGGAACTTCTAATTGAAGCCATTCGCGAAATCAAATTCCAGCACGCTGAGGCATGTCCTAACAGTCCGAATTTCATTTGCTGCGATCGCCGTGCACCGTTCCATTCGCCGATTTAATGTGAACGCCACAGTTGCGCCACAAGTTTACCCAAACCCTGACACAAGGCGTCGATAAAGTCTGTCGTGTGGTCGCCGGCAGGGAATGGTGGAACAAAATGGAACAACGCAACTCTCTTATGTATGAACGATTCGAAACACTCAGCAGCAACGATCGCCAGATTCCGATGTTGAAATTCTCTTTCACAGACTTTCAGCCGCAATCACAATTGAAGGCGGAGGCTACGCAAAAGCGAGTCGAGCCTCAAACATTGGTGATGGGCAATCCGTTTTCGAAGAAGGAAACGGAAGTCTGTCGACCTATACAGAAGCTCTACAACCCGACTGATGCTCAGAAGCGGAGCGATGCACAGATGCAGAACGATTCTCAGATGAGAAGCGGAAATTCAGAGCGGTCAGAACAATGGAAAAAAGACGCAACTCAACAAGCGAAACGGCCCATTACGCCGGATATAGAGGGACGATACGAAGTACAGAAGGGCGATAGTCTCTGGGGTATCACGAAACGTTTGTTGGAGTCTGAAGGGCAGCAAAAGGCAACTCCGAAGCAATTCAATGAAAAGCTAAAGGAACTGATCGATCTAAACAAAGATCGCTATCCGGGACTCGAGTGTTCTGGTCTGATAAAACCAGGCATGAAGCTCGCTATGAAGAAAGCAGAGTTCGCACAGCAAAAGCCTGGTGACAAGCAAAGCACCGATCACGGTGGTGAAACATACAATCTCTATTCGGTAGAACCATCCAAAGATCAAGTTTAGGATCCCGACGCGAGGAGCTCACGCGGATCCTCAGAATCAGAGCGCTTCCCTATTCCCTGGCGCTCTGAATTACTAGAATTTTCTGAATCGATAGCCAACTCTCGGAATGTTCTCGATGATCGACCGCGACTCATCATCTTGATCGTCGAGACTTTTTCTGAGCCGCTTGATCGAAGTTCTCAATGCGTCTTGAGTGACGTCAGTGTCATCCTCCCACACTCTTTTTATCAGCGCCTCGGCACTAAATACGACATCAACGTTGCGCATAAAAAATTCAAGCAACGCAAAATCACGCGGCAGCATTTTGATCTCTTTTTCACCCTTCACAACCCGATACTTCGTCGGGTCAAGTTGAAGATCTCCGACTTCCAGTACATTCGATGTCACCTGAGCCGGTCGTCTCAAAAGGGCGCGTACCCTGGCTGCTAGTTCCTTCAAACTAAACGGCTTTGTCAGATAATCATCAGCGCCTCCGTCAAGTCCTTGTTCCTTCTCAGCAATAGCACCCTTGCCTGTAAGCATGATGACTGGTGTGTTTCCACCCTTGCTGCGAAATTTCTTAAGCAAGTCAATTCCGGAGATGTGCGGCAAGTTCCAATCAAGCACGATTACATCGTACTGCTCGAAATCGAGGCGTTCCTGTCCCTCCTCACCATCGTACGCACAGACAACAGTGTGGTGCTCGGCCTCGAACCACGAAACAATCGTCGCCGCCAAATCTCTATCGTCTTCAACTAACAACAGTTTCGCCATGCCAACAGAATACATGACCGGGCGCTATCTCACCAGCGCTTTTGGGTTTCGCGCCACATAAAGGAGGGGATATAGAGCAAGAACCCTCGCCGCAAAACCATGTCGCTCAAGGTCAAATTCCTCATCTTTGTGGTTTTCATGTTGTTCATCGAACTTGTTCCGGTGGCTGGGCTTGCGTATCTCCAAACCGAGGCTGAAACTCAGGCATTGCGTGCGCGCAAAGCAGCGGCAATAACCAACGCAGTCAACGTGATTTCAGAACAGGTTTACCAATTCATGACTACGCTGCAAGGTTCAAAACTGGACAAGAACTTTGTGATGTCAAAGGACCTAACAGCGGTAAAAGTAGCAGGCAACGAACAGTACGCGCTTTTGACAGAAGCCTTGAAAGGCGACGCGCAAAAATGGCAAGTAGTGGCAAATTCGAGAGCCGCGTACAATGAGGCGCTCGACATATTTCAGTTCTTGCAAAAGAACATCGACGCGCAGGAGGAATTGGGCGATTCAGGTGGACGAAAAAAGTACTTACGTCGCCTTCGCGTTGTCGCTCAGAATGTTCTGTCACCCGACTTGCTCGAAATCAACCGTGAGGGTAAGGACATAAGCCGACGTTCTCCGGAGGAGGAGTCTAGGATTCGAACGATGCAGAAAAGCCTTCTGCTTTTCGCGGTTGCAATCAATGTTGCGCTCGCAATTGCCGCAGCACTGTATTTGGTGCGAGGAATATCGGCACGATTGCAAACAATTATTGAAAACACATCGCGATTCGCACGGCGAGAAACGCTCTTGCCGCCACTGAAGGGGACCGACGAAATTTCAAGGCTCGACCATCAGTTTCACCGTGTGTCCGCCGCTCTTACGGAAACATCAGAACGCGAACGCGCGGTTGTAGAGAATGCACGCGATTTGATCTGCTCTATTGATCCGCAGGGACGATTTCTTGCTGTGAACTCGGCTTGCCAGCGTATTCTTGGCTATTCCGTCGAGCAGCTGGTCGGCCGGTACTATATCGATACAGTTGTTTCTGAAGACACCGCGCACGTCTTAGCCAAAATGGAAGACGCAACCAAAACAATGGTCGCACCGTTTGAGGTTCGAATGAAACGCCACGACAATTCGAACGTCGATACGCTCTGGACCGTGTCGTACTCGGCTTCACAGAAATCCACGTTTTGTGTCATTCACGATGATTCAGATCGCAAAGAAGCGCAACGCATGCGCGAAGAAGTGCTCAACATGCTGACACATGATCTAAAAACACCACTCTCGACAATCAACAATTTCCATGAAATGCTTGGCGCAGAAATGCTCGGTGAACTCAATCCGAGAGGTCGAGAAATTCTCAGGATTGCAGAGCGCAACTCAGCTCGCATGATGGGTTTGATCAACGATATGTTGGACATTGAAAAAATCAAATCAGGGATGATGGTGTTGGAAGTTGCACCTGTGGAACTGCATTTAGTTCTCGAAAGCGCCGCAGCATCCTTGCGTGGACTTGCAGATAGCGCGGGAGTCTTAATTGAAGTTGTACCGACAGATATAGTCATAAATGCTGATGAAAATAGACTTGCACGAGTGGTCACCAACTTACTTTCAAACGCGATCAAGTTCTCATCGCGCGGCAAGAGCATAAAGATAACATCGACACGGGTTGGAGAGGTAGCCCGTATCGATGTTGCGGATCAAGGAAGAGGGATACCAGCGAAAGTTTTGCCGACGATTTTCGATCCTTACACCCAATCAGATGCAGGAGATGCTGTAAAAAAAGGTGGAACAGGTCTGGGATTGACGATTTGCAAAGCACTTGTCGAACTTCATGGCGGCGAGATCTCAGTGCACAGTGTCGAAGGTGAGGGAACTACGTTCAGTTTTACGATTCCCTGCGCGTAGCGTCTCACCGACGAACTGTAACCCTCAGCATAAACTCGAGTTCCACAAAAACCTGCAATACAGAATCACATCATTTATACCTTGTAGATGTCTCTGTTCAGTTCCCTGTTGATTTCATCTTCCATAGATTTCCAGGCAAGTCTGCCAATGGCTCCAATGCCAGCTTCCAATGGTGAGAGGAACATTCCCATTCCATCCGACTGAGGCTTGCCGTTGTTTTTCTCTCGCTGTTCAGGATGCTCGGTCGGCATGGACCAAGGTGCCATAGCAAGATCTGCCCACGCTCTCAGCATCGCCCCCGATACAGCCTTTGTGAACTCCGCTTCTTCTATGCGCATCCTGGTCCTCCCACTGGCGCCCGCCCTTGGCGCTCGATGCACTCACTTTAGGGTTGTGAAATGGCGAAGGTGGGACGAACCTGTGGCGGAGTTGGGGCGAAATTCTCGATTCAAACCCTAAGTGGCTCCCAATATTTCCAACCGTTCCCAACAAAATCTTGAAAAATCCCCAGCCAGCACTCCTAAAACTGTCGGATTGACGCGTAGCAGACTCGGCAATGCAAATTGCCCACCAAAAACCTTACTAAGCGGCAAATTGAGCAACTCGACTTCCTGAGCAAGGATGAATCAGGAGTTCGCGCTCGTCTTTTGGAGTACATGAAATGTCAGACCAAGCAACACTCAACGACAGAATTGAGAACAAGAGTAGCGACAGCAAATCAGATAATACAAACGTCGCTCTTCCTGATATGGAGAGCTTCGTCAATGGAGTCAAGAACGCCTGGAATGACATCAAAGAAGGCAGGATGCCTAGTGGCGTAACTAAGGACTTCGGCAAGCCTCTTATCTGGGGCGATAATGGTGGCGACGAAGAGGTAGTCGCGAAGCGCGCTGACAAGCAACCGGCGTTTGGCGAGCAACAACCCGGCGACAAACCAGCTGATGCTAAGCCTGCTGATGTGAAGCCTGGCGATGCCAATCCGGTTCCTACAGGCGAAGTGCAACCGAACGACAAGCCGGCTGATGCCAAGCCTGCTGACGCAAACTTCGAAGGCGACCCCAAAGCCAAAGTTGATCCTGAAGATGAAGGCTTCGACAAGATTACGCGCAGCACCAAACAAGGCGACGGCACCTACGTCAACGAATACGAAAGTGGCATGGTTCAGCACTATGACCCAAAAACCGGTGACATTGTCAATGTTATTCCTGGCGAAAATGGTCCTACAGTTGTTGAAACCAAGGGTGATGGCACTATCATTCAGACAGATCCGGATGGCGCAGTAACAACGACAAAGGACAACATCATCACTCGCAAAGAAGGCGATACCACAATCACTGTGGACACGGAAACCGGTATGGTTGTTCACGAAGAAAACGGGAAAGTGACCAAGACCGAAAGAATGAAAGATGGATATGCCACAACTCTTCCGAATGGCGACAAGCGCTTCGACTTCGACGACAACAAGACCATGATTCAGCACAAAGACGGCAGCTTCGACTACATCACCCCAGAAGGCAAGCGCCACTACACCAAAAACGGTGAAGTTGAAGTAACCAAAGTGGATTCTGAAGGAAGCGTTGTCACCACTTACGAAGACAACAGTTCAGTAACAGTGAAGAAAGATCACACAGTGATTATCGACGACGGAAAAGGCCACAAGACCACGAAGACACCTAACGGCGTTCTTATCGATGAATTCGACAACGGAAGAAAGGTCACTCACTTCGGCAATTCGAAGCTCGTCGAACAAGGTGGCAAGCGTTATTACACCGACAGCGAAGGTAAGACTCGCGAATTGGACGAAGACGAAGAAGTGAGAATCAGATACTAAAACCGCAGTAAGAGAAATCGGAATGGAGATCAGAAGTGATCTCCGTTTCGCTTTCGACAACCAGATCAGGTATGTTTATGATCGGCCCATCCAAATTCAAGAAGCACGCCACTATGAAAACTGAATCCACCTACTCGCATGCCTATTAGCACGCGTTCAAGTTCTGCCTTGATCTTTTCAAGATCGTTCATTACTAATCTGCCATCATGTAAAACAAAGTCTGCGCGTGCTCTTTTGCATCTTTGGTTTCGGTTCTGTGCTGCACGTGTCTGTCTACCTCTTCCTCATCTTCGGCGGCTTGGACTGTCATCCCAAGTCCTTTATAAATCTGCGCACGAACCCATAAATCACCAGGTTCATCTTTCAGTCGAATTGATTTGTTGATTTCTGACAATGCTTCCTTATACCTCTTGAGCGCTAGGAGTGCGCGCGCACGAAATGAGTAAACGATGTCCAAACGAGCCGACTTGACGGTAACTCCAGCAGGACCGACCATGCGAATAGTAGTGTATTCGATCTCACCTGACGGGGCGACTTGCTTCAAGTGCTTCTCGGCCAGATCGAGATCCTTGAGCGAATCTTCATAGCGATCGAGTCTGTAGTTCATCTTGCCGCGGCCTAGATAGGATGCTGCCGGAAATTGATTGTGCTTTACTAGGTCATCGTATACAGCAAACGCCGCAGCATTCTCAGCACCAAGACTTAATTTCAGAGCATGAGTCAACTTGTCGCGAGGGTTGTTCGGATCTCCTGCAAACTTCATGTCCATTACTTCGGAATAAGTATTGTCCGACCAAACCAGGCGCTGACGAACTCTCATCAAACCGGTGACAGCCTGATCCGACGCCATGAGCACATTGCTCTTCGAGTAGTCGGATTCAGCATCGCGATAGCTCCTCAAGTCCTCATTGATACGCCCGCGCAGCAGATATGCATCTGCAGATTTCGGTGAAATAGATATCCACTCATCGCAAATTTGTTTAGCACGCGACAAATTCTTCTGTTCCACATTGAAGATTGCGAGCGTCTTCATGAAGTGCTCATTCGACTTACTTATAGGAAGCGAAGAGATTCTTGCGTCAACTTCTTCGACTCTGCCGGAAGTGCGCATGGCATTCATGTACTTGGAGAGCGATTGTTGATCGGGATTTCTTTCAACTGCGATCAGGTAGTTCGAAATCGCTTCATCGCGCATTCCGAATTTCCACTGCACGCTGGCAAGAGTCTGAAAGAAACTTGCTCCATTGGTAGCAATCTGCTGTGCAGCAAATACAACTGCGATTACAACCCACGTAGCGATTACAAGAACGATGCCCACTTGCTTCATTCTTCGCTTTGATCGCCTGCGCTTTCGCTCGGCATTTTGGAGAATTGAAAGATCTTCCATAACGTGTGTGGATGGCTCTTTGTTACGTACGAGTATACCGCAGGCAGCCAAACCAGCCGGATGCTAATCCTGGTTACCTTGGTTTTCCGCCATAATTTGCTTCGCTTCATCAAAGCGCGAACGAAGCACTCGCGCCACTCCCAACCCAGCGGGAGTGATCGAACCAAACGGACACATAATCGTCCAGTCCGACAAGTTATCGGCTGGGAAGTCAGCTCGAGTTCCAACTTTCAATTTAGCGATGTCGTTTGGTTCGTTGAGAAGGGTAGCATCAACATGGTCGGGATAGGCCTTATGAACTTCGAACCACATGTGCTCATGCGAATCCGCATCGCTGTCGACTGGAACAGCAATCTTTGCTAACGCAGGTAATTGCAATTCGCTGAACTCTTCGAGGAACTCACTAAACTTTTTGTACGTTGCGCGAGCACGCTTGGAGAGAAGCTCTGTTCCTGCCTTTGTGAAGCGCGTCATGACACCGTCTCCTGTAACTTCTGAAAGAAACTTGCAGGGAGTCGGAGATTGATTGGCTGTCCAAAACAGAATCTTCTTGCGAGGTTCACATATGATTCCTCGTTTCTCGTTGTGACTGTCTCTGATATCGTCTTTCAGCTTGTTGACCGATGGATGCTTAGAGTCTCTCACATACTTATTGATGTCGATGAGGCAGACGTTGATCATAGGTCGCATAAACAACAAGTAGGGGTTCTCGTCCAGAGTCAGCTCAGACTCCAGCACAGCAAAGGCAATTGCACGCAGCGTATCAAGCCCGTTTTGCGAGAGCAAACTTTGTGATGGGTTGACGATATCAAAATCACTGGCACCAATTTCGCCCAATCCATGCGTGTGCAGCCAGTATGTTCCACCACTATCATGAACCGCATGAACACCAAAAATATCCGATACATCTAATGCAGCGTCATGCGAAAGTTCATCCTCCAATTGAGGCTTGGACCAAACTTTGAACGACGTGTCATCGATAGCAGCCAAGCCATAGTCCGTCATCAAAAGTGAATAGAGACGCAATGCTGCTTTGCGGTCTTCGAGAATGTTTCCGCTTTTACCACGCAGTTTAAGATTGACAGCACATCCAGCCTTCTCGATGGCTTCTCCACCATCTTCAGTCATAAACGCATGATCCAAAAGGTGCTTGGCGTTCTGAAAATTGCGAGAACAAATCATGTCAATCGCGCCATGATCTCTATGTTCCACCTTAAGCGCCCAATGCAGATCGCTTCCTAGCTCCACATCAGCCTTTTGCAACGAAAATCCGTGCTGTTTCAAATAATCAAAATGTTCCGACCTGACAGGAATGGGTCCTGGAAACAATACTGTTCCATAGATCTCGCTTTCGCGCTTCCACCAGTCTAAAAGTCCCATTTCTCTCCTCTGCGGCTGCACATATCTTACCTGCGAAAATGTCGAGTGTCGAAGAGTTGTCACTAGATTGTCCCAGTTGAACCCTAGAGTGTACGGTGCCAGACCCCTACCTTTTTAGACTAAGGAGGCACCCCATGAGCAAAGGAGCTGAACAGCAAGGACTTTGCAAGCCGATGACCGAGCAAGAACGCCGCCAAGAAGCCACTGACCTGACTATCAAAGCTTACTCGCAAGACGGTAAGATGCTGTCGGAAGTCATCGACTCACTGTCAGATATGTGCAAGAAAGACCGTGTGGACGTCATCAACAAGATGCGCGCGATCGACAAAGAAGTGCACAAGCCTGAAAACAAGCAGGAAGGGATCAACTTGCCGCATCTCGTAATCACCGACAGAGAAAGCAAGAACGGCAGCCAACTCGGCATCAAGACCGTTGTTTTGAAACAAAACGATGTGCCTGAAGCGAAAAAGAAGTAGCGCTCGATCCCTTATTCAAGCGCGAATAGCAAAAGACACATCACAGCGCACAACGCACCGATTGTAAGATTGCGCGTCAGTGGCTGCTTTAGTACCGTCCAACCAAGAAGCATAGTTGTGCCTGGATACAGTGACGTGATCAACGCCACCATAGCTAGTGGCCCTTTCATTGCGCTGAAAAGAAAGGACAGGTTGCCGATGATGTCGCAAATACCTGCGACGACCATCAACCCTAGGGCGTTCGAATCTGGCTTGACGAGCTGTTTTCGCGACAGTGCGGCGAGAAACATTATGCCGACGACTGTGCACCGTTCGCCCACAAGCGTCCATATGCTTCCGTGCGTTTCGCTGTTTCCCAATAGCATATAAAACGCAGCCAGCCCTGCGCCACCAATCACTCCGTGCAGAACACCGCTTACTTTATGGTCGCTGACTTCTTCATCGCTCGGGAGCGATAAGAAAAATACAGCCACGAGCCCCGCCACGATGCCGGCCCATTTCACGGGACCAAAGTGATGCCCGAAGGCGACCTCGACCAAAACCGGGATAAGCGCGCCTAAAATCGCAGAAAGCGGCGCCACGATTGCCACTCGCCCCACCGCCAAGCCGCGATAAACGGCGAAGAGGGCGATGCTGCCGCAGGTTCCGGCGGCTAAGCCCAAGTAGAATGCCTGCTGGGAATAGGCGTGGGAGCCGAGACAAACTGCTGCGGCCACTACGACCAACCCAATTGCCTGCCCGATGAGCCCGACCATTGCAACTGGCGCACTGCGGCACGCCAACCCGCCAAAGAAGTCGCCCGCGCCCATCATGACTGAACTGACCAAGCTGGTGAGGATAAATAGCATTTGCCTGGGCTCGTGGCTGAAAAGCTAATTCTACAGGAGCTTCGAGGCGTATGACAGTGCGACGGCTCCAGGTGGTATATTCAACTGGGAGCCGACCGGTTCGCCGCGCTAAGACTGACGACGGGGATTAATCGTGCAAACTCTAACCTTGATGGAACGCCTCAAAGAAGACACAAAAGCCGCTCACAACTCTGCGGAAGGAAACAAATTGCAGGCTGAGTTGGGCAGTGGCGCGATTTCTCCTGAGAGATATCAGGCGTACATGTCGCAGTTGTATCTCGTGCACAAAGCTTTGGAAAACGGCATCAAAAGCACGATTCCCGCATCTGCATATCGCGACGCGATTACCGATGATCACTATCAGGAGCCATTTCTTTTCAATGACTTGAAGGCTCTGGGTGTGGATTGCAGTTCGGTCAAACCTTTGAAGGGAACGGCAAAACTTCTCGAAAACATTGATGAATACTCGAAGTCATGCCCGCCTGCGTTGCTAGGCTACCACTATGTTCTTCTGGGCAGCAAGCATGGTGGGAAGCTTTTGGCAAAGCGTTTGCAAGAGCAGTTCAAATTTGCTGACGGCGTTGGCTGCAAATATTTTGATCCTTATGGGCAGGCATTCATGCCTTTATGGCTTGAGTTCAAGCAAAAGATGAATGACGGCGCCGGCGACGAGCGCGAGCAGCAAAAGATTATTGAAGCGGCAAAGGGCATGTTCATCGGCATTCAAGAGATATGCAACGAGATTTGCGCACAGTAACTCGCTCGGCACAACACAGTTAAATCGGTACCTCCTAAAATTGAACGCACCTCTGGTTAACACAATGTGTACCAGCAAATCAGGTTGGCAGTCTCAAAGTTTGCCAACCCGGCTGCAATTGCTGGTACACTTTCACAACTCGCGCCTGCGCTAGGTACTTGAATGCCGGACGAAACCGATAAAAAGGTTGAGAATCTCGCTTCTGATGCGCCACAGAAGTCATCGGACGCTGTGGTAAAAGAAGTCAACCAAGGGCGCACCGAGATTGTCGGGCAGCAGAAAGATTACGTCGACTATCTGAAACAGGGTGGAGCGAGCGGCATCACCGACGAATTCGGCAAGCCGATGTATTTGATCGCAGAAGCACCCGACAAGCTTCCAGATGTTTCAAAGGGATTGAGCGATGGGTTACTCGATGCAGCAAAAGCGTTGAAAGATGGCGCATCAGATGCGGTGGCGGAACTTGGTAAACGGCTGATGCCTAACGCCGACTCTGGTGCACACGATTTCTTTGCCGGCAGAGATGATGCTCATGTTATTGGGCAAGCGCCAGGTGCCAGGGATGCAGCGCCAACTTCAAAGGACTCCACGCCAGATGGACATAAGGAGGCTGGTCAAACGACGGATGCAAAAGGCGATAAGCCGACGAAACCAGGCGATACCACATCCGATACTAGGCTGAAGACAGAAGTTTATAAGGGTGAAGACATTCAACTTGACGTTGAACCCGGTTGGCATACCCCGAAGAAAGACGAAACATTGGCGCAGATTGCAAGAGATCGGCTCGGACCCAGTGCTTCTGAGGAAGAGGTCAAAAAATATGCCACCGAAATAGCGAAGAACAATAATCTCGATCCGGAGAAACCAGGAAACATTGAAGGCAAAGAATTGAACCTTCCAGGTCACACCAAGGACGGTGGCTATTCTGTTGTCGATGATTACGGTAATACACGGACATATTGGAAGGATGGTTCTGAGAAGCTGGCTCGCTCGGACGGTCGCACCAGTGAAAGACATCCCACAGAAGGCGGTGGATACACGGAAAAGCACACCGGACCGCGACCTGACGACAACTACACTCTCGAGAAAACTAAAGACGGCAAATTCTTGATTGCAGATAGACCTGGCGATACACCGCATGAGGTTGCACCTGGCAGTGAAGATGTTCGTGTAGAGCGAGCAAAAGTAGAAGCTCTCGCTGAGGAAAGGATCAAAGATCCCATAGCATTGGCAAAGTTTCGCGCCGACATGCTTCGATTCGAAGAGCGCGCAGCCAAACAAACTCCTCCTTTGAACCCGGACGAGATCAAAGAGACTTACAAGCAGCAAGAAAAGCTTCTCACAGCAACTGGAGATAAGCCACTCACCGCTGGCGAACGAGTCCGACTAGCGGAACAGGTAATGAGTAACTGCGCCAACCCGACTTCGATCGATCAAGGACATCACAATACATGCGGAGTTGCGACAGTCGAATCGAGAATGTACACACGCAGTCCAGCCGAAGCCGCACGCGTGGTGGCAGACGTGGCGACAACAGGAAAGTACAGGACTCCTTCCGGGACAGAGGTTGAACTTGACCCCGGTTCGATCAAACCATGTCAGGACGAAGCACGAAACAATCCTCCAAACGATGGTGAACGCAGTCATGCAAGTCAGATTTTCCAAGTAACCGCCGTCAATGTCCACTATCAAACCCATGGGATGGACTACACTGACGAGAATGGTGTGAAGCATCATGTTCCACCCGGCAAATTGAAATACACGCAAGAAGAAACAAAACCAGGCACCTACCCTCCGGAAACAGGCGAACGTCTTTACGACACATCGCAAACACCTCCGAAGCTCATTATGGAAGGGAAGAGTCCTGCAAATTCCCCCAATATGTACGACGGCGAGTTTGCAGATCTGACCGACAAAATGAGCGGCAAGAAGGATGCTGTCGACATTGGACATGGCAGCGCCAACTACAGCGACAGGACTCAGAAGTTCGACAATGAAGAGGAAATGAAAGAGCTGATCGCCAAAGCCAAAGCAGAAGGCAAAATGCCGATAATGATTTCAGTTCATACAGGCAATGAGCCGTTCTTCCACGATTCAGGTGGTGGCAAGGCTGGTGGCTCAGGTGGCTGGCATGCTGTCTGCATTACGGACTACGATGAGAAAACCGGCAGAATTTCAGTAGACAATCAATGGGGTTCTAAAAGCGATCATCCAAGCGGCGACAATTCAATGAGTGCCCACGATCTCTTCATGGCCTCACGCGCTCCAGACTACAAAGAAACCACTCTTGGATTCGAAACTGGTGGCACAATGCACGATTTGAAGAAGGACATTGAACACGATCGCGAAAACGGTACTATCGACACACGCAAAGAATTGGAGTTGCTTCGCTTGCAACGAAACGCCGGACATATTTCCGAGAAAGATTATCAAGATCAGCTAAAACATGCCATCGACGACGCGAATGAACGTTGGTCAAAACAACAAAAAGATGGCACTTTCAATCCGGCAGAACATGATAATGCAGTTCAAAAAATGAATGACATGACCAAAGCATTACCGCCGACAGAACGCATGGACTTGCTTCAAAAAGAGTACCAGCGCAATATTATCAAATCGAAAGAATACGATGACGAGCTGGTTAACACCTTCCGCGAGTTTTCGCGTCAAAAGCCGGA
Organism: uncultured Candidatus Obscuribacterales bacterium; assembly: GCA_964478655.1. Taxonomy (GTDB): domain Bacteria; phylum Cyanobacteriota; class Vampirovibrionia; order Obscuribacterales; family Obscuribacteraceae; genus CAYZJR01. Next base: position 42,038 of record CAYZJR010000042.1, read on the forward strand.
ACCGAGCACCGAAGCGAAGCAAAAGTTCGCACGAAAGTATCAGGAACTTTTGAACAACCTGCCACCCGAACGGCGTCAGGAAATTGTGGACCGAGCCTAATGCCGCACTAGCAGTAATGCTGTCGGACTAGCAGTACTTGTTTAACCACAAAGGAAGATGCAAACGCTTGGTTGAGAGCGAGACAAACAATGGCGCAATTTCGATGTTCTTGAATGATTCTTTTAGCCTCAGATATTCCTTCTCAAGAGAATCAATCTCGTCACTAATCGCAAAATTATCAGCATTGTCGTCAATAAATCTTTGGGCACGTTCCGGCTCCCAACCTTGATCAACAAGTGCCTGCACGAGCTGCGGTTTGAATTGATAAACCTTTGTCATTCCACAATCGTTATGTCCAACGATTGCAACGTGTCGAACCCCCTTTGCCAAAATGTACGACAACGCAAATTCAGATCCCGCCATGTGCGATAATCGCCCACCGGCTGAACGAATGACATACGCAAAGTAAGGCGGAATGTCAGGCTGAAAGCGAAACTCAATGCAAGAAACAAGCAAGAGACTCGGTGTAGTCGCTGAGGTTCGTTCGATCGGCTTTTCCCAGTTGTGTGCGCCGATGAACTCTTCGATTGGCGAATCATGCCACCTCGTTGGAAGGTCATCCCGCGATTTGATGGCTTTGATTCTGCTGCCAAACGTGACGGACGTTGTTGCGCTCAAATTGTCGTCAGCCATCATTTCCCTCCCGGAAATCCAGTGTTGCCACCCTACCTGCAGATGTCGACTACACAAGGAAACGCAGCAGGTATGAGATGTCCCATAATTCTAATCACTACAAGGGCTAGAATGATGTTTGGGCTGGCTCTTATTCTGAATTTCGATTAACAGTCGTTCATTCAGCGACATCATTGCAACCCTCAGATGATTACTATTTACATCGCCGAAAACCACACTATTGCTCGTTTGGGGCTGAAACTGCTGCTTGAACGTGTTGGTATTTGTCAGGTGGTGGGCGAAACCGACAATGGTGAGACTGCCGTCGAGGAGATCATCTCGCTTAAGCCGCAGGTCGTGATGATGGATTTGGACCTTCCTAAGATGAACGGCTTTGAGGCAACAAAAAAGGTTAAAGCCGCTCTGCCGAACACTAAAGTCTTGGCGTTCACATCAGCGCACGATGATAAATCGATTAAAGAAGCTATCCAGTCCGGATTCGATGGATATTGCATGAAATCGATCACCGAAGATGATATTAAAGACGCAATTGAGTCATCAGTAAACGGGCGCTCTTGGTTCGACCTAGCCGTCGTAGATCGCGCGATGAAAGCGCTCACAAAGTCTGGTTCTTCTGGTCTAAATCCCGGCGATTTCGTCGGAGAGTTTTCAATCGAGCGATTGCTTGGCGCCGGATCAATGGGCAAAGTCTACCGAGCAAGAAACCAGCAGATAGGCAAGGTTGTTGCGATAAAGACTCTGCACGATCATCTAATCAGCAACACGGTCTTGCTTGAACGATTCAAATTGGAAGCTCGTGCAACCTCAAGAATCGATCATCCGAACATTGCCACGGTATATGATTTCGGTTTGCTCAATAACAAAGTGCCATACATTGTGATGGAATACATTGAAGGTAAGGGTCTGGATGTTCTGCTAAAGGAACATGGAAAGCTTGATGAAAAGCCAGCCACAGAAATTTTCTTGCAAGTGTGCAAAGCCCTCAGTGCCGTCCACTCAATTGGAATCATTCACAGAGATTTGAAGCCTTCAAATATCATGTTGGTGAAAAAAGACGGGAACGATCAATTCGTCAAACTCGTGGACTTTGGAATCGCAAAAGTTCTGCAGGAAAATGCACTAACCAACACGCTCACCCAAGTCGGAGAAGCAATAGGTTCGCCCCCTTACATGAGTCCCGAACAATGTGAAGGTGACAAGATTGATTTACGTACGGATATCTATGCTCTCGGATGCACCATGTACGAAACGTACACAGGTGAAAAACCTTTCGTCGGATCTAGCGCATTTGAGACGCTTTCGATGCATGTGAATGATAATCCTTCGGACAAGCCCTTCAAGAAACTTGAGCCGCCAGTTTCGAAACACATCGAAGAATTGATCTTCAAGATGTTGAAAAAGAATCCAAACAACCGACCTGAATCAGCTGATCAGGTGTATCAGGGTCTATGGAATAAAGAGACACACTGAGCTACTGGCATGGATAATTAGTTTTTCCAGTCGCAGCTCTATAGGCGTCATACAGGGCCTTCCTCGTAGCAAGGGGAGCACGAACCAATGCTTGTCCATCACTCGTGCTTTCATCCGGAGTTAGCGGATTCATGTAGTGATATAAGTCAAACGCCAACCTTTTCGCTGGAGCAATCGGTTTTAGTGTACAGAGTTGCTCACCTAGCATTGTTGCCGTGGATGCAGTTCCGATTTCAACATCTGCGATAATTTCGCACTTCGGATTCTTTGCCTTTATTGCTTCGAAGTACTCCTGAACCTTTGCGAGCTTCGCGGCTCGACTTCCTGGCATGTAGACAACACCATCTTGAATCATCAAAACATTGACTTCCGTTCCGCCTACAATCTTATTAATCACTTCGGCAGTATCGGCAGCATTGAGTTCTGCAATATTGAAATATGGTGAAATTGCAATTTTCGCATTTGGGCTTAATTCATGACACCGCTTGCTGACTGCCTTCACATAGTCATGGAAAGAAGTAACAATCGAAGAGCCTTTCCAGCTTTTGAAGTTCGGAATTTCAATTGTTAAATACCATCCTTGAAACGATTGCTTGAACCTTTTCGAGATCTCTTCTGCAAGCAAAATGTCTTGCTTAGATTGTTCAGAAAAAAGGTTGGAGATTTCCGATTCAGACTTCCCTCCAATATTTCCGATTAGACTTTCACTGTAGTCCAATCCCAAGTACGCTGATACCTTCTGCGCACCACCGCGATTTTTCGTGGCTGCATAATTCAACAACTCTGCTACAAGATCACGTTTCGCTGTGTCCGGGAAAATGTATGTGTATGAACTTCCGTTCGCTTCCGTGTATCTCAGGTTCTGTACCACGAACGTGTTCATTCCTAGTTCAACAGAAACTTTCTCAGCTAACTTCACAAATGTTGGCACCGCTTGCTTCTGAGCATCAGACCACCGTTCAGTGTTTGAACCGTTTAGGAGCTGAATGAAGCCTCCATTCAGCAGCAAATTTTTGTCGGCGGCGCTCGCAGCTGAAGAAGCCAGTAACAATAATGCGCAAGAAACAAGAGAGGGTTTTAATCCTTGCATAGTGTCGTCAAGTCCTTTTCATTGCTATCCAAGACGAATACAGCAAGCAGTTTTGCCGGTTTCGTCTTGCTCGCGTTTCGACTTACACCGTGCTTGTCACCTGGGTTCTCTGAGAAATTTTCGCCTGTTTTATATGTAAGCACGGGACCATTGTTTACTTGACTTGTGATCTCTCCTTCCAAAACCGTCGCATAAATGAATGCCGATTTTGGGTGCGTATGACACGGCGTCGAACCGCCAGGTTTGTACTCCACCAATATACCCTTCATACTTTTGCCAGGTGCATTTGGCAGTTTGTGGTCATACACTAGAGAAACTCTTGAATCTTTATCGTCCGTCAAAACTGTGGGAGTGCTTTTTGCAGGTGCACCCTTACCATTAGTTTTGGCGACGTCTTTCGCGTAACTTGCAGCCACCACACTGATAGCTACCACCAATGCGAGCGCACCATATTTGATATCAATTCTCATATGTCACCTAATTATGTGGGAACTTTTTCAGATTGTCGCGCCTTATCCAACCAATCTTGGTACTTTGTGGCACTTATCCGCGCATTACCAACGGGAACAAGCGAATTCTCCTGAAGCTTCATACCGAAGTAACCATTTTCCGCACTTGCTGAAATCTTGCGAGTATCGTTACTTGCTTTCAAACACCGCGAGACGAAATCGCAAATGCGCGCGCATTCAGGTCCGGCAATTTCCAACGTTCCATTCAATGGCTTGGCTGAGGCAACATCCGCCATGATTTCTGCTACGTCATCAGCCGACATTGGCTGCATGTTCGCAGTCGACAAATGGAGTTCGCCATCGCGCTCGCTAGCATCCGCGATGCCACCAATAAATTCATAGAACTGTGTCGCCTGCACGATCGTGAATGGCACACTTCCGCTTTTGATTTGTTGTTCTTGTCTTTCTTTGGCGCGGAAGTAGCCGCTACCTTGCAAATTTGAAGTTCCAACAACTGAGAGTGCGACTAGGTGTTTGACGCCTGTTTCCATCGAAGCTGCCAACAGGTTGCGAGTGGAATTGTCAAAGAAATGCATTACGTCGTCATCACTCCACGACGGTGAGTTGGTTACGTCTACGACAGTATCTGCACCTTTGAGCGCATCTGCAAGTCCCTCGCCCGTCACGCTGTTGACGCCTGTTTTCGTTGAGGCTGCTATGACTTCGTGCCCTTTCTGGCGAAGAATCGCTACGGTCTTTGCGCCGATTAGCCCACGTCCGCCCAGAACGACTATTTTCATGTTCAACACCCCATTGGTCAGAAATGTAGCCGCCGAGTAGTTGGCGGGCTAGAAGCGACTGGTTACGCTTTTGAATATCTTGCGATTTTATCGCTACTTCAAGCAGATTGCAGAGTTCGGTATTCTCAAATGTATTAATTCTCCGCTTGGCAGCACGAAACCATAATGCATTTGGTTGAGCCTGATCGAGTCTCAAGATTTGCATCATTGGTTGCTTTTCGCGGAACTTTCGCAGCATAAACCTCTCTGGTTTCGAGGGGCGATATTTATGAAGAATAGAACGATTACATGCGGATGCTTGATAGTGCTGATGGTGGCATCTCTTTTTCCGGTCTCAGCATTGGCGGATCGGAAACACTTGTTTCTGAACAATCACCCAAGAATGCGCAGAATTGTCAAAGCGGTCGGACTAGGCGCAGTCACTGGTGGACTCGCCGCACCAATAATAGGGCGCTCAGCAGCCTCTGGTGCAACTTTCGGAGCACTAAGGCACGGAGCAGTTCGCGGCTATAAAGAAAAACGCGCTATGAAAAGAGAAGGCCGACGCGATTGAAAGGTTGAGATTCGAGATTCACTATCCGCGCAAAAAGGAAGAGCCTGGCTGCCCAGACTCTTCCAATCTCATTATCGGGCCGCTCTAGCTACATCATCTTGTTTCAGATGTCGTTGACCTGCTGCCAATGGTGACACCAGAACCGCGTTTGTACAAACGCTTTCCAAACACCCAAGTCTCATCAACAGCGCGGTCATCTCCAACAGCCATAACTCCGAAAAGAAGTTTGGCGGCCTGATCGATATTCTGCGGGGCAGAACCTTCTTTAACGATTAAGCTTTGGTGCCAAGCAGTTGCCGGCGGTCCGCCGGTCCAGTCGATTACTACGAAATCAGCTTCTTTACCAGGGTTGAAGTTGCCAATTTTGTCGTCGAGATAAAGACCGCGTGCTCCTCCAAGCGTGACAGAATAAAATGCGCGCATCGCATTTAGTTTGTTCCGCTCAGATTCCGCTTGATTGTGCCAACGTGGATCAACACTGCCATCAAGCATGGTGTTATTGCACATTCCAACCTTGTAGGCTTGGTTCAACACATTGATCATCGAGAAGCTGTTGCCGCCACCCATATCGCTTCCGAATGTAAGACGTACTCGTGCAGCAGGATCGGTCGCTTTTCCGAGGCGAAACAGTCCGCTACCCAAGAAGGTGTTGGAGTTCGGGCAGAATGAGATCGAGGCCCCAGACTTGTTTAAACGATGAAACTCGTCATCTGAGAGCCAAACACCATGTCCAGCCGTAAATTTCGGACCGACCAACCCATATTTTTCGTAGCAGCCGAGGTAGTCCTTGCAATTGTGCTCCGCTGCTGCATTGCGTGTTTCCGTAGGATTCTCAGAAACGTGCGTGTTGATCCAGCAATCTGGAAATTCCTTGTGCAGTTTGGAGCACATGGAGAGCAGCTCATCAGAATCACCATACGCAAAACGAGGAGTGATCGCATAAAGGTTTCGCCCTTTACCATGGTACTTCTCGATAAGGCGCTTGCTGGCGTCATAGAACGCTTGCGGCGGTGTAATCATTCCATCTGGAGCGTTACGATCTAGCCCAGCAATTCCAACGATCACTCGCATATTGCGTCGACTAGCTTCGTCAAAGTACTGACCAACTGCAGATTCAAAGGAAGTTCCGTAGTCTTGGACCGTCGTTGTTCCATTTGCCAGCAAGTTATCGAAGAAGTGCGTGAGACCTTCCTTCGCGTAGGCAGCGTCTCTGTACCTCATCTCTTCCGGAAAGATCCATTCTTGCAACCAGGGCAGCAACTGTTCGCCATACGCGCCCAGCACGCGTGTTTGAGGGAAGTGAATGTGACCATCTACAAAACCAGGAAGAACAATTCTGTTCTGCAGCGTTGTGACATTCAACCCAGGATACTTTCCGATTGTTGCGTCGTACGGACCGCACTCTTTGACAATCCCATTACTGATTACAAGTAGACCATCTGGGAGGAATCGCGCGGCCTCATCACCATGACCTGCGGGCTTTGCCCACGGGTCGTCGACAAAGTCTAAAATTCCACTTCGAATTCCAATTGTGTTTGCATCAGCAGCTTGGGCCGGTAGCGAAATATTTAGGCTACAAGCCATGAGTGTGAGCGCGGTTGCACACACTTTTTTGAATGAATTCGATAACCTCATGAACGAAATGCTCCTTACAAAAGGATTTGCTTTAAGGAAATCGAGTCTACATTACTGAGAAGTAAGTATGGTGCAATTGTAGTATTAATTCTGATCCCAAGGGACTCATATGCTCAACTTGGGAAAACTTGACCGGAGACCAAAATCTGGGTGCAGGCTTAGACCAAAATCGAGGCACCATATCTAGTGACATTTCAATCACACACTGACTGCAGCAACTCCAGATCTCACAAGCCCAGTCGTGCTGCAAACCAAAGACTTGAAGCACATCCCGGATCTATTTATCGACTTGACTGCAACGCTCCACAATGGGTTGAAATACAATGCACATGATGCAGTAGTTCTGTTTCCTCATCCCGTTAAGCAGAACAAGCAATCGCAATAGCAACAAGTTTCTTAGGAGGCTAGATACTTCTTCAACCAGCTTTCAGCTTGTTGCTGGTCACCCATTTCCAAATAGATCCTCGCAATGTGCTTGTATGTGCTTCGAAAACCGCCTTCTAAACAAGCCGCCTTTTTGAAGGACTCAAGAGCTTCCGGTAGTTTATGCAGTTCCTCATAGCACAAGCCTAGATTATGGAACGCCTCTGGTATCGAGGAGTTCTGTGCGATGCATTTCTTGTAGTAATCAACCGCCTCATTCCACTTCTTCTTACTTTGATAGCGTAAGGCCTTAAGAAACAGCGCACGCGCACTTTCCAATCGAAATGGTATTGCTTCTTTGTCGGCGTTCGTCAGCTCAAGCGACTTCTTATCTTCATTCGAAAGCGCAAATGAACTGGATGGAAAAATCAAAAGAACCGCAACAGAAACGAAGAAACGCACACCTGCCTTGAAGGAGTAGTCAAACATTGATAGTAACCTTCTGTGTCAATGACTCAAAAACTCACATCACCAAAAGCATAGCGAGTGGTTGTTCTCGTATTTTATAGGAAGCATCTCCTATTGCATACAAAAATTGCAATGCTATAGTGCACGTACATCAGAATTCCAATGATGAAAGCGATCTTTTGAGCTGTGATCAACTCCCGAGGTTAGTCAAGTGCGATGGCAATTCATTATCGACGAACAAGATCCTGATTTCACACGGAAGGAAAGCACGACATCGAAGATAAAGTCATGGTGGACAGGATTCCCTGAGCGAGCGAATGCATTGGTGAATTCATGGACTACTCCAGAGGTCTTTCGAGAAATAGCAAGTTCAATGGGAGATGCGCTGCATCTAATCGACGAAGGTCTCATCTGGAAGAACAAGAGATCCAAATTAGAGACCTTAACTCTTCATTTAAGGCATTGT
>CAYZJR010000042.1:50164-52145 GCA_964478655.1 uncultured Candidatus Obscuribacterales bacterium
CTGGAAGAACAAGAGATCCAAATTAGAGACCTTAACTCTTCATTTAAGGCATTGTACAAACAGCTTTTTGAACAACTTCCAGACAAACCATTAATTGACACAATAGATCTAGAAAGTTCGGCGCGTAGTGTTATATCACTGAAAAAGAATGTACTCCCTTCGAGTTCGCCGCCAACGCGCGTCAGCTGTGTATCGTTCTTGCCCCAAGTGTTTATCGCGGCCATTTCGCACAACCGATTCTTCTCGGAGTGTCATTCAAAATTCGGCGAAACATTTTGCTACTTAAAATTGACTAGACCTTCAGCTATTGAGGATGCGTTACACTATCGCGCACGGATTGAAGACGCTACAGATGCCGCGCTTCGTGAGCGCGGCGTAGGTTGCGTCGTTGGTGGCGGCTGGGGTCCCTGGCACGATTTTATCGAGCTAGCTTTAACAGATGTCATTCAAGCCATTCCGATTTTGAGAGGAATCGCGTCTCAACTTTCGCTTGCCCGAAATTCGTGGTTGCTCTTCTACGATCTTCATCTTGCAGAAGAGTGGGTGGGACTTTACTCCGAATCACCTGCCCCGAAGCTCGAGAAGGATGAACTCTAATAGTGTGACAAGCTGTTTAAATCATTAATAGGCAGACTACTTTGCATTCCCCGCCGCTCTTCTTTTCTCGAGTTCTTTCATGGCTTCGTGAAATTCATCTGTGTACGTCTTGCGTGTTTGTGCTGCGATCTTGTCCCATTGTTCTTTCGGGAGACTGAGTTCTTCTTTCTTTTGATCTTTTGGGTCGAGCCCAGACATCATTGCGCCCATACCGTGCAAATTGATCCAGCGGTGGTCATAGTTGTATGGAGTCTTCTCATCCCACGCAACGACCTTGTCCACTAACTTCTCTAGCTTCGGAATATCTTTGAGAGTGTATTGATTTATCGGAGTTCCAAAATTCATATTCAAAATTGCAATTGCTTGTCGCGCAGAAACATCTGCACAAATGTTCGCATCGAACCTACCGCGCAACTGACCTGCGTAAAACCAAAATGAACCTTCGTCTTTTTCACCCTTTTCAAAAAGGATGTTCGAGAGCAGATAAAACACTGGCGGAGCATAATTTTGAGATGACGCTTTGATATCTGCTATGAGTTTGTCCTTTTGCTCGGGTGTTCCGTTCTTCAAAACGTCGATCGTCTTGTGAATCGGCGCAACATCAATCTTTGAGAACTCACCGGTAGGTTTCACAATAATCTCTTCTGCGTTCGTTGCCGTGCAGAAACCAACCGTCAGCACCACTGCAAGGGCGAGTGCTAGCGCAGGCTTATTGCGAAATTTCATACAAACTCCTTGTGACTCATTCAGTTGTGTCGTGTGAGTATACAACAGGAGTTAACAACATTAGGCGGAGACGTTATTGGTTTGGAGACTATATCGACACTATGGTCTGCGCGGCTTCCATGTAATCACACACACGCCGTTGGAACATACCGGTGTCGACTCCATCGCGGCAGTCACTTCAGAGGTTGCGCCTGCAATTGGCTGTTCAGTTGATTCCTTCGCGTTTACGCTGCTCTTAATCATTTGCTTACCGGAGAGAGATGACGAACCGCTTCCTTCAACGATGTCGAATGAGTTAAACATGACCTTTCTCCGAATGAATTAGAACAACACGGGGCACTACTGGTGGTGCGTGCTTCATGCATCGCTCCAACCGGAGGTTCGCTTATAACTTCCAAACTTTCGAACCAATGAGTGTGTAGACGGCCGGATAACATTAGTGTTCCGGCCGCAAAAGGTTTGATTTTCAGGTGCCAACTTCCGGCACCGGTGGGCGTTAGTGCGCTGGCTTTTCAGTCGCGAGGCGGTTGACCTCTTGAATCGTGTCCCTGACGTTCTTGTTCATGTTGCCGCGGGCGACGCGTTCCCAAAGTGGGAATCGAATGCCTGGGTCAAATGTCAGAGTCAAGTTGACCAGCGTGGTGTTTGGGGCGCTGCC
>CAYZJR010000043.1:0-4426 GCA_964478655.1 uncultured Candidatus Obscuribacterales bacterium
TTTATAGATCGGCATGATTAGCCATGTTTCAGATGCTACTTGAAAGTTCAACAGCTACTTCAACTCAAAAGCACTCGTCGTGTATGTCGCGGTGAATGTCGAGATGTGCATTCCTGTCTCTTCAGGAATTGTGCGAAGCATCGTCTTGAATGATGGCGTCTCCTCGATCTTCTCGGTGTCGAACTTGAATGCAAATGGCGTGTACACGTTTACGTGTGTCTGCTTGCGAGACACTCCACCCTTCGAGTTGAAATATGGGTAGTACGAGTCCTCGATGGGAATTGAGGCGTCAAGCCCTTCCACGCGTTGTTGGTGGTAGCCGACCGCGATCACCTTCTGAATCTTCACGCTCTCGTTTTGCAAATTGATTTTCCAATTCACAGGCATGTAGCCGTTGACCACAAGCACGATCGGCTTAGCGGAGTGCGATACGTTGACTTGTACTGTTCCCGGCACAGTATCCGGCGACCGGTCATCATCAGGTTTCTCAGCCTTATAAACGCTGAACACGCAAACGTCAGCCGCGTCATTACTAGGCGGAAACGCAATCTCGCACGCCTTAAACGGTGTCTGTCCGTCGCGCGCAGCTTCGGTTTTTGGTCTTTGTTGGCTGGGCCCGGATTGAAACAGCGTGTTTTGTATCGCTTCTTGAGGCGCCGCCGACAATACATTGGAGTTGTATGCCGTCCACAGAATGATTGCAGAGGTCAGAACCAGCACCGTTCCGAAGACCGACGCGACGATGATGAAATTCTTTCGCCGAGTCGGCGAGTGATATTCGAAATCGTAGGTCGCGCGCGCTTTCGCAAGGCGAGTTTCTGCGTTGTCTTTTTCGTGATTTGGTTCGGCGCTGTTCTGCATGGGCTTGCTCGCGCGAGGCTTTGACGTTTGCTCGTGACAGGCACTCTGTCCTGCGACAACTATTGTACGCCAAGTCCACGCAAGTCTCGGTAGTCCACGCAAGTCTCGGTAGTCCACGCAACTCTCGCCAAGCCCACGCATGGCTCGCTAGCTTCGGCCGCTAAGTCGGAGCCAAGACGTCTCTGCCGCCAAGATATGGTCGTAAAGCGGGAGGAACATAGATGGTTCTGTCGGCTCGCTGATGATTCTCCAGCAGCGGAATCAAGATGCGTGGTGAGGCTATGGCAGTATTGTTCAGCGTGTGGGCAAACTGTTTCTTGCCATTTGCATCCGCAAATTTGATGGCCAGGCGGCGAGCCTGGAAATCATTCAGAGTTGAGCAAGAATGAGTCTCTCCATAGGCGTTACGGCTTGGCATCCATGTTTCGATGTCATGTTTACGCACTTGCCCAAGTCCCAAATCGCCGGTGCAGACGGCAACTACGCGATAGGGAAGTTCCAGCGCTTGCAGAAGTTCTTCGGCGTTTTGCAGAATTTCTTGGTGAATGCGTTGCGTTTGCTCGACATCGTTAGTTGTGATTACGACTTGTTCTACCTTCTGAAATTGGTGAACGCGATACAGGCCGCGAGTATCTTTTCCTGCCGCTCCGGCTTCACGTCGAAAACAAGTTGAAACTCCTGCGAGGCGCAGAGGAAGCTCTTCTTGCTTGTAGGTTTTCTCGGCGTGCATTGCAACGACGGGAACCTCCGCTGTCCCAACAAGATAAGCCTTGTCGCGTTCTACCGCATATGCGTTCTCAGCACCTATCGGGAAGTACCCGGTGCCGGTCATAGCCGTATCGCGCACCAGAAGCGGTGGCACAACAAGTGTGAAGCCTTTGGCGATGAGATGCTCGATCGCGAAACGCATCAGCGCAATCTCAAGCAGGGCGCCCATACCTGTTAGTGCGTAAGCGCGTGAACCAGCAAAAGTGCGCACGTCTTCGAAGTTGGCCATCTTGTGCAATTGCGTTAGCGCGATATGGTCCAGCGGCTCGAAATCGTTAAATTCTGTTGGATTTCCCCAACGCCTTACTTCAACATTCTCCGTGTCGTCGGCACCATCTGGGGTGTCATTGCTTGGAATGCTCGGCACGCGCAAAAGTAGATCGTCGAGCTGAAGCTGAGCAGCACGCAATTTCTCAACGTTTTGGTCGAGGTCTTGCGTTAATGTCTTTGCTTTCTCTAAATGCCTCTCTTTTTCAGCTGTTGCAATAGTCTTTGTCATCTCAGACAGTTTGTTGCGTTCTGCACGCTGCGTTTCGACTTCTGTTTGTAGCGCGCGGCACTGTTTGTCCAGTTCCAACAAAAGATCTAAATCAAGGTCTATGCGCTTTCGCCGCGCCGCATCTCTGTACAGTTCCGGCTGTTTCCTAATCTCTTTGATATCGATCATTTCTCACTCCTTGCTCGATGTGCAAGGCCCGCAACAAAACAGAAAGCGAGCCTCGCGTGGGCTCGCTGTGTGCTTCGTGCTCTGATTGAGCTACAGAATGGCATAGCCTCGCCCGGCTTCGACGGATTGCGAAGACGACGAGGAGCTGAATGTGTACTGCCATTTGTGCATACTTCCAGTATGCGGCACTGAAGACGTTTGTCAATCAACGATGAACGAATGCGAAGCCGTTCGCAAATTCATCTAAAAACGGATCTATCAGACAAGAAATAAGTTTATACCGGACCCTCGACCGGGAAGATCGGATCTGTTGCTGTTTAGGAGTGTGCAGATGCCGGATATTGAAGATGGCGGAACAGTAGAGATACAGGGCTCGGCCAAGGATCCGTACCTGTTGAAAAACACTGGGGGCGTCTATTCATGCACTTGTCCGGCGTGGAGAAATCAGTCAACAGCGATTGAGCGGCGAACCTGTAAGCATTTGCGAAGTTATCGCGGCGACGATGCGGAGACGGAGCGGCTTGGTGGCGAGCTTCCCGAGAGAGTTGCGCGTCCGCGTGCAGTGACATCGCGCACTGCATCTAGTGCAACCTCAACCGAGAGTGTCTCTGCCGGCGAGCCGCCGATTCTTCTCGCTCATCCATGGGACACTTTGAGCGATGTGTCTGGTTGGTGGATGAGTGAAAAGCTTGATGGTGTGCGGGCTTACTGGGACGGCAAGCAATTTATTTCGCGCCAGGGCAATGTGTACATGGCGCCCGATTGGTTTATTGAAGATCTACCGGACGATGTGCATCTTGATGGCGAGTTGTGGCTGGGCCGCAAGATGTTCCAGAAGGCGGTCAGTATCGTGCGTCGCATGGACAAGAACGACCAGTGGAAAGACATAAAGTTTCTCGTGTTCGATGCGCCGAAGCTTGCGGAACCTTTTGAAGCGCGCATTGCGTTCATTCGGCAATTTCTGGATGAACGCCAAACGAAGTATGCCGAGCCGCATGTGCACACGCGATGCGAGTCGACGGATCATCTCAAAGAAGAACTGGCGCGTGTGGAAGCCCTTGGCGGTGAAGGTTTGATGCTGCGCAAGCCTGGCAGTAAGTACGAAGTCGGGCGGTCGTACACGCTTTTGAAAGTGAAGAGTTTCTTCGATGCAGATGCGGTGGTAATCGAGCATTTGCCAGGTGCCGGTCGTCACAAGGGGCGAATGGGCGCGCTAAACGTGCAAATGGCAGATGGAACCAAATTCTCTGTCGGAACCGGCTTCTCCGATGCTCAGCGCGATAATCCGCCGGCGGTTGGCGCCATCATTTCATTCCGATATCAGGAGTTGACTGACGCTGGTGTTCCGCGTTTTCCGTCATTCTTGCGTGTGAGAACCGACATCGATAGTTTGGGTACGGATTCGCTTCCAAAGCCTGCTTCTGCAGCAAAAGCTGTGGCCGCAGCGGCTGCAGTCAGACCTGCTGTGCCTGTGCAGCAGCCGGTGGCGGCGCGTGCTGCAGCTGTGCAATCAATAGGAACAGTGGTGAAGGCTGGCGCAGCATCAAGTGTGGCATCGCCGAGTGCAGCACCTCCGGCTTCTCAACCTATGGGCACCGCAAGTGGTGTTCGATATTTTGAATACGTCGACGACAAGTCAAGCAAGTTCTGGTCGATCAACGTTGTTGGGAGTTCCGTTACCGTAACGTTCGGGCGCATTGGAACCCAAGGTCAAGCCAAAACCAAGTCGTTTCCCAGCGCAGGCGCTGCTGCTAAATTTGCATCCGATCTCGTAGATGAGAAAGTCGGAAAAGGATATGAGGAAAAGGGTGGTGGCTGCACCACCGGTGATGACGATGAAGACGATTTTGATGAGGATGAAGACGAATAACAATGCATAGACCTCTACGAAGACGACCGCGCAGACCGCAGATCCAAAGTATTCAGATCTGGGAATTTCAACCAGGTGAAGTAATCACCTGCATCGTCGATGCAAAAGAAGCCGATGGATACGCAGTCACTCTCAAACAAAGCCAAATTCAAGGATTCGTTCCTACTGAAAGAGAGATTCCAAAGGGCGCCGAAGTTGAACTCACTTTTGTTTGCATGGTAAAAAACAAAGCAGTGCTTGTTGATCGGGAGAGCGATGAC
>CAYZJR010000043.1:4526-51893 GCA_964478655.1 uncultured Candidatus Obscuribacterales bacterium
TTTTGTTTGCATGGTAAAAAACAAAGCAGTGCTTGTTGATCGGGAGAGCGATGACAGGAAGAGCGATGATTAGACTGCAAGAAGTTACCACGCTGGCGTTGAGCTTTGCGATGCTGTGTTGCGTTCCTGCATTGGCTGAAAAGCAGGAGAGCAGCTCTTCGCAGAGCGCTGCCAATCAAGGCGGTGCATCAAACAAAGAGGAAAAACAAGCCGAGCAAGACGCCGCCGAAGTCGAGAAGGAGCCGACGCAGACTGAGTTAGCGGACGCAAAGATCAATGAGTGTTTGGCGTTGTATGACAAAGGCAACTTCGAGGCTGCACTGAAGAAAGCGAATGAGGCAATCGAGATTGGTGGCAATGATGCCGACTACTACTCGATGCGCGGGACTTGTTACATCGAATTGAAGGACTATCCGAAGGCGCTGGCTGACTACACTAAAGCGATCAAGCTTACCGTCGGCAATGCGCGCGACTTTCGCAACCGCGGTGAACTGTACGTGAAGATGGAAAAGTATGAGGAGGCGATTGCGGATTGTTCGAAGGCGATTCGGCTGAATGCGGCTTATGGTGCGGCTTACTGGTGGCGTTCTAAGGCGTTGGAAAAACTCGGCAAGGCTGATGAAGCTGCGAATGATTTAGAACGTGCCAAAGCGAACGGATACGCCGGCCCCGCGAATGACACGAATCGCGATCAGGCGGGCGGTGACGGTTAAAACGCTCTCGCCGTCACAAACAAACTCTGATAGTATTCCATTCAAGGTGTCTTGCGTTGCAACCTTAATTGAGTTGAGTTTATGTCAGAGCCTCCCCAAATAGTCAGTACATGACGGTCGAGGAATATCTCAAGTTTGATGCCGATGCTTCTGTCAAGCATGAATACGTGCGCGGGCACGTATTTGCGATGTCCGGCTCCACTGAAGCTCACAACGTAATTTGTTCGAATCTAGTCGCTGCAATTCATGGCTCTCTGCGTGGCACCGGATGTCGTGTATTTTCGACTGACATGCGAGTGCGAATTGAGACAGCAAACTGTTTCTATTATCCGGATGTCGTGGTGACTTGCGAACCATATGATGGCAAAAGTGTTTTTAAGAAAGCGCCGAGGCTTATTGTCGAGGTGCTGTCACCGTCCACAAAACATGTCGATAGTCGTGAGAAGCTCGTCGCTTACAAGGAATTGCCGAGTCTTGCTCAGTACGTGATAGTTCATCAGAACAGAGTCAAAATCGAAGTTCATACGAGGGTGTCGGCCACCAGTTGGGAGTCTGTGTCCCTTGCCGGGCGATCGGATGAATTGGCGCTGCAGGCTCTTCCTGAGAAGCCGCTCTCGGTCTCGTTAGGTCTTATCTACGAAGGTGTGGAGATACCTTTCATCGTCGAAGAAGACGAGGAAGAGTACGAATGCGTGTGAGCGTTCAGACGGGTTCGACGAATTAGACGCTTTCGTCGTAAGTCGCATGGACAGTGCCGAACAGCTTGTCCCAGATGTCTGTGTAGAATCCAAAATTGTAGTCAGTGTACTGATGATGCTGAGCGTGAAACGTACTTGTACTTAGTCGTCCAATAATTGGAAGACGCGGCCAACCTTTTGGAAATGGCTCGACGCCTGTGTGTCCGAGGGTTCCCCATGTGGAGTTGAGAAGCAGATAAATGACGATGCCCAGCCATGACGAATGATAAAGCGTGAGTACGAGCAACCACAATGCTCCGAATCCGAAGACTTCGATTGGGTTGAGAACGAAGAGTGAGAGTGGGCGCGGGCGTTCGTATAAATGATGGGTTTTGTGAACGAATGGATAGATCGGTTTATAGTGGCACATACGGTGTGTGATGTACATTGAGAAATCCATCATAAGAAGTAGAGCGATAACATCCACAAAGACCATTGGACCTGTGTCTTTTCGAATTACGATGATTCCCTTTTTCCACAAGTACCAGCCGCAAATGGCGACTATCGTGTTGAAGAAGATCGCTCCAATTGACAGGAGAATCTCACGTTTCTCAAATGTTTTCGGCAGTTCGTAGATTTCGCGCTTTCTGAACATCGTGATGACAATCTGTCCGCAAATCAGACAGAGCGCGAATTGTAGAATGTTCTGAATGAGCAACCAAAACGCCGCCTGCTCGATAGACATGGCGGAGAAGAAGTCTAGAACTTGGTTTGTCAGTTCTGTGAGAGACACTTACTTTATTTTGAGCAAACGGTCGATGCTGCGTTGATTTTCAGGATCATAGACCAACCCATCGCGGAGCGCTACTGAACGGGACGCGACGCCTGGAATTTTCTCGCCAGGAACTACGATTCCGACCAAATTCAATGGGTCCGCGGCGGACACGGTTAGAGTCAAATTTGATGGCTGTTTGTTGCGCATCGCTCTCAGTGAATCCACCGCACTGGGCAAAGCGAATTGCTCCCCTGTCAGACCCGAGATAAATCTTCCACCGCGCACTTCTGCGCGATCCTCGAGACGCCGGAAGACATACAACAGTTCTCTCCAGCGCGGCACAAGAGTCTCGCGTGCAAGCAATTCCCGGAATACAACGCCGTATCGTTTTAGAAGCATCCAGCATACTGATTCGACTGCGGCGAGTCTGTCTTGCGGTTCTTCTAGGTGCACTATTGACCAGCGTCCGGAGCTGTGGCGTGGTCTGGAGAATCGCGCTGTTCCGTGGCCGGATCTTCGTTTGGGGTCGATCAATGAGCGCAGACTATCAAAGCCGTCGGCGGTTACCAACCCTGCTGTAACCAGCTCCCAGAGTGCCGTTTCGACTTCCGTTTTGAGTAGTGCCGCACCCTTTACGATGTCTGTAAAGAATGAGGCACCGCGTTTTTCTAAGTATGCATACACGGTGCGCGCACCGTAGGAGAGTGTGTCTACTGGAATTTTTCTGCCTGCAAGCAATGTCATCCAATCGGATTCATCGCGAACATAGAATGTGATTGGGGCTGCGCTTGTTGGTGTTACGCGGCGGCTTGCGCTCTTGGCGCCGTGGTCGGTTCCCGCTCGGGAGCCGGTGCGTTTTCGCGAAACCGTTGATTCTGAACCGTTTGTGCTATCTTCGAGTGCCGGATGCGGCGATAGCCTTCCCCAGCCGACTTGCCCTGTGAGGCACAGCCGGTCGAGCTCTTCGGGGTCGTACTCGCGAACGCGTCTGCTAAAAATGTACGTTTCCCAGGCGCTTGCAGGAACTTCGAATCCTTGCATCTGCGCAATTACTTCGAGAAGTCCGCGTTCGCCAACCAGTTGAGAGCCGGGGACCACGTGTTGCCACTGACTGAGCCATCTTACGAACTGTGCAGCAGTAACCGGCTCGACTGCTTTGCGCAGTTTTCCGACCGTAAGTCGATGTATTCGCGCGAGCAATCTTCGATCGCACCATTGCAGCTCGCTGTCGAGATCTTGGCTGAACTTGCCGCGCATGATCGCGCCGGTTGACTCGAGTCGAATCAAACCATATTCGGTATCAGTCTGAGATAGCCCAAGTGTCTTTTGAATAAAGTGATTGTCTGTTGGACCGAGATGCTGAAGCCAGCCGCTAATCAGGTTTAGCATGGCTAGCTCTTGCGTTGTCTCTGTCTCAACATTCGCCAATTCCTTGTCTAACTTTGCGTCAGGAAATAGCAGCTTGAAACTATTCGCGCGCTCTGCGATAACCCAGAATCTTCTTCCATCGGCATTCGTCGCAAAGGTTGCTCGATTGGCGGCAATGAGTTCCCCGAAAAAGGAAGACCATTTACTTGAGGGGTCCGCCACCGCGGGCGGGGCTGCATCCTCTGGGTAGGTAACCATTGTGAGCAAAACGTCATGCAGTTCATCTGCGTCTCTAATGTCAGGCCATGCCTCTTCGCGTACTTGTGCGATCGCTTCGGGGTCGAGCATGCCGACTTGTTGCAAAACTTCCGGCGGTAGTACTCTGCGCATCTCGACTGCGCGAGAGCGACGTTCTTCCAGCGGCGCGTCATCGAGATAAGCGTAAGGATTTGAGTTGAGAATTTCATGAGCAAATGCCGATGGAACGGGAGTGTCAATCGCGATTGCCCTAACCTTCCCCTCTTCCAGGGCATAGAGAAGATTCTTTAGTCCTTCAATGTCCATCGCCTCGGTCAGCGCATCTTTCATGACTTCGTTGATAAGCGGGTGATCGGGAATTTTTAGATCTTCCGTGATGTTGTCCTGGCATGCTGCCGCATCGGGAAATAGTGATGCGAGAAGGTCTTCCGCGCGCATTCTCTGAATCTGAGGCGGCACTTTCTTACCACCCTGAAAGCGCAGCAGCGCAAGCGCTCTGTTTGCGTCCCAACGCCATCGAGTTGCGAAGATAGGTGACTGAACCACGGCTTGTTCGAGTGTTTCTTGCAGTGTTTCGGGGCGAAGGAAGCTGAAGACATCGGCAAGTGGGAAGCTGTGTTGTTCCGTCAGTGAAATGTTGATACCGTTTTCGGTGGCGGCTGCTTGCAGCTCGAAGTTGAAACCTCGGCAGAACTTCTTGCGAAGAGCTAGTCCCCACGCTTTATTGATTCGCCCGCCGAACGGTGCGTGAATGACCAACTGCATTCCCCCACTTTCGTCGAAGAAGCGTTCTGCGATGACGGTGTCGAGCGTCGGCACAGCGCCAAGCACTGAGCGCCCTTCAAGAACGTACTGAATAGATTGTTCTGCAGCGTAGTCACTGAGCCCGCACTCCTCACGAAGCCATTCAAGAAGGTGCGGCGGGCAGTTGACTGCAGCAATTTTTCGATTCGCTGCGGACTGTTGTGTGTTCGCGCTGTCCGCCGGTTGCAGCTCCCGCGTCTCATCGTCGATTCTTTCTCGAACGGTCGCAAGATGTTTTGAAAGTTCGATGGTTCTTGCCGGAGCCTCTCCTCGCCAGAATGGAATCGTCGGCGGCGCACCGTGGGCGTCCTCCACGAGCACTCGACCGCTCATGCTTTCGACGCGGCGAATTTGCCAGGAGTTGGTTCCTAAAAGCATGATGTCGCCACGGTTTGCTTCAACTGCGAAATCTTCGTCGACTGTGCCGACTAAGGTACCTTCCGGTTCTAGAACGACCGAGTAAAGTGTGTTGTCGGGAATGGCACCGCCATTGGTGATTGCGAAGAGTCGAGAGCCGCGCTTTCCTTTGACCTTCTTGTTGACGAGATCTCGGTGCAGGTAGGCTCCTCGGCGCACTTTGTCGCCACCGAACCCTTCCGTCAACATTTGAATAACCGATTCGAATTCGGTTGGACTGAGATCGCGATATGGATAAGCGGCAGTCACCAATCTGTAAAGCTCATCTTCACCGTACTCGGAATCAGCGCACGTAGCAACGATTTGCTGCGCAAGCACATCCAATGGCGTATCAGGAATCATCAGTCTGTCGAGATCCGACCTGCCGATGGCATGCACGAGGGCTGCCGCTTCAAGTAGTTCGTCTCGCGTAGTAGCGAAAATGCGACCCTTGGGAATGGCTCCTCGCCAGTGTCCCGCGCGCCCAACCCGCTGAAGTGCAACTGCAATCGAACGAGGCGATCCAATTTGGCAGACAAGATCGATTGCGCCGATGTCAATCCCTAGTTCCAGAGATGCAGTGGCCACAAGCGCCTTCAGCTCTCCGGCCTTCAATCTCTTTTCTGCGTTCAATCGCAACTTACGCGAAAGACTTCCATGGTGAGCGGTAACTGATTCTTCGCCGATGCGCTGTGAGAGCTGGTGCGCAATGCGTTCTGCAAGTTTTCTTGTGTTGGCAAAGATGAGTGTGGAGCGATGTTCGTTGACTAGAGCAGTCAGCTGATCGTAGATGTTTTCCCACATCTCGTGTGTCGCGACGGCACCCAGGGGGATTTCGGGAACTTCCACCGACAAATCCAGGGTTCTCTTATGTCCAACATTTACAATATGGGGTTGATCTTTTTGCGTTCCTACCAAAAATTGAGCCACTGCTTCAATTGGTTTGACTGTAGCTGAAAGTCCGATGCGCACGGGCTTGCGGTATGTCTTCGCTGCCAACCGTTCCACTGATAGTGCTAAATGAGCTCCGCGTTTGTCATCCGCAACTGCGTGAATTTCGTCAATGATGATGGTTTCAACTGTCTTGAGATTCTCGCTGCTTTTCTGTGCTGTGATCAAAATATACAAAGACTCAGGTGTCGTAACCAAGATGTGGGGCGGCTTGCGCAGCATTGCCTGGCGTTCGGGAGCCAAGGTGTCTCCGGTTCTGACTTGCGCGCGAATCTCGGGAAGTTCTATTCCGCGCTCTTTTGCGAGTTCTTGAATCTCGCGAAGTGGCTGCTCCAAGTTTTTCTGAACGTCGTTGCTCAGAGCCTTCAAAGGCGAGATGTAGACGACTTCTGTGGCGTCTTTGAGGCTTCCATCTGCGGCTTTGCAAACCAATTGATTGATGCACGCAAGAAATGCGGCGAGCGTTTTTCCCGAGCCTGTCGGCGCCGAAATGAGCGTGTCCTCATTGGCAAGAATGCGCGGCCAGCCTGCGATTTGAGGCTCGGTCGGCGTTTGAAAACGCTTGATGAACCAATCGCGAACAAGCGGGTGTGCCCAATTAAGGTGCTCGGTCTGTTGCATTTCGTAATTTCCCCTGATTAGGGAACAGAATGTTCACACATCATACATACGATCTCGTCGTTAATCATTACGGCGGGAGGCTAGCCTCTCGGCAGCGCTTTGCGCAAAGTTGCGCGCATCCGTTATACGCTGACAAGGAGTGTGGCATGGCAGATTTTTCCAGATCCTCGCGTGAAGTGCAGAATGATGGAGGTGGCTCCAGCTCCGGGGTCTTGGATTTCTCTCGTGTTGCCAGCGAAAACCGCGATGGCTTGCGCACGCACTTTGGGCGTCGCCGCATGGAGCAACAAGCGCAGCAAATGCAGGGCAACATCGGAACGTCACTCGATGTGCCTGGCAGCATAATGCCTGATTATGCCACACAGTATCCGCGAGCCGCTCGTCCGGGCAGTTCTGCGCCGGTTGGCATTGTGCCGATTGGTGAGCGCGATCGCGACGCAGAAACAATGGGAGACCGCAAGAAGCCGCCAACAATCGCGGACTTTTTCGATGGCGTTAAAAAGAAGGCGGAAGCGCGTGCAGAGGCACGAGCCGAAGCTCGCGAAGAGAAGCGAACTCTGGAAAAGCTGGAGAAGGTTGAGAAGCTGGCGCCCGCGGGACCCGTTGGCGATTTGATGAAGCAAGCGGCGCGGCAGGCGATTTCTGGAAAGATCGACACGCAGGACATTCAGATGAGGCTGGCAACAGCAACTATGCCTGACGATCAGGTCGATAAGCAGTTTGCGCAGATCAAGCAGTTTCAAGATGCGCTCAACAAAGAGCTTGGCGTTTACATGTATTACGGCAGCAATGAGTTGTTTATCAGCGAAAACAATCCGCCGCAGTTCTCGTCGGCATGCATGCATATTCCTGCGGAGGGGCGGGTTTCAACGTTTGACCGAATGACGGAAAACAACAATCAGGGACCTGTAGACAAACCAATCACGATGCAAGAAGCGAATGCGCGAATCATGTCGAAAGCACGATGGATGGTTCGAAAATAGAGATTCTTTGGAAGCTACACGTCAGAAGCTACTCGTTGGAGTAAAAGTTCTCGAACCAGCGTGTGTCAGGTGGAGGAACCGCCTCACAATATTCGGCGACATCCAGACCGACAGATGTCTGTGGCATTTGTTTTTCGAGAATGCGTTTGATCGAATCGTGTTCGCCATCTTTCGTACACCAACAAATTGAGTGCAGGCAATGCAAGTTTCGAAGGTTGGATACATCGAGGTCGTAGCCCACTTTGCTGTAGAAATTCAGCATTCTCAAATGCTTCAACTGCGACAAGTGCGTGAGCCCGGCGGGAGTGGCGTTTGTTTGATTGAGCGATAGGTTTCTCAGCTCTGTCAGACCGGCCAAAGATTTCAAACCTGAGTTCGTTATGTGCGTTCCATCTAAAAACAGAACTTCAAGCTTGGGCAATTTTTCCAGCCACTTGATGCCATCATCGTCCAGTTTTGTCCATGACAAGTTTAAGCTGCGTAGCTCCGAGAGCTTGGCAATGTGAGGCAGCGACGCATTTGTGATAAGGGTCAGCTCAAGTGACAATGACTCCAAATGCGGTATCGCGCTCAAGCACTCCAGGTGCGCGTCGCGAGTGTTTGTACGCACCAAAGACAGACGTTTTAGACCTTTCAAGTCCTTCAGCATCGCCCATGCTTTTGGGCTCAACCAGGTGTCTGCCAAGTAGAGTGCCGTCAGTTTCGGCAGCTTAGTGATGCGAGCAAAACCGTCGTCGGTCATTGGGGTTCCGTGGAAATCTATGGATTCCAATTCGGGTAACTGATCGATGTATTTGAAGATTGACCCATTTGTTTCTTTGTCGCCGAGGCACAAATGCTTGAGATTGCGCGCGTTGGACAAAGCTTTCATCATCGTTTCCGTGCAGTGTCCTATGGAAACGCTCTGCAAATAGATTTTGTCTGCGAGATACTTGGTGGCTGCATCTGAAACTTTATCGGTTGGAAAAGTCAGATGTTTCAGATTAGGGAGATTGGCTTTGAGGCAGGATTCTATGGTCATGTCGCCGACGCTTCCTTGTAGTTTTAATTCTTCAATTGATGGTGGCACGGTTAATGTGTAGAAAGTGCCCTCTGAGGTCGTGCAGTCAATCGTCAGATGTTTGAGTTGAGAGAGTTTCCACAGGTCGTCAAAGGTGTTGGCGAGCGAGTGTCCATCGAGCTTCAGCGAGGTCAGTGAGTTCAGATCGCATATGTCCTTGATGAAATGCTCGCAGCTATCGAAGGATGCGTTGTAGAAATGCAACTCACGTAAGTTTTTCAAGTTTTTCAACTGTGCAATGGACTTGCCTTCGATTCGCCCGCGGAGCTTTAGGCTCTCTAGTGATTTTAGTTTGCTGATGTCGTCGAGCGTCTTTTGTGAGATGTCACCGATCACATCGAGAGATTTGACGGTGGGCGGCAAGTGGGAAAATTGATCGGGTTTGTACGCGAAACACTCGATTGTTTCTAGCTTTGGCAGGTGTGACAATGTGCGAAATGTTTCGGCGAGCGCGCGACTTTCTTCGTCACTCGCAATGAATCCAGGTGTCATGCGCAAATGTAAGGCTTTCAGATCGGTTAGGCGCGTGATGTATTTTAGTTGAGAGGCGGGCAGCCTTTGTGGATTGAACCACATGCTTTGAATGTCGGATGGACTGAGCGAATCAAGTGACTGCAAATCATCGGTAAATGCATTGAGCAAGAGCCCTACGTTGGCAGAGTCTTCAACGGTTAGTGAGTTTGCGGCTTCTCCTGCGCATTGCCACTGTCCTGCTTGATTGGTTGTGTAGATTGTTCCTACACTTTTTCCTGATTGAAACTTGATTGTGCGCGCGTCGCATGGTGTTGAGTTGACTAGGAGCAAGGCGTGGAGTGCCATCACGATGGGAGCCAAGATTGCTGCGCGCTTCATTTGCTGATCTCTTTCACTTGTTCGGCGGTGAGTCCTATGATTTTTGCTTTGCCTGAAAACACTGTTCCCAATAGGGTGCCTTTGTCTCGCTGGTCTGAGAGAAAGAGCAACCATGGTGACACTTCTTCCGGATTTTTGCATTCGACCACGCAATATTTTATTGGGTATTGCGAAAAAATGAAATTCGCTCGGCGGACGTGCGCCGGTGAGGAGACAATAATTGCGGAACTCCAATTGTGCTCGCGCATAATCTTCACGCTATAGAATGCGTTTTGATAGGTATTCTTTGCGAAATTCTCGGTGATAATGTGGTCGGGCGTGACGCCTTGTGATTGGGCGAGTTGCGACATCACTTCAGCTTCAACGTGCGGATTGTGCGCGGCCGCTCCAGTGAAAATCAGATTGGGGGCGTAGCCTTGTTTGAAGAGTTCTACTCCTTTGAGAACCCGTTCGCGCATTGTCGGGCCAGCCTTTCCGTCGCGCGTTGCGGGGGTTCCTAAGACAATGATTACGTCCGAATTTTTCAGCGTCCAGGAATCGGCGGGCAACTGAACTACAATCAGCGGTAAGAGATTGAATGCTGCAAAGCCGATAACAACGAGCGAAACGACAAAAAGAATCGCCTTCTTGTAGAAACTGAGGCTGCCACCGCTGCCGGTGCTCATTTTTTATTGATGTTGAAGCGTCCGGTAGTGCGCAGGCTGTCGAGAACGTTTTTCTCGGCTTGATCGTATATGAGTGATGCCGCGCGGCCAGGGTCGCTGACGCGAATGTTGTTGCCGGTTGTGCGTGAACGATCGCCCAACCCGCTCAAGCTGAATGCGTGTTCGAGCGACTCTTCGATGGATTTTACCGACAGAGTGCTCGTGCTGATGCGAACATTCGGGGTGCCCGTCACGATCTTTACTGCGTTTGCCCAGGTGGGTTCGACCCAGCCGGCGTCGTAGGAATAGAGACCAATTAGAGAGCGTCCGTACACGTGCAATACTGCGACGTTTAGACCGTCTTTATCCGTGATGATTATGCAGCCTGGTGTGCCGTTGCTCACGAGCGTTCCCCATGCGGCTTCGAATGTGAGGATTGGTGCAAAATCGTCGGTGAGTCCGAAGTCGAGAACTTCGCCCTGAAACAGTGTTGATGCGGCGACAACGGTTTCTTCGCGTAGTTCGTAGAACTCGATAATGGCTCTGGGATCTACGAGATCTGAAACTGCGTTTTTCTGTGCGCTTTGTCCGAAAAGCTGATCGGGAAGGTCGACTCGCCCGTATAGCGCGCCGACGGTTTTGCCGCGCAGAATGAGAAGACCTGCTCTGGATTTGAATTTCGAAGAAATGATTCGGATGCAACCGGTGGCTTCGCGCGCTTCTAGATTGAGGAAATACTGTCCATGGTTGGTTGCACGCGCTTCTTGAATTTGTCTTGTCGCGTCGTCGGCGGCGACTGGAAACATTCCAATTGCCCGTCTGTTCGAGGCGCCATAGAGGTCAAACGTGTTGAGTTTCTGCAACTCGGTTTGCGTCGAACGGCGTTCTTTCCATACAAACATGCAGTTTCTCCGTTCGCGATGTGAATAGTAATTACCAGCTTCGCAGTCGTCGAAGCAGATGAAACGCGGGTCTTCGCGTGGCGCACTCCGGAAAGTTTGGATATGGCGCCGATGACTCTAGACTGCGTGGGAACCCAGCCTATTCTAAGTTTTACTCGCGCGAAAAACACATCTGATTTCGCAATATTTCAAAATGCTAACGTACTTTCCCCACTGCAGCTGAGGTTTTCCAACAGTTGTGTCGCATGATCCGTCTCAACATGCAGTTATGTCCGGCGCACTAAGTGGCGATGAACAAAAACTCCCCATGCTCTTTGCCGGGTCGAATGATCGTAATCTTGCCTTCGGTTCTTCGAGGGCGCCCCGCTTTGTTCAGCTCCATATGCATATTCGTCACGATATCGTCAGGAACGTTCCTCTCCCGCATCTTATTTCGCTCCAAGCAAACCTCGAGCGGCACATCCAGCAGCCAGAGCTGAACGTCTGCGTATCCAAACTGTTGCGCCCGTTCCAGAATCGGTTGCCGCTGCTTGGGATTGAGATTGGTGTTATCGATGATGATATCGACTTCTTCGCCCATTGCTTGCTCGAGCCGTTGGAAGAAAATCGCGAAAACGTCTTCGGGATTGCCCTGCGCGCCTTCATCGCCGTAGAGTTCCAAGCGGATTGAATCGGCGTTCATGTAGTGAAAGCCTTTCTCCACGACCTTTTTGGCGAGCGTCGTTTTCCCCGAGCCAGGAATGCCCACCAGCATAATTAGACGTTTGCGTTTCAAATTGACCTCGAACAGCTCAGACGGCGACATGACTCGTCCAATTTTACGCACAAAAGTGATTATTGGTGAGTCTGATTGGGCATTACTCAATTGGACCTTGAATTGCCGACCGCGGGGTTTTTGTTATGTCAGATTCATACTCCGATAAAGAGCGCCTTTTGCGTGAGCTGAACGAATCAGCCAAAGGCAACGGCGGTGGGCAAAGACCCAATCAACAAACCTCGAGTGAAGACGCCGAGGCTCTGCGTGCCCTGTATGGTCAGGCTGTGCACATGCCGCAGAATGTGGGCAACATCGAAGAACCGGTCGAAGTGCACAAGATGTCCACGCACGAAGCGAAGAACATTCGCAGTGTGGCGAGCAAGACTGAGGGTTCTTCGTCCATTTCGGCGATGCAGAACATTTCTCGCGCGCTTATTCAGGTGATGTGTGCCGTGAAAGCTGCCTTCTCGCCTCGGGAATCGCCGCGCACTCAATGTTCCAAAAATGGACATCGCTGTGGACATTGCGGCGACCAGATTCCGTATCGCGAAAAGTATTAGCGGGCTTTCAGTTGTTGTTTACACTCTGTGGCTGTCAGCGCAGCTAGGCCAGCGCGCAACATTTGGCCTGCCCGGTGCGTTGGATATTGAAACTTTGATAGATCTCTGATCGGTGGGAACGGTGATGAGCATTGAGTTTTGCAGGTGTGTTGATGTCAAGAATCGAACAATCTCTAAATAATCAAGTGCACTAAGTTAGCGAAGCTTGCAATTATCAAATGCTGTGAAGGTAGAATCTGAGCCAAGGTTCTTGACAGAATAATTGCGCCTTTCACTTGTTTTTTCTTCCAGGAGTTTTACCGACCAAACTGTTCCGAATTCCCTAAAATTGGCTGTTTCAGTTGCTGAGCCGGTTCCACAGTTGTGGTCTAGTTGAAACTCGTGAAAGGGATGCCACCGTAATTGGTGACTGGTGGCTACGTTGATTGCCGCGGTCCTTGCCCAGGACGGCTCACGGTTTGTGTTTCGCCCCATCAATCGTCTTGCACGGCGTCGCTGTGTGACGAGGTGCTCACTCCTGCACTATTGCGATTCAACCCGTGGCACATTTGTTAACCCAGTAGGTAACAACATGAAAACGCTTTTTCTGCCGGTCTTGTTGGCTGGCTTTCTGGCATTCTTCGGTGCCGGCCGAAGTGATGCTGGGCAACCCGCATTCGCGGGACAACCGGATACTCAAATCGGCCGAGCAGTTGCTCAGAACGTGCAAGGTGCGCAGGTCGATGCTGTTGCTGTCGGCGCTGTCGCTGTTGACTTTATCGCACAGGTCGCCGCGCCTGATGTTTCCGTAACGCTTGTCTCGGAGACGACTGCAATCGAGCCAGGCAAACCGTTTCGGATTGGCGCTGAAATCACGCTTCCGGAGGGCTGGCACGTTTACTATCGTGAGCCTGGCGACACTGGCATGCCAACGAGCGTCGATCTCAAACTGCCCGACGGATACCAGGTCGTGAAGGTCGAGTGGGAGCAACCCTCTCGCTTCGAGGAGAACGGATTCACCACCTTCGGCTACTCCGGCAAGACTGTGATTGCTGTCACTGTTTTGCCTCCTGCAAACCTCAAAGCCGGCGAGAACGTAGAGATATCTGCGGCGGTTTCGTGGCTTGCATGCAAAGACAGCTGCATCCCGGGTGATACTACACGCAGTATCACGCTGCCGGTGGCGTCTTCTGCTAATCCTGCCGTGGCTTCCAACCAGAGTCACTTCGCAAAGGTAGGATTCACCGGAGACGTGAAGCAAATTGGGAAGCCTGGTGCCTCTTCCGGCACATCGGTTCTCGATGGGAATCTCAAGCCGAACGGCGCAGGCAGTGAGGAGCACGGGTTCTTCGTATATCTGCTGTTTGCCTTCATCGGCGGCATGATTCTCAACTTCATGCCATGCGTGTTGCCTGTAATCTCGTTCAAAATCTTCCGCTTCGTGAAAGAAGCGGGCGAAAGCAAAGCCCGAATCTTCCAGCTCGGACTCGCCTACGCCGCAGGAACAGTGTTCACTTGCGTGGCACTGGCTGCAGCCGTCATTCTGGCGAAGTTTCTCGGATACAGTGTGGGCTGGGGTTTCCAGTTTCAAGAGCCACTCTTTCTGGTCGGCATGGCCACGCTTCTGACCGTGATGTCGTTGGGATTCTTCGGAGTCTTCTTCATCCAGGTTCAGAGCGGAAAAGGGCTTGACCAGCTGGCGAGCAAGCAAGGGTTTAGCGGCGCGTTCTTCACTGGCGTGGTCGCAACTCTGCTTTCGACGCCTTGCACTGCACCGTTTCTGGGAAGCGCCATCGGCTTTGCGTTCTCGCAGCCGTGGTGGGTGATTCTCTCGATCTTCTTCGCTGTCGGAGCCGGTCTCGCTGCGCCTTACGTGGTGCTGTGCGCCAACCCTGCATGGCTGAAGAAGCTGCCGAAGCCTGGCGCCTGGATGGAATACTTCAAAGAAGGCATGGGTTTCGTGCTTCTTGGAAGTGTAATCTGGCTGCTCTTCGTGCTCGGCAGGCAAGTCGGCGCGGATGGTGTTGCCGCGACTGTGGCGTTTCTCGTCGCTGCTTCGTTTGCAACCTGGCTGTACAACCGGCTGGGCGGCATCGAGGCATCGAGACTCCGCAAGGGTGTCCTCGCGGTCGTCGGGATTGCCATCGCCGGTGCCACCATGTACATGTTTACGTGGCCGGCTGTGAAGGGCGTCAATGCCATCACCGCGTCCACCGCGGCTCAGCAGCAGGCGAACGGCGTCACCTGGGAGCCATTCTCCAAGGCAGCCGTCGACCAGAACCTGAGTCAGGGAAAGGTCGTCATCATCGACTTCACAGCCGAGTGGTGCCAGACCTGCAAGCTGAATGAAGCGACGGTTTTGTCGAGCGACGCAGTTGCCGACTCGTTCAAGAAGAATGGAGTGGTTGCACTGAAGGCGGATTGGACTCACGGCGACGCGGAGATTACCGCGCTGCTCGCGAAGTTCGGTCGCGCAGGTGTGCCGCTCTATGTGATCATGAGCCCACACCGCCCAACTCAGCCCATTGTTCTTCCCACGCTTCTCACCAAGCAAATGGTGATTGATGCGATCGAGGAGGCTGCGAAACCGTAGTAGCCGAATCGTCTTATTGTGTCCTGTCAAATCAAACCCGCCAAAGACGCGGGGAGACGACAACTCTATTGATGCAGAGTGTGGTGCAACGCGCCACCAAACTACGGCATCAAAAGTGGTGGCATCGTGGTTTGCTGTTTGCAGTACGTATCTGCACAAACTGCCGCCGCCGCTTGCCTTTACAAATGAGACCAGCGCAATGAAACGCCTCCAAAATATCCTTGCCATCACCGTGGCTGCATGTGCAATCGCGGTTTTCACCTCTGCCTGCCAAGGCGACGACACTCGCAACGGAAGTGCGACAATGAAGCAGGACCAGAACACTGTTGAGGTCAAAGAACTCAACGACAAAACCTTCGAGAGCACTCTGAAGGACTCGAAAACGATCGTGCTCGTGGACTACACCGCGTCCTGGTGCGGCCCGTGTCAGCAACTGAAGCCGAAGGTTGAAGAACTGGCGCAGGAGTTCAAGGGCAAAGTTCTGTTCGTCAAAGTCGAACAGACCAACTCGCCCGCTCTCGTGCGAGCAAAAGGTGTCCGAGCGTTCCCCACGCTGAAGCTCTATGCCCCTGGCGGCAAGGAGCTCAGCACCTCAGTCGGCAATCTGCCCAAAGGTGACCTCCGTGACTGGATCCAGTCCGAACTGGACAAGTACGAGAAGTCGGCCAAGGCGCAGAACACGTCGGCCGGACCCTCAACTGACAAGAAGTAAAGCCTCATGACCAGCAGCTTCGCGGTTTTTGCCGCGTCGCTGCAGCTTGGTCGGTGAGGTGCGAATGGGGCTCTGGTCGTCGCTTTTGCGGCATCAGAGCCTCTTCGCTTTTGCGGCGCTGATACTATAAGATATAGGAACGCTTTGGGCACACCCCGAGCGAGCGCTTGGTGGTCGAATACGGTGCTACTACTTGAATGCACGGTGCTTGAATCACGGTGCTTGAAAGCATGGTGCTGCTTGAAGTGCTCGAAAGATCGAGTATCGAGTAGTATCGCCTTGGCTAGTTTGCTGCAGAGTGCGGCGCAGCGACTTCAACGCCGAGCATCTTGGTGATCGTTTGCTGCGTTGACTTGGCTAAGACCCGCTCGTGTTCAGGCATTGAGCTGGCTTTATGCTTGATGCCTTGGATCTCAGTCGTTTCCGCCGTATCCAGCGGTGCTACTGCTTCCTGCGGGGCAGTCGTGTCATGTGGCGCCACAGCTTCATGTGGTGCCGCAGTGTCCTGTGACGCACCTACCGTCTGTGCTGCGCTTCCCCCTTGCGCAACACCAGCGTCCTGTTCTGCCCCGCGTTCTTGCGCAGGTCGCGCTGCGACCTTCTGGTTCGCCATATCGTCCAGCCAATTCGTGATCAAATTCTCGACGCGCTTCTCCATGTATGGCGTCTCTACAAGCAAGTGACCATGCCGTGGAACCTCAACATATACTTTCTGCTGCGACTGCAGCTTGTCAAAAATCTTACGCGCTGCCTTCGGATTGCACAGCGTATCCACCTCTCCGTTGATGCTGAGAATGGGCATGTGTTCTGGAATCTTGCCGGCGTTCTTTCCGGTGGACAAAATCGTGTAAGCAGATCTCACCAACTCTGCGATGGATTGCTTGTTTCGGTTGAGCGGGTCGCCTGCTTCCTGCATGCCGGATTCCGGTTTGTGAGAAAGTTTTTTCTTCAGGTAATGGCTAAGATCCAGTCGCTTCAATGGATTCGTCGCCAGGTCGAGTCCTTCCACTAACATGTATGGACTGATGAAAATTTTGAAAATGCGCGGTTGCGTCGAATTGCTGACCAAAATCAAACCATCGAGAAGCTCGGGATTGCGCTCTGCGACTCTCATTGCCATAAATGAGCCGAAGCTTTCACCCATACCAATAACCGGCACACCGGGATAAGTCTCTCTCAATCTTTTGAGAATGGCAGTCCCATCGTCAAAGGACTGACCATGGTCAAACGCTCTGTCTTTCTTGGTTCCGAAGCCATCATGAAACCATTTTCCAAATCCGCGCATATCATACGAGACAAACATAAACTCTTTGTCCGCCAGTTTTTCAGCCAGTGTTCTGTACGAACGACCGTGCAAACATGCGCCATGGAAGCCCATCACAATGGCTTTCGGCTGCGTGTTGGGAATGTTCCACGTGTATGTCGGCAGGTTCAAGTCTCTGAAAAGTTCATTGTTTTCGTTTTCGACGACGGCGCGTGGCGATTGTGCGAAAACGGCGCTGCTGCTCAGCATCAGCCCAACCAGCACTGGCGCTAGAAAGCGCTTTCCACGCGAAACGAAATCCAAAGGTGCCAACATACAGCCTCCGTGAACATTCTCAAAATTTAGGAATCGGCGTTACGCCTCGCCCATACGATTGTAGGAAGGGCGTTTTGGTTCCCGCCTGTTCGTAATTTCCGTCACAATTGACCGGTTTCGGGCGAGCTGTTCTACAATTTAGGGATGTTGCAGTATCTGCAAAAAACTTGGCGTGATTCAAGTCGCTACCGGCTTGTGCTAGTCGCAGCGGTGCTTGCGGTCATCGCCGTGAAAGGCATTCGACTGCAAGACTACATGCCGCTCGGGCGATACCAACATTGGGGCTTAGGTATCTTCATTTTCGGCATGGGCTACTTGCTTCAAACCGTGTGGTCGTGGCGCGTTTTGGCTGTCTGGGCGCGAACAAGCTACATTGCCACCGGATTATTTTTCACATCAGTTGGTGTTGTGTTCTATAAGAACCCGTGGTTGGACTATAAGGTAGCGATTCAAACCGCGCAAAATGAAGAACTGCGCGCTCATCTGGTGATCATCTATTTACTGTTCAGTCTGGTGATTGCTGTAATCTGGGCGCGCTGGATTTATGAAGAAAGTCGCGCGAAGAAGGGCGCAGGCGGCGAATTGGGCGAGCTCGGCGAGAGCTAGACCTTGCTTTTTGCGCCTTTTGTATTTGTTCGCGACGCCATGACACTGTCGTCGCGGTAGACATCGGTACCGGCGTAGATCGTCATTACACACTTGCCGATGAGTTCTCTTTGGTTGAACGGTGTGTTGCGACTCCTGGAGTACCCATTCGCGGCGTCGTATGTCCACTTGTGATCAGGCGCAATGAGTGCGAGATTGGCTGAGAGACCAGGTTTTATGGTCGGCTGCGGCAAGCGAATGATGCGCGCGGGATTGATTGTGAGTTTCGCGATGAGGTCGACGATCGACAGATGTTTTGGTTTCACCAGGCGTTGAAGAAGCAGTGGAAGCGCGGTTTCTAAGCCGATTACCCCAAACGGTGCTGAGTCGAACGTCTTCTGCTTTTCTTGCCGTGTATGTGGAGCATGGTCGGTGGCAATGACTTCGAGTGTTCCTTTCTTAAGTGCCTCCACGAGGGCGTCTTGGTCTTTGATGGAACGCAATGGAGGATTCATTTTGAATGAAGTGTTGTAGTCTGTGATGTCTTCATCGGCAAGCACGAGGTGATGCGGGGTTACGTCGGCGCTCACAGGAAGCCCTTCTGCCTTGGCTTGAGCGATCAGCAAAACGGATGCAGCGGCCGAAACGTGCGCGAAATGAATTGGGCAACCGGTGTGTCTTACTATTTCTATCTCTCTTGCGATGCACGCAGATTCCGATGCTGTGGGGATTCCGGGCAGCCCGAGTCTCGTGGCAGTGGGTGATTCGTTCATACATCCATCGCCGGATAGACCCTTGTCTTCGGGGTGGCTAATGATGATCTTGCCTGCCAATTGGCTGTATTCAAGCGCCCTTCGCAGTACCGCGAGATTTGTTATCGGCATTCCGTCATCTGAAAATGCACCGGCTCCCATGCCGGCCAGCTCTACCATGTTTGTCAGCTCTTCGCCCGCCATTCCCTTGGTGACGCAGCATGCGGGAATCACTTGAATGCATGCGCTTTCTTTGATTTTGTCCAGGATTCTTGCCAATACGAGCGCGCTGTCAGTTGGTGGTTCGGTGTTTGCCATCGCCAAAACTGTTGTGTAGCCGCCGAATGCAGCGGCTTGCGTGCCGCTTTCGATGTCTTCGCGATCGGATTGCCCTAGATCTCGAAGGTGCGTGTGGATGTCGATGAAGCCAGGTGTAAGCCACAATCCATCTGCCTTGATGACGGTCTCGTCGTCGTTCGGTTTGAGGTGCTCTGCGATCTCGGCAATCACTCCACCTGATACGCGGACGTCTTTCACCGCTTCTTTAGCGCCCGTTGCTCCTGGATCAATTACGAGTGCACCCTGGATGAGACACTTGATTTGGCTTGGCATGAACGTCTCCGTGAAGTCGATGAACTGAGGGCTACTTGTGAAACTCATTCAATAGCAAGAACAACACCGCCATTCGCACGGCGATGCCGTTCGTGACTTGAGTGTTGATGAGAGAGTAATGTGCGTCACTGGCAAGATCGTCGGTAATCTCAATGCCTCGGTTGACGGGGCCTGGGTGCATCACGCGAACTGACGGCTTGGCGATTGCGATTCGCTGGTGATCGACGCGGTAGAGCCGTTTGTATTCACCAATGCTCGGAATCAGTCCTTGCTGCTGCCGTTCGAGTTGCAGGCGCAAAACCATGATGAAGTCAGCGTCTTTGATTGCCTCATCGAGGTTGTGATGGACGGGGCTTCCGAAAGTTTCGAGATGCGGTGGAAGCAATGTCGGTGGTCCGCACAGATGAACATCAGCGCCGAGCGTCTTCAACAGCCACAAATTGGAGCGGGCCACTCTGCTGTGAGTGATATCGCCGACGATGGCAACCTTGGCGCCGTGCATTTGTTTCTTCGACTTGATGCTTGGGTCGACTTTTCCAATCACTTCGAGCATGCTGTAAAGATCGAGCAAGGCTTGGGTGGGGTGGGCGTTCCAGCCGTCGCCGGCATTGACTACATGAACTTGTCCTTCTAGTTCTTGCGCCAATCTATGTGCGCTGCCCGATGAGACGTGGCGTTGTATGACTGCATGAGTTCCCATCGAAACCAGGGTGCGTGCGGTGTCCTCAATTGTTTCGCCCTTCGACACGGATGACATGCGAATGTCTAAATTGAGTACCGAAGCCCCAAGTTTCTGCGCCGCAAGCTCAAAACTGCTGCGTGTTCGCGTCGAGTTTTCGTAAAACAAATTGCTGACGATTTTGTTCTGCAGCACCGTCAGTGGTGCCACGCCTTGGGTGTGCAACGCCTTGCACTTCGACGCCACGCCAATGAGGCAGTCGATTTCTTCTTCGGTCAGATCCTTTGTATCCAGCAGGTGTGTACGTTTTCGCCACAACGCCGCAGCCTTGGAGCGTGACAAGTCAATGAGAGCATCGGTATTGTCTTTGACCGATGCATGCGATGTGTGTTCCATAAATGTGCCTCGACTCCGCGTGCCCGAATCGGATACAAAGCGGGTTGGAGATAGTTTCACGCATTATCGAAGCATGGGCTGAGACTGTCAACAAATCAAGAGCCACAGTGACGCTGGAGGTTGATATCCTGTTGCAAAAGTGGACACAAGTATCTGCGCGCATTAGAAATTCTGCGAATTTATTCGAAGGTCTGCGCAAGTACACAGAAGTGAAAGGGGAGCATCATGAGCAGTCGCGAAACGCAGCAGGCGCAGGGTTCTGACGATAGCCGCCGCTCAGAAAACGAGATTGATTTGTCAAAAGCCAACCCTGAAGGACGTTTCACTGGGCTCGCCGACACATACGCAAGGTTCCGCCCAACCTATCCAAAAGATGCGATTGATCATGTGTTCGAGCTTTGCAAACTCGGCGCCGATTCGCTGGTTGTGGATGTCGGCTGTGGAACGGGCATTTCCTCTCGACTCTTCGCCGAACGCGGCGTGCGTGTCGTCGGTGTCGAACCAAACAGGGACATGCGAGATCGGGCTCAGGCTGAGGCGAATGGGAGCAGCGGCGTGAGGCTGGAGTATGTGGATGGAACGGCAGAGAAGATTCCGCTTAGTGATGGAACGGTAGATGTGGTGCTGGCTGCGCAGGCATTTCATTGGTTCAATCCTGAGACTTCTTTGCGCGAGTTTCGGCGTGTTCTAAAGCCGGGAGGCTGGGTAATACTGGTTTGGAACGAGCGCGATGAAGCGGATGCATTCACGAAAGAGTACGGCGACTTGTTGCGTACCTTGCCGGAAACCGCATCAGTAGAGCTTCCGCGTGGGACAGCTGGAGTCGCGTTGATCGAAAGTTCTCTCTATCAGGGTGCGAAGAAAACGCTTTTCAAAAACGCGCAAACGCTTGATTGCGAGGGTTTGATTGGGCGCGCGTTCTCTGCGTCGTATGCGCCGAAAGAGCCTGAAATGGTCGCGCAGTTTACCGAGCAGTTGAAAAAACTCTTTTCGGCATCTGAGCAGAATGGGCATGTTGTCTTGCGTTACGAGACATCGGTGTACTCGGGGCAAAAAGCTGTGAGCTAATTAGAATGCTCTCAGAATGCCACGTTTGGGGTTGTCAACAAAAATGTCCTCAGCTACTATCTGGCATGGACTGGGGGTCTGCGCCGCAAAACTGATGTCTCGTTCGAGGCTTTCAATTGGCTGCAGATTTGCTCGGCAG
The DNA here is from genome assembly GCA_964478655.1 of uncultured Candidatus Obscuribacterales bacterium. Lineage (GTDB taxonomy): Bacteria > Cyanobacteriota > Vampirovibrionia > Obscuribacterales > Obscuribacteraceae > CAYZJR01. The sequence goes on from CAYZJR010000043.1 coordinate 25,942, forward strand.
AAAGGCAAAAATCTAAGTTGCCGGGCAAAACCGTTGGAGGAAGGACGATGTCTGAGAACAAAACAGTAACGACCGAGCGCCCGCGAAGCGGGTTTGCAAGCCGATTGCTGACGAAAGAACTCGAAGTTCGGAAAAAAACAGACCCGGAGCTGAAGAAGATCAATCCTGCGGATGCGGCGAAGTATGCGGTTCCTAATACAGAAGTGCGCGACTTGTCGGGTTCTGCGAAAGGCTAGAGATTTTAGTGCCTGCCATCTTTTCCGCTGAAGAGATTTTCGAGATCACCAGCGGCAGATTGGCGCAGGGAATGATGCCGGATGAAGAAGGTCCGGTTATATGTGATACCAGGCTGCCCTTGGAAGGAGCCTGGTTTGCCGCGCTTAGCGGCGCGCAATTCGACGGGCACGACTTCCTCGGCGATGCCTTCGCCGGTGGTGCCATCGGATGCATTGTGGAAGAGCGCACGAGTTATGCTATAGGCAGTCAGCAGTTTCCGTTGATTGCCGTCACCGACCCGCTCTATGCAATTGCGGATCTCGCGCGCAACTGGAGGCGGCGCCTGAATCCTCGCTTGGTTGCAGTGGCGTGCGGCGCGACAAGGATGGTAGCTCTATCGAAGGCGTTAGAAAGAATGATTGCGCCAATGCGCGAGACGCTGATCGTTGGTTGCGAAGATCATCGCCCTGAGTCGATCTTCGGTGGTATTCTGGGCATGAGCGAGGAGACCAAGATAGTCGTTGCCGCCGTCAGTCCTGAAAACATTGAAGAGTCGGAGCTGGTGGCATCGGCGCTGCGTCCCGATGTCATCGTGATTTTGAAAGAGAGCTTCTCTAATCTGAGGCTGCGCGAATCTGACGAATACGTTGAGCGAGCGCTGCATGCATTGACCGGTCACTTGTCCAAGGCGCGCGGAATCGTTGTGATTGGCGACGTTGAGCAAAAGCTCAGTCGTATTGTTGAGACTGGCACTGCGATGCGTTTGTACGTAGATGAACAAGTGGAATTGGTCGAGCTCGGCAGTGGAATTCAGGAAATGAAAATGACCGGTGGTGCTAGTGCGGGTGGTTCGTCGGCTTCCTTGCGCTTTCAGGATTGCGACCCGGAGGAGGCTTGGGCGCTGCTTGCCGTTTGCCAGTCACTTGGGCTGTCTGATAAGGATTTGTCGGCTTTATCTTTCTGATTTTGCAAGAACGGTACTTACGTCTTTAATCAGGCTGAAGGCACCAAAAAATTGCTGGTTGCAAAGTGTCTAGCGGGCTAGACGGATCTCCGACGAAAAATTGGGAAAAAATCGAGGTGGAGTTTCGGCAGATTCCCGAAAGGCGCATTCTTTCGTTGACAAAGCGTCTAGTCGGCTAGACACTTTACATCTGGCGTTTATTTAGTCCCCAATCGCTTCCGAAATCGCTTCATGGTGCTACCAAAAGGGCAAGTCGATGCCACCAAATGCGAAACCACCACTCTTGACAATCGACTGTTTTGCTTTGCGTGGGAACCAGAAAACCCTCCAATCGTCACTAGTTGGAAACCGAGAATTGCGGCTGGTTTCAAAGTGCAAATTTTTTCCACATTTCTTGGTTTCAGGCATTGTTGAAATTTGAAACGGTGTTAAAATTAGTGAACTTCAATATTAGTTGCCAGTCAGGTCGGAAGGCAGGCGAGCGATGGATACAATGACAATTCATTGCCGGGAATCTGCGTCGTTCATCATTGTTTGTGATGAGCGGTGCGCATTAGTTCGTCGGCTCGGCGCGCTGGTGAAACTGTGGGACAAGCAACACGTTTTCACTTTCGTAGATCGAGAATCAACAAGTGCGGCTGCGCAGAGCTTGATCAATGAGCTCGATCACTGTCCGTGGAGTTTGTTGCTCGTTGATGAGTTTGGAGATCGCTGGGCTGGACCCGAGGCGATTCCAATCATTTTGAAGAGTCTGCCGTTTGGAAAACTCGCTGCAGTCTTCTACATTCTTCCGGGCACGATGTGGCTTACACGTCAGCTCTACATGTTCATTTCGCGTAATCGACACAGAATGATCAGTTCTCAGAAAGAACTGCAAGTCGTTCAGCGGTAGTACACAGTTTCTTGCAAATCGAATAGAGGTGCGAGATCGAAATTGTTGCGCAAGCAGCTTCCGTTGCCTTTTGAGTCGTAGACCCACTCTGCGAAATTTTGAAAGGTCGAGTTGTTCTGCACGTATGATGCGGGAATGTCGAACATCTCGTCTTCTTCCACATCTAATTCGATCCAACCGAAGCCGGGGAAGTAGGCTTCGTTCCACGTGTGTTGAAAGCCTGTTTTGAATTGAACCGCGGCAGACCCGGAGACGTCTGCGGTTGCGGTTGAACCCTTCACTGGCTGCAGGTTGAATCCATAGGTTCTTCTGACTGGAATTCCGAGATAGATTGCCAGGGCGCAAAATAACTCCGACTGGTGTCCGCAATGTCCGCGCCTATTCTTCAAAGTGGCGAGAGTGTCTGTGTCTCGCTGGGTAGCATTGGGGTCCCACTTGATGTTGTCGTGCACCCAGGTACTGAGTGCACGCAATGTCGAAACCGGGTCTGGCTGTGCGGCTTTGATATCATCGGCAACTCTTTTCGCGTCATTGTCGAGCGGAAAGGCTCTGACTGCGGGCAAACTCTTGCCCGCGAAATCACCCCACCTGATTCGCGACGCTTCGGGGCTGAGTTTTCGGTCCACGGATACGAGTTTGAAGCCGGTTTGATAGTCCAGATTCGTGCCTGGTTGTACGTTTCTTGTGGTGTAGTTGACGTGGCTTGCCAGTTTGTCGCGCTCGAGTTCGAGCTTTCCGCCGGGGCCTGGTTTTACTTCGAATGCTGCGCCGGCAGTGTTCGGCGTGCCGCGGCTCCAGGGGCGAATGGTAGGAAGCGCATGCCAGACCCCAACCGCCTGCAGTGCTTTCCAGGTTTGAGGCACTCTGAATGTCGATCGCAGTTTAACCTCGAACGTGGTCGGGTTAGTGATTGAAACGCCGGAAGCTTGTGCAGATGCCGAAGTGAGCCCAGCATTTGATGAGCAAAGCAATAAAAGAAGCAAACCGGAGGCTCCGAACGCGCGTGTGAAGACCGCGCAAACGCGGTTTGTTCTCGATGATTTTTTGTTCGAACGATGTAAGCAGCTAAGCACCGCGGCCTCGATCAGCGCACAAGAATGTTCCTCCCAGAAAATTTAGCACGAATATCCGACATGGCGCTTGAAAGGGTGCTTGCACCGTATGTGATACCGTTTGGCGTTAGTACTAATGCATATCGTATCAATCTGATTTAAAGAGAGAGGCGGGATGGCGTGCGGATTCCAGGTTTCCCTGAAGCCCGCAGCCACCCCGCCCTCTCAAACCGGCATCACTGTGACGGACAACCGATGCAGTACCCGAAAGCACATCATCGGCTGGGTTTCCGTGTTAGATAATGCGCGGGCAGGCCTTGCCGCTCATCTCATCCAGCATCTTCATGCGCTCGGGCACCGGCGGGTGATTCTCACCCAGCGACCGCCACCACTTGCGCAGACGCGCCAGGAAGCCACCACGGTCAGGACCGCCGTCTTCGTCGAGCATGCTGACGAAGAGAATCGGGGTCAAGCCGCGCGTGAGCATCCGCAAGCGGATGTCGTTGCGGTGCGTGGTGATCCACAGGTAGATCTTCTGCAGAGCCGTCGACAGTGCACAGGGGTTGCCCGTCCACTGCGCCGCGTACGCATCGGCACCGCTTTCGCGGGCGCGCGACACGAACATCGACACCAGCTTCGTGAAGAAGCCCACGATGTAGAAGATGACGAGCATGATCAAGAAGCCGAAGATGCCGCCGTCAGGAAGGAAGAAGCGCTTCTTCTCCTTCTTGACCTTGCCGGCAAGCTTCCCGAGCAGGTCGCCGTTGTTGCTGCGAGGGCTGAACACCGAGTGGAACAGTCCAGGCAGACCCTGCGCCATCAGGATGCTGAACAGCGACCCCAGGACGGCAGCCAGAGACGTGATTGCCACGTCGCGGCTCTTCACGTGCGCCAGTTCGTGCGCCAGAACCGCCTCGAGCTCCTCGTCGGTGAGACCGACATCGAAGAGCCCCTCAGTGGCGGCAATAAACGCCTGACTCGGCGAACGACCCGTCGCGAACGCGTTGGGCACCGGAATCGGCGAGATGTACACAGGCGGCTGCACCTTCAACCCCGTCTTCGGGAAGAGTTTGTTGACGATGCGTACCATGCGCGCGTGATTCGGGTTGCGCGGGTCGGGTGGCTGGCAGCGCATCAGGCGAATCACGAGATTCGAGCTGAAGTACCAACCGAAAACAGGAAGAATCAGCCACAGGCACAGAATGCCGACGCCGAGTCCCCAGTTTAAACCGAGGAACAGTACGGTGCCGACGCTCAGGGCTGCCAAAAGACCGATTCCAAGAAGCGTCTGAATCCACGTCCAAAGGATGCGGCCAGAAACTGCGCCGGCATTGAAGCCGGGCTGCTTGTTAGGCTGCGCCATAAGAGTTACTCCCTATATGGGAATTTCGACTTTTGCGATGAATAGTTGGTGGTAAAGCTCACGCGAAGCGGTTCTTCGTGAAGCTGTGCTACTCCGCGTGCGTAAACACCAGGGAAGTAGTGAAGGTAAAGTCGCGTTAGTTGTGAGCTTTGAGTTTGTTTCCGAAAGAAAAGATGAAAAATGACATCACACCCTATTAACTCCACGCGCGAAATTCCAGATCTGTGCGGTATGTCTGAACGATATTTCAGGGCGGAACGTAGTCGGATCTTCAAGCGCCAGCTGGCATTTTGGGATTTTGGCAATGGGTAAAGGGAACGTTTTTGGGCTATGGGTGCGGTTCTTGCTTAGGTTTCCGCTGCAGTCGATAGCGCGGTTGGCGCTCGAGATTACAGTTCGCGCGAGTTTAATCCTCTTTGCATCAAGCTGTCACGGTGTCTTCGGAGCCTGGACCTGGGGACATTTCCTCAAAAGGTGATTTGAAAAAGTGTGAAGTCAAGAAGAGGGTCGATCATTTGGCAATGTATGAGCCTTCGGAAGGATATAGACACGGATCTCCGGGTACATGAGATTTAGGTTTTAGCTGCCAATGGGCGAAAATCGGTGTTGTGCCGAATTTGTACCAGGCTGAAACGGGCGAAAGTAATAGGAGCAATCAGTGGACCCCAGCGACGACAACGCGCTCAAGAAGCAGAAAGAGCAGTTGAACGAGCTCATGCGATCCGTGGGGATGATGGGAGCGTCAGATTCGTCGCAGGAATCGTCAGATGAATCGTCCGGTTCTGAGTCTCCGCTGAGTGCGTCTGAGTCTTCTCAGCGAGAGCCAATCACGCACATCATGTCTGGTGATGACATTCCGCTTCCGGACGACCTTCCGCCAGATCCCGGTCAAGATACCGGGCCGCGAAGACCAATCAGAGACCCTCTATACATCAGTCACGGCACAGGCCAACACGCCGCCCGCCCCCAGCCTTCGCAAGGGCAGCCACAGTCTGCGCAAGGGCAGCCACAGTCTGCGCAAGGGCAGCAGCCCCCTCCGCAGCTTATTCAGTCACCTGGGCAAACCGCATCTCAAGCTCCGTCTCAAGCCATTCAAACCCCGCTCGCGAACTTGTTTGAGGGATCGCCGACGCCGGTGATTCATGAGGTGGTGCCGATGGCCGCCGTCAATCAGGCGCCAGGCCTCCACTCGCTTTTGCAGCAGTTGGAACCCGATCAAGCTGGCGAAGAACCTCCTGCGCCAGTGCAGCCTGCGCAGGAAGCGCCTCAGCCTGAACCGGCAGTGACAGAACCGCAGCCTGAGCCAGAACCGGAGCCAGAGCCAGAGTCCAAACCGGAACCAGAGCCGGAGTCAGAGCCGGAGCCCCAGCCAGAGCCGGAGCCCCAGCCAGAGGTGCAATCGGAACCAGAGCTGCAATCGGAACCAGAGCTGCAATCGGAACCAGAGCTGCAATCGGAACCAGAGCAGCAACCGGAACCTTCACTGGAAGCAGAGCCGACCGAGCCAGAGCCGCAACCCGAGCCAGATCTGGAACCGGAGCCGGAAGTCAAAGAAGAGCAATCGGAGCCTCAGCCTGAACCGGCTGAGCCTGAAGAAGAACCTGATGCGGAGCCAGAAGTAGCCGAAGAGCAGCCGGTAGATGCCGAGCCCGAAGCCGAGCCAAAACCAGAGCCGGAGCCAGATCTGGAACCAGAGCCGGAACAAGCTGAGCCTGAAGAAGAGCCCGATGTGGAGCCGGAAGCCAAAGAGGAGCAATCGGAACCGGAGCCGGGACAAGCTGAGCCTGAAGAAGAGCCCGATGTGGAGCCGGAAGCAGCCGAAGAGCAGCCGGAAGAGCCGGAAGCCGAGCCAGAATCTGAAGCGAAAGATGAGCAATCGGATCGAGAGCATGAGCAAGTAGAGCATGAGCAAGCAGAACCTACGGCCGAACCCGAGTCCATGGAAGAGTCTGAACCTGAATCTTTTGAACCGCGTCCAGAGGAAGAGAATGCCGAAGAAGAAGTGAAGTCCGAAGTCGAGGAAGCACACACTGAAGACTTAGAATCGAAAGACCAAGACGAAGAAGCGAAAGACCAAGACGAAGAAGCGAAAGACCGAGACTTAGAATCGAAAGACCCGGCAGAAACCGAGTCCGTAGGCGAAGCTGCCACACCACGTAGTTCCGACGAAACGCCAGAATCATTGCCGGTGCTGCCTCCACCGCCTCGTTCATTGGCGTCTGACGTTCAAGCTATGTACGAGTCCGGTGTGCGAAAAGCTAGGCCCGCACCTCCAAAGGCACTTGGTGAGGAAACCGTCGCCCCGACTGGCGATCCACCCAAAATGATGGATGAGGCTCAGCGGCAGCGAATTGAAGAGTTGCTCGCATCGAAGGCTGAAAAGCCGAGTATGCCTCAAGTCAAACCGAAGACGCTCGGCGAAGAAGAGCGGCAGCAGATCAAGGAGTTGCTTGCAACGAAAGGACTTGATGATGTGAATCTGCAGTTGACACCACGAGCGCTACCAAAATTGGTTTTGCCGCCGATGCCACAGCAACTCACACAGCCTGAGTCATTTGGCGGCTTTGCCCCTGCGTCTTCGCCCTCCAAGCCCAACAATGTTCGGCAACCGGATGAAGACCAGTCTCCGTCGCAGTCGGCGTCATCGCAATCGGCGTCATCGCAATCGATTTCGCAATCTATGAATGTTCCATCACATCTCAATGCGGGTGGTATTGCGCTTCCTCCTGCACAAGGACGGCCTAGTGCTGTGAGTGATGAAGAACGTGAACAGCTGAAGCAGCTGCTCGCGGCGAAAGATGCGAAGGATCAAGCTGACGCCCAGCGTGCAACAGAACCTTCGCAACCGGATTCAAGTGAATCGCCCGCATCGTTGAGTGAACACTCAATTGAGGGGGCGGAATCATCAATTGAGAAGTCAGAATCGTCACCAGTGGAGTCTCCGGAATTGTCAACGCAACAAGAACCACTTGCACCCCAACCAGAATCATCAGCCGATGCTAACCAAGCGATGGCTGCACCGCAGGAGGTGGCACAACCGCAGATGCCTGCTTCCGATCCTGACGCGCCTGTTCCTGTAGATCCTAATGAGATTGCAATTCTTGCTTCCGCAAACAGTGCGACGAATATTCCTGTTCTTCCGGAAATCGAGGGTGAAGAAGATCCGCGAGCCATGCTGGAAGCCATGCGCAAAGCGACTCGCGCAACCAGCGACGGTCTTGTGCTCAAACCTCTGAACGTCGAGGAAGGACCGCTCCCGGTGCGCAAAGCTGACGCAAGCAGCATGAAGATGTCGAAGATGCGCCAACTTGATATGGGTGCTGGCTCTATGGCCCTGGGCGTCTTCTTTCTTGTTCTTATTGTTGCCTTACTTTACTTCGGCGCAACGATGTTAATGGGCAAGTTCTCCACACCGTAGTTACCGTTGAAGGTCAACAGGCCACCCATCCTATTGATGCCGAGAAGCATCGCATGTGGTGGCTCACCGTGCGCGGTGTAGCGAATGAAGCGCATGTTTTCTTGCTTTCGCGCGAAATTGTGCGATAATGCGAATGGGACTACGTAGTTAGAGAGTCTCCTCCGGCAAGAGAGAATTCTTCCGGTGATTAATGCTATCGGAAAGTTATGAAAAAATTGTTTGTAGGTAATCTCTCGTTTAACTTGGATGAATCGGACATCGAACAACTGTTTGCCCAATCTGGCAAGGTTGTATCGGTTGCCATACCAACCGATCGGGACAGTGGTCGCAAGCGCGGTTTCGCGTTTGTTGAAATGGGTTCTGATTCTGAAGCAGAGGACGCCATACAAAAACTAAACGGATACGCGGTCGACGGCCGCGCGCTGGCAGTCAATCTATCCAAACCTAAATCAAGGTAGGCGACAGCCGACCTGCTGTAGCTGTGTGTGGCACATGAGTTCAACTCTGTGCCTGGCGCACGGTGTGGGTCTTAATGGGCGAAGGAAATATGCTTTGCAACAGGGGTGGATCACTCATTGTTGCAACTACTGGGGGTACCTGCCAAATGCTGTCTACTGTCATGCAACCGTGCGAAGCCTTAGATCTAATCAAAGATGACATGGCGAAAATCGTTAAGGAGAAAGACTTGCCACTTCGGCGAGTTTACACACTTGGACCAGCCACGCAATTCGAAGTGACCCTGGAACTTGAAGGTGACAATCTCTTTCGCCTCGAGGTTAGGTCTGCGAGGAACAAGGAAGAGGTTTCTGAATCCAACTTCAAGAAGGTAGCAAGTCTTCTGCCAAGTCTCGTTTGGAAGGTTTTGAACGCAAGTCTTGTTCGTTCAAGGCTTTTACCGTGTGAACCTACTGCACACAAAGGATCTGATGAGATTCTCGCCTTGTATATGTGCATAGGTGACTTCAGGAAAGAAGGTAAATTGCCTTGCGCCTGCACAGTTAACGGGGCTCAAGGTAAGTACGAACTCTTCACTGCGAAGGAGAAGGGTGGTCTGTGCGAAATGACGTTCAAGACTAAATATGTATATGGGAATCCTCTGAAAGTCTCATCAGAGGTTGATGCAGGAATTGCGCGAGATCGAGCCGGACAAATTGTTTCTGCAATTCTTGGTGAGTGGTTGAAACCAGATTACGTAAAGACTCTTCGCCCGCATTCGTAGATTGCAGTTGAACTTTATAGATGACCAGAGGCTGAGATGACCGAGTTTATTGTTTCAATTATTGTATTTTCGATCGTCACGTTTGGCGCGATCATAGCATTGGGCGTGATCTCGATCGTGGTGTGCATCGATCAAGTTGATGCCGTTTAGCGTCAACTAACGAAGTTCAAATGCCTGAAGTCCTGTAGTCGTTTGACGCGCGTAGAGTTCTCGCTTTTTCTTTTCAATCTCCAAGAAGAGAAAGCGCTTTTCTTGCACTGTCCGAGACGTAAACGTTTTCGTCGGCGCTCAAAGTATTTAGTATCGCTGAAGTCGCACGGTGGCTTCTAGAAACAGCCAGTCTGACGTCAACTGCCTCGTCTGCGGCCAATTTTTCGAGCACAGCTTGAGCCAGATTTTTGTTTTCGCAAAGACAAGCTCGCACCTCTGATTCCGCATCATTGGCTAGTTTGGATTGCAATTCTTCAGGTAGATTGGCATTCTCGGCAACTCTGCAACGTACGCGCTCTCGTGGATCATCTGCCAGCTTTGCGAGTGCGATTGGCGATGTATGTGGGTTTCCTGCCAGGACAAGTCGAACATGAGTCTCCTCATCCGTGCCTGTTACTTCATCTTCGCCCACGTTGTGCAGCTCGTTGTGCAGTTCTGCTAAACCTTTAATCAGAGCTGCCAGTTTCTGCGATGTGACAGGTTTTGCAAGGTAGTAATTCATCTTTAGCTCCAGAGCCTGCAGAACATCTTCATCTCGTTCCGACACAGTGAGCAACACGACTGGAATAGACTTAAGCAACGGATCGTTCTTTATTTCTTCGAGCACCTCATGCCCGTTCTTTTTTGGCATATTGAGATCGAGCAGAATGATGTGTGGCAGTTCAAAGTCGACTGACTTTTTCAAACTGTTCAGATATTCCATTGCTTCCACGCCATCGGAAACGACGGTCATTTCGAACTCTAGAGCTGTGCGTTTTAGCGCCTCTTGAGTCAACCGAATGTCTGATGGAGTGTCTTCCACTAAAAGTATTTCGATTCGGTCTTTCATTTTTTCTTTCCTCTTTTTTGCAGCCGGCAAAGTGAACATGAAGTTCGCACCATGCCCTAAACTTGAGTCGATCCAGATGTTGCCTCCGTGCAAAGCGATGATTCTTTTGCAGATCGCTAGTCCGATTCCGGTGCCTGGATACTGTCCTTTCCCATGCAGGCGAGAGAACATTTCGAAGATCTTTTCGGCGTATTGGGGTTCTACGCCAATGCCGTTGTCTCTGACTGAGAACTGCCATCGATTCATAGATCGCTCGGCGGTGATAGAAATGATGGGTGGTTCATCGCTGCGATATCTTATCGAATTGCTGATGAGATTCTGGAAAAGTTGAACCATCTGGGATCTCTCGACCGCGACCTCTGGAAGAGCCTGTACATGTAGTCTTGATCCCGTTTCCTCAATGAGGCTGCGCATGTCAATTGACACCTCGCGTATAACGTCATTGCAGTCAGTCGCGGGAGTCTGGCGTGGTGTCGCGCTGATTTGAGAATGTGTGAGTATTGATTGAATCAGCTGTTTCATCCTGCGCGTGCCATCGAGGATGTAGTCAATAAAATCGTTGCAGTCATCATCGAGTTGTCCCTTGGTTGCTTCTGCAAGCAAGTTGGCAAAACCTTGTACTGCACGGAGTGGTTCTTGGAGATCGTGTGAGGCGATTTTTGCAAACTGCCTCAGGTCGTCATTGCTTTTTGTGAGTTCTTCTGTTTGTTGGCGAACTCTGCGCTCAAGTTCTTTATTTGACTGTTGGAACTTTGAAACGTCCCGCACAAATATGCAATAGCTGCAATTGTCGCCTTCCTCAACTCGAATGGCGAGACATTCTGCCGGAAAAGTGCTTCCTGATTTCTGTTGCGCCAATACTTCGGCTAACCTTTTGAGAGGAGATCCCGATCTCTTGGCAAAATAGCTCTTCATTGCAGCAAGAAACTGTGTCTGCAAATAGTCGGGGACGACGAGCGAGAGCGGCTTCCCTAGCACTTCTTCGCGCTTCCAGCCAAAAGTCTTTTCTGCTAGCGGATTCCAGTCTGTTAGAAACCAGTGAGAATTGACGCACATGTATGCATCTTGGGAATATTCAAGGGCCTGTCTGACGCGAAGCTCATGTTCACGTTGTTTTCTTGAACTGCGACTTCGTTGTATCGCAAACTTCAAACGTTGGTAGATCGAAGAATCAGACTCATCGGTCTTGGAAATGTAATCATGTGCACCGCATCGAATAAACTCCAGCGCTGTAGCCGCGTCCTGGTGCACTGATTGCACGACGATGGGAACGTCAGACGCCACCTCCGATAACTTTTGAATGAATTCTGTACTGTCAAAAAGCTCCTGCGAGATTACAAGCAGAATTGCGTCGATGTCGAGGGTGCGAATCTTTTCCGCAACCGATTTGATTGAATCTGCCACAAACGCTTCAAACCCAGCCCTCTTGAGCTTTCCTACCATAATTATGGTTGAAGTAGAACAATCTTCTATAACAAGTATGCGCATCTAGCGTGCCCTATGTTGGACAGCGGCTCGTCTAGACTACGAGGAGCGAAGCGGCAATACGAAGAAATTGCTGAACCTTGCGTACCCGAATTCTAACGGCAAACTGCAGTTTGGGTCGATCGCTCAGCAAACAGTTCCTACGTGTAAACTGCGAAAGTAGTTCAATGAAAAACGTTTCATTGATATCTACATTATGACACAGTTTCTCCCTGTTCCACATTGGCACAGTTGGAATTGCGGTCTTGCATTGGAGATAACTTGTATGCTTTCTTGTATAGCGCACTAAACGAACTAAGTGACTCGAAACCAACGTCCAGGCAAATCTCGCTGATTGGTTGTGTTCCTTTCCGAATGAGAGATTGTGCCTTCTCTAGACGCAGTTTGATCAAGTATTGATGCGGTGTTGTTCCGAAAACTTCTTTGAACGTTCGCAAGAAATGATGCGGCGCGAAGCCGGCGATTGTGGCAATGTCGTCGAGGTTTTGTTGCGACGCAAGATTCGAGATCATGTAGTCTCGACAGACGTGGAGCCGCTTGTAGACTTCGTCTCTGGTGCTCGCTTTGGCATAGTGCAACGCTTCGATTTCTGAGTTCACGTGCTCGTGCAGAAGCAGCAAATGTTCAATCAAAACGTAGAGCTGTTGCTGAATATTGATGTCGTCGCCTGGTGAATTCGCGGCACGATGAATGTTGGTGAGAATCGAGACGAGCTTGTCATCGCGCGGGTAGAGCCGTTCTACGAAGTGCACCGACTTGGCCTTCGCATCGCCGTCGAGCAATTTGTGGTTGGTCAATTGCATCGTCGCAAGCACGTCTGCAATCGACTCTTCCGTGATGAAAACCGTGGCGGTCTCTACGTCTCCGTTGCTGTCGATGTGGCTGGCGTATTCGGTTCCTTCGTTGATGATGAGGTACGAGTCTTTGTCGACTGTCACTGCGCGTCCAGGCAGTTCGTAGGTTTCGGACGAATTGAGCAAGCACTTTATGGAGAGCGGCGTGACGCGCTTCGGCCACGACCAGCTCGTCGGACCTGCCAATTTTGCGCATGCAACCATGTTGGGCCACGCGGCACGATCGAGTGCCGACCAATTGGTCACGCAGAATTGGGTGTCCCTGACTATCTTCATGTGGAAGCCTCGAACCCAATATACATCGGTCTGCGCGGGCGTGCTGATTAAGCGTAATACATCTGTCTCTTTGCAGCCGAATCAAAAATAGCAATTTTCGATAAGTAACCCTTCGGCGGCGTTGATAGCATTCATGACTATGAATTCCTTCGCGCATACCACTAGATTTTCGGCGACACTGGCGAGCGTCCAGCCGAGTGTGACTGCGGCTTCTTCGAGCACAGAGGCGAGACCGAGCAGATGCCCGTTCACGCGCACGATGAACTTTCTATTTAAAGGATGGAACATCGAAACTGGCTCGCAAAGCAGCAAAGCAAGCCGAGCGGTGATGTCGTGGATTAAGAACTTTGTGGCAAAGGCTCACCCGGAACTCGGACGAAGCGGTCCAGTCTGCCCGTTCTTGCCGCGTGCTTTGCGCGACAATTCATTGTCGTTCCAAACAATTGATGCAAAAGATTTGAGCGCCGAAAAACTCGACGAACTCGTCAAACAGTACGCCTCGACTTTTCTTGCGATGCAGCCGAACACCGGAAAGGCGCGGCTCAACAAAACTATCGTCCTGATTTTTCAAGGTATCGCCGACGCTGATGCCAGCGCAGTCATTGAAGCGGCGCATGGCAGGCTGAAACCCTACTTTGTGGAACGTGGGTTGATGCTCGGTGAGTTTCACAAAACGCACCAGGCGCCTGGCGTTCACAATGTCAACTTTCGCCCCTTGCAAAGTCCGTTGCCGCTTTTAGTGATTAGATATATGGTTCCGTCCGATTTGCAGTTTTTGGATCGCGACGCCTATGCTCCTGAACTTCGTGAGAGTTTCGTGCGTTCATACAAGAGAATTTTCGCGTAGAATTCTCGGATGCAACATGATGAACTCATGCTCAGAGATCTATGCCTTGACCTCGACGACGACCTTCGGTTGGCGTTCGAGGCGATGCGCGACATCTATGCCTCGACGGATATGATGTGTCAGCCGTTTTCTGATAAGTACGCGGACTTGACGGCGTTCAAGGCGTCAGTGAAGGAGAGTCAAGCCGCTCCTGGTGCGGTTTTCATCGTTGGCGAAATCGATGCGTGCGTTGTTGGATACATCACAATCCATCCGGTGCCTGCTGCGAAGTTGGCGCACACGGCATACTTGAACATGGGCGTGCGAGACGATCAGCGTGGAAAACAACTTGGGCGAAAGTTGCTCAACGCGGCCATGCAACGCGTGCAGTCGGACAAGGTAATCGAAATCGTGTATCTCAATGTGCGCGCCGACAATGAGCCCGCCGTGAAATTGTATGAGTCGGCGAACTTCGATACGATTGCGGTGCTGACGCGAGATACCAAGATTGGCGACAAGTACTATGACGGGCTTCTCATGCGGCGCTTCGTTGTGTGATCCTATATAAGAATTCGGTTCGCATTTGCACAAATTTGTCACACCCACAAATTTGTCACACATTTTGATGGTGCCGATTAACGCACTACAGTGCACCTTTCGGGAATTAGGAGGGATTGCAAAAAGATTTCTTGCTATCGTTACACGCGAAACTTTTTTCAAGAAAAGTTGAACGAACGAAAATGGCGAGATCACTTGCTGCAAGCGGCTCGAACCTGGAAAGCCTTGGCAGCTCAGCGATGTGCACGAATTTGTCACACATTTCGCACGCATTTTTCACGTGGGCATCGCTAAATTGGATGCATCAGGTGACGCTCCCTTCCGAGATAAAACGAACCTGACAGTTAGCAAATGTGTCTGGCTAGGCTTTGGCGGCTCTCGGAAGGTAAGCTCACTGTACCACCGGCGCACCGAATATGGTGCATTACTAAAGAGAGGAACTCATCCCCATGTCGTACGAATCGCAAGACGTCATCCAAGAAGCACCGTCAGCACCGCTGCAACAGGCGACATCTCTTCAGAGCGAAGCATATTCATTGATGTCTCCACAAAGTTTTGATGCAAATCAGGACAGCGCTCGCGGCTTAGCCAACGCGACATTCGGAAACCTCGAACTTTTCGGCGACGACGCATCATTCGCCAACCACGCTGGAGCGGGAAGCAAGGCGTTCCGCGCAGGAGACGTCATCGATGCAGCCGTCACGCAAAGTGAAGATGGCTCAATGGTTTTGGAATATAAGAATGGTGAAAAGACAGTGGTTTCACCAGATGGAAAAGTCAAAGAGTTTGATGAGAGCGGCAAAGAAATCAAAGATGTTCCAGCCGCCCCGGTGCCGACCTCGGACGAAATCAACAAAGCATTAGAGGACTTGCTCAAAAACGGCACATTACCAGACCTCGAGATTTTCCTTAAGCCGAACGTTCCGCGAAACGATGGCATCATCAGACAACACCAGGAGCTGGACTCTAACGGCAACCTCAACAAAGTCACTGAGTATCCCAACGGTGTTTCGATCAGCAAGCACGAAGCAAACATTCGCGGCGAAGACGGGAAGCTGCGCAAGGAAGAACAAGTGATCGTGAAATTCCCTGAAGGCGCGCAGCAATTGCCGGATGGAACGGTTGTAAACAAAGATGGCAAGCCAATCTTCAAAGACAATAATGATGGCAGTCGCACAGTCTTTATGAACAATGCTCAGGGCGAACCTGAGACAGTGACTGAATATCCGAATGGCGTGAGAATCAGCAAGGGTGAACCGAAGACCATCGACAAGGATGGCGTCAAGATCACCGTTGATGGCGGTCGCACAATCATCTTCCCTGAAGGTGCCTCCAAGCGCCCAGACGGAACAGTCGTCGACACAGCCGGAAGACCGATCATGAAAGAAAACGCTGATGGCAGCGTCAACGTGTTCACCGACGAAGGAACCTACACTCAAACAGCCGACGGCAAGCGAAGCTTCAAGCCCGGGAAGCCGGCAGGCAGGTAGATAGGCCGATTCAAAATTTAGTCCCAGCCAATCACTCTTACGTGTCTGGTTGGGACTAAATCTTTGGGTTCGCGAAAGCGGTTAGGGCATCGGTGATGCGGAGTTGGTTCCATAGGAGCCGTAGCTGTTGATTGCGCTGTAGCTCTTTCCACCACCAGCGACGCGGGCGTGTGCGCCAGTGTTTTTGAGTTCGCGGGTTTTCAGTTTCAGAGCGCTCTTAGTATGAAGTGCATCTCTTGACGGTTTTTCGTTTACTTTGGATGCGATATTGCTTTTCATGGGGCACCGTCCTTCGGTTGTTCCTCTCAACTTCACCACTATATTTGCGAAGTATGAGGAAGGCGTGAGGACGGTCAGATTCCTATTGCTGCCAGACGGGGTTGTCAAGTTGAATTCTTGCGAGTTGGAGCTGTCTGATTCGGGAGGAACGATTTACCTGTGTGGGTTCGGTATGCGCAAAATTTCGTGGCTGTAAACTCAACTGTGGCAAAGGTTTACAGCTGCGAGTTTGTGCACATACCGAATCCGTCAAGGGAACTTCTTACCTGTGTAGGTTCGGTATGCGCAAAAGTTCGTGGCGGGAAACTCAACTGTGGCAAAGGTTTGCAGCTGCCGTTTTGTGCACATACCGAACCCGCCAAGGTAACTCCCGCCTCGAAAAATCGATCCCCATCTGCCGCCCGCGAGGGGTAATTGCAAAGAGGTACGCTATTGTGTGCGCGATTGTTACTTCGCTGCTTTGGGATTTACGTTCGGAGCCAGCACCAGCATGGGATTTGCCGTGGTAGTGTCATTGACCGAGACTTTTGCTTCTATCATTATGGCGCGGGTTCCTTGTGGTATCGTCCCTGATACCGACTTCTCGACGATTTTTCCGATTGGGCCTGTGTCGTCTGCGAGCAGCACCGCGACGCCGATTGCCGCATCGTTGTCTGTAAGGAATATTGCCTTGAGAGAGTCTTGTTTATCGACGCCGACACAACCCGAGAAGACATACTTCAGTCCGTTGCCTTTGTCGATTGAATCAGCGAGTATCGAGAGATCGATTCTCTGAGTGAACAAGCCGGTTTGCTTCTTCGTCCACGCCGATGTCACGTTCTTTGAGCCTTGTTCGTCGGCGACAACGACATCTTGAATGATGTTCTCGCCGAATTTGATCATGGGCGGCGCAGCACTCGACGGGAGCATTGGCATGAACAACATCGGCAGTGACAACGCAGCCGCCAAGACGATCTTAACTAGGCGAGAATTGCTGCCTGCTGCCAATGAGCGCGAGTTCATGATTGCACCTCTGCATTGCACGAGGTGCATTGTACACGATTCGCTACTGTGAGATTCCGACAGGTTGTGCGTTCATCTAACTTATGGGCGGTCTTAAGCTATTTGTTTGAATACACCACATCGAAAACCACGCCGCGCCACCAAGTAATAGCGCACTATGTCAGTGTCAAAACCATTCCGTTGCCCGCCTCGGCGGCGTTCTTGTAGAAGTCTCGAAGCTGCTCGTAGTGCGCCATGACGTACTCCAAGCCGTCTTCGTCATCCCAGATTTCCGGATAGATGTCGGCTTCTTTCATTTTCTTCGCCGAGAAGCGCTTCTGTAGCTCGGCTGGCGGGATGCGTTCCAACGCTGCGTTCACTTCTTTGACTTCAGTGGGAGTCAGAACGCGCGCTGGTCCGTAGCCGTTGTCGGTGTCCTCCAGTTCCTCGCCGCCCATGATGACGTTGAAGAGAGGTCCGTCGCCTTCGTAGGCGGTTCCCGTCAGTAAGAAGTGGATGGCGTGCCAAGCCTTGTCGACATCCATGTTGGTGAAGTCTGCGCCGCTTTCCTCATCCATGAACGCCTCGAATGCGGACGGGTCCTTGCGCAAAGACTCTAAAGTGGCTTCATCGACCTGATAGTAGCTGCCTATCATTGACATGGTGCGTTCCTCTATATTGTTAGGTCGAAAATTATAGATCATTGGAAACAACGGCATTAAAGGGCGATTCGCAATGTTACTGTGGCGGTGAGATTTGACTGATTGCGCGACTTGAGCAAAATCTCCATTGGGAAGGCGGATCACAAAAATATCTGATGAGGCAGGCTATGATTGAGTGTAGTCGGCGTCGGCAGAGGCAAGCGAGTTACGTTTCGGGATAGAGACATCAAAGAGCGCCTTTTCGCCGCCAGCCTGGCAATGTCGATGCTGGCGTGTTCATGCGCTTTGATTTTGCCGGCAGGGGCCGTATCGGACCATCCTGCGCCCGACGCCGAGAAGTCGACCAAGCCTCGCTTGCAAGGCTGGGAGGAAGCATCGCCGCTCGACCCGCAGTGGACGGAAGATCACCGCAGCGACACCACGCCGCAAGGTCTGAAGTGGAACGACGAGATGTCCCGCGCCCGCCAAGCCGCCCGTGACGGCAAGAAGGACGAGAGTTTGGCGACGATTCGCCAGGCGCTGTTTTCCGCGCAGGAAATGCACGACCGCGTCTGCGCCACCGCTGAGACGCTTCAAGAACTCGCCGATATTTACCGCAAGTTCGGAATGACGAAGAAGGCAGACCTCATCGGCAAGCTGTTGCTGACGCCACCGTCGCAGCCGACTGAAGATGGCTTTCTGCGTGCGCACAACGAGGCGGTGTGGCGTAAGGGTTTGCTTGCCGCCGGTGACCATGCAATGGCTGATGGCGACAGCTTCTTGGCAGAACTGTTCTTCTGCGCCGTCATGCCCCCGCTCACTTTGAAGGGGCGTCTGGTCATTCGAAGCGATCGTCTCGATGAATTGCAAATGATGATTGTGGATCGGCTTGTTCGGCTGTATGTGAAGGACAAAGATGTCGCGCGCGCAGAGGATTTGGTAACGATGAGTCGCCAGCAATTGGCGGTGCTTGATCAAGAGAAGCCGCCGCGAGAGTCAACGCAACTGCAATTGGCAATGCTGTCTGCAGACCTTGGTTTGATACGCGCAAACCAGCATAGGTTCAAGGAATCGGAAGAACTGTACGCAAACAGTGCAGTGGTTTTGGAGAAAATTCTCGGCGCCCATTGTCCGCAGCTTGCCACTATATATAGTGACTACGCCGTGGCCTGCACTCGTCATGGTAAATTGCGCAAGGCAGAAACTAACTACCAAAAGGCGATGGAAGTTATCGGCCAGGGCGGTGTCGGAAAATCAACCACAAAGACAATTGTGGGGAACTATGCGAAGTTGTTGCGCAAAGTCGGAAAGAAGAAAGAAGCAGAGGAGCTAGAGGAACAGCATCTAGGAGGGTAGTGACTTCGAGATAGAAGCGTTTATGCACGATCCGTTGAAAGTGGGAAGTATCGTGATTAGGAGACCTCGCCGGTATGCATTTTGCGCGCGGCGTATGAAGATTTTCGTAGGCGAGAAAATGTTTGCTCGTTTGTGGACTGGTCAATCTAAGGAGATATTCTTGGACCCTGGTGTGCACGCAATTTCAATCACGATGGATTGGTTCGACAAACAGACCCTCTCCATCGAGATCAAAGAAAATCAGCGTATCTACCTCGAATGCGGACCGTCAAATTACTGGTGGCTCTGCGTTTTTCTGCCAAGCAAATCGCTCTATTTGAAATTGGTAAAGCCGCCTGGCGAGAGCAGTATGATTGAAGAAGCTTGCAATGGCATGTGAGTGTGGTTGACCTAGAAGCACTAGGACCTGCATCAGCAGACCGCGCGAAAGGGTTAAAAGCAACCGCAAATTGAGAGGCATTGGGCTCTTCGCGTGTCAGGCACTCGACATGGCAAGAGACGACGACTCAACTCGAAGGCGGCAGGGACGTATCCAACCGAGCGTTTCTGCAATGCCCGCGCTGTCCCCAGAATTCGCGGCGCTGGCCTTGTAGAGGCAACTGGGCGCGCTTCCTGCTTAGCACGCTCTGCTTTCTGGAGCCCCACGCTTGAATTCGGGTTTGATTAGCGGGGCGTTGTCTCAGTGCCCCTTGGATCATCTCCATTTTCTAGACGTGTCATCCCATTGGCGGTCAATGTATCGACTTGTCCCGCGGACAATCCCCATTGTTTTCCTTGAGCGTGATTGAATATCAACGCATAGCCCCCATCCAACTTTACATATTCGCGGATGCCAGCTAATGCGCGTTTCGATAAAGCATCAGTGTGGTTTGAGAGCCTAACTACGATTACCCAGAAAGCATCCTCGTATGTCCTAAAGCTATTACCGTCACTGAATCTCAACTCATCTTTTGCATACCTCAAACCGAGTGATCGAAAGTTGTAGCAAGTCACTGCCAGGATCATCAACTCGGGCGTGGTCAGTGTGTCAGCGAGTACTAACTCCACTCGTTTTCGGCTATCCTGTTCAGATTCCGCGCGGATTTCTTGCAGCGATTTTAGTACTTCAACAATGTTCTCGTATGAACCACCTTGAGTCTTGGATGGGCACAGTTGACAAAGGCTGGTGCCAACCACCACAGCTACAAACGCACTCATTGCAAATCGCTTGAAAAAAGGCACGGACATCCTCCTTCGAACTAGACCAGTGACATCTCTGTGTTCATATCCCGGCGCTATCACATTCAGGATACACGAGTGATACCGAATTTCAGCTTGCCTTTTGAAGTAACGTGTCCGAAACCGAGCGTTTCTGCAATGCCCGCGCTGTCCCCAGAATTCGCGGCGCTGGCCTTGTAGGCTGTTTCTGTTTTACAAAACCTGATCGTTTGTCTAACTCGTTTCTGCGATGCATCTTTGAGAATGGAAATAGGAATCTCGGTGCAAGTACCAACGCATGCCGAATACGAGGTGTGAGATGAAGACGGGGCTCGGAGTCGTGTTGACCGTTTGTTCGTTTGCAGTCGGGCTCGTCACACCATTTCTGTTTCCGACTGAACCCGCAGTTCAATACGTGTATTTGGCGCCAGGACCTGCCGAGCCGCAAAACAGTGCTAACGAGTCGAGTCTGTCGAACAGTTCAGGGCAAATCGATCTGAGCGGATGTTCTGTGGAAGGTAGCGACGAAGTTCCCAGTCCAATTGAAGCTCTCGCGCCAACGACAGGTCACGAAGATGCAATCGAACAGATTGAACGCGTGCGCAATCTTCTTGTGGCTGACGCCAGTCTGATTCGTGTGGTTCGACAGTCGAAGACATATCGTAGGCAACAGCAACTAAAGTCGCAAGTAGTACAGCTCGGGATGCGAAATGCTGAACTGAAAAAGCAAAATGAAAAGTTGATGCAAGGAACAGAGGGAATTCTCAACGCGCATGGAGACTCTGTCTTTCCAGAGATATCTAAGGCACTCAAAAAGTGCAAAAAGAGTATGGAACTGTTAGATAAATCGGCAGAAGCAGCGGCATCTGGCCGAGTTAAAGCAAGCGAGAAATACTACCGCGCAGCAAGCCGCGAAATCGCAAGAGCGGAGCGCATCGTCTCGAAACGCGCGACATTCATTAACAGCGGGCGCTGATAAGAGAGAATGCCGTGGTGCTTGGAGGTAACCTCTAACGGAAGTCTTGTCCCGTTTTGCTAGCGAGTTCACCTAAACGTCAGGTTTCCTAAGTCTCGATAGAGAATTACTCTGATACACTTCGATTGACTGAGTCGGCGTTATGCATTGAGCATTCGCCACCTTGGATCTAAATACCGGGAAGATCTTTCAACCACCAGCGGGATCGAATGATTCTGAAAATTTCACCGATTATCCTAGCGATTTTCTTACTTCTTGGGTCAAGCTTACCGGCCTCAAGTGTGAATTCCGATCCAGACGATTCAAAAATCACGGTCGTTTGGCTATGCGGTCGCGCCATGGCGCCAACATTGATAACGAACTCATTTTGTCTGCTTTACAAAAATGGAACTATCTTGGTTGGTGAACGGGAAGGTACGCAAAAAGGCAACAGAGGACCACTAAAACGGAAAGTCTTGAATCGTGCTGAACACGTGGAGCTACTGGACAAAGTGAAAGAAGCTTTCAAAGCGTCTTTTCATGATGTGGTGCCTCGTGATTCGTTCTACGAGGATGGTTTTCTTCTGTTAATCAAAGTCGGTAGTAAGTGCAAACACATGCTGATATCGAAGCAAAGCTTGTCAAACAATTCCCTACCAGGATCAGTTCAGAAGTTGATCGAATCTATGGGCCTTATTCAGAACCAAGCAGTAGATCCTTGGACTCCTGGCAAACTTGAGCTTCGTTTTGATGAAGTTGAAGGCGAGGCATCGCGTGCCTGGCCAACGAACTGGAACATAGCGTCCCTTCACCAGTCTGCTGCCCATGGTCCTGCACCATTTCTCACGGTGCCGGCGACCGACCTCCAGTTCTGCAAGAAATCATATCTAGATGAAACTGTATTTGCGGCACCGAATGGACGTTGCTACAAAGTCGCGAACATTCTGGTTTCGTTCCCAAATCATGAGCAAATTGTCTACCCGAAAGCGCCGGCTATTCTGTATTGGCAGCCGAAATAGCTTCTGTCATGATTTTCTTCTAGTCGTTTCCTGCGAGAATATTCTTCAAGGTATCTCACTCCTGACTGGTCACGTCGAACACTTCTAGCTCTGGTAGCGGATTTGGTTGTGAAAGCTTTTCGGACAATTTCAAGAATTCTTCATTGGTCAACTGCCCGGACTTGACCATCGACGGGTGGCATTCTGCTGTCCATTTGAAGGGTTTTGGTGGAAAGAACTGGCAACCGAAGTACGGAGTCATTGCAATTCCGACTAATTCTTCGCCGAGGAGATGCAGTGGCACCTCCCGGGTGCCAAGGCGGTTGGAATCACGGTGAACAAATCGTTTGCCGTCACGAATAACGGACTTATCAAACCAGGTTCGCTCCGCAGGAAGTAAATCTCCGGTTTCTTCAAGTATTTTTTCTTGATCGCCTCGATGTCTACGGATCAGCTGCCCGTGCCGAAAGAGAGAGTATTCAAAATAACTCTCATTGGAAACTGTTGCGAAGCAAAACACATCCCAGTCGGGATACATGGTGCTTAGGCTGTCTTCGACGTTTATTTCAATGTCGATGCTGTGTGAAATTAGAATCGCAAGTTCAAAAGCTCCAATTGAGATCTGACCCCAGTCCGGATCTAGCGCGGAAAGGAGTTCAACCATCCCGTTTGATTGTTGAACGTGAAATCCGAGCTTACTTACAATTTCCCTCGCCGCATCTGAATTATGCTCAGGACAGGTGCCCAGATAGCCCTCGGGCCCGCCAAACGCAAGTGCTCCACTTATTTTCCAACCCATCGTTGCTCCACAGCTTGGAGTCGTAGTTCGATCATTGTAGTCCGAAGTTTTTCTCGATTCTACTGCAATGAAACGCTGAGCCCACTCGCTTCACCAGCCGCTGCATCCGCCACGCTGGTCGAAGCCCGCTTCTGCACAGCCTTCACCACAAGCATGACGAGCCCTGCCGCCAAGACCGAATCCAGCGTCGGCAACGTAGTCAGGTTGAACAGCCCCAATCCGAGCGCATCAGTCGGCGTCGCCATGAAGCCCAGCGCCGCACCGGCAAACCAGGCGAACAATTGTCCGAAGTGCCAATCTTTTGTTTGCGCCAGTTCCTCTTCTGTCACGGGATTTTTCCGCAGCAGAGAGTTGACCACAAACACACCAGAAATCGGCGCAATCAAAATTCCGAGCAGTGTGAGAAACGAAACCATGTGACCGCAAACATGCAGTTCTGCTAGAACAATTCCAATCGTTCCTGCCAAAATTGCAAGGTGAGAACGGCTCCACCGCGGCAACACCGCCGCCAGGCTCAGCGACGATGAGTAAAGATTGCAGTCATTCGCCGCCCAAGTCGCGAACATCATCATGACGAAGATGACCCACGAAAACCCAGCAGGAACCAAATGCACCATCACACTATTGCTTTGATGCGCAATTGCAATGACACCACAGGCGATGAGCAAAAGAGGATAGACAATCGCATAATCAGTAAGCGCATACGCGATGGCGTGCCGCTTTGTGCGCGCGAAACGGCTGTAATCCGGGTTCATCGATGCGCCGACAATGAAGCCGCCTGCAACAGTCGCAGCCGCGGCGCCGATGCCGAGAGCATTGCCGGAAGCGGGCTGATAGGCGAGAAGAGCATTGAGACTCTCGCGATTCGCAATCGATGCAAGCGCATATGTCAGCCCCGCAATCAACAGCGGAACCGCCAAATAACTCAACCTCCCAATCGCGCGAATGCCCAGCGCTGCGGTCGTGATCATGGCGGCGCCGCCGACTGCGATCATGAGTTCTCGCGAGAGGTGGACGTGAAATAATTGTTCCGCAAGTTGCGTGACAGAGGTGGCAAACATCTCGGTCTGAACACCCCACCAGCCAGTCATCCCCATCGCCAACAACAACGCGATGCATCCCGCGCCCTTGCGCCCGAACGTGAGCCGCGCGATAAGCGCCGTCGAAAGCCGCGTCACCGCGCCCAAACGCGCCGTGAGCGAGCCGATGACTCCAAGAATGAGCGCCCCCGCAAACGTGGCGATGACGAGGTCTCGAAGGTTCAGCCCCAAGCCGAGCTGCCCGCCGACCACAAATATGGGAATGCTAATCATCACGCCCATCTCGATGATGAGCAGATACCACCACGGGCGCAAGTTCACCGTGTCGACGGGCGCCCTGGAAAAGTCATCGTGCAAAGATTCAGTCATGGCATATCTCACTGGAGTTACTGCACGCTATCACCAGAAAGTGCCATATAGAATGCGAAGATTACGTGTTGGATGGGAATATTACCAAAGCCGTCGCCGAAAGCAGTCTAATGCGCAAACCCCTCGCAATCATTGGCATGTCGCCGGGAAACAGCTACTTCAAAGACTACGAAGTGCGCTTTCTTCTCAAGGAATCAATCGATCGATTTGGGCACTGCGCTGTGATGGTGGCGGATGTTCCTGCGATTGCGACGTACATGGCGATGGGCTATGAGCAGAACAGAGCGCGCAACAAGGCAATTCCTAAAGGGAACAATCTCAAAAATCGCACGCGAAGATTGGCGGCATCACTGGGTTATGACGAGAAACAGGTTCGCATAATCGACTGGGCCGAGGAGATCGAAAACAACGCGAATTATCAGCAGCATTATCAGAACGTGCTTGCAAAATACGCAGACAATGCCGCTTTTGCAGACAGTGTGCGCAAGACCTGTGCAGAGGTTTTGAACAATTCGCAGAGAGATTTGGCGGAACCCACAGCAGCATTGGAAGGCGCCACGCACTATCTTCTCTCTGAGCTTGCATTTATGGAATTTGCACCTGAGTTTTTCGATTGCAAGCGAGTGTGTTATCTGTATCACCGCAATTGGCCCGTTTACGAAGACTACATCAGCGGGCGCCATGACGGCGTTTCTAAGCCATATCTCGACTTCTTGCTGCTGGAAGCGCCATACGAAACCTTCGAGAAGATGCACGACACCGACGTCGAGTCAGGAACACCCCTGCACGACACATACAGTCGCGTAATGCAGAGCGGGGTATTGCGCGCGGCGTTTGTTGAATATCCTCCGGTGATGCAGAGGATAGGCACCGAATTTAGTGGCATCTTTTGCGATATCATTCGTGGCTTTGCTGAGCGGAACGATTTGAAGATCGAATGGGTTGAAGAGACTGGATACGGTGTTGTGATTGATGGGCTTATCGATGGGCGATTCGACATTTTCTGCTCAGCGACTTGGCCGACTCCAGAACGGCACAAGAAAGCGGCGCTCAGTCGACCTATCTATTACAGTGATGTTGGTGTTTGGGTGAAAGAGGACAGCCCGCTAGCTGCGAAGGATTGGATCGTGTTAAACGACGCTCGATATCGAATTGCTGTCACCGAGGGGGATATCACTCACGAAATCTCGCTGACTGATTTCGTGTTCGCGAAGTGGGTTCGCGCGCCGCAGCTTGGGCGAGTGAAAGCGCTGCTTGAGTTTGTTGCAGATGGGCGAGCGGACGCCACAATGGCGGAACGAATGACATACGACGCGTATGCCTCACAATTGACTCATACTCTCGTGAACATCGCTCATGATAAGCCGATTCGCCGCTATCCGAATTGCTTTTTGGTTGGGAAGAATCAGAACGATTTTCTCGATGTGCTTGATGCGTATTTGGCGGACATTGCTGATAGCGGCGACATCGAGAAAATTGTTCGCAAGTATGTCAGTGGAAATGGGAATGGTATTTGCTTTGTGTGAGTGCAGATTCGATAATGCACATCATGGACCTACTCAATGATGCTGGAATTCATTGAGTTCTTCAAGGCACCAAGTATTCCCTCCCACATTGTTTTGTGTTCCTATAATCGCTCCCGTCCACAGGGCTTTCTATCCAGCCAAACTCGCAAAGCCTAAACA
>CAYZJR010000044.1:0-11503 GCA_964478655.1 uncultured Candidatus Obscuribacterales bacterium
CTACTGGAACCGGAGCGACTACTGGAACCGGCGCGACAACTGGAACCGGAGCGACAACTGGAACCGGCGATCCGACTACAGGAACGCCAACTGCAGGAACAGGAACTTCGCAATCCGGCAATTCAATAGGAACCGGCACTGGCAATACAGATCTAGGTAACTCTGCATTGGCCGGTGCGGCTGCTGGGCTCGGTTCTGGGTCAGCAGGTCAAGGTGCCGCTGCCGGCGCCGCCGCTGGTGCGGCTTCTGGGGGACTGCCTGGAGCAATTGTGGGTGCAATCGCTGGTGCAGCGACCGGTGCGATCACTGGTGGCGACTCGAATTCCGGCAATACGACTTCTTCTGGTTTCGTTCCTGGAACAGGGTCTACCGGAACAACGACGACATCACCAACCGGCACCGGCACTGGTACGGGTACGACCGGAACAACGACATCACCAACCGGCACCGGCACTGGTACGGGTACGACCGGCGGAACAACAACATCACCAACCGGCACCGAACCTGGTACTACAACTCCCGGAACAGGAACCACTACTCCTGGAACTGGCACTCCCGGAACAGGAACCACGACCCCAACCAGCACCGGCACACCAACCGTTCCCGTTACTGGTGGTCTCAACCCTGGACTCGGTTCGGCGATTGGTGGAGCGATTGGAGGAAACCAAAGCGGAGCCAATGCTGGAGCCAATGCAGCGGCTGGCACCAACAACGCAGGTCAAGGCGCAATTGCTGGCGCTCTCGGTGGACTACTCAACGGCGGTGACGCTGGTTCGATACTGTCTGGCGCTCTCGCTGGTGCTGCCACCGGTGGACTCAATGACATCACCAACAACAATAACCCTGGTGCCACTGGCGGTGTTCCTGCTTCAGGTCTCACCGGAAATCCAATCGCCAGCAACCCGACTGCACCAAGTATTCCAACTGTTCCAACCACACCCACTGTTCCAACCGCGCCATCCAATCCTTTTGGCGGACTCACGTCACCAAATCCAGAACCGAGCACCAACCCATTCACCGATCCGTTCAATGCTGGTTCGTCGGCAGCGTCTGGAGCGGACAATGCAGGCGAAGGCGCACTATCAGGACTTCTCGGCGGACTGCTTTCGGGCGGCGGACCTCAAGGCGCACTTGAGGGCGCGGCCGGCGGAGCGCTCACTGGATTGCTCAACGACATTCTCAATCCGGATCAATCATTCACAGCACCGAATTCGCCGATCTTGCCAGGCGTTCCCGACCCATATGTTGGCGTCATCGATGATCCGACCACCGTAAGTGGTGGTATCAGCCTTGGTGATGGTCCTGGTTCGAACCAAGCCGCACCGATAAGCGATCCTTACCTTGCGAACAATCCGCAATCGTCGGGTTATAGCCAACCTTCAACCGATCCTTATGCGACGGATCCTTATAATCAGTACAATCAACAGAATCCATCCAATCCATATCAAGATCCAGGAACGCCTGCGACTGATCCATATCAAAATCAGTCCGGTCAAAATCAACCGAATCAGTATCAAGATCCTTATGGACAGCAAGATCCGTACGGTCAACAAAATCAAAATAATCCGAATCCGAATTCTACCGATCCTAACGATCCGAATAATCCGAACAACCAGAACAATCAAAATCCTGGCGATCCGAACAACACAACAGATCCTGCGCAAGATCCCAACGCACAGAATCCGAACCAAAACCCACAAGCGCCGAGCGATCCGACTCAGATGCCGACGGATCCTACTGCGCCGCATGCAGTCGATCCTGGTGCAAATCCGTGGACGCCGATTGTTCAAGATCCGAACTTCAATGACCCTGGTGTTCCCGCGCAAACCGGGACGGTGCCGGACTTCTCGACATTCCCTGACTTCGACGATCGCACGCCTGTCGAAACCAATCAGTTGGATGCAGACAAAGACGATCGCAACAAAGGAACTTCCAAACAATCGTCTGAGGAAGAGGGTGACCCTTCATTTGGTGGCTCAACAGCAACCGGTCGGCTCACAACACCGATTCCGGATGTCGCGCTGCAACCAAACAATTCAGATCCCTCACAAGATCACGAACATAAGTCGGATGAAGCCAAACCGAAGAATGCGAAGCCGCTCTCGCTGGCCGATGGCATTGAGTCTGGTCCGGCCGACCTGCGTCTCGATACTCAAGAATTCACAGTTCGGGAAGCTGATATCGTTGGTGGTGGCAAGAAGGATGACGGTTCATTCATTGACGAACTGGGCGAACAGCTGATCAAGTGGACAAATTCTCTCGATTCGCGCATTCATGCCGATGACAATACATACGATCCAAACTTCGCCAACCTCATTGCTGGACGTGCCGACGGCTTCGATAAGTCCTGGGAAGATCAGCAGCGCGAAGATCAGATGAGAACTGACGAAGAAGCTATTCGCCTTTCCGGACTTGCAGAAGACGACGAGAAGAGAAAGAAAGAAGAAGAATTACGCCGCAAGGAAGAAGAACAGCGCCGTCTCGAAGAAGAGGAACAAAAGCGCCTTACCGATGCCATGTTCATTGCACTCTCGACTCAGCGTCAGGAAGAAGAGGCGGCGAAACTGCGCGCAAACAGATTGCTTGAAGAGCAGAAGCGCCAAGAAGAACTGATCAAGGAAGACAACAAGCAAGAAAAATATCTCGTCAAACCAAAAGACACTTTGGAGTCTATCGCCCAGAAGAAACTGGGCGACGCCAAACTCGCAGAGCTGATCTACGAGATGAACAAGAACAAGATTCAACTCAAGATTGTCGATGGCAAGCGCGTCTATGTGCTTACACCGGGCAGCGTAATTGTTTTGCCAAGCCGCAAGCAAATTCGCGATTGGCGAGCACGCAAGCTTTCACAGCAAGCCAACAACAAGCTCAACAGCGATGGCTCCAAGCAACCGCTGACCGAAGAAGAGCAAAAGGCTGCCAATCGACGCGCCAATATCGAATCGATGCTCGGCGCACTCGGACCGGCTCCAGTTGCCAGCACCGACAACAGAATCAAATATATTGTTCGACTGGGAGACACGCTTCGCTCGATCGCCATGAAGCATCCGGCTCTCGGTGACGTAGTGTTGTGGAAGCTGATCGCCGAGCAAAACGGAATAACCGATTATGATGCGAAGGGCAATCCGACTGCCGATCTGCGCCGTGGCATGGTTATCACATTGCCGCTGCCTGCGGAAATCGACGAGTTCATGGCGAAGCAGCCAACGGCCAGCGGTCGCTTCAAGATTCCGGACCTCAAGGTCAAGCCTTGCACTGGCTGCAGCAGATTTGTGCCGCAAGAAATCTCGGTTTGCGAATCATGCGGTCATTCATTTGCAGTCGAAGTCAGCGAAGTCGGTCAAACTCTCGAGAAGCTGTTCGGTCAGTCGAGCGGACACAAAGCCGCTGCTGCCCAAACTCCACCACCTCCGCCTGCACCACGCATCGAAGTCACCGGCGAAACCACGTTCTCGTTCGGAACGGCCGATGCAACAGAGCACTTGTCGCCGCAAACTCCAATGTCGGAAGAGACGACAATTTCGTTCGACCCACCTGCCGCTGCCGGCGATACCACTTGGGCGCTTGAACCTCCTCTCAAAGGTGGCATCGTCGATGAGCAAGATGCAACAACCAGCGTGTCTGAAGCCCTAATAGCATCACTGAAGGAAACGCAAAAGAAATTCGCAATCGGACCGAAAGAACGTCTTGCCGTTCCTGGTCCGGTGATGTCCAATTATCACGAACCGTTCGTCAACGCAATGATAGAGAAACTCTCTGACGATTGCCGCCTTGCGCGCTCCGAATCCAACAGTGGTTTCAAGCGCTCGCAATTGGAAGTTCTGAAGGATGGAAATTGGGTTCCTGTGCTTCTTTATGAAGTAGGAACATCAAATGCTGTTCGCCACGAATTTACAAGAGACGGACGCAAGAAATCGATTAAGATCGATCTGCCTGCAGCAGCAGCCTTCGAAATGATTCAAAACGACTTGGCGTCAAACTGGAAAGACTATTGCACGAAGTTCCTTGCAGGCAAGCGCTTGTCGGCTTAGTCGAGCAAAAGAAGTCTTACTCGTCCGAAGTCAAATCCGGAAAAATACTCAACTCACCATCGTGAGTCTTGTTTCTCAACTTGTAAATGACCTCTGTCGTCACTGCTTCGCCGTCGAGTAGCAGCGGATGCGGCTCATTTTGTTCATCAAACCACGCTGCATAATGCTTGAGCGTGCCAGGCTTTTGCAAGCCCAGGTAGTAAACTTCTCGCCCTTTGTATTTAGCACCGGAAATCTTTTTTGGTTTGTTCAGCTCATCGAGCAGAATGCCCCTGTCGTCCATTCGAATTGAGATGTCTTCCGGTTCTCCTTGTTCTTCGAATGGCTTTTGCGGCGGCCGCAGAACCAGGAAGTTCTGCGAGAATTCGGCGACTGGCGATGCTCGTCCCGCCACTGAAAACAAACGACCTCGACCTCCGAAGATTGGCTCGTCGAGGCTATGCACGCCCAGCTCATCGACTAGTGACTGCCGGCCGTCCGAACTTTGGGATTGACTGTTGGAGGCGGAAGAACCTTGCTGTCCTTCTTCAGCTTGTTTGTCTTCCTCATTTGCGGATGGATCGATCGCCATCACTCACCGCCTTCCTCTCCTTCGTTCTGGAAGTTTTCGAGTGCCGTACGCACCTTGTGCAACAAGACAAGCTGCGCATCAGTCGATAACTGTTGATCTTTGATCAGGTGAACTGCCAGGCAGTACGCCAAATCAACGTCACCCTGCGAGATCAATCGCTCGGTCAACAATCGGCAGAACCATGCGGCAGAATCAGACGCGGGAGTATCTTTCCTGTTGATAGACGAGTTGAAGTCAAATTTGATTTTGGGATCTCGAACGACCTCTGTAACTTCGAAACGATACAAACACTTCGATGTGCATGGGCCGCAGGTAGGCAGCGGACCTTGGTCGCGTTTGTGCAACTCAATGAAGTCATCTCTCCATTGTCGCAGCACGGAGATATCGAGACGCCTGTTAACTTCAGTTGGTTGGAACGCCGGACGCAGCAGATTGAGCCATCTCAAATGCTGCTCCCTGACTTGATCGTAGAACCAGTAGTTTTCTTCACCCTTACGTTCGAAGTAGCGTTCGGTGGCTTGGGTAAGAACACACCATGTGATTCCGGTGATGTTGCCTGATCGCGCTCTACCTCCGATTACCCGCTGAATCTCGTGAATGATTTGCGCTCTGAAGTGCACAAGTTGAGTCAAATCTTTCAACGTAGAAAGAACGTATCTGTTATAGACCTGCCTGAAAATCGTATCGTCGGCAACCAAGCAAGCTGTGTCGAGAATCTGCGAATCACACCGATGCAGACAGAATTTGCAACCCACGTGACGGTCGAACGATTTCACGACCTCCATGCCTTTCATCGCTTCTCTTACGACTTCGTCTGATTCCTCCGGTGTCTCCGGTGGTGGCACTTCTTTCGTTTTGTCGAACATGATCTGCAGGTGGAATGGCTGCTCCATCTTTTCCGCGTAGACGATTGCGCGTCCCTGCCCTAACGCGGTGACGTGCCGTTTCTGCACATCGTCGAGGTTCATCGCACCACCCATGGAGTCGCGGTCATCGACTGCCACGATTCTGTGCATGATTTTCAAGTTTGTGTTCTTCAATGCTTCTGGTGCCAACTTGTTTGGAATTTGGTCGGCGATGATGAACCCTTGTCCATACGAACGAATTTCTGCAAGCATGTTGGTGAAGAATTCAACCGCTTTACCGGCGGGGTTTGCACCTTCACCGCTTTGACCGGTAGGAACGTTCTTCAAGAGTCGGTGCGCCTCTTCGACCAGCATGACGTGCTGCAGGTTATCGTGCGGACCGCGCGCTTCTCTATACTCATACAAGAATACGAGCAGCATACCCATCAAGAACGACTTTTCCGAGTCTTCCGAAACCATCTTCAGCTCGACCACGGTAGGTCTGCCAAAGAGAACTTCCATAGGAATCGAACGCCGCGTGTTGAGCATCTGTCCTTTACCGCCGATGAGCAGTGAACCGATACGAGCTTTCAACGCAGCTTGTACGTCAGGACCGATTCTTTCTGAATATCCGAACCCTTCTACTACCGGATCGATGATTTCAAATAGATCTTTCATCGTCGGATAGATCTCATTTGGACAATCAGGATCACCTGGATTGACACCAGGGGGAAGGCGCCTGTTCTTGTTTTGAACGAGGTCCCAACCTCGCACGCCATAGATCTGGTTAAGTGCCTTTTCCAAAACCTGGGGCATTGGTGAATACATTTCAAATGATGCGTTGAACACTGATTTCAACGCGTCAAGGTGGGTCTGAACTTTTACACCTTTCATGATTTCAAACGGATTCAACCTAAACGGAGACACCGTTTCATCACCGAGAGAGAATGCCTGTCCGACGCCTTTAAATGTTTCCGACATCAGCATCATGTGCCGATATTCTGATTTCGCTGGTTCGCAGACCATAAATGGAATGTTGTATCGCCACAACTGTCCCAACAGATAGAAGCACGTGTTCGTCTTACCGCCGCCGGTGACACCACATACGATGGTATGTTTTTGCATGGCGTCTACGTCGATGTAGTAGAGGTTACCCGTGTCCTCCCCTTTATCGAGAATGTTTCCAATGGCAATCGTTCTGTCTGGATTCTTTGCTGGAATGTTCGCCAAGCTGAATTCTGCCGATCTTCGAATTCTAAAACCTGCCATTTCTCTTTTTGGCAAGTGCACGAATGCAGACAGCATGCGGGAATTCAGCGGTGTCAAAAACCTGTATTCAAGAAGTGTTTGGAAGAACTCTCCCGATCTCTTCGTTCTCAAAAGTCCAAACTGTTCTATGTGACTCTTCAAACCTTTGATTTCATGCGTTCTCAGAGGCGTCGGTCGACTCGTTTCATCTACATACGTAGCGCGAATGAGCGATTGTAGCCTGACGAACACCGAACGATCCGGCGCGAAATAATACACGCAGACGAGCCATTTACCGATTGCTGTTCCCAACTGAACATGCTTCAAATAAGCATCCTGAAGTTCCAAGTAGTACTTGATACGTCTTTTCTTTTCAGGGTCTTCGTTTTCTTGCGCCTTTTGAATCTGGTCGACGATTGCGAACTCTTCTTGATTCACTTTGGCGTTCGGAATCGGTACCGCAAGCACCATCAAACCAAAGTCGTGTCCTGCCAGACCATTGGCAAGACGTTCGATTTGCTCCGAGTCCATGGTGTCGCCGCCGGTAGACTTAAGCGCGGGAATTCCCGTCACGATTCCGGTGTGCACGCACAGCGGCGAGATAATCCCCTTCATCGCCTCAGAAGTGAACGCGTTTTTGTATATGTCCACTCCGTTGTACACGGAGTGCAAAATTGATTTGACGCTGTTGAAGGAAATTGCATTTGCTTCGTTGTCCGCAGCTTCTGCGCCAGGAAGCGAGATGCCCATATAGTAATTGACGCCGGTTTTGGCTCCGACGGCCATATAGCAAAGATTCGCCTTTTGACTATGCAAGCCGGTGAGCGCATCTTCCATCAAATACATGCGCTTGGGCGGTTGGTTGGGGTCGTTACTTGGCTGTTGCTGCTGCTGCTGTTGCTGCTTTTCCCGTTCGATATCCCAAGAGCGCAGAATGCCGTCGACCCGCACAAATGTCAGCCCAGGCACGGGCCAGCTAACAATATCGGACGGATTTATCGTTTCGTTGTCCAGCTCGTCCAGGTCGTATCGCCTGAGATCAGCGATTTTCTCTTCCCAGATGTTGCGGGGTGTAGGACCCTGACCCATTTTTCAACTCTTTTGCAACAAAGACGCCTATACACTATAAGACTATACTATCTATATAAATTTGACTTACCCAGAATCGTCCGCAGTTCCTCATCAACATTGAGCTTTGCGACAGGAGGGCTTCAAGCCGGTAGGCTGGGGCGATTTTCGAGCTGTGCCTCGTCGGCACTAGGCACTGTTTCTGCGCATTTTCTCGATGAGTTTTCGATTTATCTGCTGTTCGGGTGGGGCTGTAAACTCATGAGCCTTTAATTTGAACACCCCAGCCGTCAACCCTTCGCGGTAACAGAAAAAGTGTCTTGCCTCCAGTCCAACCATGCGATCGACGTTGAGGTGTTGTTCATCCGTGACCAATTCAAACTGCGGTGTTGAGTTAATCGGATTGATAAAGTTGGTGAAGTTTTTGTTTTTGTGTTTGCGCCCGTCCACACGAAACAGTTGCGGACCTAGCATGTCCGCATCCTTCTTGGTTACAGCGAAAGCTATCGTTGTGCCGACTTTGATGTTCAGCTGATTTCTGATCTCGTCGGGGAACTGTTGGAGCGTTTGGGTGGCTCCGATGAAGCCGATTTTTGTTTCTGAGGCTTCAGAAGTTATGTTTGTGAGCGTATCTCGTTCAATCAAATGATCGAACTCGTCCAGGTAAAGTGCAGTCGGTTCTAGCTCCACTCCTGACTCACGCAGGTCACCCGCGGCTCGTCTAAGACCTGTAACCAAGAGACTTCCAAGCAAGTTCGCGTTTTGATCCAATTGCCCTTGCGGAATGCGCACCAGCAGAATTTTCTTCTGCGAAATCACGCGCGCAAGATCTAATTGGTTTTCTGATTGTGCAAGAATCGGTCTAATGCGAGGGTCGCTAAGTGGCTGTCCTATGCGGTTTAGGATAGGCTCAACCCACGTGATCCAACTCTCTGTTCGTGCAAGCTTCTTATATTGATCCCACGCTTCAATCAAGCTCTCAAATTCGGGATGCGTATCTCTTTCACGCAGTACTTTGTCCAAAAGAATGTCGCGGAAATCATTGTCTTGCAACAACCTTGTGAGATCTAACAAGGTTCTGTCATTAGCCATCAAAAGCAGTGCTGCATTGCGCATTATGTTTGCAGTTTGCTGACTCCATTGCTGCGATTGCGCTCCGGGCGTTTCGCTGTACATTGCCTTGAATGCCTGGACTATAGCTGCTGCTGCCGTGTGCAAGTTGTCGTCTTCATGCACGTGGAGAGGATTGTATGTGACACTTCCCCCTTTGACCGTCGGGTCGATGAGAATTACTCTTTGTGCCAACTGTTTTCCTTGGCGATGAGCTGCAATCCAGCGAATCGTCAGGTCTGTGAGCACTCCTTTGGTGTCGATAACTACTACGGCGCGGTCGCGCGATTGTATGTCGTGTGCCACCATGGATGCCATCAGGCGAGATTTGCCTTTGTTGGCTGTACCGACGATGAGTATGTGAGGATTTGATTCTCGCATCGCAGGCGGTATCGCCAGAGTTTTTGGAGATCCGATGAAGATTGGCTTCCATTCACAGCGTCTGCCGAGTGGAACACCACCAGCTCGCAAGGGTTTTGCAAATTCTCTGACTGCTTTTGCGTGTTTGCCTCTGAATTGCGAAGGAATGTACTTCTCCTTTTCCCATACGTTGATCTTGCCGTTGGGGTTGAAGAGATAATATGAGAGAAACACTGCTCCAATGCTGATCGTAACTAGTAGGCTCGCACCTAGCGTGTACAATTTTTCCAACCCTGTGGGAAGGGAGCGAGCGATGGAACTGCGTTGTGCGCTCCAGTCACCAGATATGGAGGCAACCGGGCGATTGATGAGACCTCCTCTTGCAACTTTCGCGCTGATGGAACCTCCCATTACA
Source organism: uncultured Candidatus Obscuribacterales bacterium (assembly GCA_964478655.1). Taxonomy (GTDB): domain Bacteria; phylum Cyanobacteriota; class Vampirovibrionia; order Obscuribacterales; family Obscuribacteraceae; genus CAYZJR01. The sequence goes on from CAYZJR010000044.1 coordinate 9,649, forward strand.
AGGTCATTGTCCAGGGTTCTGACTGTCCCCTTGTATTTGATTGGCACTAAGTTCTTTGCAAAATAGTCTTTCTGAAACTGCACATTGCCGGACGGTTCAATTTTTCCATTCAGTCTGAATTCGCCGACCGAGTCGCGACCAACCCCGGAAAGTAAATCTCCGTTCTGGTCGAGAGTCACGTCGCCCTGCACTTGTTGATTGTTGGCTGTAGTGGTGATGTGCCATTTGCCAGCAACTGTCGGTAAGGCTGTAGGAAGCTTGATGTTATGTGGAACAGTCAAGGCTCCCGTAAGATGTTCGCCGCACCACTTCGTTGCTGTCGCGACAACATCTCCGTTGCCCAGGGTGTTTTGGCCCAGTGCAACTATGCCGGACACCAGGACAGTGGCGATAGTGATAGCTCTTTTCTTGAAGAGAAACTTTGGAACTCGGATATTGATCTCGAAGTTCTTGGAGTGGTCATCACCATCAGACTGTCTCATTCGTGAGTTTGCCGAAGGCGCATTCCTTCTGCCGCCTCTTCTTGGTTGCTCATCAGCTTCTGCGTCAAAGAACGAATCTCTGCAGTTTGCCTTTTGCTTCGTTGACCATTTGACGTGATCATCGTCCTGTTCACGATCGTCCTGGTCTAGATCGTCCTGGTCGCGCTCGGCGTGGTCTAGATCGTCCTGGTCGCGCTCGGCGTGGTCTAGATCGTCCTGATTGCCGCGTGCCCTTCGGCCGCCGTACAGTTGCTCATCAAATAATCGTCCTTCCAGCTCTTCGTCCCAGCCCATGTCTGCGGGCGCTTGTGGTGGAGTCGACTTTTTCGGTAATCCCAAACAGTCGAGCGTTTCGGATACGACCAATCGCGCGACGGGCGGAGTCGCTTCTTCGAGAATACTACGAGCCTGCATCTTAGCCTGAAACTTTGCTTGCTCCTCGATAGTTTTTGCTGCTGCCCAGAAGTCTTTCGCTTCTTCTTTTACTTTTGCTTCCAGATCTTCCTTCAAGTGCCGTAGATCTGATTCAACATTCTCAGACCAAGTGTTCTGCAACTTGGCTGCTCTGCTGGTAGCGCTGTCAATTGCTTGCGAAGTCGCCGACAGTGCTGGAATTCGCTGAGAGACAAACCGTTCAAATTCTTTGACGGTTGCTTCTTTTGCTAGCCTGAGAGGTTGATCTAAATTTTGAAAGCCTAAACGAGATGCACTGGATACGGTGACAAGATTTCCGCATGCGTAGCAACGGTTGCCCGTGCCTTTGACGATAACACCACAGGTTTGACAGATATGCATTTGTGTAAGACTCCGCTGAGTCGACGAATCGATAACTAAAAGCAGAGAACAAGATTGATTGCCGCTTGCTTCCTCTTAGAGAAAAGTGAAACCAAACATCGGAACGTTCATGGCATTTTTGAGAGTTTAGAGACCAAGCTGACGCTTCTCTTGGGTTTGTCCCAGAAGCGTTTGAAAGTGTTTAGTAAAGGTAATTTTGACGAGAACTTTTGACACAAATACTACGCTCGGCGTTTCTTCTTGTCAAGTAAATCCTTGAACTCAGGCGGGATTGCGCAGGGTTTGTTGCTCAAAACGGTCACCGGCTGACCGGCAGTACTCCTTCCAAGCAATCGTCTCAAGTACAAGGTGAAGAAGTCATGTACTTGTCGCGAAAATCCCCTGATGGTGTTCGATTTTCGCAGTTGCGGTTTCCCTTGGCGGATTCGGTATGTGCAAAAAAGTGTGTCCGGAAAGCCGCTGTGGAATCGACTTTCGGGGCGTGAGATTCTGCGCATACCGAACCTCCTCAGGTAAGTCCATACCTTGGCGGATTCGGTATGTGCAAAAAAGTGTGTCCGGAAAGGCGCTGTGGAATG